>CALFCF010000001.1 GCA_937951345.1 uncultured Granulosicoccaceae bacterium
ACCTCTGATTTATTAGGCGAGGCAGGCAGGGCAAGGCGAAATTTGGCGAAAAAGCGGAGTGTATATGCGAATACATGAGCATTTTGAGCCGAATTTCAACGCAGCCCTGGCAACGCAGGCGATAAATCAGAGGTTCCTTAAGCTAACTCAGTCCTTGCTCGTTTGTAAGACTAGGAGCTATTCGACAGTGTGTTCCTGAACATTCGTCGTTGTTGGCTTGTATAAACAATAGGTTATCAACTGATAGTAAGACACTGAATTCCCCTGGTTTCCCCGGTTTTCCAGTTGTATCACTCCAATCGTTTGAAATTTAATTCAGATTTTTTTCTCAACGCCGCTATCCATTTAAGATTTATTAGGACTACTTGCAATCAGTGCGCTGGTTAACGGGTAGTTGAAAGTGTTTTATGGTTGTAATTTAGTGGTGCCAAATGAAAGTAGCTGTATTAACCGAGTTCTCTTCCTCAATAGACCATCGTACTCGCTGGATTCGAAAACTAAACCCGGAACCGGGCATTGCGCCGACTGACTCATTGAATGTCGGATTGGGCAATGCCTTTGTTATCTCAAATAGTAAAAATCGCCTGCGGTTTTCTTTAGTTATATGTCTTTGCAGTTTGGCAGCAGCGTGTGGCTCCGGCAACGGGTCTTCTGCTCTGGATACTGTAGAGAACGAGTTAAGTATTGGTGCTGCAACTGACAACCTGCCAATCGAAGAAAACCAGCCGATCGAAGAAAACCAACCAATCGAAATAGTCGAACTGGATGTTGAACTGACGGCGCAGAACGTATCACCTCCTGCCTCTACAACAGAATTAGTTCCAGACACTAATGAAGAAGCGGTTCCTCAGGCTGAGATTGAAATCACTCCTGCAGCGCCAGCGCCTGAATCCATTGATCTGCCGACTTCGCAACCTGATTCTGCTCCAGTTTCCACTATCGTACTTGAAGATGTCGCCTGTGACGCTGATCAGGAGACTTTCAGAACGGCGCTACTTGAGTTGACCAACCAGGCACGGCAAATTTCCCGTGCCTGTGGCAGCAGTCTATTCGAAGCCGTTGCACCCTTAGCATGGGATGAGTCTTTAGCTCGCGCGGCATCAGGTCATTCGACCGATATGTCGAGGCACAATTTCTTTAGTCACACGGGATCTGACGGCTCCAGTCCTGCACAGCGCGCCACTGCAGAAGGTTTTACGTTCAGTACAGTAGGAGAGAATATCGCGGCGGGTCAGCGTACCACCGGGGTTGTTCAAGAAGGTTGGCTCAATAGCCCGGGCCACTGTCAGAATATCATGCGATCAAACTACACTCATATGGGTGCGAGTTGTGTGATCGACGAAGGCGCTGACTTCAGACGATACTGGACAGTTGTATTCGGACGCCCTCGATAGCGCACAGGTTTTCTGCGCGCAATAGTCAGTCTCCCTGGTGTCGCTATACCTGCGTTGATGGTCCGGCTGTTAACCCGCCATCAACCACCAATGTTTCACCGGTAATGTATCTACCACCGGCACAAAGAAACAAAATCGCTTCTGCATAATCCTCGGGTGTACCTGCGCGTTTTAACGGAATTTTGCTCATAAATTCATCGGTTCGTTCAAAACGACACTCCCACTCAGAATCTACAACTCCCGGTGCTATGGCATTGACACGGACGTCCGGTCCGAATGCACGAGCATGTTCTTTGGTTAGATTGATGAGCGCAGCTTTGGTTGCAGCATAGGTTGAACTAGAACCATTGCCATAGATTCCCGCAATGGATGCGGTATTGACGATAGCCCCGCCGGTTTTCTGTAGCGCGCCTATTGCAGCACGTGTGCAATACCAGGGTCCCAGCAAGTTGACCTGTAGCAACTTTGTCCAGAAGTTTTGATCAGGTGTGTCCAGATCATGTGCCGGGATCGGTGACTTCGTCCCCGGTGTACCTGCATTGTTCACCAGAAAATCCAGTCGACCGAGATCGGTTATCGCGGTTTCGACCATTTCGGTTGCTAATACTTCATCGCCGGCGTTACCGGGTGCAGATATCGCTTGATAACCTTTGGATGTGATCGCATCAACAGCCTGTTTTAACCGCGGGTTTCCGGGTAAGTCGTTCAGTGCCACTTTACAGCCGTTTTCAGCAAGCAATAATGCAGTAGCGAAACCGATACCCGATGCTGCTCCGGTTACCAGTGCGGTTTTTTCATTGAGATTTGCCGAGATGTTGATCGTCTGGGTTGTTGATGTCATGACAAAGAAATGAATTGCAGTTAGTTGTGTTGTTTTAACGCCCAGTCTACATGTTCTCTGACGAGTGCGGACGTGTCTTCGCGGCGCGCAACCAATGCTGAAGTTACATCTGTCGTCGTCGGTGCATTGCCAAGCGCAACCGCTATGTTTCGTAACCAGCACTCGTAGCCAATGCGTCTTATCGCTGAACCTTCGGTTTTCTGTAGAAACTCGGCTTCGGTCCAGGCGAATAAATCCACCAGCCGGCTGTGATCAAGGGCGTGGCGTGGCTCAAAATCAGCCTCGCAGGTCTCTGATGCAAACTTGTTAAACGGACAGACCAGTTGGCAGTCGTCACAGCCATAAATGCGGTTACCTATGGCACGGCGAAATTCCTCCGGGATCGAACTCCGAAGTTCTATCGTCAAGTAGGAGATACAGCGTCGTGCATCCACCTGGCGGGGAGCGACTATCGCGTCGGTCGGGCAGGCCGTCATACACGCTGTGCAACTGCCGCAATGATTGTTTTTGCTAACTTCGTTGCCGATTAGTTCAATACTATCGGCAGGTTGTATCGTTTTGATGGGTGTTGTTGCGGATTGCGCAGACTCTTTCAGTTGCGCTCGTTGCATTGTTGGTTCGCTGTCCGCTGTTTTATTAAGTGGCAGATCGGTATAGATCTCACCAATAAAGAACCACGACCCGGCATTCTGATGTAACAGGTTGGAATGTTTTCCAATCCAGCCAAGTCCGGCTTTTTCAGCCAGTGCTTTCTCCAGAACCGGCGCACTATCGACGAACACGCGATAACCGAATTCACCGACATGTTCGGTCAGCTTCGACGCCAGCTGTTGCAAACGTTTTCGCATGAGTTTGTGATAGTCACGCCCTGTTGCGTAGCGAGAGACGTAGCCGCGCTCAGCATCATTCAGAATCTGTTCGGCGTCGGCCGCTTGTGCTGGCCAATAGTCCATACGAACACTGATGACGCTTATAGTGCCGGGTACCAGTTGTTCAGGGCGGGAACGTTTTCGCCCGTGGCGTTCCATGTACGACATATCGCCATGAAAACCGGCGTCCAGCCAGCGTTCAAGAAACGTTTCATGCCTGGATAAATCTGTGTCGCTGAAACCAACGGCTTGAAAACCGGCACCCTGTGCCAGCGTTTCAACCAGATGGCAATAGTGTTCTGCGCTGTGCTTCAATCGTTTGCCATTGCGGTTGCCACCGGTTGCAGCTGGAAGTCATCTGCCACGGCGTTCGCCTCCAGTTTCAGAAGGTGTTGTTTGCGTTCCAGACCTCCGGCATAACCCGTCAGTGAGCCCGATGCACCGATAACACGGTGACAGGGGACGATGATTGATACAGGGTTGCGCCCGACTGCAGCTGCCACGGCACGAACGGCACTTGGTTTATTTAGCCGTTTAGCCAACTCGCCATAGGTAATGGTTGTACCAGCTGGAATTTCCAACAGCTTGTGCCAAACCTTCTGTTGAAAGTCCGTGCCGCTAAGGGAAAGTGACGGTGTGGATGGTGCATCGCCGGTACTAAAGTAATTTTGTAAAGCGCCAGCTGTTTCGCTTAGCAAGTTATTGCGGTCATCCTGTTGCCATGTTTGTGGTACTTGCGGATAGTATTTTTGCTGATCAAACCAAATACCGCTCAGTCCGTTGTCGTTGCATGTGATCAATAGTCTGCCTAACGGCGAGTCTGAGTATGTGTAACGTGTATTCATCGTGTGCTCCAACTTCCTTCAGGTGTCACTGTAACTACAAACCGCTGGCAATCGGAATCTGTGCGTATGCCTGGGCGTTTAGACTTATTTTTGTGCATGTTTACTCGCTGTCTCGAGTGATCGCCATAAATGCATAACTGCATAAGCGCGCCACGGGCGCCAACGTTCAGCTAAATGTTTTGCTTTGGCCGGTGTATCTATATTCAGCGCTTTCATCACACCATAATCCGCTGCCGGAAATGCGTCTGGCCAGTGCAGTGCCCGCATACACAGGTAATGTGCAGTCCAGTCACCGATGCCCGGAAATGCCTTTAGCGTTGCGAATGTTGTGTCTGCATCTGCAGTGGGTGACAGATCAAGTTCGCCTTTAACCAGTGCTTTTGCAATTAGTCGAATGGTATCGGCACGTCGACCGATGATACCGAGCTTTGCGATGCTGTCTTTGCGGGCGCGCGCGATCGTCGAAGCCCGTGGGAACGTGTAGGCATGCTCTTCATTCAGCGGATTGTCTATTTTATCGCCGAAGCGATGCACAAACCGGGTTGCCAGCGTGCGTGCAGCTTTAACTGTTATTTGTTGTCCCAGCACGGCCCGTACCGCAAGTTCAAACCCGTTTGCGGCCCCCGGTAATCGTAAGCCGGGTGTCTCACTGGCAAGATCACCCAGCACAGGTAAGTAGGCGTCTGGGTCCGCATCGAGATCAAACAAGTGGCGAACGATTGCGATTACCGTGGTAACTTGTGGTAACAACGACTCGTCCATTGCCAGTGACAGGCAGTTTTTACCACTCACCGGTGTGACATGTATCCAGCCGCGGTGGGTTTTTGTGTCATTTATTGGATCTTGCAGGCATAGCGTCCGGCTGTAACGCAATTCATCCGTGTATTCGACTCCGTGCAGACTGCGTGCCGATAGAAATTTAACAATACGCGGGAAGTCATAGGGCTCGCGATAACTCAGTAGAAAAACAGATTTTTCACTTCCCAATGTATCTGTTTTCTTTTTTGTTCTTACACGGGTTTGCTGTCGCAATTCTCCGGGAGTGCATTGGTAATGCTGCTTAAAACTGGCTTGCAGACGGCGCGTGCTGCTAAACCCTGATGCCATCGCAACATCGTTGACCGTAAGTTCAGTACCTGCCAGTAAACGCCTTGCCATCAATCGGCGTTGTGTCTGCAGGTAGTCAATCGGTGTCACGCCCAGATGTTGTTCAAACACCCTTCGCAGGTGCCGATCCGTAACACCGAGTTGCGCTGCTATTTCTGTTACCGGCTGCGATGTATGCAGATCGTTTCGCATCAAACGTGCAGCATGCAGTGCCAGTTGGTGGCTTATATCGTTCGTGGACCAACCCGGTGCATTTTCTGGGCGGCATAACAGACAGGGTCTGAAGCCGGCCTGTTCAGCAGCGGCTGCGGAATCGTAAAACCTGCAATTGACGGCTTTGGGGCGGCGCACACGACAGACCGGACGGCAGTAAATGCCAGTTGATAAGACGCCGACATAGAACTTGCCATCGAATCGGGAATCACGCGATACCAGCGCCTTGTAGCAAACTTCCGGGTCGCTGGTTAATCGGTCTGTTTCGGATGAGCTTGTCGTCATGGGGATGCGGTTCAGGATGTATGACCTGTATTCCGGTTACCTTCATGCGGTCTATTATGAAGTGAATACTGCTTTAGTGTGCGCTGATATCGGACATTGTGTTTCCGTCACCGCTATATCGGGCACTGTGGACGCCGGTGAACTTTGTATAACGACTACAAAAGGGCCACTAGACGGGAAAGTGCCCGTTTTTGTAGTACACCAGCGTACCCGGATGTCCGCCCCAGGCCTGCCAGGCGGGAACCGGATTGCGTAACCAGCTTTTCGGTGCGTAACTGCCGTAGGCATCGTGCAGCTTTCCTTCAACGACAAAGATTTCCTCGCCCTGCGGGTCGAGCTGCGGTTTGAACCATGCGGGCTTAAGCCATCGAATCATTAAAACGCTCCGCTCGGCATGCACATGCAACGGCAAAACTTCCGTATGCTCCACAGGTCCGGGCAACCATTCGTTGTCGTTGGCCAAATCAATGATTCGCTCCTGGTCATCGCGCATCGACATCTCACCGATTTTCAGGAGAGCGTAACAGCCGTGCCGGCTGCTGAAGTTCAGAGATTCCGCCTGTGGCAGACGAATGTAGGAACGTTCTACAAATTGTTTTTTTATCGTGTGCGATTCGGTTAAATCGCCACTGATTAAAAGCGCTTCACAACCTGCCGGTGATGGTTGAATCTGCCAGGTTGATTGCGCACCAAGAGATAGTAAACAGGTCATGCGCCGGCCAGCCCGTTGCAACGGGCTTCCAGACAGGTCGACAGCTTCGAATACATGGCAATCGGTTTCCCCTCGTTTCAGGGTAACCGTCCATGGTGGTGTGACACCCGCGTCACCGCTGTGATTGTCCGGATGGAGATCTTCAACGCGCACCGTATAGTCACCGTTGGCAGCCGCTATGGATTCTGGGTCAAAGAGCATGGGGAAACGGATTCGTGGCCTCAACTGTGAATGAAATATAAAACATATTTTGTGTTTGACCTGCAAACTTGGACTCGCCTGTCTGGCAGTTTGAAGCAAACGTTGCTGCGATAGCGCCGAAACTGCGAACAGAGAATGTCCATTGGACAGCGTTACACGTACAGGCTGATCTTAAAAATTCTTTGAAATTCTTGAATAAACCATTTGAATGTTCTCTAAATGTACTCTATATTCTAAATACAAATGACATCCGCACACACAACCATACCCACACTAACAGGCTTTGAGAAAAAGCTTGTGTGCGCTATTGCAGTGCTGGCCGGTCCAACGCAGTCACCAACAGTCGCTGAAATTGCAAGGCATCTCAAGGTAAATTCGCGAGGCTCAGTGCATCGGTATTTACAATCCTTGATAGCCAAAGATTGTGTTGAACGCGAGGGCAGGGGGTGGCGCAGTATCAGCCTGACTCCAAGCGGCAAGGCTGCCGCTGATCATTTTATGCCCACTTTCGGCACAAGCCCCGTCACGGGCAGCCACCTGTCGCCTGTGAACCTACCGTCAACTGATAGCGAACAGTTGAACACTGACAATTACAGAATCCCGCTTCTCGGCAAGATCGCTGCTGGTAAACCCATCGAAGCCATGTCCAACGAGGATACCTTGGATCTTGCCGGGTTTTTTATTGGACCGGATCGCTATGCACTGCGAGTAACTGGTGACTCAATGATTGAGGCCGGCATACTCGATGGCGATACGGTCATTGTTAAAAAGCAATCCACCGCCCGCGCGGGTGACATAGTGGTTGCACTGATAGACAGGCAGGAAGCCACATTAAAACGACTGGGCGCAACTAAAACGGATGGATCAGTCGAGTTACAACCGGAAAACGTCAACATGAAACCCATGCGCTATGCCGGGTCGCGTGTCGATATACAAGGTGTGGTGGTAGGGCAGTTGCGTTCCTACTAACAGATCACCGACTGATTTGGATTGCTTGTTGCCGGTTGCCGGTTGCTACGCGTTGTTGTTTGTCTATAGTAGCTTTACTGATATAGATAGCTGACAGCCCAGGTATGAAAGTCGCAGTCTTCGTGCAGGACAGCCTGCCCAATCGTTATGTTGGTCCGGATCTTACACCTAACTTATGGCGCCTGATTACTAACGGTGGAGGGTGGTGCCAGAGCGGTGGTATTTCGGTGCTTGCGTCGTCAACTTTTCCTAATCATGCAACGTTCGTGACCGGTGGTGACGTGCAGGACCATGGTATCTATACCAACAAAAATTGGAACGGGTCTGAATTCATCTGTGCGTCTAGCGTTGGCCCTGCCATAGAAACACTGTTCGATGCAGCTGCAAAGCAAGGGCTTACAACAGCTGCAGTCATGGGTGATCAGACTATGATCGGTGTGACGGCTGCGCACCGGGCGGATGTTTTCTGGCCGAGTGAAAGCCACGCACAGCCACCGAACCGAACCGATTCACTGGGCTATGCCGCCAATCAGGTGGTTATTGAACAACTGATCGCACTTGATGCACCAAAGGCTGATCTCTGTCTTATACACATTAATGAGCCTGATTCGGCTTTGCATGTGTGGGGGCCTGAGGCAACAGAGGTTCATGATCAGATCAAACGTTGCGATGATGATCTGGGTGTTGTCGTAGAACTATTTAAAACCGCCTGGCAGGACACCGTGTTTTTCGTGCTCAGTGATCATGAGCAGGAGCTGGTAGACCAGTCTCAACCTGAGATAACAATCCAGTCGCTCCTCGATGCAGCATGTCTGCAAGGGCATGGACATGATGAGGGGGCAGTTGCGCAGGTTGTTGACGGACCGGGTGCGTCCAGGCTACTGCAAATACCCGAGATTGAAGGGGCAGTTGATCTCGATGACAAACATTCGCTGGTATGGTCGACCAGCGGACGGGTGTTTGGACATCAGCGCAAGGGGCGATGCGGCCAGCATGGTTCGCCCAGAACCGTAACGCAAGTGGCTGCAGTGGCTGGCGGTCATCCGGTGGTTGGCAAGATTGCGTCGACACTAAATAGCCGACAACCCCATGCAACCGAATGGGCGCCTACCATTGCGAAGTGTCTGGGTTTTGAACTGCCGTCAGCGACTGGTCGAGCGTTGTGGTGAAATTGTTTTTAGCTTCGTTGCAAAACCACAACACAAATACAGTAAACCGTAGCAAAACTAAGGAACCTCTGATTTATTAGGCGAGGCAGGCAGAGCAAGGCGAAATTTGGCGAAAAAGCGGAGTGTATATGCGAATACATGAGCATTTTGAGCCGAATTTCAACACAGCCATGGCAACGCAGGCGATAAATCAGAGGTTCCCTAAATATCCAACCCTCTTTGAGCTGATTCCTGAAGTGGCTGGCTGTGTATTCCAGTGACAGTTTACTTAAATGGTAGTTCGTGCAATGCAATTGGGTAAACTGTCCCGAGATCACGGAAAGCGAGGCTAGTCCGGTTGCTTGACGCCAAGCTCTGATACGGTCAGCATTTGTCGTGTGAACACCTTGAAATCACACCAAGTGGAATATGATTCTGGCGAAGTCAGCGAGACTGGCTTTGCTGCAATAGATGATGCTGAAGGTTATGCTGCTGCATCGTCAATTGGCGCTGGCAGTGTTTGCATAGCGATGATATGGGCCGCATTCAGAGACGGGAAGTCGCTTCAACTTTACTCCGGAGATATGACCGTCGTGCATCCGATAACTGAACAAGAGCTGGCAAGCTGGTGTGAATCCAACTTTCCAATGTGCTACGGCGAGTATCTTAGACGTGCGAAGCTCAAGTAAGCATAAGCATTTCGGGGTATTAAACGTTGATCTGATTTAGATCGTGCTACGAACGCGAGAATATGAAGCTAACCGGAAAACAACATGGTTAAATTCGGCTACGCAATCGTTTATGTCCTAAATGTAGACGAGGCACTACTGTTTTTCGAAAAAGCCTTCGGTATGACTCGCAAATTCATTACAGAAGAAAAGGACTACGGCGAGTTGGATACGGGTGAAACCATACTTGCATTCGCATCACACGAACTTGGCAGCTCAAATTTCACTGGCGGCTATATTAGTGTTTCAGAATCAGAGAAACCGCTAGGCACTGAAATAGCACTGGTCACATCTGATGTTGCTGCCGCCCATGCAGCCGCACTTGAGCATGGGGCTATCGAGCTTAAAGCCCCTGCAGAAAAACCCTGGGGGCAAGTTGTTTCGTATGTGCGTTGTCCGACTGGTGTTTTGTTGGAGTTGTGTACTCCGGTAGGGGATTAGTTGGAAGAAAAAATTTGTGCTGCTTATAGGCTATTTGCAATGTAAAAATAGACTATGGCGTTGAGTTATGGATTCCTTGCTTTCGCTACAAGCACTAGAGCGGCTTTTAATATCCCTGATACAAACACTAAATCTAGTACTGAACCCCGAACAGTTAGTAATTCGTTCAATTTCTTCTTTGTATCCAACTGACTGAGTGCGATTTTATCAGGTCGAGCCAAGCCAAATTAATTTATCCTTGGCTCGTACCTGGGTGTAAACAGCTGACGTCAGTCGTTTACCAAACACAGTCAGTTTTTGATTTGTGCAATCGTTCCCTCATTCGGCACTTTAAGCAGACGTATCGCGAACAGCTTTCTTTTCCATTATTCGCATTTGTTCACTGCGGTAACGCCCGATGATGTAGAGATTGAACATATGCATAGCACCGACGATTAACATGACGAGTCCAATGTTCTTGGATAGAAAAACAATTGCCCTATCCAGCGTCTGGATAGATTTATGGCTATCGAGCTGAAATAGCGCAAATCCAAGATTGATTAGATAAAAGCCTACGACCAGTAGGTGGTTGACCGACCGGGCAAGGGGTTCGTTGCCGGCAAAACCGTCGATTAGAAATAGCGCCCCGTTCTTACTTAATGTGCGGGCGACCAGTACCGTAATCAGGACTACGGCGACTATGTAGATTAAAAAGGTGGCTGCTGTAATGCTCATGGTTTTCTCCTGCAATTTTCGAAGATGACAGGAGTAGTTTCGACAATCAGCGGTCGTTTAACCTCCGGGATTATGGATTAGGAACAACTAAATTTATTTAACGAAAAAATCAATAGGTTACGATATTCCTAAATGATAATCCGGGAGATTTTGAGTGGGATAAACGCCTGATCAGACGCTTTTTAGGTGTTGGGCTCTGTACTTGCCCGGAGTTTGGCCTACGATCTGGCCGAAGGCGGTGTAAAAGCTCGATTGTGAGGTGAATCCTGACGATAGGCCGACGGACAGAACACTTGCCTTTGGTTCTACACGCAGTAGGCGTTTAGCGTGGTCGATTCGCTTACTACGGATGTAGTGTGAGAATCCCTGATCGAATTCTACGTTGATGAGTTCGGATAATTGGTGGGAGCTGAGATCGAGCTGGTCTGCCACATCGGACAGGCTCAGGCGTTCATTCAGATACAACTTTTCGTCGTCCATAAGTGATTTGAGTCGCGATATGGTGCTGCTCCGGTCAATTTGATCCAACGTGCTTTTTGCATAGCGTATTTCCACCGCTTCGTTCAGGTTCTGTGCGGTATCCGGTACCAACAGTAATAAAGCTAACACCAGGAAAAAAGATAGCCCGATCAATACGCAATAGCTGACAAGAAACAAGACACTGTTTTGGGCGATAGTTGTGGATATAAGGCCAACGGCAACGGCTATTAGTAAAAACCCGGCAATAGCTGCCAGTTCCAATTTAAATCGCTTACGTTTGTTTTGCAGATCCAGGATCAGATAAACGCACAGGCCGGCGTAAACCGAGCCCATCATAAACGAGATTGGAACGATCCATTTATTAGGGACGAACGCGTTTGCAACCAGTGGTATCAGGTGGAGCAGATCAAGCAGAGAGTTATCGCGACCATCCGTTATGTAGCCACGGACAAAAAAATAGAATGCCGGTGCGGTCAGGATGATCAGGCTGGAATATAATTTAGATGCATAAAGGTCAGCCGGATTATTGAGGTGGCGCCAATTCAGCATTTGAATCGACGCAAAACAAATCAGCAGCAGGGCTGCTGACAGGATGGAGCGGACCGGTTTGTTCCAGAGTAAATACAGTCGCGTATAAACGATCAGCAATAATACTGCTGAGACGATTGAAAAGCCGGTTGAAATAGATACCAAATAGTTAAGCATCACTAATTTTTATTTCTGATCCTCACCATATTCTGTTGTTGTTAATTCCACTGTATACAAAACTGGAAGCAGTGTGAATAAATAGTACCTTTCGGTATCAACTTTAATCGCATGGCAACACTTAACAAAGGTTCCGCCGATCGTTTAACATCTAGCTTCCGCGAATATAACTTAAAGCTAGCGATTGCGTGCAATGATTACCGGATTAAACCACATCACGCTGGCCGTATCTGACTTAAAGATATCCACAGCGTTTTATACCGAGCTGCTGGGATTCAAAAGCCATGTTATCTGGGATAAAGGCGCTAATCTTTCTGTTGGCGATCTGTGGTTGTGCCTGTCGCTCGGTAATCCCTGTGAAAAAACCGATTACACCCATGTGGCTTTTGCTGTGGATATGAGTAATTTCAATAGTTTCTCTGAACGGTTGATAAAGGCCAGCGTCAATGTTTGGAAAGAAAATGTCAGTGAAGGAGATTCGCTCTATTTTCTCGACCCGGACGGACACAAGCTTTAAATTCACTGCGGTGATCTAGCCAGTCGGCTGGCTGGTTTGCAGGAAAAGTCTTACGCCGGCATGAAGTTTCTTTGATTGTATTCCCGGTTAGTGCAGTGCTGGCTTTAAATATCCAACCCTCTTTGAGCTGATTCCTGCAGTGGCTGGCTGCATTCCGGTCCGGTGTTGCGGGCGTTGCTGACATAGCTGCTGACCTCGTGCATGCTCAGCCAATCGTTGTCGATAGGCGCCATCAGGCTATCGATTTTTTGGTGACTATCGGTTGCCTTCTGGTGTTCATTGGCACTTCCACTGGCTTTATCGTCACTCATCCAGTCACCGATATCGTCAGGGCGAATAATGACGGGCATTCTGTGATGAACCTTGTTCATCTCATCGTTGGCAGCTGTGGTTAGCAGCGTGACCTGCACATCGTCTTCAACCTCTTGATACAGTGCGCCGAACAGCATCGCGCGTCCTTTGCTCGGGTAGATGTAAAACGGGCGCTTGGTGTTGCCGTCGCGATGCCATTCGTAAAAACCCGTCACTGGAACCAGGCACCGGTTAGGACCAATAAGGTGACGAAAGGAGGGTTTTTCTCTTACAGTTTCTGAACGAGCGTTTATTAGTGGGCGTTTGAATTGCCCGTCACGCGCCCACGGGGGGACCAGACCCCAGTTCATTTGTCGGTGTTGGTAGGTGCCGTCAGATGATGTGGCTTCGGCAGCATCACTAGTGTTTGGCTGTCTGCGCACCAACACGTCCAGCGATTGGGATGGAGAAACATTGAAGCGTGGACTGGCTGCCGGCCAGGATGACAGACCGACGATCTCCATCAGGAATCGGATGCCTTCATTGTCGGTGATGTTCATGCGTCCACACATGATCGTTCCTCCACTTGTCTCAACGGCATACCGGTATTGGCGGCGAACCGTCTGCCTGCATAGAATACCTGTATGAACAATGAAAAACGCGCCCGGATTTTTGCCCGACTGAAACAGTCCAATCCGAATCCGACTACAGAGCTCAATTACAGCAATCCCTTTGAGCTGTTAATTGCAGTCATTCTGTCTGCGCAGGCGACTGATGTCAGCGTCAATCTGGCTACCGACAAATTATATCCGGTCGCCAATACGCCGGAATCGATTTTGAAGCTCGGGGAGTCCGGGCTGAAGAAGTACATTCGGACCATTGGGCTTTTCAACACTAAGGCGAAGAACGTCATAGCCACGTGTCAACACCTGGTAGACGAGCACAACAGCCGGGTACCTGATACACGAGACGCGCTTGAGGCGCTGCCGGGGGTTGGGCGTAAAACAGCCAATGTGGTGTTGAATACCGCTTTTGGCCATCCAACGATGGCGGTGGATACTCATATTTTTCGCGTATCCAACAGAACCCGTCTGGCTGGCGGAAAAACGGTACTAGCGGTGGAGAAGAAACTGCTGAAAACCACGCCTTCGGAATATCTGGTCGATGCGCATCACTGGTTGATATTGCACGGGCGGTATACCTGTACGGCGCGCAAGCCCAAGTGTGGCGAATGCGTAATTTACGATTTGTGTGAGTTCAAGGATAAAACCCCGACCGACAGCTGATACAGTTCACATCTTCAGGGCGTTCCGTTTCCCTGTCCATACCGTAGCGATCAAAACTGCTTGCGGGTTGCTATTATCAAATGACTTACTCATTTCAATCTGTCTGTGTTGCTTCGGTAATCAGCGTGCGCAGTACAAGAACTTTCGGTATCGATGGGACGAGCTACACCGAACAAAGCAAAGCAGCATGAAGATTTGCGCTATCTCGCGCGTGCTTATGGCTTGCTTGCCGGCACCTGTGATTCAGAACGTGTAATCGCAGGCCGCATCTCCCGTCACTGGATCGCTACAGAAGTCGAGCACCCAGTACCACTATCCGCCTTACCGCGTGCCTTGTTCAAAACACAACGCGGTCGGGACTTGTTGGCTTCTGAATTATTCGAAGACAACAATGTTGACCCTGAGTCTATAGACCCCGATCAGCTCGATATTGACGCGCTCGGGGCCGGTCTCCAGATCAATTCCAACCGGATTCCCAAGCTCGAGCCACGAATCCATGTGGCAGTGCTAGTGGCTAACATCCTGGCTGGCGTCAGGTTATATGGTGATCATGGCAAGGGCGTGCCCGCAGTCGATCATGATGTAGTGATCGCTGCGATGATTCAGGACGCCATCGGTAAGCCTTATCTGTTTAGCTCATTGTCATCGGAAGAGTACGAACTGGTTGATGACGATTATCTGCTGACCTGGTTTGGGCCGCGTATCACACAGCTTGCTAACCATTACCGTGACGGATTGGAGCGGTTTGAAGCAGCCGTTCAGGCAGGGCAAAGCGTGGACTTACCGGATGTCGAACATTTGCATTCGGTTCTGGCTGCGATATACAGCAGTCGCCTTCGACTAACCGCCCGTGCTGCAGGTGACGGAGTCATCAGTTTCCTCGATCCGGAGCTGCAGAAAGAGTTGGTCGCAGTGGGCGTGGATGTCGACAGCGATTTTCCGGAACGCCCGTTCCTCGAGAATGACTACCGTCTGACACATGCAGCCTACGAAATGCCGGGTGTAGATCACTATGCCTTGCGCGAGCCTTTGCGTAATACGTTGTTGATAGCGGTTGAGGATGCCCTTGAGAGCACACCGAAACGTGTTCGTTTATCCGGGCGCCGTGGCAAGGCTGTGCATGAGGCGCATTTGAATTTACCGATCATGGAATATTTTGTTGCTGCTGAGGCACCTAATTCGATAGAAACCGTCCATTTGGCTTCGCTGGAGATGATGCGCTCACTTGAGAAGGGTCGGCGCAAATCGATCAGTACCATGACCGCACACGCGTTTCGCATTAGCGCATTGGCCGAGCGATTGTTGGGCAATGCACTGGAGCCGTTGGTTGTCAGCTTGGCGATGTTGCATGATGTTGTCGAGGATGGATCAAGACGTGTCACAGGATACGATCATTCGCTGCGCAAAATCATGTATCGCTTTGGTGCGCCGATAGCAGCGATGGTTTCGGAATTGACCGACTCAACACTGGCGTCCCCTGAAGCCGTAGCGTTGGAAGGTGCCGATAAGGCACGTCGTACGTTGGATCATCCGTATATTATTTCGCCGGAGCGTCAGTACAACGTGACCCGCTTTACCGAAATGAACTTGCGACCCACTGACAAGGGGCAGCCTTATACACTATCGGGCATTGTTGTGAAGCTGCTTGATACGTTGGTATCTCTGGAAGAAGGTATACGTGATCCGGAGCTTTTCACTGGCTGGTGGCGTCACAGCGGTGCGCGAATCTTCTGGGTTGAAAACATGCGCGGGCAGATAGTTAACCCGTTGATCGAACGCTTGGTGAAGGAATTAAAACAAAGTCAGTCCGATCCAGATTACATAACGCGTCCGCATCGCGTTAATCGCACACGCTTGAAGGCGGGCAAGGTGTTGCTCGAGTCAACGCTTAACTATTTTGATCTGTATGCGACCCAGAATCTGGCGATACTGGCCGATGAATACGGACTTGACGAAGGACAACGGGATTTTCTCATTCGTTCGTTCAATGACAGTAATATTGATGAACAAACTTTTTGCGAAAGGGTTGTCGATGGAATGCTAACCGAAGACCGGCTTTTGCTTGCGATCGAAGCTGGACGGGTTCCCGCAAGAGCTTACGTAACACTGTATCCGAAGGGTGTTAAAGCGGATGAAGCCAGCGATCCGGAAACGTTTCTTTCGTATCGGACAAGTGCACTGCGGCGCAAGGCAATTCGGGAAGATCTGGGTTTGAATACGACAGATAAAATTGCAAGCCTTGATCTACGCAATCAACAGGTGCTGTCAATGTACGATCAGAAAATGCGTGATACGGAATTGCGTAACCCGATAACCTGTAACCTACTGGCGGTATGAATCACTGACGAGTAAGTCGCGGATCGATTATGGGTATTCGTGCTGCCTGGAACCCAAAAAAACTACTCAGGCTGTCGATTCTTCTAACTGATGGGTTTGATGGTTAAGACCCTGCCGGGTATTGTACTACCGGACAAGGGAGTGCCGAACAGATTGTTCGGCACCGGTCGCGCAAAAGATTACGGAGGACGTCGCGCAGAAAGTTGTGCAAAACCAAATCAGGAATACACAGATTCCTTGTTCAGATACTTCACGATCAGGTAATAAAAAACCGGTCGCAGTTTCTGTCGGTTAGCTGAGCCGATTTTGTCAATTGCATGCTCGATTGCCTTGTCAGCTTCAGCGCCTTCCACACCCAATTTGCCTGCAACAAAACGGGTCTTGATGTTTTCCACTTCCTTCGGGTCACCTGCTGCAACAAGGTTGGAGTCTTTGTTGTAAATCGAAGGACCAAGGGCCTTGGTCACACTTTTGAGCAGAGCTTCATCGCAGTCTATGTTGCAACTCTGCATTTGAGCCTTGCTCGCTTCCATCGCTTCATCAAATTTGGACACTTCATTATCTCCAATACTAGGTTAGGAAAAATCTATTGACGGCCGCTTCCGTGTTACCTGATATTTAACTGTTGCGAACGACTTTCTGTTTAGGTTTGTGAGCTGAATTGTTGTATCAACTAAACTTTCGTTTACCTGTGTTTGACAATATTCATTATTGATTAAAACACAGCTAGCTCACTGCTTAATAACGATTTGTTCAACAGGCAAAGATATTTTTTTATCTGATACGTGTTTTCAGAAAGTTGTTTAACAGACGCAAGTAAAAACTACTCGCAAACCGATCAGGTTTTACAGCCTTGAACTAAGTCTAGCACCGTGCAATTACACGTCCAAGAGCCACTGCCAAGGGTTGAAGATAGTTTACGTTGTTAGTGAGTTTACAAAGATTTAACAGTGTGTAATTCATTCTCACCAGGTAGCTGGTAAGACGAATGCCATTGATTCTGGATGTGTTCGTCAGTATGAGTTAGTTTTTTGAGAAGTGTTTGTGACAAATTCTGGAAATAAGTTTTACGCAGCATGACAAGGTCGATTGCGACTCTGTCGATTGTTACGAATTGCAAACCGTATTCTCTAGACACTGCTTCACTGGTCAGTGCAATGTCGGCTTGATCGTGAGCAACTGCTGCAGCCGTTTCGCGTTCGCCAGCGTAATAGCTAACCGTTTCTCCCAGCTTTTCAGGTGACATACCGAACTGGCTGCAGATATCTTCCAATAGTCGCTGGGTTCCACTTTCATGGTGGCGTTGCGCCCATTGCAGTTTTTCAGTTGAAAGTAGTTCGAATAATTGTCCGAGACGTGAATGATCTTTCAGCGGTTCGCTTTGTCCGGGTAAATCGCCCAGTTTGCTTTTTAACCGGGCAAAACAGGCTGGCGAAAACGCCAGACATTCATTTCGATAAACACATCGAAGCGATATCCAGTGGCGGTGTTCACGAAAACTTCGAAGCAATCCATGGTGTCTAATATCACTCCGTTCATCTGCACCCCAATGGAAAAAACAGGCATCTGCTTTTCTTGCCGCTAACAACCTTAAACCGTGCATCGAACCGCAGGGGTTGTAGCAAAGCACACCGCTTCGACCCAGCTCGAGTGACAATCTGCGGCACAGTCTGTCGACTAACAAATCGTCAGCGCCGACTAAAACCAGACGATCGGACAGACTACCGGGGTGGCTGGTTTCTATTATCCAGTCGTGTACGAGTTGCGTGGGGAACAACCATTTGCCGGTAACCTTTGTACAGGGTATCTCTCCATCGGCTGCCAGCTGATAAACTTTTTTTTCGTTAATGTAGAGAAGAGCAGCCAGCTGTTTTACTGACAGCAGAGAAGGTAGCTGCTCGGGAGTCTGGACTGACGGTAAGTCAGTTGACGAAGAAATCGTTTCGATACCGGGTTTTTCTTTGACGGTCATTGTTAAAGGGTTACACCGGACGTTTTGTTATGGGCGTTACAGGCTTTTTTCCAGGTCGCGCATACCTTTGGTCGGTGGTGGGGTACGACGTTGCGGAGGAATAGCGTCGAACTCGACAGTCTCTTTGCCGTTGTAGACCAGGAAATGTTTGCCTTTCGCTCTTGCGATCATCGTCATATCCAGCTCTGTCGCCAGCTCGAGTCCCATTTGCGTGACACCCGAGCGTGACAGCAAAGTAGGAATACCCATGAAAGCCGTCTTCATAACAATTTCAGATGTCAGTCGACCGGTTGTGTAGAAAATTTTGTCGCTGCCATCGATACCGTTGAGCCACATACGCCCGGCTATAGCATCTGCTGCATTGTGACGCCCGACATCTTCAATGTGCATCAGTGACTCAGTAGCGCTACACAATCCACAACCATGAACTGCACCTGACACACGATAAACTTCGTTTAGTTTGCCGACGTTAGCGATGAGTTCATAAATTTTTGATTGCTTCAGCGACGGGGGAGTGAGTTTCACTTCGTAAAGTTTATCTACCGTGCAGCTGAATATTGTTCCCTGACCACAGCCGCTGGTGATAATCCGTTTTTTCATTTTCTCCTGCCAGTCACTGATTCCTTCGCCGGCAACCGTGGTTACCTCCGCAACCTCGCGGTCCCAGTCAACGGCAACCGAGGCGATATCCTCAATGTTTTCGATCAGTTTCTGGTTGCGGATATAACCAAGCGCCAGGGCCTCGGGTTCGGTACCCAGAGTCATCAGCGTGACAACCTCCATGCCGTCCACTTTCAGGGTCAACGGTAATTCACCCGGTATGTGTACATCCCGGTGTTCACCGAATTCGTCCATTGCCTGTACGGCAAACGCCGGATCAAGGCCCTCATCTGAGAGAATGGGTCGCTTTTGTGCGCCTGTTTGTCTGGTTGCTGCGTTTGTCATTGTCATGCCCGACATTAACTGCGTCGATACCGCGGAAATCCGTTGTTAAAGTATCACTATATAGGAATGCGCTGGAAGAAACCTGTGGCAAGTCAAATTGCGAGGAAAAAACTAGAAAAAACAATTAGATACCGTAGTAAATCAGGCATTTTATTATGAAAAAATACGCATTTATAGGTGATATAGCCGGCACAAGATCATTGCTTAATGACAGGCCAGCGCTTAACGTAACTTGTTGAAAGACGCGGGCGCGGTCAATGAGCGCTCGTTTAGACAGTAAAAAGTACGGTTAGCGTGCGTCATCTAGCCCAGAATAACCGCAATACGGAGGACAGCAAATCGAGTGGATATTGATTTGCAACAACGCGAGATTAAGCTGCCGGTGTCGGTGGTGCTTGAGCGCAAACTGGTAAAAGGGGATTTCTGGGAATCGCCGGTCTGGTCTCTTGACAGTGTGCTGGTCGGTGAGAAGCTGTCGTACAACGGCGCCGCGGGTACCGAGCTGCCCGACAGCGGTAATCGTGATGGTCGAACGCGGCACTTGTGGAATGGCTATACGGTCAGGTTGTATCGTGATGCCTGTGAGCGATACTGGCATGCACTTATCGGTAATGAGCCAAAGGTCTACGTTGTACTCGAAAAGGATGAGATCGATGGCACGGTGGAACCCTGGCTTGTCACCATTGATTATGATGAAGCCACTGCACACACTGAAATTGATGCTGAAGTTGTGACCGCACCCATACCCGGTGAGTTGTATGTCGTAATGGAGCAGTATGTTTTACAGCACTACAAACCCGTGCCATTCAAGAAGCGTAAGCGTAAAAACTGGTCGGCTGACGAAAATTCAGTTAACCCGAATGGTGACAAACCCGATCAGGAACTAAGCCCCTGGGATGAACGAAGGCGGTTCAGGCGGCGTGGTTATCACGGTTGAAGTTTGATCCGTTTTTTATCACTCACAGCAATTATCAATGCCAGACGATAGCCAACAATCGATTTCCAAATCTGCGGATACCACTCAGGTACCGGCAGACGATCATAGTAGTACCGAGGGTCGTTTTTTTTCTCGCTGGTCAAGCCGCAAGCAGAATGCCCGTGATACGTCGGCTCGCGAAACAACAGATGTCGAGCAAAGCGAAGATGCCACAGAACGTCCGGCTGATTCCACCGCTCAGAATCTTTCGACAGCCAACGACAACGAATCGGTAACGTCTGCTGATGCAACGGGACAAGCTCTTCCTGCTGAACAAAGTCCTGATGAAATTGTTTTAACGGATGCTGATATGCCGTCTCTCGACACGCTCAGCGATTCCAGCGATTACAGTGGGTTTTTTAGTCAAGGTGTCAGTCCCGAGTTACGTAAACAGGCGTTGCGGCATTTATTCAGTCATGCGGTGTTCAATCAACGGGATGGACTGAACGATTACGACGAGGACTACACAACCTTTGAACCGCTGGGCGATACCATAACCTCGGATATGCGCTGGCATCAGGCGCGTAAGGAGCGCGAACTCGCAGAGCAGCAGGCTGAGGAAGAGAAGCTTCGTCAGGCAGAACTTGCATCGCAGGAACAGGAATCGCTGGCGGATACGACCGCGAGCGAAACCAACCAATCCGAAGCGTTGGAATCACCTGATGATGACAACGAAAATAACAACGGTGAACGCAACACGGATCAATTAGCTGAAACGACGGACGCGCAACACAGTGATGTGCAATCTCAGGCATTAGCTGATGAAGGCGGGTCGCATCCTGTTTCGACTGACTCA
This sequence comes from uncultured Granulosicoccaceae bacterium, assembly GCA_937951345.1. Lineage (GTDB taxonomy): Bacteria > Pseudomonadota > Gammaproteobacteria > Granulosicoccales > Granulosicoccaceae > CALFCE01. The sequence goes on from CALFCF010000001.1 coordinate 20,773, forward strand.
TCGGACAATGCCCGAAAGAATACTGATGACGCAACGACGGCGGATTCCAGTATTGAGTCTGACTCGAAGACAGAGGAAAAATCAGTATGAGCTGTTGCCCGGCCAACTTAGACAACCACGGTACGCAACATGACAAACCGGTCTGATACTGAATCATCAAACGGCAGCGCTCCGGTCGTTTTCAGTAGTGACCCTGTGGCGCTGGCAGATCCACTGGGTATAAAACAGGCACGCGAGCAGCTGGCTGCACACACCGCGCGCACGACTGTAACTTCGCTGATTGATTATCGTGCCTCCAACCAATGTCTGGTTGTGGCTGCGAGCAGCGAGCCTGAGGCATTGGATGCGGCGCTTGAAATAGTGTCACGTTGCCCGGCGCTGAAAATTTCGATTCTCTGTCCGTTACCGGAATCGGCAGACGAGACTCAAATGCGTCGCGAATTAACCGAGGATGGCACCGCAGTTTATTACCGGCAGTTGGCAACCGTTGATGGTTACCTGGGTCAGTTCGATGTGCAGGTGCACCGTCGCGAGCGCGAGAGTCAGCCGGAACACCTAGGAGTGTTGTGCCGAACCGAAACGGGACTGTTTGATTTGCTGCTTGATCTGGGCACGACGCCGGTGTTCGGTATGCGTCTACCTCCGTTTGGTTATTTTCACGCGACAGATGAATCCGCACTTGAGCGGGCAGTCGCTGACCTGCCGAACTTTGTCGGTGATTTTGAAAAGCCGAAATATTTTGACTACAAGGCAGATATTTGCGCACACAGCCGCAGTGAGTTAAACGGTTGCAACAAGTGTCTCGATATTTGTGCGACCAATGCCATATCGCATGCAGGCGAGGGCGTCATGATTGATCCTCACCTTTGCCAGGGGTGCGGACATTGTGCGACTGTGTGCCCGTCAGGTGCGATGACCTATGCCTATCCGGCACCAGCTACTGCTATCGACAGTACGCGGCAAATGCTGCGTGGCAAGGATGTAGCGGTTACCGGTCTGTTGATTTATTCAATAAACGAAAATCAGAACGACACTGACACCGACACCGACACCGAAAGCGGTCAATCACTGGAAACTCTTGGTGACCATCTTCCCGACTCTGTCGTCGCTGTTACCGTTGAAGAAGTGGGTTCGCTGGGTATGGACTTCTGGTCCGCTATGGTTGCATCCGGTATTCGGAAAATCGTTGTGATGGGTCAAACCCTGAGTGCTGATCTTTTTTCGGGTACAGCTGATACGGTACCGTCAGACATTGACCCCGGTGTTGTCGCAATCCAAAAGCAAGCCGACATTCTTAACCGCATACTTAGTGGCATTGGCTTTCCCGATGACGTTGTGGATGTTATTACCGAGGTTCCCGTGCAAGTTGACGATTTGGTCAAACTGCTGGCATCGCGATTCAACGACTCGCAGTTAGCTGATGATCATCCGGTACAGCAAATATCTGCTGCGAGCTTTGCCACGCATAACGACAAGCGCGCCACGATTCGATCAGCGATCGATCACTTGCATCAGCATCTTCCTGAAACACCTGAAGTAGTCGACTTACCAGAGCAAAGTCCGTTTGGACAGATTGCGGTGGACAGTGCCGGTTGCACGCTTTGTCTTGCGTGTGTCAGCACATGCCCGGCTGGTGCATTGACGGACGGTCAGTCTTTACCCCAACTACGTTTCATCGAAGCTAATTGCCTACAGTGTGGGCTGTGCCAGGAGGCGTGCCCGGAAAACGTGATTACTTTGCAACCGCGATACCTTGTCGATTCCGGCGTATCCCGACAGGCACGGGTACTAAACGAGGAAGAGCCGTTTAATTGCGTACGCTGCCACAAGCCATTTGCGACACGCAAAATGATCGACAATATGACGACGAAGCTGGGTGATCACTGGATGTTTGGCGACAACCAGGCGTTGCGCCGGCTGAAGATGTGCGAAGACTGCCGGGTCAAGGACATATTTGAGGCCAGTGAAGCGGGCATCACGGTGCATCGGGATTCGTCAGATTCCTGATTAGTGTTTCGCTGCTCAGTAGTTGGTGGTCAATAATTGGTCAATAATCGAAATTGGTGTATTTTTGGTTTGCTCTGTGGCCAGTTATTTCGGTATTTAAACGTCTGTGGTTGCCTTAGATATTCGGCCGGAGCTTTAAATTCAGGCAATTTGGCGTAAAACAGGAGTCAATGAATGCAACTGTTACTTATTGTCAGTTTTACGGATTCTGTTTCCATGCAAACCGGTTTTGTCGATCAATAACCCTGAATACAATGAGGGCATAAATGGATAAGTTTTCAGCTGATTCCACGCTTCAACCAGCTGCAGCACCGCAGGGTGCGCTGAAATCAGCCGGCAGGCCTGAATCTGACACAGATTCCACTGGAATCGGGATTCCGGTCTTGTCTGAAGAAGATGCGCTTGAATTGCAGGCCCAAAGCATGCGGGCCAGCGTCTACGAGTTGCTCGCATCGTTACTGGTTGCAGCACCGGATAAAGCGTTGGTAGACGCGCTTGCCGGGCTTGACGATGTCGAGGCCGGATCAAGCGAAATTGAAATGGGCTGGTCCTTACTTAAGAAGGCAGCCGAGAAGTCCTCACTCGAAGAGATCGAAGATGAGTACTTCAGGTTGTTCATCGGATTGGGCAGAGGGCAACTGGTACCGCACGGATCCTGGTACATGACCGGATTCCTGATGGAAAAACCGGTGGCTGTGTTGCGTAAGGACCTGCGCGCACTCGGCATCGTCAGAGAGGAGGGAGTGCGCAAGTCAGAAGATCACATTGCAGCACTATGTAACGCAATGGCACTGTTGATCCGCAACTCCGATGACATATCGTTTGAGCGGCAGAAACAGTTTTTTGATGATCATTTGGCAGAGTGGGTAGGGACACTGTTCGCTGACATGCAGCAAGCCGACGCGGCACATTTTTATCGCGCAGTCGGATTTTTTGGTGAAAGCATATTCAAGTTCGAAAAAGAATATTTCGCGATGCAGGTTTGACAGAGTAGTAAAAAGCACGGCAAAAAAGGTACAGCAAAAATACGGTGAGAAAAACCGCCACCATGGAAGCAGCAAAAAGGCGTAGCCACCGTCAGTAAGGACGAACACAAGCGACAAATATTGGTAAACAGAACTAAACTTTTGAAACAGATTTGCCAGACTTTTTGATCAATTAAAATCAATCTGACGTGAGTCAGTATCTTGCCGGATCGGATCCGGTTGCGAGGAGTGACATGAGCAATAAACAGAAACTCATCAATGCACGACGACGCACATTTCTACAGAGTTCCGCTCTGTTGACAGCCGCTTCGGCGGGTGCTGCTACAACTGCGGTAGCGTCTACAACGTCGACAGAGAACCTGCAGCAACCTGCTGATGAAATCAAAGGTTCTGCCGGCTACAAGGAAACCGACCGGGTCCGCCGGTATTACAAGATGGCGCGCTTCTAGGCCACGGTTAACTAATTTTCTTCATTCGATACTTCGATACGGATTCAACCGAGATAGCAACGACAGGTTGCCTTTCTCCAGAGAGAAGCGATGAAACTAACACGAAAAGATTCAACAGGATCAGCCAACCCGGCACTCGATCTCGTCGGCAACGCGGTCAATCGACGAACGTTCCTGCGAAATTCCGGTATGACCGCCGGTGGTGCAGCACTGGCTGTTGCCACAGGTCCCGGATTGTTGCGCAAGGCAAACGCAGCGGAAGGCGAGGTTTTCGGCCCGAAAGAAGGCGTCGAGACAACGCTAGTCCGCTCTGTCTGCACTCACTGTTCAGTGGGTTGCGGTGTCATGGCAGAGGTGCAGGACGGTGTGTGGACCGGTCAGGAACCTGACTATGATTCACCGCTTAACCTCGGTTCGCATTGCGCCAAGGGCGCATCTGTTCGCGAGCACGGACACGGTGAGCGACGTCTGAAAACACCTATGAAACTCGAAGGTGGTAAATGGAAGGCTGTTGACTGGGATACCGCGATAAACGACATCGGTGACCAGATGTTGAAAATTCGTGAAGAGTCCAGTGCCGATTCGGTTTACTGGCTCGGGTCTGCAAAATTTAATAACGAGCAGGCTTACCTGTTCCGTAAGTTCGCCGGTCTCTGGGGAACTAACAATGTTGACCACCAGGCACGTATCTGTCACTCAACAACCGTTGCCGGGGTAGCAAACACCTGGGGTTACGGTGCAATGACCAACTCCTATAACGACATGCACAACTCGAAAGCGATGTTTTTCATCGGTTCGAATGCAGCTGAAGCACATCCGGTGGCAATGCAGCACATATTGCGTGCCAAGGAGAGTGGTTCCAAACTGATCGTGGTTGACCCGCGCTTCACGCGTACCGCAGCACATGCTGATCAGTTCGTACAGATGCGACCGGGGTCTGACGTCGCCGTTATTTGGGGACTGCTGTGGCACGTGTTTGAAAACGGTTGGGAAGACAAAGAGTTCATTGCATCACGCGTCTACGGTATGGACCAGATTCGTGAAGAAGTGGCGCAGTGGACACCGGACGAAGTTGAACGCGTTTCCGGTATTCCAGAAGCAACATTGAAACTAGCTGCACAAACCATGGCTGAAAATCGTCCCGGCACCATCGTCTGGTGTATGGGTGGTACGCAGCACACCATCGGTAATAACAACACCCGCGCTTACTGTGCGATGCAACTGGCGCTTGGCAACATGGGCGTAGAAGGTGGCGGCGCGAATATCTTCCGCGGTCACGACAATGTGCAGGGCGCTACTGACATGTGTGTTCTGAGCCACAGCCTGCCCGGTTATTACGGGTTGTCTGCAGGATCCTGGAAACACTGGTCAGGTGTCTGGGGTCTGGAATTCGACTGGGTTCAAAGCCGTTTCGATCCGGAGTCCTACGAAGAAGTCAAAGGCAAGCCGGTCTCCACCATGCACCGGCCGGGCATGCCGGTATCACGCTGGATCGATGGTGTACTCGAAGATCCCGATAACATCGCTCAGAAAGACAACATCCGAGCAATGGTGTTGTGGGGGCATGCGCCGAACAGTCAGACCCGCGGGCCTGAGATGAAAGCGGCGATGGAAAAACTTGACCTGATGGTCGTTATTGATCCTTACCCGACGCATTCTGCGGTACTGCCGGATCGTGAAGATGGTGTCTATCTGCTGCCGGCGTGTACGCAGTTCGAAACCTACGGTTCGGTCACTGCATCGAACCGCTCACTGCAATGGCGTGACCGTGTAATTGAGCCGCTGCATGATTCTTTGCCCGATCACACCATCATGTACAAGCTGGCTAACAAGCTTGGCTTTGGTAAAGAACTGACCATGAACATTGAGGTCACTGACGACGAGCCGCTGATTGAAGACATAACACGTGAATTCAACAACGGTATGTGGACTATCGGTTATACCGGCCAGAGCCCGGAACGTCTCAGGGCGCATATGGAGCACCGGGGTACGTTCAATACGACAACATTGAAAGCTGAAGGCGGTCCGCTTGATGGCGAGTACTTCGGTATGCCTTGGCCGTGTTGGGGCACAGCCGACATGAAACATCCGGGAACACCGGTGCTTTACGACACCAGTAAACCGGTTGCAGAAGGTGGACTGAACTTCCGCGCACGTTTCGGTGTAGAACGCGACGGCGTGAATCTGCTGGCTGAAGGGTCTTATTCCGTCGGCGCGGAGATCGAAGACGGTTATCCGGAATTCACCGCTGACATTCTGAAAAACCTCGGTTGGTGGGATGACATGACTGACGAGGAGAAACAGGCAGCGGAAGGCAAGAACTGGAAAACAGACCGCTCGGGCGGCATCCAGCGTGTTGCAATCGAACACGGTTGCGCACCCTTCGGAAACGCTAAAGCGCGAGCTGTGGTCTGGACATTCCCGGATCCTGTACCGGTTCACCGTGAACCGCTGTATACATCGCGACGTGATCTGGTTGAAGATTATCCAACTTATGAAGACCGCAAGTCACACTACCGGTTGCCAACGCGTTATGCATCGATCCAGGAAACGGATTACAGCAAGGACTTCCCGCTGATACACACTAGTGGTCGACTGGTGGAATACGAAGGTGGTGGTGAGGAGTCACGCTCCAACCCGTGGCTTGCTGAACTGCAGCAGGACATGTTTGTCGAGATAAATCCGGCTGATGCCAACGATCTCGGTATTCAGGACGAGCAGTTGGTCTGGCTGGAAGGACCGGAAGGCGCCAAGATCAAGATTAAAACGATGGTCACCAACCGCGTAGCCCGAGGAGTGGTGTTTACACCGTTCCACTTCGGCGGACATTATCAGGGTGAGGATCTGCTGGATAAATATCCGGGAGGTGCTGCACCGTATGTTCGAGGTGAAGCAACAAACACCGCCATGACATACGGTTATGATTCCGTTACACAAATGCAGGAGACGAAATGTACTCTCTGCAAAATATACGCAGCGTAAGGGGAGAATAAGACATGGCTAGAATGAAGTTTCTATGTGACGCTGAACGCTGCATTGAGTGCAACGGTTGTGTGACCGCATGTAAAAACGAGCACGACATTCCGTGGGGAGTGAATCGACGACGGGTTATAACACTGGGCGATGGTGAGCCGGGTGAGAAATCCATTTCAGTCGCTTGCATGCACTGTACAGATGCGCCTTGTCAGGCCGTTTGTCCGGTTGATTGTTTTTATACCACTGATGATGGCATCGTCCTGCACGACAAGAACCTGTGCATCGGCTGTGGCTATTGTTTTTATGCCTGCCCGTTTGGTGCACCACAATACCCGGGTAAAGACGCGGGCGGTGCATTCGGTGCACGCGGCAAAATGGACAAATGTACATTCTGTGCTGGTGGACCGGAAGATGATCTGACCGATGCCGAGTTTGAAAAGTACGGGCGCAATCGAATCGCAGAGGGTTCGTTACCACTGTGTGCAGAGATGTGTTCAACCAAGGCACTGATAGCTGGTGACGGCGACGCAGTAGCAGACATCTATCGCGAACGCGTATTGCGTCGTGGTGGTCGTCCGCAAACCTGGGGTTGGGACACAGCTTACGATCAGTAGTCATTAAGTTAAAACCGGGTTGCAGACAATACGTAGGCAACCCGGTTGTTTAACCTTTGGTTTCTGGCCCTGCTTTGATCCGCTTTCAACGTTGCCGTAGTGTGACATTGCTGTAGCGGATAAGCTGTTCAAACTGCACAAGGGTTGCACAAACCACGAGATTTCAATTGCGGTAGTTAGCCCTTTGTAGTGTTACACCAGCTGTAGCAGACTTCCCGGGTTTGTCTATCCGGAAAGTTCATACCAGTCTGCTCGTTCTTAGGAGTTGCACCATGTCTGTTTATACCAAAAGCGATATTAGAAACGATCACCAGTCCGAGCGTTTTATCAACGGGACGGCCGGTCGTACGCGTGTTTTACTGACACCTGTGATTCTGGCTGGTGCGCTGATGCTCGGCGGGTGTCTGGACCTGGAAATCGGTGGCAGCGAAAGTACCTACGATGCGGAAAATCCGTCGACGCCCGGTGATTATGTTTACAAGGGACAGGTTGATCCGTTGACTGCAACATCAGCTGCAGATCGGGCGGATGCATTGAAACAGCGGTTTATGCAAGTTCAAGGTCGAGAGTAACGGCGACGAGTTACAGATTTAAATAAATAAAAAAATACATCGACGGAGGATAAGGTGAGCAAAAAGAAAATGACCAAAAAGCAGCGCAGACGTTTTGCTGCGTGGAGTCTGTTTGCAATAGTTTTTACCGCGTTGATGTTACCTCTGGGTTCCCAGACCGTTCACTGGTTTCAGGGGACTGCGCATGCTCAAACTTCCAATGCAGCGGCGGCGGTTAACGAACGCTCCAACTATTGGCGCGCTGTCAGAGAGGGTGCACCGGGTTACTCTTCGATTAAGGGTGAAGGTTCCGGCGTGCTTATCGCCAGTGGCGGTAATGCCTGGCGTGATGCGAAAGAAAGTAAAGCTGTCAAAGCGCTGCCCTGGTTAATTGTGGCGATGATTGCCGCACTGCTTTTGTACCACGTGGTGCATGGTCGAAACCGCATCGATCACGAACTAAGCGGACGTAAAGTCAAGCGATGGAACGGGTTTGAACGTATCGTGCATTGGGTAACCGCAATCTCGTTTATCATTCTCGCGATCACGGGTCTGAGCATGATGTTCGGCAAAGCCATGTTGTCCTGGACGATTGGAGGGTCACCCATTATTTCCAAAGCAGCTTTCGCCTCCTGGGCCCAGATCTCGCTTTCAACGCACAACATCATCGGCCCGGTTTTTTCTATCGGTATTTTGCTGATGATCATCATGTGGATCTGGTTCAACATTCCGACCTGGACGGACGTCAAGTGGTTTGCGCAAGGCGGTGGCTTGTTTGGTAAGGCTCACCCCTCTGCCGGACGTATGAACGGTGGTGAAAAAGTCTGGTTCTGGATTCTTGCCACGCTGGGTGTGGTTGTCTGTATAACCGGAATCGTTATGGTAGCTCCATTGATGGGCTGGACATTGCCGGAAGCCATGACAGGGCGTGCCATCCTGCAACAGTCAAATCTCTTCCATGGCATCCTCGCGATAATATGGACTGCAGTGGCGTTGGGGCATATTTATATCGGTACGGCTGGGACAGAGGGTGCGATAGAAGGAATGGCAACCGGTTATGTCTCTGAAGAGTGGGCCAAGCAGCATCACGACCTTTGGTACGAGAAGGTATCTAACCGCAAGCCGGATCCGTATGTCGATCCGAACCGGCAACCTGACTCAAGCTTTCGCCGCGAAAACCAGGGGCCGGAATACAGTTAACCGGCCTGCTGAAGGCAATTCTGTGCCGGCTTCGCGACTGACGTAAAACTGTACGTCAGCCCTTGGCCGGCATCGCTGCGCTGCCCCTCGCTGCTTGTCCTTCGTTTGTATGTCCTTTGTTTGCGCGTCTTTTGTTGTTCTTTAGTTGTTAGTACACCTTTATTTCGCACGCCTGCGTTTCTTTGGAAACGAGTCGTTACTGGGCAGTTCTCGCGCAGTCGACTGACGGCTTCACACCTTTTCAGATTCTTCTGCATTTACGATCGCCATCTCGTAGAATTAAGAGCGGCGACGTGCTTTGTAAAACACTTGGCCTTATTCCATTAACCGCGCAGTTGGCTTCTAATCGAGTATGCAGAAATTTCCGGATGCTGTGATCCGTGCCATGCATCATGCCGGCACGACAGCGACATGCATGCCTGTGGCATACGATGCCGATGGTGTAGCTGCTGTGATGACCGACGACGATATGAACGCGTCGGGCAGTGAGCAGCAGCAAAATGACGACACCTGGGAGTCGGCGTTTTTTCTTGTTACGCCACCTGAGATCGAACGCAAGCAGTTAAACCGATTGTTCCCTTCTGATTCCCTGTTTCCCGTCGGTGTCGAGGCAGATTTGCTCGAGTTCGAAAATGCCACGCTAATCGAAATAATTGTCGATGTTGATATCGGGTTGAAACAGAAGTTGTCCGGGCGAATTATTTTCGTTACCGGGCATCTTCCTGCGCACTATGAAGCGGTGCAGCTTCTGGCAGAACAGGAGAGTATCGGATTGTTCATAGGTGATATGCATTGCAATCTGTTGCACCAACAGCGCATACCGTTGGCTGAACCCCATCGGGATGTTTTCCGCCAAATGTTGCAAGAAGCGCTGCGACGCGATGCGCTGTTGCGGATGACCAGTCAATACGAACCAGAAGCCGCGTTTGCATTAGCAACGCAGGGTAGTTGATGACGACGATCCGCTTAACCCGGCCTCAGAAAAGGGCAGAGGTGGTGTGCACTCGCTGGATTGCTGTCGCTTGCCGGGTTAGTTGTTGTGTCTTCCTGTTGATAGCCAACACGGCGTTAAAAGCGCAATCTGCGGTAGCGGATGATGGTGCTGGCGTCGACAACAATCAATCAAATGTTTTCGAGCGATGGCGAAGTGCTATTGCCAATGATCGCGCTTCTGAATTGCTGTCTCTATGGCAGGGCAGTAGTGACAAGCCGGCGTTACTGGAGGCGAGAACGGGTAACGGCAAAGATGCGTTCATGATTGCAGCGAAAACCGGACACACCGACTTGTTCGACTTGCTGCTTGAAGCCGGAGCCGACCCTGATTCAAGTACGGTGACCGGTGGTACACCGATTATGTTCGCAGCGCTGGGTAATCACCCGGAGCTTGTCAAACGATTGATCGCTGCAGGTGCAGATCCGAATCGTCAGGGTTCCAATGGCTGGTCGGCTTTGACGATTGCCGCGGCTAAAGGTTTTCCCGATTTGATTCGTCTACTCGTATCGGTCGGAGCCAGGCCGGATGTGCTGGATGTTTATCGATGGTCGCCTTTAATGCGTGCTGTCGACAATGGTCATACGGATGCAGTCACAGCGATTCTTGCCGTTGGCGATGTGGATGTAGAACAACAGGATGAGGCTGGCAATACCGCACTGCATTATGCCGTTGCGCACGGTAACGCAATAATGGTGACTGCTTTGCTTGAAGCGGGTGCAGATCCGGATGTGCTCAACCGCGACCGCCTGTCGCCTCGTCAACTCGCATTCACCGGATCAGCAAGTGAATCGTTGTCCCCATTGTTTGAACGTTGAGCCATAACTGCCGGATCAGATTCTACCGATGAATTAACCGGTGATTTCTGTGAAGGCTCAATTGTGGAATCATCAGTTTCTGTGCTTTGCGAAGCGGATTCGCTGTCTGCCTGATCACCGACCGCTTCTTGCTCAACGCTGTCAGCCGACGAATCATCTCCCAGCTGTGTTTTCGCTGATGCAGAAGGGTCCAGCACAGGGTTTAATACTTTAAGCGCTGTCTGATAGCCGATATCGCTGATCTCGGGGAATTTCTTGAACTCCAGTAACTGAAATTCGCCCACATCCGGGATAATGAGTGTGTCGAGCAATTCACGTGTTTGCGCAATACGCTCAAAACTCTTGATGTCGGTTGCGCGCAACAGTGTTTCCACGATTCGCGGTACGCGAACGCCGTCTTTCATCGGATTTAAACGGTTTATCAAAACCTGCCAACCCGATACAGAGCTGCCAAAACTATAAGCCTGTTTTATGTCACCGATCTGACTGACATCTACGCCGATAATGCTGCCCCCGGCAAGTAATCTATCCATCACATCAACCGGAAAATTGTTAAGTACCGAGCCGTCCGTCAACAGCTCCCCATGGATGGTGGGGACGGGAGAAAATATTCCCGGCAATGAAATCGTCGCACGTACCGCCTGCCATAAATCCCCGCGCTGATGAACAACTTCCTGCCCATTGGATAAATTGGATGACACGCAGAAATACGGTATCCATAAATCTTCGATGCGGTTTGTGCCGTAAACTTCGTGACAAAAGTGAGTCAGCTTGCGCGACTTCATTAACGATACCAGCGGCAGGGTGTAGTCGAACAGCGCGCCTGCGTTCGCGAAGGTTTCAGATAATTTGTAAACGTCTGAATAGCTCTTGCCCATTGCCATCGCTGCGCCCAGTAAACCTCCCATACTGGCGCCACCGATGTAGTCGATATCGAAATCGGTTTCTTCGATAGCCCGCTGAACACCGAGATGCGCGTAACCCCTGGCGCCGCCGCCACTGAACACCAGGCCACGTGCTTTGCCTGTTAAGCGCCGGTACAACCGCTGAATATGCTGGCGGTCACCAATACGAACATGGTGGAAGGCGTCTATTTTGCGTTTCTTGAGCCAGCGCTCCGTATTTACCGGTTGCACGGTGTCAGACGGGTGCACCAGTACCAGTTCAATACGCGGTTTGAATTTAGCATCGCGATAAAGCTCGTGTATCTTGTTTTCGATCTCCCGTAAGTCATCCGGATTTTCCTGCCTGGCACTGACAACAAGTAAAATCCGGTCTGCGCGATTTATACAGCGCTGTGTCCAGGCATTCCAGTGGGGTGATGCGATATACAGTACATGACTGTAGTGGTTTTCCTTGTCATCCATCCAGGCGGATATACTGGAACTGAACGGATCGACATAGGAAGTTTGCGACGCGCCTTCCTTACCATAGAGTGTATCGAAACCGCTTTGGTCGATAACCAACGGGGATTCGGACTTATCGAACGCGCTTGACATGTGAATAGTCAGACGGCGTATAGGTAAACGTTCGTCTAACGGGATGACGACGAAGTTGGTATCCGCAGCCTGTTGGACTTTGCCGCGCACATTGATTAGTTGCCGCTGGACTATCAGTTTGGTGACCGAAGCCAGTAGATCCGGTTCAGTCATTATCAGTGAATCAAATTTTTCGCGTGGCAGTCGTGCAACCATCGATTCACGTGTTGCATAAACTGTCGCATAACGTTCACTGTCGGTCAGGAGCGCATATTCACCGATAGTTTCACCGGCATGGACAACGGCCAGAGTGACCTGTTTTCCGGAATTGTCAGTGGTATCAACATTCAATCGTCCCGCGATAACCACGTAAAGCCCATTGGGAGCGTCGCTCTCGGTAAACAGTGTCTCGCCAGTTTCCAGATGGTGGAGTTCACTTGCGCTGAGCAACGTGTTTAATCGCTCAGCATCTATGTCACCGAACAACTGACAGTAGACCTTTGCCATAATGACACGCTGCGATAGATTGGATGCAGTGTCGTAGATATAAGCGAGAATATCCGGTGCGATATTCCTGAGTAACTCCAGCGCCTCTCGAGGAAAGCAAGCCAGTCGAGTACGGCCAGTCGCTTTGGCCGTTACAAGATGTTCTGCACCGTTTATCAGCGCAAAGTCGCCGGCAGTTTCACCCTTGTGGCGCTTTTGTAGTTCCAGTGGCTCTCTGTCAGTATCGAATACAAACTGCAGGCTGAGTGAACCTTCGACAATGACGTACAGGTTTTCAGTTGAGGTGCCGCTGTTGAAAAGTACCTCACCGTCCTGAAGATGTTTGACGAACAAATGCGGTTGTAGCGTGGCCCACAGGTTCTTATCCAGCGCATCTACCAGAGGTAATCGTTTCAGGTTACGCAAGACGCGCGAATCCGTGCTCAGTATATTCATCTGATCAGGTTTGGCAGCGGGTATGCGTAGTCATTTGAGAGATCGAGTGTAGGGGCGGGGCTGGTGTTATAGGTTAGGTCTAGTTGACTCGATATCCTGCATAAATCAGTGATCTTGGTAAGCGCATGACGCAGTTAGTCTTATGCAGTAAATATCGGTAATATCAACATTCTGTTTAACGTTTGGCTGGATACACGCTGCAGCTTGTTACGTGCCGCACAGAATTACACCGATGTTGCATCAGCTATAGCCTGGCTACAGCTAATTGGCTTACCTGCTTGCCTGGCTTAGCGATTGATTGCGCTGGTTTATCAGCACAATATCTGCATTGCCGAAAATTCGTCGGCCGGTACAACAGATGTTGTTGGCCCGCTGGTTTCGTAAGGATCAGTCAGATTTTGTTCTATTGCCTGTCGAAATCCGAATTTCTCCACGAACTGCTCCAGCATATCTCCACCGTAAAGACTGTCCGCGTACAGTGAGTCGTCTTTGTCGATTGTTAAGCCGATCGACGCAAGTGGTTGCGAGGCAGGTCCAGACAGTACACGAGCACCTTCGAATGGGTCGTAGACACTGTGTTCAGAGCAACAGTATATAAGCTGGCTGCCATTTTGTTGTTGACCTTGCCTGTCATAATAGACCTTGTCTTCGGGACGGAAGTTCAAGTGACTGACCGGTTTCGCCGGATGCGACATTTTGTGCGTGCAAATTGCCGAAAATGCAACGATTGCATTGCCGGGTCCAACACCACCGGCCCACTGATAGCTGCGGCCGTTTTTGTCAGTAAGTGTTACCGGGGAACTTTTGTCAGATGTCTGCCTAGCGTCGCTACGTAAGCGGATAAGAAAACCCGGGGTCGATTTAAACGGGAAGTGGAAAATGTAAGCCGTACCTTCCGCCAGAGAGTCAGCGGTTACGGGAGCTCCGTTCGGGAATACCAGCTGCGTCGAGCGGATCTTGCGCCCGGCAACCTCAACACCAGCGGTATCCGATGCGGCCTCGCTCTGATTCTCACTCGCCGCAATGGCGGCCCTTGAAGCCAGGCTCAACGACGACGCGCCGGCAACGAGGCTCGAGCATAAACGTGTGAATTTTCGTCTATCCATAGGTTTACTGTAGCATGTGTTCTGGCGCCGCTGCGCGGATACCTTCACTAAACATCCGTATCCGGCTGAAACACGTAGCATGGCATAACCGTTGTCGGGCAAACACGCGTAGTGTTCGACTACCTGAGCCTACATAGCGCTGATGCAGGATGCCCGATTGCTCCGAGTAAACATTGATAAGCCTGTGACCAGAATGTCGGTCAACCGGCCCGTAGATTTATAGAGTACCTGATGGCTCAACCAAGCACTAAGCCGAGTGATCAAGAGATTACGCATCAACCGGTGCGAAGCGGGCGTGCTATGCGACGCTTCCGTACGGTAAGTCTGGCAACCGTACTGACGATTTATGTGCTCATATTGGTGGGTGGAATCGTCAGGGCAAGCGGCGCCGGCATGGGCTGTCCGGACTGGCCGACTTGCTTTGGACGCTGGATCCCCCCGACAGCCGAATCACAACTTCCTGCTGACTACCAAAGCATCTATGCTGATCTGGGTTATCGCGATACAACATTCAATGTGCGAAAAACCTGGACGGAATACGTCAACCGGCTACTGGGTGTGTTCACAGGACTGTGGATCCTGGCGACACTGCTGTGCGCATTGCCATTACGTCGGCAAGACAGAGGATTACTGTGGGTGTCGTTCACGGGATTTATTCTGGTGGCGTTTCAGGGCTGGCTCGGATCACGCGTTGTTGCGAGTAATCTGGCACCGGGGATGATAACGCTGCACATGGTGGTGGCGCAGATTATCGTATGTCTGTTGCTGTATGCGTATTTGCGTTCGCAGCGTGATGTTCTGATTGCTCAGTCGAGCAATGCGTTGGGGCGACTACCCCGGCTACTGTTATTTAGCGCGATTGTCGTGACGTTAATACAATTGTTGTCGGGTACGCAGGTGCGTGAGTCGATAGACATGATTGCGAAACTTAACAACAACGAAAACCGGCATCTCTGGGTTGATAATCTGCCGTTGATTTTTTCACTGCACCGCATACTTGCTTATCCTGCTGTGCTCCTGAACCTTCTCGTTGTGGTGTTGATATTTCAAACGCGTTCGCTTGCACCTTCAGCGTATCGTGTAGCGGTTGTAGTGGCGGGTTTGACGATCGGCGCAATGGTGATGGGTTTGACGCTCGACCGATTGCACGTACCGGCGTTTGCGCAACCACTGCACTTGTGGTTTGCATCCATGATATTGGGTGGGTTGTTCTATCTGGTGTTTGTCGATCGTTATGCCCGGCAGGCTAATCGCCAGCCGTCAGGTGTTGATGCAAGCCTTGCCGCGACCGGCTCCTAGCCTGCTCTATTCATGAAGGGTTCGCCTTCGTGAATAGAGCAGGCTAGTGCCCGGAAAATTCACACAGACAGTGTGTCGGGCAATCCAGCGCTTCAATCTTGTCCAGGCCACCGAGATCGGGCAGGTTGACAATAAACGCGCAACCGATGACGTGGCCACCCAGTTGCCGAACCAGTTTGACGCCCGCTTCGCAGGTCCCACCTGTAGCGATTAGATCATCGACAATCAGCACCTGGTCACCCGGTTTGATCGCATCCTCGTGAATCTCGACGATTGCCTGACCATATTCCAGCGTGTATTCCTCGGCCACTGTTTTCCACGGCAGTTTGCCTTTCTTTCTCACTGGTACAAATCCGACGGAGAGTTGATGCGCCACCGCGCCGCCGATAATGAAGCCCCTGGCTTCCAGCGCAGCTACTTTGTCGATGCGTTGACCGGCGTAGGGCAGCAGCAATCCATCAACAGCCATGCGAAAACCGCGCGCATCATTGAATAGCGTGGTCACATCGCGGAAGATAACCCCTTCTTCGGGAAAGTCTGGGATAGCCCGAATAAAATCCTGAATTTTCATGATTCGATGGTAGCACGCGCCGGATAATCTGTTTCTGTTTGCACGTTGCCGGCATCACGTATCGCACAGTGCACTTAACACAAAGAGGGGAAGAACATTGCCACAGGCACCGCTGAACGAGATACGGGTACTGGATCTGAGCCGCATCCTGGCAGGTCCATGGGCCACCCAGTTACTGGCTGATCTGGGTGCTGACGTTATCAAGATCGAACGTCCTGTGCGTGGTGATGACACCCGCAGTTGGGGCCCTCCCTACCTAACGCATCACGAGACCGGTGAGCCAACCACTGAGAGTGCTTACTATTTGTCGGCCAATCGTGGCAAACAGTCGGTAGCAATTGATATCGCAAACCCGCAAGGCCAGCAGCTGATTCGTCAACTTGCCATGCAAGCGGACGTCGTGGTTGAGAATTTCAAAGTGGGGGGATTGGCGCGCTACGGTCTGGATTATCAAACACTCAGCGAAGTAAATCCGCGTCTGGTTTATTGCTCGATCACAGGTTTCGGTCAGGATGGACCTTATGCGACTCGTGCAGGCTACGATCTGTTAATCCAGGGTATGAGCGGCTTGATGAGTCTGACCGGTGACAGTGAAGGTGAACCGCAAAAAACAGGTATTGCCATTTGCGATCTGATGACCGGTATGTATGCCAGTAATGCCATTCTCGCTGCGTTGCATGCACGCGAGTCGACAGGCGAAGGACAGCATATTGATATGGCGTTGCTTGATACAGCGGTTGCCTGGCTTGCTAATCAGGGTATGAACTTCCTGTGTAGTGGTAATGTTCCGCGTCGAATGGGTAATCAGCACCCCAGTCTTGTGCCGTATCAGGTGTTCGAAGTTGCCGACGGTGAAATTAATCTTGCCGTTGGTAATGACACGCAGTTCCGTGCATTTGCGATTGCGGCTGGTCACGAGGAGTGGGCAGATGATGAACGTTTCGCGACTAATCCTGCACGTGTCAAGCACCGCGATCAATTGCTTGAACTGATGAAGCCGGTGTTGAAATCGCGCGATAAAACAACCTGGCAAACTCAATGCGAAAAGGCCGGCGTTCCGGCAGGTCCGATCAATTCGATCGCCGAGTCGTTCGATGATCCGCAGATCCGTCACCGTGGCATGCAGCTGGATATGTCTCACCCGGTTGCCGGGCGAAGTCCGGGTGTTGGTAATCCGATTCGCTTCTCGACAATGCCGTTAGCGCAACCGGTGGCACCGCCGCTGCTCGGTCAGCACACCTTTCAAGTATTGGCGCAGTTGCCTGGGGTCGATGACGACATGCTGCACGCGCTCGCTGCTGATGGCGTTATTCAAGGAGCAACGGACTCAGATCAAACCATCGGCTGACTGTCCGTTCGTCGGGTTGGGTATCGTTTTACGTGATTTTATGTAGCGCAGAGTGTAAGTAATTGTAATTCTGCATTGTTTGGGTCGCGATTGTCGCGACACCGGTCATTTGCACAGGGTTGCCTGTGCTAGGATTTCACTTCGATTAATGGAGATCTTTGTATGAATCTGGTTGGAATGCTTGGAAAAATGGTGTTATCGAACGCGATGTCGCGTGGTGGTGGCGGTAATTTGCTTGGTAGTTTATTAGGCGGGGCACAACAAGGTGGCATGGGTGGCGCCGGTGGTGGTCTTGGCGGAATGCTCGGCAGTTTAATGGGTGGACAGACTGGCGGTACGCAGCAACCCGGTGGCATGCTCGGTCAGATTTTAGGTGGACAGGGCGGGCAGGCAGGTGGTGGTGCTGGCGGTCTTGGTGGTCTGCTCGGACAGGCAATGGGCATGAACCAGCAACAAAACCAGCCGCAGATGCAAGCACCTGCAGCTTCGCAAAACGACCAGGCGGCGATCATGATCCGCGCAATGGTGAATGCGGCCAAATCGGATGGTCAGATTGATGAGCAGGAACAGCAGAACATCGTCGGCAAGCTCGGTGGTGATATCGGCGCTGAAGAAGCTCAATTCATCCGTAACGAAATGGCTGCACCACTGGATGTCAATGCATTTGCGCGAACAATACCCCAGGGTATGGAGCAGCAGGTTTATCTAGTGTCTTTAATGGCCATCAATCTGGATAACAAAGCAGAGGCTGTTTACCTCGATCAGTTGGCCAAGTGCCTTAACATCAATGAGCAGCAAAGTAATCAGTTGCATGCTGAATTGGGTGTCCCACAGCTGTACAGTTGACATTGTGCAGCAACGGTTGTTATCCGTTGTCAGCAAAATCCGAATCAGCGCAAGTGTCAACTGAGCTTGCGCTGTATCGATCGAATATTTGTTGACTCAGTATCTAAAGACCAGGTAGAAGCCATCTCAAAATCGATCTTGCACGCTGATCCTGCGTTGTGTGCCGTTCTGCGCTGCTCATTTACTGCGTGTAAACTGCGCTGCTCGAGCGCCACACGCCTTGTCTGAGCGTTCAATCTCAATTTTGAGATGGCTTCTAGTTGCTTATTAGCTATTGCTGAAGTTAAAACAGGAAGATGCAATGAACATGTCGCGATCAATCATGTCGAGATCACATAAAACCCCCGGCGCCTGTTTAAGCGTCTGCATGATGTTATTACTTGCCAGTGTCCTTGTGCCGGGTAGTTTACAAGCCCAAATAACGGTGTTCGCCGAATGCAACTACCAGGGCAAAGCTATTTCTCTTGCGCCGGGTATTTACGACACACGTGCGCTGAACCGTGCCGGTGTGGGTGACAACTCCATCTCCTCCATTGTCGTGTCTGATGGCTTTTCTTCGACTCTTTATGTTGACGATCGCTTTGAAGGCACCTCGGGTACATTAAAGAAGTCCAATAGCTGCCTGCACAATACCTATAAGGGCAACATTTCTTCACTAACTGTACAAAAGCGTGGCAACGAAAAGCTGGCTCAGCAGGCGGTAGAGGAGCGTTATCCACGAAATAAAACATCTGCCGGTGTGACGTTCTACGGGTTGTGCGACTATCGCGGCAAAGCAGTTACTCTTCCGGCAGGTGACTACAGGCTGGCTGATCTGCAGGCCGCCGGGATAGCTAACAATGATATTTCGTCACTGAAAATTCCGCGGGGTTTCTCGGTGATAGCCTATGCCAATGATTTCCTCCGCGGTGATTCACTAGAGCTTCAGAATAGCGATAGCTGTCTGTCTAACGACGGCTTTGACGAAACGATTTCATCACTGTCGATACGTGTGGACCCCCGATTTGTCGCTGACAATACCCGGGAAGAGTCATTCAATTCACAAACAGTGATTGCCTATAGTGAATGTAATTATCGCGGTACAGCGGTAGAGCTTGCGGCGGGCGAATACACGGAAAGCGATCTGCTGCAACGCGGCATGCGCAACAATTCGATTGCGTCCTTGCGCGTACCGGAAGGGTTTTCGGTAGCGGTGTATGAGAACAATTTTTACCGGGGCAACGGCGCCTTGCTGGAAACCGATGTCGCCTGTCTTGACGGTCGTGCACTTAGCAACAAAATCAGCTCCGTTGTTGTTGAAGGCTCTGCGGTAAACGCATCGCAGTCCACAACGCAAGCGGGCAGTACCGCTGGTTCAAACGCTTCATCGGCTGTGGTTACGTTGTTTTCGAAGTGTGGTTATGAGGGTAATCGGGTTGCGCTGCCGGTAGGCGAATATAACTCGGAGCAATTGCAGCGCCTCGGTATGCCTGACAATGCGTTGTCCGCTATGCGAGTAAACCCCGGTTACGAGGCCGAACTATTTTTCTTTGATTTTTTTCGTGGTAAGTCGGGTGTTCTGCGCTCCGATGATAGTTGTCTGTCCAACGACGGTTTTGACAACGAGGTTTCGTCTATTCGTGTAAAACGCACCGGAACAGGTGGCAGCACTGACAACTACAGTGAGGGTATAGCTGGGAATGCCGATGATTTTGCTGCAACTGTCTACGGCCAATGCAATTTTGCTGGTGGTAATGTGTCGCTGCAACCCGGACGATATACGCAAACGCAGTTGGCTGAGCTCGGTATCGGCAATGACGCTATTGCATCACTACGCGTGAAACCCGGCTTCACTGTTGTGCTTTATGACAATGGTCAGCATCGCGGGCGGGGTGTACCGTTTAACGCTGATGATAATTGTCTTGACGATAATAATCTGTTGCGTCGCGTGTCTTCGCTGGTGATCGGCAAGACCCCCGAGCGTAGCAACAGAAACAACAATGCGGGTTCTCTGTCGTCCGGCGCATCAACTTCTCCTGCTCTGGCACAAGGTATTAACTGCGTATCGTTGTATGTGGAACGCAATCTGTGTGAAGCCAGACGATGGACTGCAATGGCAAATCGCTGCAAGCTCGAGCGTATACCGAACATGAGCGACGGATATCTGGAGTCACAGGTGCTTGCCGGTAACTGTACCAGTGCCAATTGGCCTACACTGCGGGAACGTATACGCAATCCGTCGTTACGTTAGTCGATTCCATAGTTGAACAATTGAACTGATCGGCTTGTACAGCTGCATAGCTGCACAGCTGCATAAGGCTTGCACCGCATCGCGACAATGTTCCCGCTGTACAACGATGTCGGCATTCTCGCAGATAAACCGGAATCACCGTTGTCCGGCAATAAAGGCTTAAAGCTTGGACCGCATGTACATGCGGCGCTGCAAAGTAAGCAAAATGGCCTGATCGGGTTTGGCAGTGCGTATTCCAACTTCCTAATGAGCCTTGCACTCGACTGTCATCGGGTGGGTCTTCAGTCTATCGGCATTATTAGTGGGGAAGAACTCGCCAGACGGCCATTGAATCCGGTTCTGGCTATTGCAAAGGCCTGTGGTATGCAATTGCACTTTGTCTCCAGAGCGCAGTACCGATTGCGTCATTCGCCTGAATACATTGTTCAACTGCAGGCGCAGCACCCCGGTTTTTCTGTCGTGCCGGAGGGTGGTAGCACGTTGGCTGCCGCGACTGCCTGCGGAGAACTAATTCGTCAATATCGCGAAGCTACCGGCATAAACACGCAGTGGCTGGTAGCGGCAGGTACGGGCGCGACCAGTGCCGGTGTTGCCGCTGCTATGTCGCCGACTCAACAGGCATTGGTTATTAGCGTTACTAATGACACCAACGTTCCGGCTGCGATTAAGCAACAGGCACAGGCGATTTGGCGCAAGCAGAACGCTGTTGTCAGTCACTGCGATAACGAACTGACGCAACGTATAACAATTTTGCCCTGCAAACGACCACCGCGTTTTGGCAAACTTGATCGTGAGCTCTGTCGTATCGTTAGCGAATGCCATGACGCAACGGGTATTTTGCTTGACCCTGTTTACACTGTTCGTGTGTTACAAACGTTTAGTCAGTGGCGCTCGGTTAATAACGCGTGCGATGTTTTTCCGGTTCTGATTCATACAGGTGGTTTAAGCGGTTGGTTGGCGCAACCCGGGGTTGTACACCAGTGGTTAGGTAGTGCGACAGTGCAGGCCATTGAAAAGGTCTGTGATACCTACCGGCAGTTACCGGATAACGCTAGCGAATATTGTTGAGCAACAGTTGGCGACATACTTTTTATCCTTGTCCTGACATCGTATCTGCAAAGAGTTTATTCATGGCTACAAACGACGAATCGTCTGAAAATCTTAAACCGATCCTGTCATCTGATCGCCCCGACGCGGACAATACCGCACCGTTATCGGAGCGGCTGGAAAGTGAAACCGGCTACCTGGGCTGGTCTGATCTGGTCCGGTTTTTTGCGCGTGGTGTGGTTGTCAAAGTTGATCCATCGCTTGATCTGGTGGCCGTTGGTAAGTGCATGAGCATCGACGACTCGGATCGCCTGAAAGCCTGGCTGGAAAACGGCCTGGTCGCCCGCGCCAGCGATGATGATGCAAGGCGCTGGAGCGCTGGTAGTCCGACTTTCCTCGCGCTGGTTACGGCCCCCTGGGTGCTGGTTCAGGAGAAATCTCCTGCGTAATAGCATTGAAAATCAATAAGTTATCGGAGTGATTCTATGTAAATCGGCAAACTATGCGACTCAATTGTTAAATTTTTATCATGCCACTTGTTATAATTGGGAAAATAATGCCAAATATAGGCAAGCATAAAAACAAGCATCACGGCAGAGAAGCATATGAGCACAGGAATCAGTGGTACTGGAAAAGGCAGCGCCTTGATTGTCGCCACGGCAATCGGTCTGACAGCGTGTGGTTCAGGGTCAGACAGTGGACCTGAGACAGCGGCTTTTGATGAGACGTTGAGCGCCCAGGCATTGCTGGATTCGTCGGTTGAATCGCAGAACCAACCGGTTACACCTAGCACCATTATCGGTGCCGACTTGCTGTTCGAACCGATGACTGATGCGGCAACCTATCTGGTGACCGTGCGCAATTTCTGGGGCATGGACGACTTCCCGCAGGCCTTTCCGGACAATGCACACTTGTCGCTGTTTGGAGGTGCGGTGCACAACGCATCGATATCGTTCTGGGAGATTGGCGAGCCGCCGAGTCGAGGTATTGAGGACATGGCGGAAGCCGGCCTGATTGACATACTGCTTTCAGACGAAGTAACCCCTGCGATCGAGCAGGGTACAGCCAGCTCTTTTATTGAAGTCAGACAATTCACGGACCCGGCCGTCGCAGGTGAGCCCGGTGAATTGCAGTTTGAAATTACTGTCACGCGTAGTCATCCGCTTGTCAGTATGACGTCGATGCTTGGCCCGAGCCCGGATTGGTTTGTCGGTGTAAGTGGCCTGTCGTTACTCGATGATGGTGATACAGCCGGCGTTCAGGGGCTAGCTGCGACGCTGCATCCGTGGTTTGAACGATTGGTGGTGGGTTCGCCATTACATGATGGTGGCAGTAAATCTGACATCACACCGGTGATGGGTGGGCCGGATATCATTCCGCCGGACCCAATCGGGTTTGTTGCGTACAACGAGGCGGCCGGTGTTTATCTGCCGACGGATGTTCCTCAAATCGTGGCTGAATTTGATTTTCAGCGCATTCGATAGACGACTTAGATTAGCGGGAATAACCTAGATGAGAATCGGTCACTTCGTTGCACACGCGACTGCGCTTGTAGTGGTAGGTTTACTGGCAGGTTGTTCGTCGGGCAGCGATAACGCGCCAACTGATGTGCCGGTTGATGCAACAGACAACGCGGTAGATACATCGACGCAGCCGCAGTTAATCGGGCAATCACCTTCTGCAATGGATGACACCAGTGATACAAATACTGCTGTCGATGAGCCTACCGTCACCCCACAGTCTCCATCACCGGAACTGACAATCGATGACACCGGTTCACTGGTAAGTGACTTACCGTTTATCACTGACGATTCGTTGGTTGAGGTCGTACCACCGCAGACTGTAACCGAGCCGTCGATCAACCCTGAGCCTGACACTGTTGTCGACACGGAAACCACTGTTGATGAAACTGTTGCGGACGTACCAGTAACAACACCTGAGGTTATAACGGACAACGAGGCAACGCAGGATGCTTCTGTGTTGAACCCGTTTCTATTGGATGGTACGCCACGCGGGACACCGCCTATACCGTCCACAGCGCCGGACGATTGCATACTGGCAGTGGCAGGCGATGGTGCTATTTTTTGCTTTAGCCCTGCGACACGCACGTTGCGCGCCTGGGGAAGCACATCCGTTCCCTGGTGGTCGTTTGAGCTACCCGGCGACAACGCTACCAACATCATTCGCGGTTTACAGGTTATCGACCAGCGGTTGATGCTGGTTGCTGAAATTCGTGTACCTGAACTCGAAAGGCGACTGGAGGTTTCGGTTTTTTCTACAGGTGGCCAGTTTGATCGCAGTATTTCATTCTGGACGCATAACACGGATCTCGATCTGGCAACACATCGTCTGTCAACAGCAACGCTTGATGGAGACTTAATTGTCGTTACAGATCAGGGCGATTTCTCGAATAACATACTGCCGAATGCTAACCATGGGACGCAGGTGTTGACACTTGATATTCCTGATGAAGGTATCGCAATTCGCTTTAACTATCTCCCGGATATGAGGCAAACCAACCCGTTGCAAATAATTAGCAACGCTGATAACGAAAATGATACTGAAGCTGCTAGTGAACAACTCGTACTTGAATTGGGTCATCAGGTAAGGTCAGTGGAGTCTCCTGCGCGGCTCAGTGTGGATAGTCTTGGTTCTTTCCAGTCGATACCTTTTACGCGCCGGAATTATCTACAAAAGAAAAGTCGTCTGACAGGTCTGATTGAATCACCACTATTACAGCAATTAGCCGAAAAAATTGAAAATGGTTATCTTGATTTGCGTAATCAGGCGGGTGCATCGCTGGCAGATGCCATGCAGATTGCATTCGAGTGTCCGGATGGGGGTACCGCGCAGCGTATAGCTTCAGCCGGTCTGACTTCTCAAAGAAGCAGCTATATATTTGAGAATTGCAGCAGTGATAATTTAAGCGCAAACGGCACTTATACAAAAATCATGGGTGACTTTTGTGGAAGAGATTGCAGAGGGCCGCAACTGAATCTCTCGTTTACCGATTTCTCTGCAAGCTTTGCCGATGGAGACATATGGTCAGTACAGGGTTCCTTAATCCGCAACGCGGATCGCCTGAGTGCCACTCAGACCGGAGGGTTGATTGAAAATCCGGTGACTGACTACAGGAATTCCACGGATATCGAAGCGCTGACACTAGGCGACAATGGCTTGTTGCTGCAGATTGATGCAGCAGCTTACGCGTATAGAGGCACTGCACTTAACGGAACGGGTAGCTGGTCCGGTAGCGGGTCATTAGTACAGCGCGACAATAGCACTGAATCATTTGATATGGACATGACCCGTACGCTGGAAGAGGGTGTTCAAACGCTGTTAACCGGTTACATTGAAGGTCGGCGAAGTGATGGTACTTCGTTACGTGTTGAAGTCGGTGGTGAAGATGAGCAACAGTTGACCTACACTGTGAGTGCCGGCACTGAATCGATCAGTATTGTCAATGACTGGTAATTGCTTGAGCGGTTATAAAGCTTAAGCAGTTGCAAGCAAGGCAGTTGATATCAACATGACCACTACAAAAGAGCACGATGCCCAAATCGCCAAATAAACATTTGCGGAAGTCTATCCGCATTATGTTACGAAGGTTGAAAAGAAAGGCCGAACCACAGAAGAACTGCATGAAGTCATTAATTGGTTGACCGGATTCAACGATAAAGACTTGCAGAAATTAGTGGATAAAGGAGTTACGTTTGAAGAATTCTTTGCTAAAGCGAAAATAAACCCCAATGCAAAACTGATCACCGGATCAATCTGCGGTTATCGCATTGAGGATACAAAAACACCGTTAACCCAACAAGTCAGATATCTGGACAAACTTGTGGACGAACTCGCCAAGGGTCGTAAGATGGAAAAAATTCTGCGCTCCGGGTAATGGGAGTGCCGGTTATCAGCGGCTAAATCAGCAGGGGTTATCAAATTTAAAGGCCAATTCTCCATCATCCCTATGAGCTTTCAGCCAGCCTGTATAAGTTGAACTGTCGATGATTGTTTCTTCACGCATTTTGAGTGGCATATAGTCTGGTCTTCGTTCCAGCTTTAACCACAATTGATCAGCCGTAGATTCGAATCCTCGAAGCGTAAGCGAGTAGTAACCATCATCTCTATTGTGTATAGCCATCTCGAGTGGGTCTTGATTCGGCTGCACATGTAATTCATGACCTGTATCTGGCGTGATAAACCACTCCGCCTGAAGTAGATCGTCAAGGCTGCTAAATTCCCCCGGGCCTTGCTCTTTCATCCAAAGTAGCTGGCCATCTACCGTTTTAACACGTAACCAGCTCTTGTGCGTTCCATACACATGGATGGACGGTGAAATAGCATAAGTGAAGTGTGTTAGTTTAAGGGTGTAGATGTCTTCGGCAACCAGGGCAGGGTAGGCACTTTCAGTTGGGTTGTTGAATAGTTCGATATCAACTGGTGTACTCAAAGCGGTTATAAGCCAACGCTCATCTGAGCTAGTCTCCCAGTAATCGGCGTAACTTGGAAATTTGAAATACCCTGTCAAATTGGCTGCATCAGATGATGCAAATACGGTGATAGGGAAAAAAACTATGACTAACAGTGTTTTTAGAAATCGCATAGTGATACCAGTGGTTGTGGGTGGGTATAGCTATGTTCGCCCACTACCGATCGTCAATGGGGATCAATACACGTTCAAAAATGATCAATTATGATGGTGGATAATCTTTTGTGCGCTTGTGCACAGAGCGGCAGAATCGAAAAAACAATAGCCGACGAAAAAACGACACCTGAAAAAACGGTTTGGGAACTTAGCCGCTATTCAAACATGCGCCCATCGAACACGTCCCGCACGGTCAAATCTGAACAATCACAATTCATCAGACTTAAAACTGTCATAGGTTTCAAGCAGTCTGTCTGCAGCAACTGATGCTGATAGCTCGCCGTTGTCTATTGCCTTTTGTATGTCTTGAAGCTTTTCCTTAACCGCTTTGTTATCACGAAACCTTGTCAGTAACCGATCTTCAAGCTGTGCCCACAGCCATTGATGTTGCTGGGTATTACGCCGGGTAGCAAATTCGCCACTGGCGGTAACTGCGTTTTGAAAGTCGCAAACGCTCTGCCAGACTTCTGCAATGCCATGACTATGCAGTGCGCTACAGGTCAACGCTCTGGGTGACCAGGCATTGCTACGCGGTGTAATAATTTCAAGTGCACGTTGATACAAGGCTGCTGCTTGACGCGCAGCGAGAGAGCGGTCGTCGTCTGCCGGGTCTGCTTTGTTAACAACCAACAGGTCAGCCACTTCGATAATGCCTTTTTTTATGCCTTGCAATTCATCGCCGGCACCGGCCAGCATTAACACCATAAAACAGTCGACCATCGAATCGACAACGACTTCTGATTGCCCGACACCCACGGTTTCAACCAATACCACGTCATAACCGGCAGCTTCGCAAAGCAGAATGGATTCACGCGATGTTCGTGCGACACCGCCAAGCTCACCGCTGGTTGGTGAGGGTCTGACATAAGCGTGCTTGTGTTGACTCAAATTGAGCATGCGTGTTTTGTCGCCCAGAATACTGCCGCCGGTCCGACTGCTGGTGGGGTCAATGGCCAGTACTGCAACACGCTTACCGGTATCTATCAGGTGAAGTCCAAGCGCTTCGATAAACGTGCTCTTACCCACACCGGGTACACCGCTGATTCCAACCCGCAAAGCGTTGCCGGTGTTCGGCATAACACGTTCGAGCAGTGAGTTTGCGAGTTCGCGATCAGCCGGTCGGCTGGATTCAACCAGCGTTATGCTGCGCGCCAGTATCGAACGATCGCCGCGTTGCAAACCGGCATCAAAGTCATCAAGTGACAGGGTGGGGCGCGTGCTGCCTGATGTGGTCATTTCGAGCGCACGAGCAGAATAAGGTGGTGCATAGCGTTACGCCGCATAACCCAGTGCTTTGTTTAATTTGGCCAACAGATTGACTGCCGCATCACTGATAATCGTTCCCGGTGGAAAGATGGCGGCTGCACCTGCGTCGATCAGAGCGTCAAAGTCAGCAGGTGGTATAACACCACCGACAGTAATCAGAATGTCTTCACGTCCGAGTGCCGCCAATTCTTTTTTCAGTTCCGGTACCAGCGTCAGGTGACCAGCTGCGAGGGAACTTGCGCCGATAATGTGTACATCGTTTTCAACCGCCTGACGCGCGACCTCTGCCGGTGTCTGGAATAGGGGCCCGATGTCGACATCGAAACCGAGATCGGAAAACGCGCTGGCGATAACTTTCTGGCCGCGATCATGGCCATCCTGTCCCATCTTGGCTACCAGTATGCGTGGTCGTCTACCTTCGTTTTGTTCGAACGCTTCAATCATGTCATCGATTTTCGCCACGGTCTCTCCTGTGCCTGCACCACTTAATTCACTGCGATACACACCCTGTATAGATCTGATCTCTGCAACATGTCGACCAAAGCTTGATTCCAGCGCATCAGACATTTCACCGACCGTTGCTTTTGCGCGCGCAGCATCGACCATAAGCGCGAGCAAATTCTGCTGCATGGATTGATTATCAGGCTTGTTGTTAGCCGCGAGATCCTGCAGTGCACGAAGCGCTCGCTTACAGGCTACGGCATCGCGCGTAGTGCGCAATTCGTTTAACTGATTGATCTGGCTTTCGCGCACGACACTGTTATCTACCTGTCTGACGTTAACACTTTCCTCCTGCTCAGGGAAAAAACTGTTAACCCCCACGACCGTCTGCTGACCGGAATCAATATGCGCCTGAATGCGTGCTGCCGATTGTTCGATGCGTAGCTTCGGGATGCCAAGCTCTATGGCTTTGGCCATACCGCCTTTTTTTTCAACTTCAATAATGTGTTCCCAGGCTCTGGCCGCCAGATCTGCTGTCAGTTTTTCCATAAAGTAACTGCCACCCCAGGGATCGGCAGGTCTGACCGTGCCACTTTCCATTTGCAGAAGCAGTTGTGTGTTGCGTGCAATGCGCGCTGCGTGATCTGAAGGCAACGCCAGTGCTTCATCGAGTGCGTTGGTATGCAAGGATTGCGTATGGCCCTGTGTCGCGGCCATCGCCTCGATACAGGTACGAGTGACGTTGTTGTAGACATCCTGCGCCGTCAAGCTCCAGCCGGATGTCTGACAATGCGTTCTGAGGCTAAGGGATTTCGGATTTTTCGGTTCGAACTGACTGACTAATCGAGACCACAGTAAACGGGCGGCACGCAGTTTGGCAATTTCCATGTAGAAGTTCATGCCGATTGCCCAGAAGAACGACAGTCGCGGGGCAAAGCTGTCGACATCCATTCCGGCATCAATGCCGGTACGCAGATACTCGATGCCATCAGCGAGCGTGTAGGCGAGTTCAAGATCAGCGGTCGCACCGGCTTCCTGCATGTGATAGCCGGAAATACTGATGCTGTTAAATTTGGGCATGCGTTCCGATGTATACGCGAAGATATCGGAAATGATGCGCATGGATGGAGACGGCGGGTAAATGTAGGTGTTACGCACCATGAACTCTTTAAGGATATCGTTCTGAATGGTGCCGGTTAATTTTTCCGGTGCGACGCCTTGTTCTTCCCCTGCAACGATAAAGAGCGCGAGTATCGGTAACACCGCACCGTTCATGGTCATGGATACACTCATTTGATCCAGCGGTATGCCGTTAAACAGCGTACGCATATCCATAATCGAATCAATAGCTACACCTGCCATACCGACATCGCCGGTAACTCGGGGGTGGTCGGAGTCGTAGCCGCGGTGTGTGGCTAAATCGAACGCGATTGACAGGCCTTTTTGTCCTGCCGCGAGGTTGGCGCGATAAAACGCGTTACTCTCTGCTGCAGTTGAGAACCCGGCATACTGTCGAATCGTCCAGGGTCTGGAGACATACATGCTGGGGTAGGGGCCGCGTACAAAAGGCGGTAACCCGGGGTATGTGTCAACAAATCCCAATCGATCGATAGCATCAGCCTCATAACCTGATTGGATCGCTATCTGTTCCAGCGTCTGCCAGTCTTCTTCACTATTACGATGTTCTTTGCGATGACCGGCCGGCGCATCAGATGCAAGTCCAGCTACGCCTGACGGACTTGCAAGCGATGCAGGATCAGGAAGAGTGAATCGTGTTTTTTGAGTACTATCCATTCGTTGTTACCCTGATCCTATAGCTTTCCAAGAGACTGTTGCAGGTTGTTAGCCAGTGCGATGACATCGCAGCCAGCGAACATATCGTGATCCCAGTCACTGGCGGCCGAGGCGTTACTATCATCTGTTTTAAAAATAGCACTGGTTTTACCGGCAAGTACCACAACGTTTGTTCCTTTACGTTTAAGGGATTGCGTTAACCCGGCAGCTATTTGTCGATAGCTGTCATCGTCACCACACAATACACAGATAGGTGCCAGTGTCGTCGAATCATTTAACTGCGTATGCAGTTGCGCCTGTAACCAGTCTTTTGGATTGGTGTCCGGTTCAATTGCATTTTCTAACACAATATCACTGCAGGTTAGGCCGATAGCGCTCACCAGATTACGTGCGAATCCGGCACGTGCGCGGTAGATAGCCGGCTTGCCAAAACAAATCAGATGACAGGCGATAGTCTTGTTGGTTGCCTGGTCGTCGCTGCCGGATTGATTGATACTGTCGATTGAAAACGCATTCAATGATTGACAGGTCTGAGCGCGTAACGATTCAAACGCCGCTGAATCACGAAAGTCTGTATTCTCGCTTGTGGCAGAACATGCATCAGACTGCGCTAGATGCAATTCTTGAGCAGCGGCGAACTCGCTAACACCAACCAACGGCAACGTTCGATGCGCAATTTTTGTACTTCGCTTCTGCCGGCTGCCGGCAATGCGCTCCAGGAGCGATCCATTGTCCAGATTTTCCTCAATACCACCGCTTGACTCTATCTCCTGGAGTAGTTGCCAGGCTTTTTCAACAGATTCCGTAGTTTGAGATTCGGCAAAGGGTGAACCACCGATCGGATCCTGCACACGGTATAGATTTGATTCCTGCATCAGGATGTGTTGAATGTTACGGGCAAGTCGACGGGCATCTTCATCGGGATCTGCTGCCGGAAACGATGCATTGATCGAACATGGTCGATGGGGTTCTACGGATATGCTGTCCGCGCCCCCAATTGCCGCTGCAGCGCAGGCGATTGTATTGCGCAGTTGATTGTTGTCAGTATCAAGCAGACTGAGCATGCGCAGCGATGTATGTGCATGTATGTTGGGTAGCAGTATTCCCGAAGGTTTATCTGTTTCTGAATCTGACTGCGTTAGCAAATAGCACCAGGTTTCGCGTAGCGCGCGCAGTTTGATGATGTTGGCGAAAAAGTCATGATCAATCGCAACATGAAAAACGATTTGCCTGTTAGCTTGTTCAAGCGTAATCCCCAGCTCCCGTAGCCATTTGAGATACGCGAGTCCACTTGCGCAGGCTATCGCGATTTCCTCTATGCGAGTACAACCGAGGTTGTGGTAGTGACGCAAGTCGACCGCCAGATGAGTGATTTGCTCCTCTGCAGCGGTTGACTTTGTTATCGAGTTCCCGAGCGTTGACAGTTCGTCTGCAGATGGTTTTTCCCTTGTCTGCGGGTTTTGTGAAGGCAAGGAAAGCCAATCGTGGTTCAGTGCCAGGCGTATCTGGTCACCGGACAGATTGCGCGCAGCGTACCCCTGGCGCAACGCGTCAACCGGGCTGGTACCTGGCAATGCCGGTTCAATCGATAGTGTGATGAGTTCAAGATAAACACCATCGGTTAACGCATCGGCGTCTGAGTGATTATCGATTGCTATCCAACTGGATTCATTGCTATCAGAATTCTCAGCACTTGCAGCGGAACGATTTTTTGCGAATAGGTGCACTGAAGTCGCTCCCTGCGATAATTCGCTCAGCATTAACCGATTGGCATCCTTGATTGATGTGGCACGAACTTTTTGTCTAATGTCCCATATGCCACTGTCGTTGGAACTGTTTGACCCGTCTGTATATTGCGCATGGTGGGCGGACTGTCGACGAGCGCTTGCCAGCGGTATATCGTTTGGTAAATCAGCACGCGTGTAGAGTGGACGAGTCGTTAAGCCGTCAAGTGTTGAATAGGAGAGCTTGTTTAGCGCTGCCTGTAAGGTCTCGCTGGATGGTGCTTCATTGTTCGATGTTGACGCTCTGTTGCTTGATGCCGCGAGTAACCGCAGCCATGCATCGGTGCTGGCGTCAGGAAATTCCTGTTCAATGCCACAGTCAGTATCGATCATGTGTCTTATCCGGGGCTGTCTCAGTATGGTTCTTGCGGCGAACCGATTTTGGCGATCAGCAGGTTACAGATTTTATGCGTGTATTGCGTCCTGCACGGGACGAAAGCAATAACGCAGGTAATTGCTCAAAAACTATGCGCAGCTTTATTTGCGACACACCTTCTACACTCGTTATATTATAGCGCGCCCCGCCGAGCGGCTCTATCTGAAAACCGCAAAGCTCGATCTGCATCGACTTATTCCGGCTGATGACACAAATCCAACCGTTTGTTTGTAACGCTGAAATTGCCGGATAGTTCCGAGGCTGTCGCCCGATCTAGCCGGGTCGGGGAGTGCTAAGGCGTCGTTTAGATCGTCTTATCAGAAAACGGGCAGGGTGTAACAGTGTGTACAAACTATCGTCTGTCGAACCGGTATTTTTACCCAGTATCTGAGCCGCTAACAATCGCGCGGCGATGAAAGCGACTGATAGTCCTCTTGATCCCAAGCCACCCAGTACATACAACCCCGGTTGGTACTGCGCATCCGGATACAACGCTTCAGGTTTGCCATGATGCAGATCATGGTAGTGCATGTGGTAGAAAGTAAAATCCGGTAGATGCCCTACGACGGGCAGTCGATCCGGTGTGGTTGCTCTGACGCCTGCCCAGTGCGATTCAATGTCACTGCAGGCAGTGGTTGGATCGGTATTTGTTCTTTTTGCAGCAGTGAAAACATCTTTACTGTTCAACGATTGTTCTGCAGCAGTCAGGTTTGCAACATCATCGGCATGATCAGTCGTCGCGTTACTGCTCTGTCTGTCATAAGTGGCACTGATTTGCCATTGTTGCGTTTGTTGTAATTGTTGTGACTGATCTTTTGAATCCGTTTGCAACGGGATAACGGTATGGCTTCCGCAAACAGCCACCGTCAGCTTCGGACAAGGTGCTTCAATACGGGTGGTTTGACCGCGCACGGGTTGCAGTGTCAATTCCTGCATTGCGTTGAAACTGCTAATGCCGGTTCCGTTGGCCAGCACAACCCGTGAGGCTTGGTAATTTGTTTTATCGCTGTTGATCTGCCATTGGTTTGCAACGCGATCGATCGAATGAACCTGTATGCCAGTGATGAAATCAATACGGGGATGTTGCAGTAACAACTGACACAAAACCGGAACATTTACATAACAGGCGTCGGGATAGTACAAGCCGCCAGTGGCAAGCGGGTAGCCGGTCAGTGTTCGGGCTGACTGTTTCGAGACGTGCCGGTAAAGCGGATGCTCCGGGTAATCGTCAGATCGCTCAAGAAGATGCAATGCACCACAGGTATGGAAGACTGGTCGCTTGCCGGGCTTGTTTGATGCTTCAAGCGTTTTTAATACACTCAGCGTTTCAAGGAATCCGCTCGCGGAGAAACGGCTGGCCAGATTACCCTCGCGTGTTATGTGTGGTCGCAGCAACGCTGCGGTATTGCCGGATGCGGCAGATGCTGCTTCGCTTGCACTATCCAGAACAGTGACCCGCTGACCCTTGCTCGCCAGTGTATGTGCTAGCGCACATCCGGCCAGGCCCGCCCCAATGATAACCAAGGCTTTATCAGACGCTGAGTCGTTATCTGTCGTGCTTGTGTTGGTGCTAGGTTCGTTGCTTACCGGTTGTGCTAAACCGGAATGTGTCGGCAACTTGAACCAGGGGGGTGAATCACTCAACGATTGTCTTTAGTCACGTGTATAAAGAAGCGTTTTTCACCGGGTTTGTTATCCAAGCGGATGATCATCCTGCGGCATAACGCGATTCAACATAGTTCTCAACAATCTGCTGAAACTCGGTTGCGATGTTGTCGCCTTTTAACGTCATGGCCTTTTCACCGTCGATGTAAACCGGTGCGACCGGCCGTTCGCCAGTGCCCGGCAAACTGATACCGATATTTGCGTGTTTACTTTCACCGGGGCCATTGACCACGCAGCCCATTACCGCAACGGACATATCTGCAACACCCGGGTACTGTTGTTTCCAGGCCGGCATACTGTCGCGTAAAAAGCTTTGAATACCGTCAGCCAGTTCCTGAAAATACGTACTGCTTGTGCGGCCGCAACCCGGGCACGCGCTAACCATCGGGGTGAACGAGCGGATACCCATGGTTTGCAGAATTTCCTGAGCAACGATAACTTCCCGCGTTCTATCACCGTTCGGCTCAGGTGTCAGCGATATGCGTATTGTGTCGCCAATGCCCTGCTGCAGTAAAACTGCCAGTGCAGCGGTTGAGGCAACGATACCTTTACTACCCATACCTGCTTCCGTTAACCCCAGATGCAGCGCGTACTTGCACTCGTTACCTAATCGCTTGTACACATCGATCAGATCCTGAACACGACTCATTTTGCACGAGACAACAATTTTCTCAGCCGGTAGTCCGATTTCCTCGGCACGTACGGCGCTACCGAGTGCTGACTCTATAACTGCATCGCGATTGATCTGATCAAGCGTTACGGGGTCTTTACGTTTCGCGTTGTCATCGAGCAACTGTGCCAACAGGTCCTGATCGAGGCTGCCCCAGTTAGCACCGATACGTACTGGTTTATCGTGACGGCATGCAATCTCAATCATGGTTGAGAATTGCTCATCACGCTTACGACCACGACCGACATTGCCGGGGTTGATGCGGTACTTGTCGAGCGCTTCAGCACAAGCAGGCACATCGCTTAGTAGCTTGTGACCGTTGAAATGGAAATCACCCACCAGCGGGACATCACAGTTCATCGCCAGCAATCGTTCTCGAATTTCAGGGACTGCGCGCGCAGCGGCTTCGGTGTTGACGGTAATGCGCACGATTTCCGAACCCGCACGTGCCAGGTCGGCAACCTGATGAGCCGTGCGTACGACATCTTCCGTGTCAGTATTGGTCATCGATTGCACGACGATCGGATTGTTTCCACCCATCAAGACACCGCCAATGGCAACCGGTGTGGACGGGCGTCGGGAACTGGATAAAGGCATGATCGCTGGTTGTGCGTGTATTACCCCGGCATGCGTTTCTTGAGTATGCCGAGTTTAAATATTTTGATTGGAGATCCATTGTAGCAGGTTGCAAACAGCGCAAACTGGGTGCATTGACTGTTGCACCCAGTTTGTGAAGCTGATGGGATGCTAGAACAACAAGCCTTCGTTCACCTGAAACTCGACCAATTCAAGCGGCTGCCTGCCTGAACATTGCCTTTTCCGCAGCCGATCAGTGTACTAAGTGAGCACCTGCAACAGTCAATGCAGTCACTTTGGAAACGGTGAGAGCGGGTCCGTGGCAGGCTGGGTTTCAGCCAGCAACCTTTGCGGGCAGCCATCTCCAGCTCAGGATGACGCCGGGCTCAGCCTGCGGATGTAGCTTGATAGTGAATTTTGCGCCGTACAGACGCTGTCAACTGCATGCTACACGTGACGTAGTCAACAAAGCGTGTCTTTGAAACCCCGATGTAATCAATTTGCAAGCTTGCTGCGCTCGGGTAGAATCCGGCCATGACTGATGAAAAGTCAATCGGTATAGAGGTTACGGAGCGTGAGCAGAACATTCTGCGCATGCTAGTCGACCACTATATAAACGACGGGCAGCCGGTAGGGTCGCGAACCCTGTCGAAACTGCCGGGCATCGGTATAAGCGCCGCATCGGTTCGCAATGTGATGGGTGATCTGGAGAGTATGGGTTTACTCAGATCGCCGCATACCTCTGCCGGCCGGGTACCTACCACCGCTGCTTATCGTATTTTTGTGGATTCGATGCTGGAATACCAGGAGCCGGGCAGCGACACCATAAAGGAAATCCAGTCTGCGTTTGACTCTAACCTCAGCGATCAGGCGCTGGTTAAAGTCGCATCCAAATATCTCTCCGGTGTCACGGGGATGGCTGGCATGATTACCGTGCCCAAGCGCGAAACCATCGCCGTCAAGCAGGTCGAATTTTTACCGTTATCCGACAAACGTATTCTGGCGATTTTGATCCTCAGCGATAACCAGGTAGACAATCGCATTATTTCAATGGACCGCGACTACACCAAGGATGAGCTCGAAGAATTCGCACGTTTTCTGAATGCCGAGTATCTCGGACGATCCCTGTCGGAAGTCCGCGACAGCCTGCAAAACGAGCTGCAAAGTGTTCGTGCCGACATGAGCCAGCGGATGCAGCTGATGATAGATCTGGCGGGGCAGGTACTGGATGGAAACGAAAAAGCCGCAGAAAATGAAGACCTGTTGGTTGCCGGTGAAACCAACCTGATGTCGCATGCCGATTTATCAGATGTTGGAACGCTGCGTGAGCTGTTTCACGCGTTTGAGCAAAAGCGTGACATCTACCACTTACTGGAACGTTGCATCACCGCCGACGGCGTTCAGATCTTTATTGGCAATGAAGCCGGCTACGACGTCCTGCAGGAGTGCAGCCTGATAACCTCTACCTATGAGGTCAGTGGCAGCGTACTGGGTGTGATGGGTGTTATCGGGCCGAAGCGTATGGCCTATGACAAAGTCATTCCTGTGGTTGATGTCACATCAAAATTGCTCAGTGCCGCCTTGAATTCCAAAAAATAGCCCCCACGCTCACCTATCACCTGGATTTCCTGACTCAGGAAGCCAGGGTTTTATTGTTGCTTGGAATGCGTAATTGCTGCGTTATCGGGTCAGTCCGACGCTCGACTGCTAATCAATTTTTACTCGTATGAACAAAAACACGACTTCCACTGATGAGTCGGGTGCCAGCGATGTGCCTGGCGACGAAACCGTGTCTGATTCCGGCGATGACCAGCAGTCAGCGAACGGTGATAGCTCTGTCGCTGACAACAAGTCCGAAGACACCGGTGAAGGGAATCCGACAGATGGATTGCCGGAAAAAATGTCGGCTGAGGAAAACCTCGATCCCCCGGATCTGGAGCCGGGGCAGGCTGATGACAGCTCTGCAGAGGCGAATAAAAACCCGCAGCAGGTCGCTGCTGATGAAAATGCACCGTCTGAGAACGCCGAAGATGAGTCCGAGTCGGATGAACAGCCGGAACAAGACCTGACACCGGAGCAACAGGTACTGCAGTTGCAGGAACAGTTGTCAACGCAACAGGCGGGTTTCAAAGATGATCTGTTGCGCATGCAGGCGGAAATGCAAAACCAGCGTAAGCGGCTCGAAGCACAGTCTGACCGCGCTCGAAAATTTGCCGTAGAAGGATTCGCAAAAGATCTGCTCGAAGTCAAAGACAGTCTGGAAATGGGTCTTGAGGCGGCGCAGCAGGAAGGGGCCGATGTGGCCAACTTTGTTGAAGGTGCTGATCTGACACTGAAAATGCTGTCGCAGTCGTTTGGCAAGCACAATATTGCTGAAATCAATCCGATGGACGAGAAATTCAACCCGGAGCTCCACGAGGCCATGTCGCAGGCGCCGGTTGAGGGTAAGGAGCCCAATACGGTTATCGGGGTTATTCAAAAGGGTTACACCCTGAATGGCCGGGTCATTCGCGCTGCCCGTGTGATGGTTGCCAAGTAGGTCATCACGAGCGCTAACGCTAAGTGTTGAAATGCGCCCTGCGGGCCACATATATCAATGAGACATGAAAAGACGGGTGATCACTCTCGTTCCGACGGGGTTGATCACCGCACAAGTGGCTTGCGGTGAGCGCGAAGCCAGTTAATAAACGTTTTACTTAAACAAACAACTAATACCAGGTTTTTCCGGAGACAATCTCAATGGGCACAATAATCGGCATCGATCTCGGCACGACTAATTCGTGTGTCGCTGTGATGGAAGGCGGCCAGCCGCGGGTGATTGAAAATTCCGAGGGCGATCGCACAACCCCCTCGATCGTTGCCTTTGGTGATGACGAAGAGGTGTTGGTTGGACAACCGGCTAAACGTCAGGCGGTCACCAATCCGCAAAATACACTGTATGCCGTTAAGCGCCTGATCGGACGCCGTTTTCAGGAAGATGCTGTCCAGAAAGACATCGAGAAAGTGCCTTACAAGATCATCAAGGCCGACAATGGTGATGCCTGGGTTGAAGCCAATGGCAACAAGATGGCACCGCCTGAAGTATCGGCCCGTATTCTGATGAAAATGAAGCAGACGGCTGAGGAGTATCTCGGAACGGATGTGACGGAAGCGGTTATTACCGTGCCTGCCTACTTTAATGATTCGCAGCGTCAGGCAACTAAAGATGCCGGACGCATTGCCGGACTGGATGTAAAACGTATCATCAATGAGCCAACTGCTGCTGCACTGGCTTACGGTATGGACAAGCAGCGTGGTAATAAAACCATCGCAGTTTATGACCTGGGTGGCGGTACGTTCGATATATCGATTATCGAAATCGCTGAAGTCGACGGTGAACACCAGTTCGAAGTGCTTTCAACCAACGGCGACACGTTCCTGGGTGGTGAAGATTTTGACAATCGACTGATTGAGTATCTGGCCGAGCAGTTCAAAAAAGAAAGCGGCATTGATCTGCATAACGATCCGCTGGCTTTGCAGCGACTTAAAGAAGGTGCCGAGAAAGCTAAAATAGAGCTATCCTCAACCTCGCAAACTGACGTTAGTCTGCCGTTTATTACCGCGGATGCAGCAGGTCCGAAACACCTGAACATCAAAGTTACCCGTGCCAAGCTCGAATCACTGGTTGATGACCTGATTCAACGCACAATCGGCCCCTGTAAAACTGCGCTGAAAGATGCCGGACTATCAGCATCTGATGTTGCTGACATCATCATGGTGGGTGGTCAGACTCGTATGCCGAAGGTTCAGGAAGTCGTTAAAGATTTCTTTGGTAAAGAGCCACGTAAAGATGTTAATCCGGACGAGGCTGTTGCTGTCGGTGCTGCTATCCAGGGTGGTGTATTGGGTGGACAGGTAAAAGACGTATTGCTGCTTGACGTAACACCTTTGTCACTGGGTATTGAAACTCTCGGTGGCGTTATGACCAAACTCATTGATAAAAACACCACTATCCCGACCAAAGCACAGCAAGTGTTCTCCACGGCCGATGACAATCAGGCTGCGGTTACTGTGCATGTATTGCAAGGTGAGCGTGATATCGCTTCCGGTAACAAGTCGCTGGGTCGATTTGATCTGGAAGATATTCCACCGGCACCGCGCGGGGTACCGCAAATCGAAGTGGCATTCGACATCGATGCTAACGGTATCCTGAATGTTTCTGCACAGGACAAGGCGACTGGTAAACAGCAGTCGATAGTTATCAAGGCATCAAGTGGTTTATCAGATGATGAAATCGATCGCATGGTGGCTGATGCTGAAGCGCATGCCGATGATGATGCCCGTCAACGTGAATTGATTGATGTGCGCAATACCGCTGACTCGTTAGTCCACCAGACTGAAAAATCGATGAACGATCTTGAAGGGCAGATGGAGCCTGGCGAGAGAGAGGATATTACATCGAAGCTCAACGAGTTGCGGGAAGTTGCCAAAGGCGATGACAAGACGGCGATCGACGAGAAAATCGAAGCGTTATCTGAATCTGCGCAGAAGTTAGCTGAGCGTGCTTATGCGGCTGCGAACCAGGATTCTGGTGATGCAGCGGGTGCCGCGCCTTCGGATCAAGCGGATGCGCCGCCTTCTGACGATGCTGTTGAAGCGGAGTTTGAAGAAGTTAAAGACGATAAGCGCCAGTAAAATTTACTGATCAGATCGTTCATGCGTTTGTGCTGCCGGACAGGTCGTCCGGCGCTGTATTGAATACCCGATAAACCGTCCTACTACGAACTATTTCAGGTCCAAATGGCAAAACGGGACTATTACGAAGTGCTTGGCGTCGAACGTGGCGTCACAAAGGCTGACCTGAAAAAGGCCTATCGTCGGCTGGCGATGAAATATCACCCGGATCGAAATCCGGACGATGAGTCGGCTGCAGAGAAATTCAAGGAAGCTAAAGAAGCTTACGAAGTAATCGGTGACGATCAGAAGCGTGCTGCATACGATCAGTTCGGACATGCCGGTGTTGATAACTCTGCTGCGGGTCCCGGTGGTTTCGGTGGCGCTGCCGACATCAACGATATTTTTGGTGATGTATTTGGCGACATCTTCGGTGGCGGTCGTGGGCGTGGCGGGCCACGTGTGCATCGCGGTGATGATCTGCAGTACAACCTGGAGATTTCGCTTGAAGATGCGGTCGCCGGTGTAGAGACAAAAATCAAAGTTCCGAACCTTGTTGCCTGCGATGCGTGTGATGGCAGCGGATCGAAACGCGGCACCACACCGAGCAATTGCCCAACCTGTCACGGGGCGGGTCAGGTACGTATGAATCAGGGATTCTTTTCTGTTCAGCAAACCTGTCCTGCGTGCCGCGGCAGAGGTAAAGTCATCACTGATCCATGCCCGCGTTGTCGTGGACAAGGCCGTAAACAAAAAGAAAAAACACTGTCAGTCAAAATACCGGCCGGTGTCGATACAGGCGACAAGATCCGACTTTCGGGTGAAGGCGAAGCCAGTGAAAACGGTGGTCCTGCCGGTGATCTGTATGTTGCTATCCATGTTAAGCAACACGATATCTTCGAACGTGATGGTGCGCAGCTGCTGTGCACGGTACCGATCAACTTTGCCACAGCGACTATTGGCGGCGAGCTTGAAGTACCAACGCTGGACGGTCGTGTAAAACTGAAAATTCCGGCAGGTACTCAGTCTGAAAAAACCTTTCGGCTGCGTGGTAAGGGTGTGAAACCGGTACGTGGTGGCCCGACAGGTGATCTGATGTGTAAAGTGCGGGTTGAGACTCCGATCAATCTGTCGTCGCAGCAGAAAGAACTCCTGATGGAATTTCATGATTCTATTGGTGGTGATAACGCGGCCAAGCATAGCCCGCAAGCGCATAACTGGCTCGGGGGCGTAAAGCGTTTTTTTGACAGTATCCGAAGCTGATACCGGTTGTTTGTGATTTTCAATCACTGAACTGAAGCTCCCCTGACGGATACCCGTTTGTCTTCATTCGTCTTTAAACCTGAGTCGCCAGCGTTTTATCCGCCTGGCCTTAGCCTTGTATTTGTATCCGCTCCAGACCCGCGGTCTTCAATGCCGTCGTTCGCGCGCTTTGTCGCGACGCTACGGTGACTTTTCCTGTTATTGTTCAGCACAGGCTGCGCATCCATAATGGTCGCGAGTCGGCTGAAAATCGGGAGGATTGGTCAGGTTGAAAACGCACGCAAGAGTTGTGATTATCGGTGGAGGTATTGCCGGATGTTCTGCGCTTTACCATCTGGCAGAACTAGGCTGCACTGATGCTGTACTGCTTGAACGGGATGAATTAACGTCCGGTTCCACCTGGCACGCTGCTGCGCAGGTAACACAATTCGGTGCCAATCAAACCATGTTTGCACTGAAACGTCACAGTATTGATCTGTACAGACGTTTAAGTGAAGACAAGGATCACCCGATCACCTACCACATCTCAGGTGGCATGCGTCTGGCGCACACTAGCGATCAGGTCGATATCTATAAACACTTTATTGGTAGCGCCGGCGGTATGGGTGTTGAAATGGAATTTATCGATGCAGATGAAGTTGGCAAGCGACACCCGTTACTGAATACCCAGGGACTGCTCGGTGCCTGGTGGGATCCGCTTGACGGTGATATTGACCCGGCCGGCATCACGTTTTCACTGGCGCGCGAGGCACGCAAGCTGGGCGCTGAAGTCCATCGTTTCACACCGGCAACTGCTGTAAAGCGAAAAGCGTCAGGCGAATTTGAAGTCACCACACCTAACGGCACGATCACCTGTGAGATGCTGGTTAACGCCGGTGGTTATCGTGCCAATGAAATCGGCGCGCTGCTTGGTGTCACGCATCCGGTAACATCACTCGAACACATGTATTTTCTAACGGAGCCACTCGCCGAGCTCGAAGCGCTCGATTTCCGGGTGCCGATAATTCGTGACCCGGGTGATGATTTCTACTCCCGGCAGGAAAAAAAAGGTTTATTGGTGGGTGTCTATGAGCAGGGTTGTAAACCCTTCGGTCTGGAGGGCATACAGGCGGACTTCACCAAGGCACTTTGTCCATCCGACCTCGATCGTTGTCTGGACAATATGGAACGGATTTTCGAGCGTATGCCGGCGCTGGCAGACACTGGCATTCATACGGTTATAAACGGACCGATCACTTACACACCGGACGGTGCACCGTTGATTGGCCCGGTACCGGGAGTACCGAATTATTTTTGTATGACTGGTCTGCGTGCCGGTATTGGCGAAAGTGGCGGATACGGAAAGATTCTTTCCGAGTTAATGCTGCATGGTGAATGTGAATGGGATGCCTGGTATGTCGACCCAAGACGTTTCGGTAATTACGCATCTATCGAATACACCAATCAGAAAGCGATTGAAGATTATCAAAATGAATTTCATTATCACCTGCCGCATGAACACCGACCCGCATGCAGGCTTATGCGAACCACACCACTGTATTCAGCGTTAAGCGAAGCCGGTGCAGTCTGGGGTGTTGTTGATGGCTGGGAAAGAGTACTGCATTTCAAACCGTTACCCGACTATAAGGAAGTACCGGGTTTCCGCTTCAATGAACGTGAGCAGGTGGTAGCTGCAGAAATCCAACAGATGATCAAGCATGTAGCAGTGGCGGAGATTTCCGGGTTCAACCGCTTTGAACTGAAAGGCGCGGGCACGTTTGAACTGCTGGAGCGACTGGTATGCGGACGTGTGCCAACGGCCGTTGGCAAAGTTGGTCTTTGCTATCTGCTAACTGAAAAGGGCAATCTGCTATCGGAAGCCACTGTGGTTAAACTCGGTGACGATCACTACTGGTATGGGTCAGCGGCAGCTTCTGAGCGTCATGACTATGACTGGCTCAATCGACACAAACCGGATTCCGTTACGGTTGAGCGCTATGCCGATCGTGTGACTACTCTGCTGATCAGTGGTCCCGAAGCACGCTCGTTGTTGCAGTCTGTTGTCGTGCGCGACGATGTTTCTATGCAGTCGCTACCGTGGCTGCGATCGCGTTATCTGGAAATTGGTCATGTGCGCTTGCTTGCGATGGCCGTTAGTTTTTCCGGTGAAGACAGTATCGAGTTACATGTACCGAATGAAGGCTTGTTGTATGTATGGCAGCAGCTCACTACAAGTGGCCAATCATTCGACCTGTCTTACTTCGGGCTGGATGCAGTGGAATCCATGCGCCTTGAAAAGGGTTATCGTCACTGGAAAGCCGATCTAATCTACGAGTTTAATCCGTTCGAGCTTGGGCTCGAGCGGTTTGTCAAAACTGACAAGCCTGATTTCATCGGCAAGTCTGCGTTACTTGAACAGCAATCCCGTGGCGCGCGCCAGCAGTTTGCGGTGTTGCGCATTGATAGCGATCTCGCCCCGGCTCATGCAGGCAGCCCGGTGTTTAAAGCGGGTACGCAGGTCGGTACCGTAACGTCGGGCGGTTATGGCCATCGCGTACAAGCCAACCTGGCTTACGCAATGCTTGATCCGCAACAGGCGGCAACCGGAAACTCGCTTGAGGTGGGAATACTGGGCCAGAGATATGCAGCCGTGACGGTTGAGGACTGTCAGTATGATGCGGGTGACTCGCGTTTACGTAATGCCTAGCCTGCCCTTAACTGTAAATCTGGTGAAAAAAGGTAGGTCTCAATGAGTAATCGCCAGGGTAGAAGCAGCCGGCGCAAAGGGCAAAGCAGCCGTGATCGAATGCGTGAGCAACGCAGTCGACCACCTGAAATCAATCCCGCACCGAGCGGTGCAGCCGGGGGACAGTATCGACCATTAACAGATCATCAAATCGATCGGGTATACGACACAGCCTTTCGTATGCTTGAAGAACTCGGTATGGGTGATGCCCCGCAAGCGTTGCAGGAACAGTCTGTTGCCGCCGGAGCAACTGTCAATGACAAGGGACGCTTGTGTTTTCCACGGACAATGGTTGAAGACATAATCGCGGGCGCTTGTAAATCGGTTGTACTGCATGGACGTGAAGCACATCAAACCATTGCAGCCGGTGGGGACAAAGTGTATTTCGGTACCGGTGGTGCTGCGGTACAAACCTATGATTACAACGCCGGTGCCTATCGGCCCTCAACGCTACAGGACTTATACGACTTCACCCGCTTGATTGACCGTCTTGATAATGTCAGTTGGTTCACACGCTGCTGTATTGCGACAGATGTACCTGACATATTCGAGCTGGATATCAACACGGCTTATTGTCTGATGCGTGGTACGACCAAGCCGGTGGGTATGAGTTTTACCCTCGGATCGCACGTTGACCCGATTGTCGATATATTTGATCTGGTGGCCGGTGATGAAGGGCAGTTTGCCAGGCAACCATTCTGTAAAGCACATATTAGCCCGGTAATTTCGCCCATGCGTTTCGGTGACGATGCGTTTGACGTGACATTGGCTTGTATCCGGCGAGGTGTTCCTATCAATGCCATTATCGCCGGCATGTCGGGTGCAACTGCACCGGCAACACTTGACGGTATGCTGGCAGCTTCACTGGCTGAAACGCTCGCTGCTTTGTGCATGGTCAACGTTTATGCACCGGGCTATCCAATGATTTTCTCCAACTGGCCGTTCGTTATTGATCTGCGTACGGGTGCGTTCAGTGGTGGTGGCGCTGAAATTGCCTGGCTTAACGCAGCATCGGCACAATTGTCCAACCACGCAGGCCTGCCTTCCGGGGTTGCCGCCTGTATGTCGGATGCAAAAGCGGTCGACGCGCAAATGGGTGCAGAGAAAGCGCTTTCAGCCCTGGC
This sequence comes from uncultured Granulosicoccaceae bacterium, assembly GCA_937951345.1. Lineage (GTDB taxonomy): Bacteria > Pseudomonadota > Gammaproteobacteria > Granulosicoccales > Granulosicoccaceae > CALFCE01. The sequence goes on from CALFCF010000001.1 coordinate 65,214, forward strand.
TTGTGGTTTATCGGGCGCAAATATGGTTTATGAATCGAGTGGCATGATGGCAAGCCTGTTAGGAGCTTCATTTGAAGCGTTCGTGCTTGATAATGAAATGTTATCGATGGTGAATCGCATGTTGCGGGGTGTAGAACTCACTGACGACACGCTCGCGTTTGAAACTATGCGACAGGTAATCGAAGGCCCCGGTCATTTTATCGGCGAGACGCAAACCATGGAATCCATGCAGCGCGACTATGTCTATCCGACTGTGGGTGATCGACAGGAACCCGATGCCTGGGTTGAGAGTGGTGCGCAGGATGCGCTTGAACGTGCGCATCAGCGGGTAGAGGATATTCTGTCACAGCATCAACCGAATTATATCAGCGATAAAGCGGATGCCATTATTCGCCAGCAATTGCCGATAAAAATCTAAGGAACCTTAAAATAGCAGCAGATGTCTTTTATCTGACAACATCGAAGCTTGTAAAGCCATTGTTCAATGCATAAGTGCGCTTCTACGAACAGTCTGAACAAGGGTTTAGCCTGGTTTAGTGTTGTGCCTGCCGTCACGTACCGTGTTTTACAGCATCTTTACCGCATCGCGCCCGGTTTCCCACGCCCCATGCGCAGTACAAAAAGCTTTTGTTGATGCCGCTTCCCCTGCTATAAATAATTTATCAGCGACGGGTTCGCTCAGGACTTTGCGTTGTTGGCTTAGTCCCGGTTTGCTGGCGGAGTAGGCGCCTTTGACCAACGGATCCCCACCCCAGGCACTGGTTTTAAACCGTGTGATTTTGCGTGCGAAGTCGTTGCCGAATATATCTTTCAGGGCACCCATCATCATGGATTCTGATTCTGCCGGTGGCTGGCGTTCCAACCAGCGCGCCTGACGGCCAGCTACTGCGCAATAGATATATGGCCAACCGGAACAATTGAGTTTAAAGGCAAAATTGACATCGTCGCCGTTGCTGTAGTCGATGCGCGACGGGGTGTCAGCGTCAAACGGCCAGTCTTGTTCATACAGCATGGCAAAGTTGTTGTAACAACCCAGCGGTAGCGCGTCTATCGCTTCTCGCGTTGCTAACGGCAGTTTCGGGAGAAACTCTATATCGCCAGCGCCAAGCACGCCTGTTGATACCGTTATGACTATGTACTTTGATGTTAATTCGCCGCGGTTTGTCGTGACTTTGATTCGCTCGCCGCTCCAGTCTATTTTCTTGACTGTGGTGTTCAATTCAATTGGCAAGCCCGCTGCATGTTTTGTCAGCAGCGTGCCGTAACCGTCTGTGACCGGCCAGTTCTCGTCGGTGTCCTGGTACGCGGTCAGGTCACGAAAAGAAAACTGATCGACATCTTCCGATGACATCAGTGATTGCCAGTAACAGTAATACGATGACCAGGGCTGGTCCAGCTCTGTTAAATCCACGACTGCAACATCACGTTGTTCGTCTTCAGCAGCACGCATCGCATGCCATTGTCGAGTTGTGTAGTCGGCGTAGTCTTTCTGCTGTTGTGGTGTAACCCACGCGCCTTTTAAAAAGAAATTTCTGGACTCAGAACCTTTACCGTAATGCATACCCAGCTGATCAGCCACGCGTGCCAGTGGATTGATGCTGCCACTATGTAACCAGTGACATCCCAAATCCCAGGGAATTCCGGGGGCCAACTCTTCAGTCAAGCCACGGCCACCGACACGGTGGGATGCCTCCAGAACCCTGTAATTGAGCTTGGACGTCGCAGCTGCCTGCGCAGCTCCGATACCCGCAGCTCCAGCACCGACAATGATCAGATCAAGGTTGCTCGTCATTGGCAATGGCTCCGGTCTCTACGGATATCTGTTCAACGTTCTTCCAGCTCGATCAATGTACCGCTGAAGTCTTTGGGATGCAGAAACAGCACAGGTTTACCGTGTGCACCGATCTTCGGTTCACCGTCGCCAAGTACGCGGGCACCTTCGGCAATCAATGCGTTCTTTGCGTCGTATATGTCATCCACTTCGTAGCACAGGTGGTGCATGCCGCCGTCAGGATTTTTTTCAAGAAAGCGCCCGATAGGGGAGTTATCGCCAAACGGATGTAATAGTTCTATCTTGGTGTTGGGCAGTTCGATAAACACTGTGGTGACACCGTGTTCGGGTAGATTCTCCGGTTGTGATACCTGAGCTCCCAACACGTCACGGTAACGCGCTGTCGCTTTGGCGAGATCCGGAACGACGATCGCCACGTGATTCAAATTGCCAATCATGGATATACCTCGGATGCCTCGAATGTTGTTTGATGCCCTGACGGTTAGTTTACTGGCATTGCGGGTGTCGGGTTGATGAAAATGTGTCGTACCGCCAGTTGCGTTGTTACATGCCGCCTGGCCGATACCATGGTGGCCTGTTTATCCGTCGGACACCTGTACAATGGGGTCAACTGAATGCCCTGGCAACCGAGGCTGCCTTAAACTCCCGGGCAAAGTCATACTGACGGCAACACGTCGTTTCAACATATGCAATGAGTAATCTGGAATCGAAACTGACTGACACACGGCGCGAATTTCATCGTGATCCGGAGCTGGGTTTTAATGAGGTGCGCACCAAAGCACGGGTTGCCGCCTACCTGCGCGAGCTGGGCCTTGAGGTGCATGAAGGTGCAGGTGTGGTTGGTGTACTTAAAGCCGGTACCGGTGATCGTGTTATTGCTTTGCGTGCCGATATGGATGCGCTACCCATCACTGAAACATCGACGCACGATTATCCGTCTGAGAATCCAGGGGTAATGCACGCCTGTGGACATGATGGTCATACCACCATGTTGCTCGGAGCTGCCGAACTACTGGCAGGTAATCCGGATTTCGATGGCACGGTTGTTTTTATTTTTCAACCGAACGAGGAACACGGCCTCGGTGCGCTGGCGATGCTTGAGGAAGGCTTTGTTGAACGTTTTGCACCGGATGAGGTTTATGCTATCCACAATTTACCGGGCCTGGCTGAGGGTGAGGTGGCCACGCGCTACGGGCAGATCTGCGCCAGTGAAACGCTGTTTGAAATTCAGCTAAACGGGCAAGGTGGGCATGCGTCGATGCCGCACACAGGTGTTGATGTTATTACGGTTGCTGCTGAAACGGTACTCGCCTTACAGACCATTGTCTCGCGCAAACTGCCACCGGGAGCCGGTGTTGTAGTATCAGTAACGGAAATTGTTACTGACGGACAACGCAATGTGCTGCCCGGTCATGCGGTACTAAAGGGTGATATACGTGCCCGCGAACCGGTTGATCGTGAGCGTACCGGTGAATTGATGCAGCAGATAGTCGATGGAGTTGCCGCAACCCATGCCATCGAAGCAACGCTAACGCTCAATACCGAGTTTATCGAAACGATTAACGCCACTGATCCTGTCGATGCAGTGGCGCGGGTCGCGCAGAGCATGGGAATAAAAACCAATAATGAATGTGAGCCGATGAGTTTTTCTGAAGACTTTGCGCATTTTTGTCAGGCCGTACCCGGCTGCTTCTTATTACTGGGTAACGGTGAACACGGTGCCCATGCGCAACCGCTACATTCATCAGACTACGACTTTAACGATAAATTACTAACCATCGGTGCCTCGTTCTGGCAAACGCTGGTACGTGATCGATTACCACAGGTGCATTCCTGATGAATCAACTCGCCCCGGTTTTTACAAACGCTGCGTTACGTCATACCACTGGAATTTGCAGTCAGACCGATGCTGCCAATACCGTGATCAGTGAGCAGGACTATGCCACCGCCTTTGCGGAAATCACCGAGTGGCAGAATTATCAGCCGACGCCACTGCACCGTTTGACTGCATTGGCGAATGTTATTTCCGTTGATGAAATACTTTACAAGGACGAGGGCCCGCGTTTTGGTATTGGTAGTTTCAAGGCTCTGGGTGGTGCTTATGCCGCACTTCGGGTACTCCAGCAACAAGTGTCCGTGCAGCAGGCAGCTGATGTATCACTGGCTGCAATTCGCGACGGACAATGGCGTCAGGCCTGTGAGGCGATCACACTGGTGTCCGCCACTGATGGTAATCATGGGCGATCCCTGGCCTGGGGTTGTCAGCGCTTCGGTAATCCGTGCCGGATCTATATCCACGAGGAAGTCAGTGAAGGACGTGCGGAAGTCATCAGAGGTTTTGGTGCTGAAGTTGTTCGCATAGACGGTGATTATGATGCTTCGGTTCGCATTGCACGTGAGGAGGCCGAAGCCAATGGCTGGTTTGTTGTCTCGGACACTTCCTGGCCGGGTTATACGCAACCACCGACCGATGTAATGGCAGGTTATGGTGTGATGACGCGTGAGGTTGTTGATGTATTGGACTCCCCACCCACCCATGTATTTCTGCAGGGCGGGGTGGGTGGCCTCGCTGCAGGTGTGGCCGCGAGCTTGCGGCAATTGTGGGGCAGTCAATCGCCGCGCGTTGTGGTCGTAGAGCCGGAACTTGCGCCGTGTCTGTTTGAAAGTGCGCGTCTTGGCGCTATGCACAATGTAGTGATAGAAGAAGAAACCATTATGGCCGGCTTGTCGTGCGGCGAACCGTCACCACTGGCGTGGCAGATCCTGTCAGATGAGGCTGCCGATTTCGTCACGATACCGGATTCACTGATACCGCCGACGGTGCGTTTGCTAGCACGACCGCTTGATGGTGATCCGGTAGTTGAATCCGGTGAAAGCGGTGTTGCTGGTCTCGCTGCTCTGATACTCGCTCGACAGCATGAAAAAACCAGTGCGTTACTCGGACTTGATGAGTCGTCGCGCGTGTTGCTGATCGGATCGGAAGGTATTACTGATCCTGATATTTACCAGCAAATTATGGACGAAACACTGTGACGGCAGGTTTGCTTCAAAGGATGCGGGTTCAATAGATGACGACGTTACCGGCGTTCAGACTGGAGACGCATTTCTCCAAATGGGAATTCAAGGCGCGCTATCACCTGACAGCATCTGACGCGGAAAGTCTGTCACTACGTGATCTGCTTGCGATGGCGACGGCGCAAGAGCGTGAAGATTTTGAAGGCATGTGGCTGGGTTATACAGAAACCTATGGTGCACCTGATCTGCGCGAGACGATCTCGACGCTATACCAGCACCGGTCAGCTGAAGATATCCTGTGTTTCGCCGGCGCTAGTGAAGGAATCTTTGCCGCAAACACGGTGCTACTCGATAAGGACAGCCATGCCATTGTTGTGACACCGAACTATCAGTCACATGAAACCTTGCCGGTCGCCATTTGTGCTGCAACCGGTGTACCGCTGGATCCCGAAGATGGCTGGTCTATTGACATCGATAGAGTCGCTGATGCCATTCAACCCAATACGCGACTGGTCACTATCAATTTCCCGCACAACCCGACCGGCGCTTTGCTCTCGCCCGATCGTTATCAGGCTCTTGTCGACCTGTGCCGCAAGCACGGTATCTACATTTTGCATGACGAGATTTTTCATGGTCTCGGTCCGCAGGGTACTAAGCACCTGCCATTCGTTGCAGATAGTTATGAGCGAGGACTGTCATTGAATGTCATGTCGAAATCATACGGGTTGCCGGGTTTACGCATTGGCTGGATTGCCTGCCAGGACAAACAAGTGTTATCCGCAATGGAACGCATGAAGCACTACTTGTCTATCTGTAACTCGGGCCCGAGTGAGCGTCTAGCCAAAATTGCGCTTAGTCATCGCGAGCAGTTGTTGCAACGTAACTGTGCGATCATCGATGAAAACCTGCCCAAGTGGGACGCGTTTTTCAAACGCTACCCTGAGCTCTTTGACTGGTATCGACCGGATGCTTCATGTATGGCCTTTCCCCGATACAAAGGCACTGACGGTGTTGAACACTTCTGTCAGACACTGGTTGAACAAAGTGGTGTGCTGTTTTTACCGGGGACTATTTACCGGTCAGACCTATCCGACACTCCGACTGATCGATTCAGGCTGGGGTTTGGGCGAACCGGTCTGGACCAGGGGCTGTCAGCCTTGCAGGAACACATGGAAAAACACTATGCCGGGTGAGGCTGATAACGGTAAACGTAATACGGGCGAGCGAGGATTTACTGTCGGAGGACTCGGTGAGGTTGCTGTACGTTGCGGGAACATCGAGTCAATGACAACTTTTTACAAGGATATCATCGGCCTCGCACTGCTCTCCGGTGATCACCGCAGCGACGTCGTGTTTTTCAAAATCGCTGATGGATTTGCCGGCCATACCTCAGTGCTGGCACTGTTCAGACATGATGCCGGTCGCACAGATATTCATCCTGTATCAGACCAGCCTCCGGCTACAGGCGCTGGTTCTTCGCTTCACCACCTGGCGCTCAGCCTGCCATACGCCGAACAGCAAGCCGTTATGAACTGGTATGAACTGAACAACATTCAATACCGCGTCGAAGTGTTTGACTGGATTGGCTGGCGTGGCATTTTTACCGAAGACCCCGAAGGCAACACGGTGGAACTGGTAGCATTTGACCGGTCGTTGCTTGTCTGATTTAACCGGTATTTCAGTTATGGCACTTCTTGCAAGTGTTTCGGGTATTTCAGTTATTTCGACTAATTCCGTTTATTTCGTTAGGCGAATTCAATAATTACTTCGTCGACGCTTAAACTGGCACCTTCCTCGTGGTTAACGCTTTTGACCACGCCATCCTGCTCAGCCATTAGTGCATTTTCCATCTTCATTGCTTCAACCACGACCAGCTCCTGTCCGGCTTTAACCGCTTCGCCTTCGTTAACGGAAATTTTGACTAACAGCCCCGGCATCGGTGACAGCAGGAATTTTGATAAATCCGGTGGGGCCTTCTCGGGCATCAATCGTGCGAGTGCAGCGACTTCCGGGCGCAGCACCTGAATGGATTGTGACTTTCCGGCACGGGTTACGATCCAATGGGTCGCTGCACGATCGATTTGGGCAACAACATAAGATTCAGAGCTATCACCCGGGTGGATAATTTTGCCATCAAACAGCAGGTTGCCTGGTGTCCAGTCAGACGAGAGCTGTATTTCGTTACCGTCAATTCGAAGACTAATAGCATTCTGGCCGTTTTGACGTGCATCACTTGTTGCAAATGCAGGTTCTGTTAATTCAACAGCTACCGATTCTGTCACGCCTTTGACCAAAGCTACCAGGGCCGCTGTCTCCTGTGCTGTGTGTGTTCGTCGCAGCTGATTGTCAACTTGCGCCGAACGCTGCGCATCTATCAGTTGTGCAAAGGCTGCAATCGCAATGTTCTGAATGTCTGGTTTTGCCTGATCTGTTTGTGCGTTTTCTGTTGTTGCTTTGCTGCCTGAACTATCCGGGAAATGCTCATCAATAAACCCGGTGGTCAAGTCACCGTCGATAAACGCCGGGTGGGTTACCAGTGCGTTTAGAAATGGAATATTGTGGCTGACGCCTCGAATAACGTACTGATCAAGAGCGCGACTCATCGCGGCTATAGCAGCATTGCGTGTATCGCCGTGGGTCACTAGCTTGGCGATCATCGGGTCGTAGAACATACTGATCTCACCGCCTTCAAAGACACCGGTATCAACACGTACTCTGCCGTCACCGTGATCAGTGGTAAGTACGCCTTCGACAGGGGGTTGATAACGCGTCAATCTGCCGGTTGAAGGCATGAAGTTACGTTCCGGATCTTCGGCGTAAACACGGGCCTCAATGGCCCAGCCACTTAACTTCACATCTTGCTGCTGCAGCGGTAGCGGGTGTCCGGCAGCAACCCGGATCATTTGCTCTACCAGATCAAGTCCGGTTATTAGTTCAGTGACTGGATGCTCTACCTGCAATCGCGTATTCATTTCAAGGAAATAGAAATTGCGATCCTTGTCGACAATAAATTCAACTGTGCCTGCAGATTGATAGTCCACCGCTTTTGCCAATGTGACAGCCTGCTCACCCATAGCCTGACGTGTGGCTTCATCAAGGAAAGGTGAGGGCGCTTCTTCAATGACTTTCTGGTGTCGGCGTTGTATCGAACATTCACGCTCACCCAGCGCGATACAGTTTCCGTTACTATCTGCAAGGACCTGTATTTCAATATGACGCGGACGCTCGATAAATTTTTCAACGAACACCCGGTCATCACCAAATGAACTGCGCGCTTCGTTTTGTGCGCTGGTGAATCCCTCTTCAACCTCATCCAGTGTCCAGGCAACGCGCATGCCCTTGCCACCCCCTCCGGCGGAAGCTTTCAACATGACCGGGCATCCGATATCTGCGGCGATTTTGTGTGCTTCGGCGGGTGTGTCTATTGCATCAGCGTGTCCGGGTACCGTGTTGACACCAGAGGTTGCGGCAAGCTTCTTTGATTCGATCTTGTCGCCCATAACTTCAATGGCGCGTGTACCCGGGCCAATAAAGGTAATACCTGCTTTATCAAGTGCCAATGCAAAGTCAGCATTCTCGGATAGAAAGCCAAATCCGGGGTGTACAGCTTCAGCACCGGATTGTTTGCAGGCTTCGATAATCGTATCTATTTTCAGATAACTTTCGGCCGATGTTGACCCACCGATGCCGATTGATTCATCCGCCATGGCAACATGCAGTGCGTGGCGGTCTGCATCTGAATAAACTGCCACGCTGGTGATGCCGAGGCGTTTGCAGGTGCGCATGATGCGGCAGGCTATTTCGCCTCGGTTGGCGATTAGAATCTTGTTGAACAAAGCCATAACTTGTCAGTTGCTTTTATCGTAAGTTGCTGTTTGCAGCTCTTATCCGCTCAGTCGCCGTTAGCAGTATCGACTTTTGCGTAAAATTATTCGTCGTATCGACTAATTATCGGGTAATACGTGCTCTAGCGTCCCGGTAAGCTGTTCGATCTCTGATTGGGTGTTGTAGTGCGCGAAGCTCAGTCGGACCACGCCGTCTTCCATATCTGAAACACCCATAGCCTGTAAAACCCGCGGCGCATAAAAATTACCGTGCCCGGCAGATATGCCTGCGTTTGCCAAAGCTTCAGTTATAGATTTGGACGAAAGTTTGTTACAGGCGAATGCAACGTTAGCTTCGCGTGTCTGTGTGCTTTCGGCAGTGCCGAGTATATGAACGCATTTTTTATTCAGGCAATCGAACAACGGCATGACCAGTTTTTGCTCGTACGCTTTGATTGCGGCACTGGCTGTTCGAACGTTGTTCGCTACAGTGTCGTTCTCGTTACTGCCAAGGAGAGTGGCTACATGTTCGTAGTAGTCAGCAATCCCTGAGAGTGCGGCAATGCTGGCATGGTCAGGTCCGGCAGAATCGAACCGGTAAGCCGTACTTTTGTCTGCGTTAAAGTGATGGCACTGCGGCGTTAGTGCGTTCGCGAATTCATCATTGACGAACATTAAACCGAGGTGAGGCCCGTGCGTTTTGTACGTACTGAAGCAGTAGGCGTCCACCCCTGAATCCGACAGTGCTGCGATATCAGGTAAACCGTGCGGCGCATAGGAAACCCCGTCTGCAACCACAAAAACGCGTTGTTTAAGTGAAGAACGTAAAAGGCCGGCGATACGATCCAGTGGATTGATAGATCCGATGATATTCGAACTGTGTGTCAGGCTTACGAGTCGCGTGCGCTCATTTAACAAGGGCTCCAGACTTTCCATTTTCAGTTGACCGGTCTTCGACTCGACCGGCCAGAAACGAACGCGTGCATCACTGAGTTTTGCTGCCCGCAGCCAACCACCGATATTCGCTTCATGATCCTGCTCTGACACAATGATTTCATCGCCGGGTTGCAAAAACCCGTCACAGGCGATAGCGAGTGTATTGAAATTTTGTGTGGTTGACGGTCCGACGACAAGATTACTTTGCGGAATGTTCAGGGCGTCGGCCATTCTTTTTCTGCCTTTATCCATGGCCTCACCAGCAGCGCTTTGAATGGTATTCGCACCGTAAGGCTGCACCTTGTGATACAGATAAAAGTGTTGAAGTTGATCAATGACCTGTTTCGCCGGGAATGTGCCGCCGGCATTTTCAAAAAAACAACTGGCAGCGGATGCATCATCGAGCGAGAAGACTGGAAATGACTGTCTGACCGTCTCGACTGGAAACGCGCTATCGTTTGTATTGTGTGTGGTGTCCATTTTTTTCTGCGACGTTTGCCAATGCGTACAACTACTTTTGTATCTATGAATTACGTGAGCTGTTAGTTCACAGTGTATTTGCCAGCGACAGCAAGCCAGTCAACTCGCGGGCACAATGTACCGTTTGCCGGTGGGTCTTCAAAGCGGCAGGTTGTCGTGTTTTTTCCAGGGATTGGTTAAATCCTTATTGCGTAGCATGGCCAGATCGCGGCACAAACGACGGCGTGTTTCTGCTGGTTCTATAACATCATCGATAAAACCTTTGCCGGCAGCGATCAACGGGTTGGCGAATTTCTCCCGGTACTCTTCTGTGCGTTGCTGAATTTTGTCTTCGTCGTTCCGGTCAGCACGAAAAATTATTTCCACGGCACCCTTCGGTCCCATTACGGCGATTTCTGCAGAAGGCCATGCATAGTTGATGTCACCGCGCAGATGTTTTGACGACATAACATCGTATGCACCGCCATAGGCTTTGCGCGTGATAACCGTGATCTTGGGTACTGTCGCTTCAGCGTAGGCGAACAGGAGTTTAGCGCCGTGCTTAATGATGCCGCCGTATTCCTGCGCGGTTCCCGGCAGAAAACCGGGTACATCGACAAACGTGACAATCGGTATATTAAAAGCATCGCAGAAGCGCACGAACCGTGCAGCTTTACGACTGGATGCGATGTCAAGGCAACCAGCCAGAACCATCGGTTGATTGGCAACAAAGCCGACCGTTGAACCCTGCATGCGTCCGAAGCCGGTAATGATGTTGGCGGCATAATCCGGTTGCAACTCGAAAAAGTCGGATTCATCAACGACCTTGACGATCAGTTCACGGATGTCGTACGGAACATTCGGGTTTTCCGGAACCAGTGTGTTGAGCGACGGTTCGCTTCTGTCCGCGTCATCGAAGTGTGGGCGAAAGGGTGGTTTTTCGCGGTTGTTGGGTGGCAGAAAGTCAACGAATCGTCTGAGTTGAAGCAGTGCTTCAATGTCGTTGTCGAAGGCGACATCCGCTACCCCTGATTTACTGGTGTGCGTGGTTGCACCACCGAGTTCTTCCTGTGTGACGTCTTCCTGCGTTACGGTTTTAACAACTTCAGGGCCTGTGACAAACATATAAGAATTGTCGCGCACCATAAAAATGAAATCAGTCATAGCTGGTGAATAGACTGCACCACCTGCGCAGGGACCCATGATCATGGAAATTTGTGGCACAACACCTGAGGCCAGCACGTTTTTTTGGAAAACATCTGCGTAACCGGCAAGCGAATTGACGCCTTCCTGTATACGTGCACCGCCGGAATCATTGATGCCGACAATCGGAGCACCGACGAGCATCGCTTTATCCATTACTTTGCAAATCTTGCGCGCATGTGCGGCTGAGAGCGAACCACCGAATACGGTAAAGTCCTGACTGAAAGCAAAGACCAGTCTGCCATTGACTGTGCCACATCCGATGACGACACCGTCGCCGGGGATTTTATTCTCCTGCATACCGAAGTCATTGCAGTCATGTTCGACAAACATATCCCATTCTTCAAAGGTGTCTTTGTCGAAGAACACATCGAGTCGCTCACGCGCAGTCAATTTACCTTTGCTGTGTTGAGCCTCTATGCGTCGGCTGCCACCACCGGCCAGCGCCGCTTCACGCCGGTCGTCGAGTTGTTGTTGAATATTTGACAAGTGTCTTGTCCCTTGGCTGTTTACCGGAAAGTTTGAAGTTAGCTGGATCGACCGTAACCCAGTCGCTGAAGGGTTTCGGTTATCTCATCGAGAATGACCGGGTCGTCAATAGTTGCCGGCATTTTCCAGTTACTGCCATCAGCGATCGAACGCATAGTGGCACGCAGAATTTTTCCGGAACGGGTTTTCGGCAGACGTCCAATGACCGCAGCACTTTTAAATGCCGCCACCGGGCCGATACGTTCACGTACCATTTGTACCAGTTCAGGCACGATAGTCTCCTCGTCTCGTTCACATCCGCTATTTAGCACTACCAGACCGAGTGGTAACTGACCTTTCAGTTCGTCGGCCACCCCGACCACGGCACACTCGGCAACGTCTCTATGGGCTGCCAGTACTTCTTCGATAGCACCGGTGGACAAACGATGACCGGCGACGTTTATTACGTCGTCAGTCCGTGCCATAACAAAGGCATAGCCGTTCTCGTCAATATATCCAGCATCACCGGTTTCGTAATAGCCGGGGAAAGTTTCGAAGTACGAACTTTTAAATCGCTCTGGCGCGCCCCACAGTGTGCTGAATGTGCCGGGCGGCAGCGGCAGTTTAACGACCAGCGCACCGATCTCGCCGGCAGCGACCGGTTTTTTGTCAGCGTCGAGAACATCCATCTGATATCCAGGGACCGGTTGACCGGGAGACCCTGACACAACATCACGCATTTCAATACCTTTGCAGATCGCACAGATCGACCAACCGGTCTCTGTTTGCCACCAGTGATCGATAACCGGGACGCCCAGTGTCTTTTCTGCCCACGCAAGTGTTGGCGGATCGCAGCGTTCACCGGCGAGAAACAAGGCTTTGAAGTGCGATAAATCATATTGACTGGTTAATTTCGCCTCGGGGTCTTCCCGTTTTATTGCGCGAAATGCCGTTGGCGCAGTAAACAGTACCTTGACTTTGTGTTCTGAAATGACGCGCCAGAACGCACCTGCGTCGGGTGTACCTACAGGCTTACCTTCATATAAAAGGGTCGTATTGCCTGCAAACAAAGGCCCGTAGATTATGTAGGAATGTCCGACCACCCATCCAATATCAGACGCCGCCCAGTAGACATCACCCGGGTCCACGTCGTAGATGTTTTTCATTGTCCACTTTAACGACACGACACTGCCACCGGTATCGCGTACCACTCCCTTGGGTGCACCGGTGGTTCCGGATGTGTAGAGAATGTAAAGAGGATCCGTACTTTGTACCGGTACACAGTCGGCCGGTTTAGCCGCAGCGATAGCGTCGTGCCAGTCAATGTCACGGCTGTCGATCATCTCAGCCTGACATTGGGGGCGTTGCAGCAGAATGCTGGCTGATGGTTTGTGTTTAGCCTCAGCAATAGCTGCGTCCAGCAACGGCTTGTATTCAATGATGCGATTTATTTCGATACCACAGGAAGCTGTGACAATAACTTTGGGTTGTGCATCGTCTATTCGAACCGCCAGTTCGTTGGATGCAAAGCCACCAAAGACGACAGAGTGAACTGCACCGAGGCGTGCACAGGCCAACACGGCGGTAATCGATTCCGGGATCATCGGCATGTAAATCAACACGCGATCACCTTTCTCGACACCTGCGCTCTTTAACGCGCCTGCGAAAAGGGCCACCTTTTCCTGTAGCTCAGCGTACGTGATGGTTTGCTTCGCATCGGTTACCGGACTGTCGTAGATAAGTGCGGGCTGATCACCGCGACCGGACTCTACATGGTAGTCAACCGCGTTGTAGCAAGCATTGATAACACCGTCCGGATACCAGCGGGTAAATGGTGAATCCGAATCGTCCAGGATGGTTTGTGGCGGGGTCACCCATTGAACATCCTGAGCCGCCTGAGCCCAGAAAGTCTCCGGTTCATCAATTGATTGTTGATAAATAGAAGCAAAATCGCCCATAAATGCAAAACTCGCGTCGACAATGTGGATTTAGTTATCTGACGGAGTATAAGGGCATCGATTATTTTGATCCATCAACCCTTGCCAGGATGCGGGTAGCGACCTGGCAGGGTCAAAACGGGACTTCGTCCCACAGGCTGGTCTCACCCCGTGTTATGCGAAAGCGCTGGCAGCCCGTAAGTAGCAGTAGCTGTGGTGTTGGAGCTTACAACGGTCAGGAATGACGTTGACCAGCACCGGGTGCGAGATCTGGCAAGCGTGTTTAAGCCTTCGCCAGTCTTCCACCCGATGGCCCGGCTAACGCTTATTAAACGGTTCTGGCGGCTAAGCAGTCAGCCTGGATTTAAATCGCCGCCGCCCGATGTTTAGAAGCAGAATTGGCAGCAACAGCCACATCGATCCCACGTGTTCACGTACGATCGCTTCTCGAACAGGGCCGTTACTACTTGTTGCATCGTTCAGCGATTCCGGGGTGTTGGCACCGCCGGAGACACCGATTGGATTGAGTTGCGTCAAAACGCCGGACTGGTCAATGGATTCGAGCGGCAGGGCAACCAACGCCCGGTGTGATAACGCGTCAATGACGTCCAGTGTTTCCCCGGTTATTGCATCAACCAGCTCGAGCTGCATGTCGTAGTAGCCTGCCGGAAAATTTGAGACGAGCTCGCTCTCGATACGATAGGTGTCAGAAACCAGCGAACGAAAAACGCTGAACCTGTCGGATACGTGGAACAACTGAAACGGTTCTTCAGGCGGGCGTAGAAATACCCGTACGAACACGGGTATTTCTCTGTATGAAGAATGGATAATATCTATATCAACACTGACGCTGAATCCGCTGAAAAAACCATCCCTGTCTCCATCGGAAAAAAGCAAAGTGCCGACGTCTACAAAAATAGCCGGCGACCGAATGAATCGTGAACGCGATTCGAGTGAATCTTCGCTCAAGGACTTACCTGCCGGTAAATCGATCACCCCGGCTAATTCGGGGTCATCGAGTAATGACTGAACACCAGCTTCAATATCTTGAACACGATTGACATAACCCTCTTCGATGATGGTGTATTGACGTGTTGAATCGTCCATCAAGGAAGCGTTAGCCACCGGAACAACCACCGGCATAAGCAAAAACAGCGGCAACAGTGGCGCGTAGAGGTTTTTCCTCACCCACGCGTTCAGCCTTGCCGGCGCTTGTGCCGGCGCGCGCGCCGTACGTTTTGGATTGATGACAGACCGATAATTGTTTTTCAGCAGAATGCACATACCAGCTAGATCCACTCAGGTTGCGGGTTGGTTGGGTGGAGTATCCGAGCGGACACTGAATCCGTACTGAATCATCCTTTCCATACTGACGTTTATTGTGTTGCTGACTGGAACAAAAAGATAAGCGTCGGTGAACGGGATTGCAGAGGTTCGGCGAAAATCACTCCGGGCAACTTGCTCTGTTGCTTCTTTGGAGGGGGCGTATTGGGCCAGTCAAATGTGGGGAATTATTTCTGTAAATTATTGAATTTAAAGGTTTTTATACGTAGAAATATTGACTTTGCCACAGTGTTTGATCGACAATACGGCTGTTAATTCACCGGTTGCCGTAACATAGCATTGTGCGTTACTGTATTGAATGTACAGTTTTTGTGACGTATGCCCGGTTCGGCTTTGTTACATGGACGAGAATTGCTGTTTGGAAAATTTCGGATCGACGTTCCCGGTTTGCCGGGATTTGCTGTTCTCGAGTTCAGATCCAGCGGTTGTCTAGTAAACGTTGTGCGATGCAGAAACGGTGAGTTTTACCGGCTCTCTATCATCGTATTGTCAGCAAGCAGGCTTGACCTGTGAATGAAGCGCTGATCATCGATAGCGCTAAACTGAAGTAACCAGATCGACTGCCTGGCAATGCTCGGTGGCTAGTTAAAATAATGATAAGTTTTCAGTAACGGTTTTTAGTAACAGTTTTAGCAGCAAACAGTTAGTTTAGTAGCAGTAAGAAGCGGCGAGGCGCTTTTGGATTTAGTCGAGATGATAACTACTCGATTATCAGTTCCGATTATCAGTACCGATAGGAATAGGTTGGTAGCTGGTGAAGGCGGCTAAACATCACCTGGCGGTTGTGCGTATAAACCAGACACTGCGCAACACATCGGGATAAAGCAAGAAGAAAGATTAGAGGACCCATGTCATGGCAAAAGGGCAGTCACTACAAGAACCCTTCCTGAACACACTCCGCAAGGAGCGGATACCTGTCTCCATTTATTTGGTGAACGGCATCAAGTTACAGGGGCAGATTGAATCATTTGACCAATTCGTGGTGTTACTGCGCAACACGGTAAATCAAATGGTTTACAAACATGCCATATCGACGGTTGTACCAAGTCGTCCGGTAAAACTCGCCGCTCAAGGCGAAGAAGAGATGGCAGCAGAAGCCTGAGGGTTGCCTTTTACCGGGTTGCTGTCTGGTCATAACCAAGCCTGTGAGTTGAGCCATCCTAGATTGCTCTCTCTCATCGGCACCGGGTAAAACCGGATGAATCAGGCACCGATCGGGTGTAGCAATAATCCGGAATCATGCGTAAATTTTCGGGACTGACCAATAGCGCCGGCAGTACCTGTAACAGTGCATGCTCTGGTGCGTTCGGTATTATTGTCAGCTACCTGCCTTTTTGATCGCTAACAGCTGGCATAAGCCGCCAGCCTGACCCCCACAAATATGCCCGCGACCACTTTGACTACCGTTTACTACCTTGCGTTCGGGTTTATGATTTTTTGCGATGTTTGAACGGCCATCCTCCGGCGAGCGCGTGTTACTGGTTTTCATAGTAGAACGCGTCGACAGCCTGAGAAATATTGAGGATGACCGTAACGAATTTGTTGAACTGGCAACATCTGCCGGGCTTATAGTTACCGATTGTCTTACTTGCAATCGTGACCGGCCGGACCCACGTTTATACATCGGATCAGGCAAACTGGAAGAGGTTGCAGATGCTGTTCGTATGCATGAAGCGGAAGCCGTGCTCTGCAGTAAGCCTTTGTCACCCAGTCAGGAACGTAATCTCGAAGCGGAACTCAAAATCCGTGTTCTTGATCGCAATGCGCTGATCCTCGATATATTTGCTCAGCGCGCACGCACCTTTGAAGGTAAATTACAGGTTGAACTTGCCCAGCTTGTCCACTTGTCGACAAGGCTGGTGCGCGGATGGACTCACCTCGAGCGGCAAAAGGGCGGTATTGGATTACGTGGTCCGGGGGAAACGCAGTTAGAGACAGACAGGCGGTTGCTGGCCATACGTGTCAAGACGATACGCCGGCGACTGGAAAAGGTACGCAAGCAGCGCGAACAGGGGCGGCGCAAGCGCAGCAAGAGCGGGGTGCCGGCAGTGGCAGTAGTTGGTTACACAAACGCCGGAAAATCCACGTTATTTAACCGCCTGACCGACGACAAGGTCTATGCAGCCGATCAGCTTTTTGCGACGCTTGACCCGACTTTGCGTCGTCTTGAGCTGGGAGCCGGCCAACACTGTATCATTGCGGATACGGTCGGTTTTATCAGCCAGCTTCCGCATGAACTGGTCGATGCTTTTCGCTCTACATTGGTCGAAACCCGCGAAGCAGACTTGCTTTTGCACGTTGTAGATGCCTCAGATGAGGAAAAGGACCTTAAAATAGAGTCGGTTAACGAGGTATTGGCCGAAATCGGCGCTGGCGATGTGCCGCAATTGTTGGTTTACAACAAGATTGATCGTGTGTCACTGACTCCTCGTATTGACTATGCGCACCACGAGGCTGACGAGAGTAGGGCCAGTGCGATCTGGCTTTCGGCGCTGACTGGTGCAGGATTTGCGAAGCTTACTGATGCAATCGGTGGATTACTCGATACCGATCGCATCAAAGGGTGGCTGCATCTTGAGCCGTCTCAGGGCCGTTTGCGAAGTTTGGTCTATGAAGCGGAAGCTGTAGTGGAAGAATCGGCCCAGCAGGACGGTACGCTGATCATCGAGCTGAATGTCGACCGAATAGTGTTCGAGAGCTGGTGTAAAAATTTTCCTGAGATTGGCGAAAGATTTTCCCCGGACTCGGCAGATAGTGAAGGAACATGTGGAAGCGGTGGACCGTTGTGAATGTCGCGTTGTTTGACCTTCACTATCGGTGCAAGTATCAACTAATATTGAGCATGTTGTGTCATTGTGTGCAACGTACCACGCACACGCGATACACGTGATTTGTTTAACGTAACAACCTGTCTAACGACCGGAGCTGGTAACTATGGCTTGGAATGAGCCTGGTGGAAACAATAACAACAACGATCCGTGGGGCAATCGGAATAATTCCGGGGGGCCTCCTGATCTTGATGAAGTTTTCAAAAACATCAAGAAGAAACTTGACGGGTTGTTCGGTGGCGGCAAGAGCGGTGGCAATAACCCGTTCGGTGAGCGCAACCAATCCAATGGTGGTGGAAATGGATCAGGTGGTACCTGGGGTTCAGGGGGTGGTATACCCGGAGGTCTGTCGCCGAAACTGATCGGCATAGTCGCCGCAGTTATCCTCGCGCTCTGGGTATTTTCCGGTTTCTATATATTGCAGCCTGCAGAGCAGGGCGTTATCACCCAGTTCGGCCGCTACAAGAAAACCGTTGGCAGTGGACTCCACTGGCGTATCCCCTGGCCGGTTCAGAATCTGGAAGTTCTCGATGTCGAGCAAATCCGTTCAGTACGCCTGCGCGATCAACCGATATTGACACAAGACGAAAATATCGTTGACGTTGATATGGCTGTGCAATACAAAATTAAGAGCGCTGAAGACTACTTATTTAAAGTTCGCTCTCCTGATTCGACACTCGAAGAGGTGGTCGAGAGCGCAGTCAGGGAAGTCATCGGTCAGACCAACATGGAGCCTGTGTTAACAACCGGGCGTGATGCTGTCGGTGTCAGTACGCGTTCCAGCGTTCAGGATATTCTCGATACTTACGGCACTGGTATTCAGGTAACTGCGGTTAACCTGGAACGTGCTCAACCACCCGAGCAAGTGCAGGCAGCTTATTCGGATGCTATCAAGGCACGTGAGGACAAGGAACGCTTTATCAACGAGGCACAGGCTTACAAAAACTCTGTGTTGCCTCAGGCACGTGGTGAAGCACAGCAGATCATTGAAGAATCTCTAGCGTACAAGTCTCAGGTTGAGAACGCCGCCGAAGGTGAATCCAGACGTTTTACGTCACTGTACGAGGAGTACAAAAAAGCGCCAGAGATCACTCGCGACAGACTGTATCTGGAGGCTATGGAATCGGTCTTGTCGAACAGCAGTAAGGTTCTTATGGACGCTGAGGGTGGCAACAACCTTATGTACCTGCCGCTTGACAAGTTAATGGAAGGGTCCGGCAGCACAAATAGAACTCAACCTGGCACTTCGTCTTTGCCGGCAACCGGCCCCGCTCCATCAACCAGTTTTCCACGTAGCAGCACGGATACGGCGCGCGACACCTTGCGAAGCCGTTCGCGGAGGGCTCAATAATGTTGAAACGCTTACCAGCTTCTATGTGGTTAATTCTGGCGGCCGTCCTGTTTTTCCTGTTGTCGTCAATCTTTTTCGTTGTCAACGAAAAAGAGAAGGCAATAAAACTGCGACTCGGTTCGGTCGTTCGTGCCGAGTATGGTCCGGGTCTGCACTTCAAACTACCCATTATCGAAAATGTGCGTAAGTTTGACAGTCGCATCCTGACCCTTGATTTACCACCTGAAAGGGTTCTCACGAGCGAGAATAAAAACGTTATCGTTGATTCGTTTGTTAAGTGGCGAATAGTTGATACTGAAGAGTATCTGGTGTCACTGCGTGGTGATGAACGGCTGGTTAATTTCCGTTTAACGGAATTTATTCGCAACGGCGTCAAAGACGCATTCGGTAATCGCACGGTGCAACAGGTTGTGTCGTCACAGCGCACGGAATTGATGAACGAGATACGTGAATCAGTGAACTCGGAGACATCCAATCTCGGTATCCATGTAGAGGATGTGCGGATTAAAAAAGTCGAACTGCCTGAAGACGTACGAGAGTCTGTTTATCAACGGATGGAAAAGGAGCGTGCGGCGATAGCGCGGGAAATACGCTCAGAAGGTGAAGAGCTTGCTAAAAAGATTCGTGCAGAGGCTGACCGGGTACGCGCAGAAACCATCGCCAAAGCCTACAGTGAATCGGAGCAAAACCGTGGTCGGGGCGATGCTGAATCAGCACGTGTATACGCTGAAGCCTATACAAAAGATCCGGAATTCTACCGACTGTACAGAAGCCTTAATGCGTATCGCGAGGCATTCAACGGCCCCGGTGACGTGTTGATCCTGCAACCGGATTCTGAATTTTTCAACTACTTCAACGATCCGGCAGCCCGGCTAAAGTAATTATTCGCTGCACCGGCACACTGCCGGTGCGTGCCAACGCTGTGCCTCACTCCGATCAACAGCAAGACCTGGACATATCCCGGGAAACGTCAGCCGCATGACTGAAATACTCACCGCTCTTGCGCTCGTCATGGTCATTGAAGGCATCTTGCCAACACTGAGTCCGCACACATTCAAACAGGCAATGGGGCGGATACTTCAAATGCCGGCAGCGAACCTTCGTGTATATGGTCTTGTATTGATGGCAGCAGGCGCACTGTTGTTGTATCTGGTGCGTCACAGTGGGTGACAACTACCGCCTCACGCTGCATAGTTGCAGTGTGGTAACTGTTACTAATATTTCTCAATAAAATATCGATCCCCGTATGACCGGAAGTATTGTCGTTCTAGGCACCCAGTGGGGTGATGAAGGCAAAGGAAAAATCGTCGATTTCCTGACAGAGCGCGCTGATATGGTCGTGCGTTTTCAAGGGGGACACAATGCGGGACATACGCTAGTCACCGGTGATACCACTACCGTGCTGCATCTTGTGCCGTCAGGGATTTTGCATGAATCCGTTCAGTGCGTCATCGGTAATGGTGTGGTGTTATCCGGCGAGGCACTGATTGGTGAAATCGATACGTTGGCAAAAAATGGTGTTGATACGACGGGACGGTTACACATCAGTGAATCCTGTCCTCTGATCATGCCTTATCATGTAGCGCTTGATCAGGCGCGTGAGAAAGCCGCAGGTAAAGCGGCAATTGGAACCACCGGGCGTGGCATAGGCCCGGCCTACGAAGATAAAGCAGCTCGTCGTTCCATTCGTCTGCATGATCTGCGTGATATGCCAAAGTGCATTGAGAAACTGAATGCGGTGCTTGATTTTCATAATTTTGTGTTGCAGAACTATTTTGATCAAAAACCTTTGCAGCCAGCCGCTGTTGCAGAAGATCTTCATCGCTGGAGCGAACGTCTGCTACCGATGAGCAGCGATGCTTCGTTGTTATTGCACGACGCTCTTAACAGTGGCAAGAAAGTATTGTTTGAAGGCGCACAAGGTGCGTTGCTGGATGTTGATCATGGCACTTACCCGTTTGTCACGTCGTCAAATACGTTAGCCGGAGCTGCGGCTACCGGTAGCGGTTGTGGCCCAGCTGCGATTGACTATGTGTTGGGTATTTCCAAGGCCTACACGACGCGTGTCGGTGCAGGTCCATTCCCGACCGAACTATTTGACGAGACCGGTGAATTTCTTGGCAAACGCGGTAACGAATTCGGTGCAACCACTGGACGTAAACGTCGCTGCGGATGGTTTGATGTTGTCGCGATGAAAAAGGCAACACAGCTGAACTCGCTGACGGGCATGTGTCTGACCAAACTCGATGTTATGGATGGCCTCGATACGATAGCGATCTGTACCGCGTACGAGCTTGATGGTCAAAAGATAACCACGCTACCAGTCTCGGCTGAGGCTTTGGATCGTTGCAAGCCAGTCTATGAAGAAATGCCGGGATGGCAGGAGTCGACCGCTGGACTGACCCGTTTTTCGGATCTCCCTGCTGCCGCGGTCAGCTACATTGAACGGTTAGAGAAACTGCTTGATGTGCCCATAGATATGATTTCTACAGGGCCCGAGCGTAGTCAGAATATTGTCCGCAAGAACCCGTTTGATTGACAACCGGGCGGTGTACTTGTACATTCCCGCAACTGTTCCATCCCCATGCCGAGGTGGCGGAATTGGTAGACGCGCTAGCTTCAGGTGCTAGTGGGGGTAACCCCGTGGAGGTTCAAGTCCTCTTCTCGGCACCACATAGACATTAAAATTTTTAGCATGCAATAGCGGTGCTTGGGGGTTTAACCCCGCCCTGGCCGGTCGCGAAGTTTCAAGTCCTCTTCTCGGCACCATACATCTCCTATTTATTTCCATACCCCACAAGCTGGCGCGAATAGGGGGCACACGGTTTCAAAGCGCCCGGGTAGTCGTTTCAGGATCGGGACGCACCTGTCTTTCTCATTTCGCTACACTTTAACTATCGCGCAAGTGTTGATGCCTCGCCGTGATGCTTTGTGGATTTTGATGCCACGGCTACCGGTATGCGTTGTCTGCAACGATACAAACCGGAAATCTTGATGAAAACCAAGCAATTACAACCCAGCCGCAAAAAAGCTGGCACTCGTTCGGATGCACAAGGATCTGAGCGCGCCAGTTCGCCTGCACGCGCTGCCAGCAAAAAGAAGAAAAATACCAAAAAATCCCGGGCGGCTCGAAAGAAAGGCACCCCGAAACCAAAGCGCAAAGAATCAGAAAAAGTCAGTCAGGGTAAAAAGAAGAAGTCGACTGCAAAGAAGAAGTCGGCTGCAGGAAAAACTGCCAAGCAGAACCGCTCACGCACGAAGAAGATAGCATCGCGTAAGAATCGCGCAAGCGAAGATAAAAAGAAGAAATCACAGAATAAAAAACACCAGACGACGGAAAACGCAACGGAATATGCCTTCGAGATTGCCGGGCGGGACGATATTCTGGCATTTCTTGCGCAACATGGTGCACCGGTTGATCTCGAATCGTTGCGTGAGCATTTTGGTTACGCTATCGATTCCGAACAAGCAGAAGCCTTGCGCAGACGGCTGCGCGCAATGTGTCGAGACGCTCAGTTAATCCGCAACCGAGCAAAAGCTTATGTACCTGTTAGCAGCAGCGATCTGGTTGCTGGTTTTATCTCTGCAAATGCGGCCGGGTATGGATTTGTTGTTTGTGATGATGATCAATCGGATGTGTACCTGCATGCCGCTCAGATGCGCCAGGTTTTGCACGGCGACAAGGTGGTTGTTTGTATCACCGGCACCGATCACAAAGGCCGTCGTGAGGGTCGCGTAACGGATGTCGTTGAACGGGCCCATAAAACGCTCGTGGGGCGCCTGATCGTAGAGCCGGGAGTGGTCTTTGTCAGACCGGAGAACAATCGTATCCACCTTGATTTCCTGGTCGATGCGCAATCGCTGGGTGATGCACAAAACGGTGACATGGTGGTGATTGATATTGTTGAACAACCGACGCGTAAACACCCGCCGGTCGGACGCATAATATCAGTACTGGGCCAGCATCTTGAGCCCGGTATGGAAATCGACGTGGCTCTACACAATCACGGCATCCCTTACGAATGGCCGGGCGCGGTTACAAAACAAGCTTCGCGGTTTGGCGATAAACCCGGTGAACGTGACAAAGACGACCGGCGCGACGTTACGCGACTGCCACTTGTCACTATTGATGGTGAAGATGCACGAGACTTTGATGATGCCGTTTACTGCGAACGTGCAGATGATGGGAAGGGGTGGCGACTTTATGTTGCGATCGCCGATGTCTCTCACTATGTTCAGCCCGACAGTCCAATCGACAGCGAAGCGTTGCTTAGAGGCACATCGGTTTATTTCCCTGAGCATGTGGTGCCGATGTTGCCGGAAACACTATCGAACGGGCTGTGCTCACTGAATCCGGATGTCGAACGGCTGTGCATGTTATGTGTAATGTCTTTGGACAATGAAGGCAATCTGAAACGCAGCAGATTTCAGCGAGCGGTTATGCGTTCGCATGCGCGCCTGACTTACACAGAAGTTGCCGCCATGATTGAGACGCATGACGCAGACCTTCGTCAGCAGCATGCGAAACTGCTACCTCATCTTGAAAACTTACACGCGCTCTATCAGTTGTTGTCTGATAAACGACAGCAACGCGGTTGTATAGAGTTCGATAGCAAGGAAACACGCTTTGAGTTTGATGCGAACCGGAAAATCGAGGCGATTGTGCCTGTTCATCGCAACGTTGCGCATCGCATGATTGAAGAATGCATGATAACCGCCAATGTTGCAGCCGCTGCTTTTTTGTCCAAGCATCGGGTACCCGCCTTGTATCGGGTTCATTTTGGTCCCACCAAAGACAGGTTGGAAGATTTGCGGGCATTTCTGGCGCTTCGTGGTCTTGAACTCGGTGGTGGTGATAAGCCGACAACCGGTGACTTGGCGGAAGTCGCTCGCCAGGCGAGCGCTTTGCCTGATGCCCGAATCGTGCACACAGTTTTGCTGCGCTCTATGCAGGCGGCAGTCTATCAGCCGGCCTGCGACGGGCATTTTGGTTTGGCCCTTGATCATTACGCGCACTTCACCTCGCCGATACGCCGTTATCCCGATCTGCTGGTACACCGCGCGATTGCGCATGTGATTGATGGAGGCAGCGCTGCCAACTATCCGCTATCGCAAACGACAATGACGCAATTGGGCGAGAGTTGCTCCATGACTGAACGTCGTGCAGAGGAGGCAACGCGTGATGTGGCGAGCTGGCTGAAGTGCGAGTACATGTCACATCGAATTGGCGAAACGTTTGCCGGTGTCGTGGCATCGGTCACTTCATTCGGTCTGTTTATTCAGATCGAGGAGTTACAGATCGACGGACTGGCGCATGTGTCGACGCTGGGTTCTGACTATTTTCACTTCGATTCGGCAGCGCTGACGCTCACTGGAGAACGCACAGGCACCCAGTTTCGTCTGGGGGATCTTCTGACGGTTGAGGTCACTGACGTTAATATGGCTGAGCGCAAGATAGATTTTGAACTACGAGATGTTACTGTGGGCCGAGGTAAAAAGCGCCGGGCGCCGGCCGAGCGAGGCGGAGCAAAGCGCACTTCGCGGCGATCTAAACGGAAACACAAATGAGCAAACGATCACCGCGTGGCAACCTGTTGCTTTATGGCACGCACCCGGTGGAAGCCGTCTTGCAGCATACCCCTGCTGCGGTTGAGGTGGTGTATCTCTCTGATCGGCTCGGGGCGCAGGCCCGGCAGCATTGGACCCGACTTGCGACCGAACAATCGGTGGCGGTGCGTGAAGTCAATTCTGACTGGTTTGCACGTGAACTCCCCGGGTTGCCACATCAGAAGATCGCTGCTGACTACCGTCAGGTTGCACCACGGGATTTGCAGTGGCTTATGGGCTGGTTGGAAAATCACACAGCACCAACGTGCCTGTTAGCGCTGGACGGTATTCAGGATCCGCAAAACTTCGGCGCCTGCCTGCGTGTTGCTGAGGCACTGGGCGTAACCGCCGTGCTGTACCCGCGCGCTCAGCAGGCTGCGCTGAACGCCACTGTGTACAAGGTCTCTGCTGGTGCTGCGGCGCTTATAACACTGGTTGAAGTGGCAAATCTCTCCCGTGCTCTGCGCCAGCTGCAAACAGCGGAATTCTGGGTCTACGGCGCTGCAGGGGAGGCTTCTACCGCGCTGCAGGAGGTAGAGTTCGCCACACGGTCGGTTATTGTTATGGGTACGGAGGGCGAGGGTCTCAGGATGAACACGCGTGATCAGTGTGACCAGCTGTTTGCCATTCGCATGATTGGCAAGACCAGCAGTTTGAATGTCTCGGTTGCGACCGGAATTGCGTTACACCAGGTGCAGCTGGCGCAGGCCGGACGCTAGCCCTTAACCCGCCCCGGAGTCCGCTTTCCGTCTCGTCTCAGCCGAAATGCGCGAATTTCAGTCCGGTACTCGTTTGCAGGCGGTGGTGGCGGTGCCGGCATGGGTATTCGAGAGAATTCGCAGCTCGCTTCATGAGCAAGATCTGATATAATTCCACGGCTAAACCAACCAATACTCCTTGTCACGTCTGGATCGGAGCACACCTGATGTCAGGTTTGTTCGACGAACGGCTGGCAAAACCCGTAAGGAGATCAAGTGAGACACTACGAAATCGTATTTCTGGTCCATCCGGATCAGAGTGAGCAGGTGCCTGCGATGGTGGAACGATACCGCGGCATCATCGAAGGCGAAAAAGGCATTATTCATCGACAGGAAGACTGGGGTCGAAGACAACTTGCTTATCCCATCAACAAGATCTACAAAGCGCATTACATTCTGCTGAACGTGGAGTGCGAGAAATCTGCACTGGACGAACTCACCAGCGCATTCCGTTTTAATGATGCTGTAATTCGTCACATGGTCATGAAAATGGACAAAGCTGTGACCTCTCCATCTTTACTGATCAAGAAGGAAGAGCAGGCCGGTGAAGACAAAGGCAAACCTGCGCGCGAGAGTTCCGATGCATCCGATACCGCTGATGCGGCCGGACCTGATACTGCTGAAGCTGGTGAATCAGCTACCGCTGATGTGGCTGGCGCCGAATAAGGCTGCTGCCGGGTAGGGCTATCGCTGAGCAGGTTGTTTAGCTCCTTTAGGTTTGAAGCCACCTTGGTTGGCTGTCCAATCTATAGCGGGTTTTGGCATTGGCTGATGCGGATAACACATCGGTCAGTTATCACGAGCTAAAACTGTAAGCAAAACGACTGAAGTTGGCGCGAATCGATGTAGTCGCACGCAGCACATCAAGCGTTAAGCGTACATCTCCAAACAAACACGATTGAACAAACAGGTAAAATCATGTCCAGATATTTCCGCAGACGTAAATACTGCCGGTTTACCGCTGAAGGGATCACTGAAATCGATTACAAGGATATCGAACTCCTCAAGGGATTCATCACGGAAACCGGAAAAATTGTGCCTAGTCGAATTACAGGCACCAAGGCGCGCTATCAGCGCCAACTGGCAACAGCAATAAAACGTTCTCGCTACATAGCGTTGTTGCCGTACACTGATCAGCATTAATCCGTAAAGATACTAGAAGCCATCTCAAAATTGAGATTGTGCGCTCAGACAAGGCGTGTGGCGCTCGAGCAGCGCAGTTTACACGCAGTAAATGAGCAGCGCAGAACGGCACACAACGCAGGATCAGCGTGCAGGACTCGGCGTCCCCAATCGATTTTGAGATGGCTTCTAAATAAGCGACGAGAAACAGGTTACGCGCTTTTACCGCGCCACCCGACCGCTCGTCTGACGCCACCTGTTGATTCAAGTGGCGACGTGCAGTAAGTAATATAGAAACTCGATTAAAACGACCGGTAGGTTGATGATCAGACTCGCGCAGCATGCACTCAAAGGACCTCTGGCTGCTGCTGGTGTTTCCAGCGGTTTGTTGTGTCTTGGTTTGCTGCTACCGCTGCTGGCTGGACCTGCCGGGGTGTACATCACCTTGCCGGTGATATGGTGTAGCGCAGCTATTGTCTCGTTGGTGTTGTTGCGACAAGGTGTTGCACCGGCGGTAACAGCCCTCGGTGCAGTAATGCTGATGGTGCTTTTGATGGGAATGCTGTCGCGCGGCGGCATGCTGCAACTGTTCGCCATCATCGCGCAGTTCTGGTTACCAGCTGTTTTGGTTGCTTATGTGTTGCGCCAGACTGTCAGTCTGGATATGGCGGTGATGGCCGGCGCTGCGATAGGTATTTTGCTGGTCGTCGTCATGCATCTGGTTGTTGGTGACCCGGTGGCGTTCTGGGAACGCATTATTGGGAATTACATCGATGCGAGTTTGAATACCGGCGGCACGGCGGCTATTGACCCGCAAGCACAACAACAAGCTGAAACCCTGCGCTCAATGATCGGCGTTATGGCGAGGCTGGCTACCCCGGCGACTGCTGTCATGATGATGCTGACCGGTGTGACAAGTGTGTTTCTCGCACGTGGTTGGCAGGCGCGGCTGTTTAATCCGGGAGGGTTCCAACAAGAATTTCACAGTCTGCGTTTTGGTAAAACGGTTGCGCTCGGTGTACTTGCAATAACCGGTGTGTCACTGGTGTTGGAGTGGTCGCTCCTTTCGCACATCGTCATTGTGCTGTTGAGTGCAATGATGTTTCAGGGTCTGGCCGTGTTGCATGCCCTGGTACGAATTCGCGGCATGTCGAGCGGATGGCTGGTAGGTATTTATGCATTGATGATACTGCCGCACACCTCAGCGCTCGTAGGCGCGCTGGGCCTGGCTGATAACTGGCTGAATCTTCGCCGACTATTGCCAGAGGGCAAAGCGCAAGACCAGCCGCCGCCGGCAGAGAGCGACACAACGTTGCAAGACAGATCGGAAGCAGTGGATGGCGATTCCGGTACAGAAGTGAAAGCGGATACACCTGATGATCACGACAATCCGGAAGGTGCGCCGGAACAGGCATCAGAATTTAAAGACGAGCGTGATAGTCTTGTGGATGACGGGGATCAGTCGAAGTAACTACGAAGCGACGACGGTTAACTGTTAGTAAAAGACAGAGCACGAATAGGGTTCTAAACGGTTTCACAGGATCTACGCAACAAAGAAACAAGTAGTCCAATGCAGGTATCGGTTACGTTGAAAGTTTTAATCCCTGCGCAAATATGATGTTCACGTAAACATATAAAGTTAAGGTAACTGACCGGATCAATACACCGGCAGGAGTAATGAAATGCAAGTTATATTGCTTGAAAAAATTGACAAGCTAGGTGAGTTGGGCGATCTGGTGGATGTGAAATCCGGTTTCGCCAGAAACTTTCTGTTGCCACAAAAAAAAGCTGAGCCTGCGACCCGTGAAAATAAGGAAGCGTTTGAGCAGCGCCGCGCTGAACTCGAACGTTTGCAGTCGGAGGCTCTGGCTTCGGCACAGACACGTGCTGAAAAACTGGAGGGTGCTGTTGTCACCATCACATCAAAAGCTGGCTCTGAGGGCAAGTTGTTTGGATCTGTCGGTACCGAAGACATTCGCCGGGCTTTGACAGAATCCTTTGTTGAAGTGGAAAAGAAAGAAATTCGAATGCCTGACGGTCCTCTAAGAACGGTTGGTGAACACGAAATCGGTCTGCATCTGCACGCAGATGTTGACACAAGTGTAACCGTTCAGATTGTGGCTGAAGCTGAATCAGAGTAGGCTGCTCCGGCGCGCGGGTCTGCCGATCATTGCGATCGGCGGCGGGGCAAAAAAAACCAGCGCCGCTGGCGAGAGCTATCAGCTTGTCGGCCCGGCAGCTCGTAACGGTAAACGTTGTAACATTAAATATCTATCGTCTCGCCGCGCCGGTCATGACGAAGCGCCGGAATTTTGTTATCGTCTGAGCTGCACTGACTCGACAGGTTAAGCCAGATGGCAAACGGCACGTCCGATGACAAAAATAATAACGACAACGCCGATGAGATTTCGAGTGCTGACGAGCTTAACCGGTTAGCTAACCAGGCGCTTGCTGACGCCGCGAGCGCAGACAGTCAACCTGATATCCGCCCCGACCTTGAGTCCGATCCCGGCGTTACTGCGGGTTTTTTCAACGCTCCACCTCTATCCGGCGAAGCACCGGATGTCGAAGCTCCGAAACCCGGCGCTACATTCCCTGTAACATCGACTGACACAGCGCAGCAAACTGCGTCCGGCGAGTCGTCATCTTTTTTCCAGAACCGCCAAACATGGATGACGGTGAATCAGGCTGGCACGCGAATACCTCCCCATTCGATTGAATCGGAACAGGCAGTCCTGGGAGCGCTGCTTATATCACCGGACAGTTTTGACCAGATTTCGGATATTGTCACCGAACCCGCCTTTTACCAGTTTGATCATCGCCTGATTTACCGTGCGATAGCAGGTCTGGCCAGCGCAAATCAGCCTACAGATGTTGTTACCGTTACCGGTTGGCTTGAGCAGAACGCGTTACTTAGCGACGCAGGTGGCTTGCTTTACATCTCGGCACTGGCTCAGGAATCCCCGGGTGCTACCAACATAAAAGCCTATGCCAGTATTGTCCAGGAACGGGCGGTTCTACGTGAACTGATTTCAGCGAGTAACGATATTGCTGACGCGGCTTTCACACCCGATGGGCGTAATAGCAAAGACCTTCTGGATTTTGCTGAGTCTCGGGTATTTTCAATTGCTGACGAGACAGTAGCTAGCGGTCAGGGGTTTAACAATATCAAGTCGGTACTTGCAGGTACGCTTGATCGTCTATCCTATCTTTTTGAAACCCAGCAGGCGATTACCGGGGTAGCTACCGGGTTTACTGAGCTCGACGAACAAACCTCCGGGCTACAACCTTCGGATCTCATCATTATCGCGGGCCGGCCTTCCATGGGTAAAACGTCGTTTGCGATGAATATTGCCGAGCATGCTGCGTTGACAGGTGAGCATCCGGTTGCGGTGTTCAGTATGGAGATGCCGTCTCAGCAACTGGCAATGCGGATGATTGCATCGCTCGGTCGTATCGAACTACAGAAACTGCGCACAGGTCGTTTGGCCGAACAGGATTGGACGCGTGTTACCGGAGCGATTGGTCAACTCACAGAGAAGCGTAATCTGTTTATTGACGATACGCCTGCTTTGACGCCAACGGAAGTGCGCGCCCGCGCTCGCAGACTAAAGCGTGAGCATAACGGGTTACAGTTAATCGTTATTGATTACCTGCAATTGATGCGTGTCCACGGATCTGCAGAAAACAAGGCAACAGAAATTGCGGAAATATCGCGTTCCCTGAAAGCGCTGGCAAAGGAGCTTGACGTACCCGTGATAGCCCTATCGCAATTAAACCGTAGTTTGGAACAACGACCCGATAAACGGCCCATCATGTCTGATTTACGGGAGTCGGGTGCGATAGAGCAGGACGCCGACATGATTATGTTTGTCTACCGCGAAGAGGTGTACGAGCCTGATAAGGAAGAGGTGAAAGGCGTCGCTGAAATTCTTATACGCAAGCAACGTAACGGACCGATTGGCAGCTGCAAGCTTACCTTTCTTGGTGCAAATACACGTTTTGAGAATTTCTCACCGGAACTGGCTGCGGCGCAACAGTTTGCCACAAGCCAAGCACGGCCAGCGGGATTTGCTACCGCAACCGCGAGCCCGGCAGCCGACGCCAAGTCGTCTGGAAGTGCCGGCGCGGTGTTGTCTAACGGTGGTTCAAGCGAGCCACCGAACCTCGATAATTTTTAATCTGCTATCGGTTGGTACACAGCATGTAGTTGCCAGCGCAATTGGTTACCGTGGCAATAACTTATCGGGCAGATTGAATTTCAAACCTTTGGAACCACTGATTTATCGCCTGCGTTGCCAGGGCTGCGTTGAAATTCGGCTCAAAATGCTCATGTATTCGCATATACACTACGCTTTTTCGCCAAATTTCGCCTTGCCCTGCCTGCCTCGCCTAATAAATCAGAGGTTCCCTTTAAATTTAAAACTTTGAGTTTTAATTCGCAGTTGGGACGGATTAGCGCTCCAGGTATTGCAGTTTATCTTCAACGTTCTCCCACTCAGCCGCGTCCGCTGGTGGATCTTTCTGCATCGTGATAACTGGCCAATCAGCAGATAAGTCGGCGTTAAGTTGCAGGTAGTTGTTCATGTTCTCCGGTAAATCCTCTTCTGCATATATTGCATTGATCGGACATTCCGGCTCGCACAAAGAACAGTCAATGCATTCCTCAGGGTCTATCACCAGAAAGTTCGGACCTTCATGGAAGCAGTCGACCGGACATACCTCTACACAATCGGTGTATTTACATTTGATGCAGTTGTTGGTCACTACAAACGTCATTTCTCGCGTCCGGGTGGTGGCTTACAAGTTGCAAATGGTAACAAAAAATACAGGTTCCGAGGTGATATGAACCCCTATGATTAGGGTCTTGCAACTCCGGGATCGCTAAAACCCTAAATTCGGTTAGGCAAGCAGCCGCCCAGGGTTCAATCGGCACAAAATAGTACCTCATACCCGTTGGTTCCCAATGCTCTTGGTAGCCATTGCCAATTGCAACAAGTTGCAATATTGAGGCGGTTGGTCGGTGTCGGTATTCCGGCGCACGTGGATTGCTTGAATAGGATTACTATTGTTGGGCCGGTATACGGATGTGCCGACTGGTTCACTGTAGAGACTGCAACTTTCTACCGCTATCACTGTAAAGCGTTGGGGTTATCTGAGATGACCCGGCAGAGCACCGATGTGTTTGCGCGTTGTTGTTGCAAGCAAATTATCTGGCAGGATTTCGTTCAATGAAAAACATCAAGAAATGCGTATTCCCGGTTGCCGGGATGGGTACACGGTTTTTGCCGGCTACCAAAGCTAACCCCAAAGAAATGTTGCCGGTTGTTGACAAGCCGCTAATCCAGTATGCAGCGGAAGAGGCGGTTGCCGCTGGGGTAGAGACGCTGATTTTCGTGACCGGTCGTAACAAGCGTTCGATCGAAGATCATTTTGATACCGCTTACGAAATGGAGCGGGAACTGGAAGCCAAAGGCAAGAAAGATATGCTTGCCATCCTTCGAGGCATACTCCCGAAACATGTCAACTGTGTATTTATTCGTCAGTCGGAAGCGCTCGGGCTGGGGCACGCTGTATTGTGTGCCAAGCCAGTTGTTAACGACGAACCTTTTTCTGTCATCCTGGCAGATGACTTGATCAATTTCGCCAAGAAGCCTTGCCTTTCACAAATGGTTGACGTTTTCAATTATCAGCACTGCTCAGTGTTGGGTACTCAAACGGTTCCAAAAGAAAGCGTTAGCTCCTATGGCATAGTTGACGGAACGGAAGTGCGCCCCGGTCTGATGGAAGTATCAGGTATCGTTGAGAAGCCTTCAATTAAAAATGCACCGAGCACGACAGCCGTTGTCGGGCGTTACATCCTGACGCCTCACATATTTCAGAAGCTGGAACAAACCGAACGTGGAGCGGGTGGTGAGATTCAACTCACTGATGCGATTGCAGCGCTATTGAAAGACCAGCGTGTGCTGTCTTACAACTTCGAAGGCAAGCGATTTGACTGCGGCAGCAAGCTGGGGTATCTGCAGGCGCAGGTTGAGTTTGCGCTGGAACACAAAGAATTGGGTAAGGACTTTATGGCCTACCTGAATACGCTGGCGGGCGAGAACAACAAGAAGATTGTTTCGATCAAAAAGAAAGCTTAAAACTTCCAGCCTTTAAATCAAAAATGCGCATCTATACAGATGCGCATTTTCTCCGGTTTTGCTTTCCTTTTCCTGCTAAGTGGCTCGCCTCTTTACTGTTAACTTCTGAGGCGCTTATTTTCCGGGTCGAAGAGCGGTTCGTTGCCAAGTGTTGCCGGCCGGTCCTGACCAAACATTCGAACAGCGACTTGTGTGCCTGCAACTGCCAGATCCGTCCGGATGTAGCCAAGCGCAATACTCTTTTCAATACAGTGACCATAACCGCCTGATGTTGTGTATCCGGCAATCTCACCCTGATAAACAATTGGGCAACCATAGATAGCATCCAGGTCTGTCCCTTGTGCTGCTGAGCCGGCATCATCAAGTGTTAGCGCGACAAATGTGTCGGGTGCGCCTTTATCGGCCTCTTCCTGCAACGCTTTTTTGCCAATGAAATTTTCTTTGGACAAATCAACGAACCGGTTCAGGCCGGATCGCAGTGGCGAATACTCATGGTCAAGCTCCGCTTTCCAGGCACGATAGCATTTCTCAAGGCGCATGGATTCCATTGCGTACATACCGAAATCGCGTAATTCGAAGCGATCGCCTGCTTTTTTTATCTCATCATAGAGAGCTACCTGCTGCTCAACCGGCACATGCAATTCCCAACCAAGTTCACCAACGTAATTGACTCGCATTGCCTTAACGGTCACACCAGCAAACTGCAATTCCTGAAAACTTAGCCACGGGAAAGCAGCATTGGATAGATCTGCATTGGTCATAGATTGCAACAGATCACGTGATTTAGGCCCCGCGATAACCAATGTGCCGTAATCGACTGACATGTCTTTAATGGCAATATTGCTGTTGTCGGGGAGGTGCTCATTCATCCACTGTAAATCATGCCATTTAGCAGCAGCGGCACTGATAAGTATGAAACGGTTTTCAGCGACATGGGTAATAGTTACTTCAGACCAGACGCCACCATCGTCTGCGCAGAAATACGACAGTGACACACGCCCTGGTTGCGGTAGCTTGCCGGCAATCATGTAATTCAGCCAGTTAGCCGCACCATCACCGGATACCTCAAACTTACTGAAGCCACCGAGATCGAGAATACCGACATGTTCTCTGACATGGCGGCACTCATCACCGACCGTACTGAACCAGGGCTGCCGGTGATAGCTTGCTTTGGCATCGGTCGTATCGCCATCTTGAGGGAACCAGGTCACCCGTTCCCATCCACCACGGGCTCCGAACTGCGCCCCGCGTTGTTGAAATTTGTCATAGAGTGGTGTGGTATGTCGCGGTCGACCTGCCGGCCATTCATCGTTAGGGAAGCCGATCGCGTACTCGTTTTGATAGAGCTCGGTTGCACGATCAACCACGTACTGTTGGTCGGCATATTCACAATATCTGCGCGGATCGGTTACCCATAAATCCCATTCCGGTTTGCCTTCAACAACCCATTCAGCGATGCTCTTGCCTGCACCACCTGCCTGGCAGATACCGAAACTGAAACTGCAACAGTGGAAAAAGTTTTGCAGACCGTAGGCCGGGCCGATATAGGGCAGGCCGTCAGGGGCGTAGGGAATCGGGCCGTTGATCACACGCTGCACACCGACAGTGCCTAGTACCGGCATGCGATTACAGGCTTGCTCGATGTACCACTCCAGTCTTTCCAGATCATCAGGGTAGAGTTCGTAGGCGAAATTATCCGGTAATTTGCCATCTGGCCAGTGTGGCGTGGCGCGCCATTCGTAGGGGCCGAGAATCAAACCTGTCTTTTCCTGGCGCAGGTAGTAGGAATCATCCGGATCCCGCACCAATGGCAGAATACCATCGTATTGCTCGAGTTCCGGCACGGACTCCATAACCAGGTACTGATGTTCCATAGAAACAACTGGCAGGAACTGTCCGGCCATTGCTGCAACCTCAGCACCTCTGTAGCCGGCGGCGTTGATTACGTATTCAGCGATCACAGTGTCGCCACTGGCTGTCGTTAACTGCCACTCGCCGCTGGGTCGGCGTTCGATTGCTGTGACTCGATTGAAACGTCGGATTTCAGCACCCATTTCGCGCGCACGACTGGCGAGTGCCTGTGTCAGTTGACTTGGATCTATGTCGCCGTCGAAGGGGTCCCACAAGGCGCCTTCCAGATCGTGGTCTTCCAGGAAGGGGTGGCGCTTTTTCATTTCTGCTGTATCGAGCATCTCGTATTCGATACCCATCGCATGCGCCATTGCTGTGACGTGTCGAAACTCTTCCATACGATCAG
Source organism: uncultured Granulosicoccaceae bacterium (assembly GCA_937951345.1). Classification (GTDB taxonomy): domain Bacteria; phylum Pseudomonadota; class Gammaproteobacteria; order Granulosicoccales; family Granulosicoccaceae; genus CALFCE01. The sequence continues at coordinate 100,258 of CALFCF010000001.1, forward strand.
CCGATTGCGCCAGGCGAATCGATCCAGTCTGGTGATAATTGATTGGATACTTCTCGTCTTTTGCCAGTTCATCGTACAGCTGGGTGCTGTAGTGCTGCAATTTGATGATATTGCGGCTGCCGGAAAAAGTCGGGATGTTGCCTGCAGCGTGCCAGGTTGATCCGGACGTCAGCTCATCCATCTCGAGCAACAGTGTATCGGTCCAGCCCATTTTGCCGAGATGATAGAGAGCGCTACTGCCCACAACACCACCGCCGATGACGACCACGCGTTTATTGATTGTTTCCATATATTTGGTTATCTCGAATCATTCGAAGAAAGGATCGACTGCTGTTGAGCGGTGCGGTGCTACGACCACAGTTACATCAACTACTGGCAGATGAATTTTCTTCGTACCTGTAGGGTCGGCAGGATCACGGCGCTCGCATTTTATCAACGGGCAACAGCACGTTGTGATTGTCGCGGATTTCTGCGTCCACGCTCGGGTCGATGTGCGACGGAAAATGGGTTGCTAATACCTTATCCACCTTTTCGCGCGCACTTTTCATCAGCACCGGTTTGCCAACTTCCTGCCACTCTTTGGGGCTCAGTCGATCACCGATATCCGGGTAAATATATTCCTTTTGCATCAGACCGAGCGTCTGACTGTGCCCGAGATAGTGGCTCGGGCCGTCGATGCAGACATCGCGCATCGTTTCAATTGACAGTGTTTCGTCGTTGACTTCAATGCCGCGAACCGTTCGGTTGATTGCACCCAGCATGTCGTTGTCAATGACTAACCCCTCATAACTGAAGCCGAGAAGCGAGGCATGCATACCGGCAGATTCGTAGATGAGATTAGCTCCTGAATGTGCCGCCAGTGTGTTGGTGTAACCTTTTTCGTATCCGGATTGCGCGTCAGGAAATTTGGCATCCGCCATACCGGCAGCTATGCCAGTGGGTAAGTCATAGTGCCGGCCCATCTGTCCGCATGCTGCCATGAGCACAGCCTGCTCGCCGCTACCACCACTCATCGCGCCGGTACGAAGATCGGATACAAACGGCCAGGTGCCGTAAATAGCCGGATGTCCCGGAACCATCAGATTGACCCAGACAAGACCTGCAAGTACCTCTGCAACCTCTTGCACCACAGAGCCGGCAAGGGCCGCAGGACTGGTGGCACCTGCTTGTCCGGCAGCGAGTAACAACACAGGCATACCGCCGTGAACTGCTACTTCCATACACCGACAGGCGTCTTCTGCAAAACGTAACGGTGGCACAACAAAACAGTTAGACATACTGACAAATGGTCTGGCACGCCACTTCGCTTCACTGCCGGCAATCGTGTGGAGCATCTTTAATGATTCGGTAACGTGCTGTGGTTCAACCCAGCTTGTACCCACGTGTTTAGTGGTGCCACTGACAGCTGCATAACATGTGTTGAAATCGAGATCTGCCGGCTCGACCATGTCCCGTGCCACCAGCGGTCGCTGAAAGAAATGTACATGGTCCAGCGAGTCGACCAGGCGGGCCAGTTGATACAAATCCTGTAGTGTGGATTCGCGGTAGCAATTGTTGTCGTGGTCAGCGATATGAACAGCAGCACCTGCTGTACCGAAATACACCTTGCTGCCGGCTACTTCGATGTCACGATCCGGATCCTGTGCATACAGAGTGAAGTTTCTTCCGCAATTCGCGATCGTGTCTTCTACCAGGGAACGAGGGAAATACAAACGCCCGTCTTTGTAGCTGCCACCGGCAGCTGTAACTGCTTCAACGCAGGAAGGGATCGCTTGTGACAGACCGATTGTCTCAAGCACAGTAAGAACAGCCTGATGGATTTTTTCAACATCGGTGGCACTCAATGGTGCGTAGCGGCCACCAGTCATGCCGGGTGCTACGGCCCGATCCTCTGGCGCCAGTGGTGCTTCGCGTAGAGCACGCTTCGCAGCTCTTGCACCCCGTCTGCTGATTTTCTTTGGTGGCCTTTCTGCTGCAGTCATTTATCACTCTCTTTTTCTGTGGCGCGTCAATCGAGTTACTGAAAAGGTATACGTCAATCGGGCGATATTGCCAGTCGCGAGGTGTTGGTGTGGGTTGATAGCGACATTGAAGTGAGTCGCAGCGACGTGGGGTCGAGTCCTGATAGGGTCTGTAACTCGTTGAATTGGCCTGCAAAGGGGCTTGCAGGCACGAGGTTTCAGGTGGTTGAACGGGTATTAATGCGATTGGAGTAATTTTCGCGCGCTGCCCGTGGTGTGCAGTCGTACATTAGCCTGAAGCGTTTGGAAAAATGACCAGCAGATAAAAACCCGCAGGCTACAGCAACCTCGACCACCGATAGCGTGGTTTGTTCGAGTAGACGCTTGCTCTCTTTGAGTCGCAGATTTTGGTAGTAGCTTGTCGGTGTAGTTTGAAGATGAGCCCTGAACAAGCGCTCCAGCTGGCGCTTCGATATATTGATACAGTTTGCCAGCTCTTGGGTCGTCAGCGGTTGTTCGATATTGGCCTCCATAAGCTCAATGCACTCCACCATGCCTTTGTGATACACGCCGTGCCGGTGTTGAATATTCATGCGCTGGGGTTCATTGCCCCGGCGTATATTGCTACTGACGAAAAGTTCGGAAACCCTGGTGGCCATCTCACTACCAAGGTATCCACCCAGCAAGGTCAGCATCATATCAAGTGCGGCAGCACCTCCTGCGCAGGTGAACAGATTGTCGTCAATTTCGAAGAGTTCATCCGTGACTCGGATTGATGGGAATTCTTCGCGAAAACCAGCGCTATTTTCCCAATGCACCGTGCAGCGTTGCTGGTTCTTTATCAGATTGGCGCGTGCCAGCAGGAAAGTACCGGTGTCGACAGCCCCGAACTTAGCGCCTTCTGTTGCCAGGCGTCGCAGTGGTAAATAGGTTTCTTCGCCAGTTAGGCGTTGCGGGTCATGTGGTCCGCAAACAATGATGCAGTCAAGTTGAGCTGTATCCGCATCCGCAAGACTTGCTTCGACGGCTACCTGCATGCCATTGTTGCAAAGGGCGGGTTGCCCGCTCTGGCCATAAAAATGCCAGCTGAACAGATTCTTTCCGCTGTAGCGATTGGCAGCCCTTAGTGGCTCAAGCGCCGAAATAAAAGGTAGCATTGCGAAGGTATCAAGCAGATAGAAACCAACACGTTTTTCCGCCTGACCTGACGGAACCCCGTACATTTCCAACTGTTTGACTTGTTCAGATCCGGCCCGGTCGAGTGTACTCATACAGGTCCTGTGCTAGATGCTCTGATTGACTTGAAAATTCACAGGCCGTTGTCGTGGGGTCGTGCGGCACTGTACAGCTCGAACTTTTTCTTGATACCGGCAATTATAAACAGATCATGCAATTAGCGTCGCGTCGCGGCTTGTTGATTGTTGAAAGGGCACAACTGTTTGCACTTGAGTGTGATGAATTACAACGCTACCGTACTCGACTATTGCAGTTGGAGTCTCATACACCATTACAGCATTTTAGCCTGCTTCGCCTGCCTTTTTATACAATACCGTGTTCGTACGGTAGCGTTGAGCGTGAGAGACACCCTGCATAACTAGCCGGCCGGGATCTCCGGATCGTCAAAGTTCTCTTTGGGCAATGCCTGGGGATAGACGAATGCGCGCCACCAACGACCCGGTACATTTATCAGTTCAGAGTTGTAGCGAAGGACTTTCTGCCAATAATCGCGCCTCGCCACTTCGATTTGCTGGCTGTTTTCAGTCAGCATGATTTTAAGAGACTGATACATCTGATCGCTGGCAATCTCGGGCAAATTATCCGCTTTATCTAAAACTGCGGCCAGAACCCGTGATAGGGTGGTTTGTTGCTGTTGAAAATTAGCAAAGGCATCCGCATCCTCCAACGTGTCAGGTGCCACGTGCATCTCGAATACACGTGTTTCCACCGCTTCGAGCGCTGTAAACAATTCGGGTTCAGGGACTCGTAACGGTTCAATCCCGGTCATGAGCTCGCTGACCAGCTCTGCCCTGCGACGATATTGCGATTGCACCTCTATCCATGCGTCGTTAACGGCCTGCTCGAATATGGGAATGTTGTTGATACCGCAACTTGCCAGCAGCAATACGGGCGTCAGCAGTAAAGCGCGATAAAAAGCGTTGGAAGAATTCCGGATGACTGGCTGAGCCGCCATAAGAGCTTTTGATTGCGGGTGATTAAGCATTTAGCGCTGAATATTAGCAGTTATCCTGTAGGCCGCGTTGTAGTTTAGATTGCAGATGACGCGTTTAGTAGAATAGGTGTCAGGTCACACTTTGTTACCTATATGATGAAGTTCTCGATGCCAACTGATGCAACCTCAGATTCAATCAACAACAACGATTCTCGACTGCGATGCTCCGTCTTAATACAGTAGCCTGTCGGCGTGACGGCCAGGTACTGTTCGATAATCTTAATGAGTTTTTTACCCGCCCCCAGCGAGTCGGTATAACCGGTCGTAACGGCTGTGGTAAGTCGTCGTTGTTTGCGATGATACTGAGTGAGCTGGAGCCGGATGAGGGTGCTATCGAATTACAGCCTGGCATAACGATCGCGCATGTTGCACAGGAAACACCATCAAGCGATGACAGTGCGCTGAACTATGTGATGCAGGGCGATGCGCGATTACAGCACATTCGCCAGCAAATGATCGAGCTGGATGTGGTCAGCGATGACATGCCTGCTGCAGCATCAACGCCCGTTGAAGACAGTCAATCCAGTGCAGCAAGTCATAAGCTGGCAGAGCTGTTTGAACAATTTGAAGATGCTGGTGGATACACGGCGGAGGCGCGCGCCGGTTCATTGCTCAGTGGTCTGGGATTTTTATCGTTACAACATACGATGGCGGCCAATCAATTTTCCGGTGGATGGCTGATGCGTCTGAATCTTGCCCGGGCGTTGATGTGTCCCAGTGACCTGTTGTTACTGGATGAACCGACCAATCACCTCGATATTGATGCGGTTTTCTGGTTACAGGGTTGGTTAAGGCGGTACGAAGGGACACTCCTCATGATTTCGCACGATCGCGAATTTCTGGATGCTGTTGTCGACACCGTTTTGCATATCGAGAATCGGCAGGCTGTTCGCTATACCGGCAATTACTCGGCTTTTGAGCGTGCACGTGCTGAACAGTTGGCCAACCAGCAAGCCATGTATCAGCGGCAACAGAAAAAGATTCAGGAAGTACAACGTTTTATCGATAGATTCAAGGCGAAAGCCACCAAAGCACGCCAGGCACAAAGTCGCGTGAAAATGTTGGAGCGAATGCAACGGGTTTCACAGGCGCAAGTGGACAGCCAGTTTAGTTTCGATTTCGAGAAGCCGCGCAAAATGTCGAATCCGCTTGTGGTACTGGAGGATGCTGCTATCGGGTACGGCGACCAGACGGTTCTACGCGACGTCAATTTCCGTTTGGGGGCAGGTGACAGAATCGCGCTTCTCGGTCGTAACGGAGCGGGTAAATCGACGCTGGTTAAAGCGTTGGTGGGAGAACTACTGTTACTCGATGGATCGCGTGTTGAAGGTAACAACCTGAGTTGTGGGTATTTTGCACAACACCAGATTGATCAGCTTGATTATAGTGGCACAGCGATAAGCCAGTTGCTGATGGTTGACCCTCAATTGAGCGATGCCCAGGCGCGTAACTTTCTTGGACGTTTCGGCTTCTCCGGCGATATGGCCATGCAATCGGTCAGTGTATTCTCAGGTGGAGAAAAAGCCCGTTTGGTACTTGCGCTGATTGTCTATCAACGCCCGAATGTGTTGTTGCTTGATGAGCCTACCAATCATCTGGATATGGACATGCGCTATGCCTTAAGTGAGGCAATGCAATCTTTCGAAGGGGCATTGGTTGTTGTATCTCATGATCGTTTTCTACTGGAGTCTGTTGCAGACGAGTTGTGGCTAATCGCCGATGGTCGCCTGTCGGCCTACCCGGATGATCTGGAAGCTTACAGGCGCTGGCTGGCGAAGCGAACCCACGATACCGTTTCAACTGTAGAGCAACAAACACAAAGTGCTGCAGACGAAACAATAGACGTTGCATCGGCTAAGGATGCTGCGCCTAATCGATCATCTTCCCCCAAATCAACTTTGTCACGTAAGCAGGCAAAACGCGCCGCCGCGGAACAACGAAAGCGATTCGCACCTTTGAGATCACTGGTCAGTAAAACCGAAGCAGCTTGCGATAGCCTGCACCAGCAGATTGCGCAATTGCAACTGAAGCTGAGCGACAATGAGCTGTATAACGGTAGTCGTAAAGCTGAACTGGCTGAACTTTTGCAGCAACAGCAGGAACTGAAACAACAACTCGAAGAGGCAGAATCAGCCTGGATGACAGCCAGTGAGCAGCTGGAGTCTGCACAAAGCGCTGAACGTTAATGATGCAGTTTGTTCGCAAGACCCTACCAAAATTTGTAACTCTTAACCTGATGCTGAGCAAGCTGTCCGGGGTTTTTATCCTGTACCGTTTTGTATCTGGTTTTAAACACACTGTCGGTCGTGCGGTGTTGCTGATGCTATTGCTTAGCGGTTTTGCACGAGCGACTGATCTTGAGGGTTTGGCTGATCTGGATTCCGGGCAATTTGAGACGCTCGTTGAAAATATTGCCGCTGCTACGCATTACAAGGCCGTGGCACCTGTTGAACCTCTGGGTTTGATTGGCTTTGACATCTCCGTTGGTGCATCCGTAACCGATATTGATAGCAATCTGCTGTCGCTGGCGAGTCAGGGTAGTATTGACTCAGGCGCGCTGGCGTTAATTCGAGCATCGGCGCACAAAGGGTTGCCGTTTGGTATTGATGTCGGTGCATCGCTTGCCGCATTGCCGGGCACGGATTTTCGTGTACTCGGTGCAGAAGTTCGCTATGCGTTGTTGCGTGGTTCTGTCGTGACACCAGCGCTTGCTGTTCGCGGTACTTACAGCATTGTCAGTGGTAGTGATGAGCTTGATGTCAGCAATGCCGGGCTGGAGATCGGCATATCCAAGGGTTTTTTGACGTTGACACCTTACGCAGGTATCGGGGTGATTCGAAGCAGCGCAGATCCGCAAGATAATTTCGGTCTTAGCGATACAGAAGTTACCCAGCGTAAACTATTTGCCGGCATCAATATTAACCTGGGTTTTAATCTGGGTCTGGAAGCAGAACGGACAGGCGATCACACGTCTGTTAGTGCAAAGGCCGGGTTTCGTTTCTAATGCATTGCCTAAAACAGCATTAAGCTGAAAAAGCGTTAACACAAACCTGCATCCCGCGAACCTGCATTGATCTCGGCTTTCACCCAAACCGTCTGCTGGATCGGTTTAAATCACTGATCTAGCCTGCTCTATTCACGAAGGCGAAAACAGTGACACTGAAAACTAAGCCATTTCCAGTTAGAAAAGCAGTTTTAGCGTCGCTGCGGGTGTTCGCATACTGTTTTCTATTCACCCCCAGTGCCCGTCTGCCGTCGCAGCTCACTCGATTGAGCTCAACCCGTAATTTCTACGAATTTCGCTCAATCGAGCGACCTGTTTAGGTAGCCAGACTCTGGTGGCGAACCCTTCATGATTAGAGCAGGCTATACAATCCAAAACTTGCCGGTTAGGCATTTTTTACATGTTTTTCGATCAGTGATAGGGGTGCGTGGTGCTACAAATTGTCACTGTCCATAGCCGCAATTTTGTCGCGCTGCGATAGCAATTTTTCACGAGATGAACTGGCATCACTCAATTTCTGGCGTTCCTGCTCTACAACCGTCGCAGGCGCTTTACTTGTAAACCCTTCGTTATCAAGTTTTTTCGACAGTCGTGCAACTTCGTCATCCAGACGATTAATTTCCTTGTCGAGTCGCAGCAGCTCCGCTTCTTTGTCGATCAATCCGGCCAACGGGATGTGGATTTCAGTATCGTCGACAAGCGCGACAGCTGATTCCACCCGCTTTTCTGATGCTCCGTAGAAGTTAATCGACTCTATTCGACCCAGCGACCGGATCAGATTGACATTGCGATCAACCAGTTTGTGTACCGCTGGTGTCGCCTTGTCGAGATAGATTTCAAGGCGTTTACCCGGATTGATATCTTGCTCCGAGCGGATTTTCCGAACACCGATAACAAAACTCTTCACCCAGTCGATTTCGATCATGGCTTGCTTGTCTGAATCGCCACTGTCGATCGGGTAGGGCTGACGCATAATTGTCATGTTGCCCTGTGGTGCTTGTGCCACGCCGGCAAGCGGGGCAACCTGCTGCCATAGTTCTTCTGTGATGTAAGGCATCAACGGATGCGAAAGGCGCAGAACGGATTCAAGTACGTGTAACAGCATTGAGCGTGTGCGTTTCTGTTGACTGGCATCCGAGTCGTTCAACAACGGTTTGGTCATTTCCACGTACCAATCGCAGTACTCGTTCCAGATAAATTCATACAGTGCGTTTGATGCCAGATCGAAGCGATAAGCTGCGATATGCTGATTAACATCGGTTGTTGTTTGAGATAGTCGGGAGTAAATCCAGCGCTCGACCGCTGTATCGGAATCCAACAAACCATTGTCCCGAATAGAGGCACAATCGAGTTCGTACTCGGCTGTGTTCATCAACACGTAGCGCGTGGCGTTATAGAGTTTGTTACAAAAATTTCTTGAGCCTTCGACTCGCTTGATATCGAATCTGATGTCACGTCCAGTCGATGCCAGTGACGCAAAGGTAAAACGCAGGGCATCGGTGCCAAACCCGGGGATTCCTTCCGGGTAGTCCTTTTGCGTTTGTTCCTTAATGGCGGGTGCCATATGCGGTTGCATCAAATTATTGGTGCGTTTTTCAATCAATGTGTCCAGTTCGATGCCATCGATTATGTCGAGAGGATCGAGTACGTTGCCTTTGGTCTTTGACATCTTCTGACCTTGCGCATCGCGCACCAACCCGTGCATGTAAACTTCACGAAATGGCACTTCACCTTCCATAAAGTGAGTACCGAACATGATCATTCGGGCGACCCAGAAAAATATGATGTCAAACCCCGTCACCAGCACTGAGCCCGGATACCAGGTTTTTAGCGCATCGGTTTGCTCCGGCCAGCCAAGTGTTGAAAAAGGCCAGAGGCCGGATGAAAACCAGGTATCGAGTACGTCTTCGTCCTGGGTTAATTGGACCGTGTCTGCCAGGTTGTGCTTTTTGCGCACGGCCGCTTCGCTTTCACCCACATAGATATTGCCTTCAGTGTCATACCAGGCGGGGATCCGGTGTCCCCACCAAAGCTGGCGGCTGATACACCAGTCCTCTATGTTTTCAAGCCATTGAAAATAAGTCTTTTCCCAGTTTTCCGGCACAAAGCGAATACGACCGGAACGGACTGCTTCGATCGAAGGGGTGGTGATCAGGCTCTTCCCGCCGGGGCGTCCGTCGCTGGTTGTGTCGCGAGTTAAATCAACAAACCACTGGTCTGTCAGGTAGGGTTCGACGACCGTTCCACTGCGGTCACCGCGGGGAACTTTGAGGACATGGTCGTCGATTTTCTCGAGGAGTCCGGCAGCTTCGAAATCAGCCACGATTTGTTTTCGCGCGTCGTAGCGATCAAGCCCGCGGTAGGCCTGCGGGCAATTGTCATTGAGAGCTGCATCATCATTGAGGATATTGATTTGTTCCAGTGAGTGACGTAACCCCACCTGATAATCATTAAAATCGTGCGCGGGTGTTATCTTGACGCAACCGGAGCCGAACTCCGGGTCTACATAATCGTCAGCGATAATTGGAATTTGGCGCCCTGTCAGTGGTAGATCAACTTGTTTACCGATCAGGTGTTTGTATCGCTCATCGTCCGGATTGACCGCAACGGCCGTATCACCGAGCATGGTTTCCGGCCGGGTTGTTGCGACAACCAGATGCCCTCCGTCGCTTATCGGATAACGGAAGTGCCATAAGTACCCGTTCTCTTCTTCGTTCAGTACCTCAAGATCTGACAGTGCAGTGTGTAAAACCGGATCCCAGTTAACCAGTCTCTTGCCACGATAGATCAATCCTTGATCGTGCAAGCGTATAAAGACTTCCTGAACCGCAGCGGACATGCCTTCGTCCATGGTGAAACGTTCACGCTGCCAGTCTGGTGAGGCACCCATTCGGCGCAATTGATTGGTAATAATGCCGCCTGATTCTTCCTTCCATGCCCAAACCCGTTCAATAAACTTCTCTCGTCCAAGATCGTGGCGGGTCAGCCCTTCGCCATTGAGCTGGCGTTCGACAACCATTTGCGTTGCGATGCCCGCATGATCAGTACCGGGCTGCCACAAGGTATTGCAACCGTTCATGCGGTTATAACGGATCAGTGCGTCCATGATCGTATCCTGGAACGCGTGACCCATGTGCAACGTGCCGGTGACGTTAGGCGGCGGGATCATTATGCAATACGGCTCTCCGTTGCCATCTGGTGCAAAATGGTTGTTGGACTCCCAGAACTTATACCAACGACTTTCTATGGTCGAAGGATTGTAGGTTTTTTCCATAGTGGATTGGGTCGCAGGATGAGAATTCTGCGCTGACAAAGGTCCGCGTCGGACTGAGTTTAGTGAGTTGGTGAATTTGACCAGAAGTTTAACGCAATTCGCAGGTTTTTCGTTGCGTTTTTCGTTGTGCTTTTCATTGCATGGCAGGTTGCGGACCGGCGTCGCCTGTCACCTGCCATGTGGCAAGTCGAAGTGAAAACTATCCGGGTGTTTTGCGTTATCGGGGTAACCTGCCAAGCCGGTTGGTTCTACGGACTATCTGCACCGATCTGGAACTTCGGTGTTTTTCTGCCTGCTAGTCAGAACGGTGCGAGCCGAGATGCAGGGCCAGCACGGCCTTGAGTTCGGCTCTTATCGACTTAATGTGCTCCTCGACAATAGCATCGATGGTCGCCTCGAGGTCGCTTTCGCAGATCATTCCGGTTAGATCGTTCGGGGTAGCTGACAGGTTTTGGCTATCAGCGTGTTGTTCGGTTGGGGCCTCGGATACCGGGGATCGCTTGGCATTTCGTACAGAATTGATCAGATCGATATCGCCACTTTGCACCACGGCCTTGAGCACGGGTATATCGGTTTCCTGAGATTCCCGCGCAAAACCCAACAGGTTGGTTGGTGCGGTGATATCGAGCTCTGCAGTATCTGCTAGCGCTTCTTGAGCCATAGTCTGTGCCGTGCTGATTTCAGTGGAACTGCCATAAAAGTATAGACAGCATTTAACATCTTGCTGAATTGCGCGGTAATTTACTGAGTCAATACCCGTGTAAACCTGTTGATAACTCTTATCGAATGCCCGTTCTCAGTGTTTGTTAACACTCAGGGTGTGGTGCTTGAGGGGGTAACCACGTTGTTGATAGAAGCGATAACGCTCGCGACTCTTTTGGCGGCAGGAATCAGTGCTTTTAACGATCTCGAGTGTGCGGTCAAACCGGCTGAAAAACGTCGGTACTGTGTCCGAAAGGTTGATCAGCACGCCGTTGCAGGTCGCCGGAGGCTGATGCAGGCCGATGGTGACATCGACGTTGTTTGAGCCAGGCGCGAACTGCCCGGCGCCTTCACGGGTGTTTAGATCGTAGTGCAACTGACCGGGTATCTGTCCGGTGCTGTCTGCGATAGCTCCGGGTAATGGTGGTTGGCTGATTGAAACCGGTGCTTCTGAAGATTTTTCTACGGGCTCTGAATCGAGCAAAAGATGCGGAATGAAACTCTCGGGTTTGAAGTTCCAGAGTGCCTGATCGATACGCCGGGATAATCCTGAGTCGTCAGCATGAATGTGAGTCCGCTGGCCGTTTGCACGGATTTTTTCTATGAGCCGGCAGGTGAAATCAATCAATGAATCCGTTGAATCATCATCAAGCAGGTAAAAATCAACGCGTGTCATGATAACAATGAAACCGGTAGATTCAGGACATCAGTAAAATTAAGGGCCCATTACTGGCGGGAACTTACAGACAAGGTACTGTGCTGCTTGCTACTGTCACCTTTAGTTGGATAACAGGTACTCCACCAGCAGCGGCACCGGTCTGCCGGTAGCACCTTTTGCTGCGCCTCCCCGCCAGGCAGTTCCGGCGATATCGAGATGCGCCCAATCGAATTCATCAGCAAATTGTTTTAGAAAAACACCCGCGGTTATTGCTCCGGCTGTTCGCCCGCCAATGTTGGCAAGGTCGGCAAAATTGCTATCAAGCTGCGGTCGGTACTCATCCCACAAGGGCAACTCCCACGCTTTGTCACCACTGATGTTACCTGCGGCGAGGAGTTGCGATGACAGTTTACGGTTGTTACTCATCAATCCGGTAGCTACACCGCCAAGCGCGACTACACAGGCACCTGTCAGTGTTGCTATGTCGACTACAGCTTTGGGCTTGTATCGTTTCAGGTAAGTGAGAGCATCGCACAGCACGAGTCTGCCTTCCGCATCTGTATTGAGAATTTCCACTGTTTTACCAGAGAGTGTTTTGACGACATCTCCCGGTCTTGCTGCGTTTCCGTCGGGCATATTCTCCGCAGCGGCAACCGCAAATATAATATTTTTACGGGGTTTCAATGCCACGCAAGCTGCCATGCTACCGAAAACGCTTGCTGCGCCGCACATATCAAATTTCATCTCATCCATGGTTGCAGATGGTTTTATCGATATGCCGCCGGTGTCGAATGTAATACCTTTACCGAGAATCACAGTCGGTTTACTGCTTTTTGCTGCTCCCTGATATTCCATGATAATCAACTTGCCTTCCTGTCGACTGCCGCGTGACACCGCCATAAACGCACCCATGCCGAGCTTATCGATTTGCTTCTCACCAAGGACGCTGACTTTCAGCTGTGTATGCTTGCGCGCATATTGCCGAGCTAAAGTTGCCAGGTAGGCGGGAGTGCAGATATTGGGTGCAAGATTGCCGAGATCGCGCGCAACAGCACAGCCTTGCGAAATAGCCAAGCCTTGTTTTGCACTGGCTTTCGCAGAGCGGGGGGCGCAATGAGATATGAGCAGCGTACCCTTAACTGACTGAATCCGCTGGCTGGCATTATTCTTACCTTCCATATGGCCAGTAAACTTATACCGTGAATCCTGCATCAGTCGCGCTTGCTGCGCGAGCTTCCAGGATTCAATATCCGTGGGCGTTGCACCCACATCCGATTGGGGTTCGTTCGGGTGATTGATATCCACTTCGGCCAATGCACTGATCCATGTGGTAGCGCCAGTTTTTTTTGCGGTCGCGAACGCCACCGAGAGCGATTTCAGATAGTTGGTGCGTGTTAATTTGTCTGTCGCGCCAAACCCGACGGTTACGATCCGGTCAAAACCACTGCCTCCACCGTCCAACACGGTGATACATTCGCCGGCACTGCCCTTGATATCACCACGTTTGATTAGCCTGGACAGGATTCCTTTTCCGGCTTTGTCTATCTGTTGCGCGGTCGCACTCATGGATTTTCCACAGATAGCAACCAGTAGACAGCTGTTTTTACTCTTTGCGGGGAGGGTTTTACTTACTGTTATATCCATCGTTTAAGTGTTTAGCCTTGGCCAGTGCTGGTAAACTGGATTGTATAGTACTGTAGTCTCATCGCATACACGAATAGCGAGACTGCGTGGGACTGTGTGCTGCGGTACGTTACTGGAGCGTGCTTAGTCGTGCCTGGTCTCACTGAACAGCAGTAATTTTAACGACGCCGTTGATCTATGCTTACCGAATGTAGCGTGTTGGCAACACTACCGAAGCATCAACAACTGGCAGCTGCGATAGTAGTGAGCGACATTGCAAAGAACCTGTTTTATTGGAAGAGAGCGATTGCAGCAGGTGCCAAATAAATCCACGCGGACTTTATCCGTATGAGAATTCTGGATCGGTATCTGATCCGTGAAATGTTCCTGACTTGGGGAGCTGTGACACTGGTGCTGCTGGTGATCATGGTAGGTAATGTACTCGCCCGCAGTTTGAGTAAAGTTACTGAAGGGTCCGTAACGCCGGACGTGCTGCTTACACTGGTTGGCATCCAGTCGATAAACTTGCTAGTTACGCTGATACCGCTTGGCTTGTACATCGGCATTCTTCTGGCACTCGGGCGTTTGTACCGGGACAATGAAATGTCTGTTATGTACGCCTGCGGTGTTGGTTGGAGGGATATTTTCCGCCCAACGGTCATCGTTGGTCTGACGGGCGTGCTGTTGATTACTTTGCTGACAGTTTTTGCGTCGCCCTGGTCTGCGCGGCTGGAACAGCAGATTAAAGCTGATTTGCGGGAAAAGGCAGGTGTTTCATTCCTTTCAGCCGGAAAATTCATCGAGTTCTCCGGCGGCGAAACTGTGTTTTTCACCCAGAACATCACCGCTGCCGGTACACAGTTCAACCGCGTCTTCATGCTTAGAGAGCGTCATGATAAACCGGCAGTCGATGTGGCGCGTGTGGCAAATTATCAATTTGATCCTGTAACCGGCGATGAATATCTGGTTTTTACCGATGGCGAAACCACGGTAGGAACACCCGGTGAATCTGACTACGCGATTACCCGATTTAAAAGACAGGGCGTTTTGCGACCACGCAGCGATGTATCAGAGCTACGCCTAAAGACTAAAAGTATGTCTTTTAAACAGTTGCTCGCCTCGGGTGGGCTGCGTGAGAAAGCTGAATTTCAATGGCGGCTCTCAATTCCACTCGCTGCCCTGATACTGGCGATATTGGCTGTACCCTTAAGCTATACCTCCCCGCGGGAGGGACGTTTTGCAAAGATAGCATTCGCGATAATTATCTACATACCCTACGCCAATCTTCTGGTTTTATGCAGGAAATGGATTGCCAGCGGGGCATTGCCATCGTGGGTGGGTTTGTGGCCTGTACACATGTTGATGTTGGTTCTGATTGCCTATTTGCTGACCAGACGTCTGGGATGGCATTGGATCAGTCGATCGACCACATGAGAGCGGATAGCATCGCATGATCTCTATTCTTGATCGCTATATTGGCCGTTCGATATTGTTAACCAGCCTGCTGGTTATGCTGGTGCTCGCGGTATTGGCTTCGCTTTTTGCATTTGTTGTTGAATTGGAGGATGTCGGGCAGGGTAATTATTCGGTTGCCAAAGCTGCCCAATACATATTGTTGACGCTGCCCGGCAAAGCCTATTTATTGTTTGCTCCTGCTGTCCTGCTTGGTAGTTTGCTTGGACTCGGTGCTATCGCCACGAACAGTGAGTTAATCGTCATGCGCGCTGCTGGAGTCTCAAACCTTCGGATCATTCGTGCCGTTTTGATGACCGGAGCTGTGTTGATGTGTTTGGTTGCGTTACTCGGTGAATACGTTATGCCGCGGTCAGAGCAAGTAGCCGAAGAGCTTAGATTGACTGCATTGGAGCAGCGCGTCTCTGTAAGGGGTAGACAGGGACTTTGGGTGAAGTCCGGGAACAAATTTGTCAATATTTCAACGGTGTTGCCCGATCTGACTCTTCTTGGACTTTCTGTCTGGGAATATGATTCAAACCGACTCGTGCGGGCCATGCAAATAGATAAAGCAGTCCAGCAGCAAGACGCCTGGCGATTGAGCAACCTCGAAATTACAGAATTTTCTGACGAAAAAACCACTGTCACTCAATTGGCGCAGGAAACATGGCCAGTACTTGTGAGTGCAGAAGTTCTGCAGTCGCTGTCGATTGATCCGGAGAGTTTGTCACTGGCCAATCTTCGTAGTCAGGTCAACTATCTGAGAAAAAATCACCTCGACAGCGAGCGAATCGAACTCGCTTATTGGATAAAATTAACCAGCCCGTTAGCGACCATAGTGATGCTGATGTTGTCGCTTCCCTTCGTATTTGGCTCGCAACGATCAGGTGGTACAGGACAAAAGATTTTTATAGGTATCTTGTTAGGAATTGGCTATGTGTTAGCCAACAAACTTCTGGTACACATGGGTCTTACCTACGGCTTATCACCTGCTGTTAGCGCGTTTTTACCGCTTTTACTGTTCTTTTCTATTGCTATATTTGGCATTCAAAGAATACCTTAAGTTGCTGTTTTTAGAGTTATTAAACCCGCTCAAAACGCCCCAGAAACCACTGTTGTTCGCTGTTGTGATGTTTTTTTGTCAAAACCGAGCGAAGTAGCTCTGCCGGTAACAACACCGGTCCAATCATCGCTCGTATGTAAGCACGGAAAAACGAAATAGCCTTCCGGTTGTTATCAAGAATCTTTATACGCCAGGCACGCATTCCCAACGTTTGGCCACCGTGTGACCAGAACCATGCAAAGAAAAACCAGGCGACGGGCAGCAACGCTAACTTGTAACCAATATGTTCTATCGCCTCTCCATTGTTCAAACGTACCGCAACTGCGGTAATTATCATAAAAAGCGCAAGCAACAATAAACTGTCATAAAGAAACGCTGCAATTCGTCGAAATGCCAGTAATGAAGATGATTTGTTCATAAAATTTTGAAAATACAAAGTGTATTCAGAACATGTTGAAGCGTGCGTTTAGCAACATGCGTTTACAATCAGATACATATAACTAGAGTGTTTTTGCTATAAATGATGCATTTTAGTGATGGATTTTAGCGTTTTGCAGCGTGAACACGCACAAATATCAGTAAGTCGTTGCTGACATTTTTAGTTTTTGTGCAAAGTGAAAACAATAGTTTTTTGAATAAAGTTTCAACTTGTAGTTGAAAAGACAATCAACTATGTGGACAATGCGCTCAACTTTGTGACATATGAAGCATTTGTTGCACGGTAACCAACTCATTGCTTATTTGCATCATGCAACGGGTGGTATGGCTGACATCGAAGTACGAAAGGTAAGTTTTACTTCTACGTGATTTGCCTGATCAGTATTTCGAATATAGTGATGGAATCGATCGAAACACGTGTTAGAAGGTGCGATTTAGCTGTTTGGAATAGAAACAACAATTTCTACACACTATTTTTGAATTTGGCGGCTGAAAATACATTTTAAGTTAAGTTTTAACCAATAAATTTAAAAAAAACGCACTCAAAACTGTTTTAACGGTTCAAATTGGGAAAAAATAAACTATAAAGGAACAAAACTTATCAAGTTGGCCTATAACTTGGATGTTTTTTGTCGTCAATTTTGACTAGTGAGCAGTTGCTGAGTCTTTGTTGAACATTCTGAATCAGTAAGTCGCAGAGTAAGGACACACTGTTTGATGGTTCGGTTACCGGATTGATTTTTTTAAGATTGAACCGGGTGGTCAAGGCAAAGCTGATAGCGAGATCCGAACGGACGGATTTGAAATTTGATTAACCGTCTTCATTGGGCTCTGGCTTGAACAATGGCAACAAGGTAAATATTTATCCTCAAATTCGGAGTTCATTTTATGGCTCGTATCAGTAAACCGAAGAAGGCTGCTCCAGCGAAAGCTGCGAAGAAAAAGCGTTCTACAAAGAAGAAGGCTGCTAAGAAGTCAACAGCCAAGAAACGCGCAACTAAGAAGAAGTCGGCTGGTAAAAAGAAGGCTACTACTAAGAAGCGTGCAACTAAGAAGCGTGCAACTAAGAAGCGTGCAACTAAGAAGCGTGCAACTAAGAAGCGTGCAACTAAGAAGCGTGCAACTAAGAAGC
>CALFCF010000002.1 GCA_937951345.1 uncultured Granulosicoccaceae bacterium
TTAAGACTTACCAAAATGCCCCGCGAGAATTTCTAGAAATTGCGGCAACTATCGCAATTTTCTATGTCTTAGATAAAAACACCAGGGAAAAATTAGTAGATGCAAATTCATTCCTAGATTATCAAACTGATTCAAACTTGCGAAAGTTATATCACGATGGTAACTACCACAAGAATATGCATCGGCTGCCATTCCTAATTTGGTTTTATTTATTAGGAGAGGGAGCAATCGCTTGCTATAGTCTCAGAACGTGGTTACGCCACATACGGCGACCATAGCAAGCGTTTCTCAATTTTGATGTTAGGCATAGAAGCCTGAGTAAGGGGCAGGCGCCGAACTATTTTAAAACTGTACGCTGGCACAGCCACACAGTATGTACGTAATTTGATATTCCCATTTGGATGTATTACGATGTAATACTAGTTCCCCTAAGGCGATTCCCACCATGTCCAGCAGCCAAATGCTTACTGTTCGAATTACTTCAGAGGATCTAGAAAAACTGGATGAATTGGCGGCTCTGCAGGGTCGCCCAAGATCTCAGCTAGTTCAGGAGGCGCTAGCGGAACTGATTAAAAATAACGCAAATCTCCGTAGCATAGAGCGCGCACGGCTCAAGAAACAATTACGTCCAGCTATCAAAGAACAGTGTGCATTTCTTGACAAACATTCCTCTTTCGCCGATGACAACCGGACATTCTAAGAATATACATCGTGGCACAGTTCGATATACATGAAAATGCTAACGCAAACACAAGCGAGCATTATCCGTACTTGCTGGAAGTTCAATCTGACGTTTTCGAAGATTCAAGTCGTGCCGTTTACGTACCACTCGTAATTGCAACGGAATTGAAGAAACCCGATAACACATTAAATCCAAAATTTGTTGTAGCTGGTAGTGCTGTAAGAATGTTTCCACTTGACATTGCGTCTGCACCGAGAACTCAAGTTGGAAAAGTTGTAATGAGCTTAAGAAGCGAAAGCGATAAAGTGGTAGCAGCACTTGATTTATTGTTTGCACGGTATTGATATGTGGCAATCAATCGCCGTTTAGCTTGTTGTTGAATTTCATGTTTTCGACGTGTAGCGGAAAATAAGCTAGCATAGCCTTGTATTTACACCCATGGAGGGGTAATTGATGCAAATCCATCTCGCAAAAAAACTAAGCGACCTACTTGGAATCCAACCAGGTCCGGTTGAAGATGTCGGATGTTATCCCGATTTCACGGACTGTTTGGGTGAGGATGTGGAGTAACCTCAGAATCAAAGGACATTTTCCTGGCATGATTCCAATAACCAATAGGTTGAACGATTGCGCTAAACCCTGCCTATCGGTGCAACTGCCGGGGTGCGTCCCCCTTTGAGGATCAGCATGTCAGGTTTGAATGAAAATAAGAAAAAGCTCGAAACCTATCTGACGCGATTTCGCGAACATGGGATCAGCAACCGAATAGCCGGTCAGGATCATCCGGGGTCGGCGGGTGTTTTCGAGTCGGTATCTCCAGTCGACAAAACAAAAATTTGTGATGTTGCGCGCGGTGATGCGACAGACATCGATTCAGCCGCCAAAGCAGCTTCCGCTGCTTTCAATGACTGGCGCGACCTATCGGCCAAAGAACGGCGCCGTATTCTTATAAATATTGCAGAAGCAATTGAATCCCGTGCAGAGGAGATTGCTGTATGCGAATGCTGGGATACCGGTCAGGCCTGGCGCTTTATGTCCAAAGCAGCACTTCGGGGTGCCGAGAATTTTCGCTTTTTTGCTGATCAGGTAATTTCAGCACGCGACGGCAAGCATCTGCCTTCACCCACGCTCATGAATATCACAACGCGATCACCGGTTGGTCCTGTTGGTGTTATCACACCCTGGAATACGCCTTTTATGTTATCGACATGGAAGATTGCACCGGCACTGGCGGCAGGTTGCACGGTTGTGCACAAACCGGCGGAACTATCGCCATTAACAGCTCGACTGCTAGTTGAAATAGCAGAAGATGCAGGCCTGCCGCCCGGTGTACTAAATACCGTAAACGGCTATGGAGAGGAAGCAGGAAAGGCGCTGTGTGAACATCCACTGCTACGTGCGGTAGCGTTTGTTGGTGAAAGCGCAACAGGAAAATTAATTATCAAACAAGGTGCGGATACCCTTAAAAGGGTGCATCTGGAACTCGGTGGTAAAAATCCGGTGATCGTTTTCGATGATGCAGATCTTGATCGAGCGTTGGATGCGGTGATCTTTATGATTTATTCGATAAACGGGGAGCGTTGTACTTCTTCTTCAAGATTGCTTATTCAAGATACAGTTCGAGCTGAGTTTGAAGAAAAGCTGATTGAACGAGTACGTAAAATCAAGGTTGGACACCCACTTGATCCGGCGACCGAAGTCGGTCCACTAATTGCGCAGGAGCATTTCGATAAAGTGGCGTCATACTTTAAAATCGCTGAGCAGGATGGCGCCACGATTGCTGTTGGCGGTTGTGTTGGTGACAATGAAGGTTTTTACGTTGAGCCGACATTGTTTACAGATGCGACCAATGCCATGCGTATTTCTCAGGAAGAAATATTCGGACCGGTTTTGACGTCTATCCCATTTTTCACTGAACAGGAGGCACTCGACATTGCCAACGATACCGAATATGGTTTAACAGGGTACCTGTGGACTAATGACCTGACGCGTGCAATGCGATTCAGTAGCCAGCTGGAAGCCGGGATGATCTGGGTGAATTCAGAGAATGTGCGCCATCTGCCCACGCCATTCGGTGGAGTGAAGAACAGTGGCATAGGACGTGATGGTGGTGATTGGTCCTTTGAGTTTTATATGGAGCAAAAGCATATCGGGTTCGCTACCGGACAGCATAAAATCAGCCGCCTTGGTGTGTAGGTAGAATTGAGAGACTGATATGCCCATTCCAGCACCAAACCTGTATCCGGATTTCAACACGATTCGTTTGAGTCATGTGTTGTTAAATGTAGCTGATCTGTCCGCCAGTAAGACTTTCTACACCAACATACTCGGCATGCAGGTAACCGGTGAAACCGATGCCCACGTCTATTTGCGCGCTCTTGAAGAGCGTGGCCATCACAGTATTGTGCTGCAACAGTCCGATCAGCCCGGCACTATTGAAGTGCTGGGTTTCAAAACGTTCTCAGAAGAAGATCTGGATAAAGCGGAACACTATTTTAAAGTTAAAGGCTGCTCGACTGAGTGGGTACAACGGGCTTTTCAGGGTCGAACGTTATTGACAGAGGATAACAGTGGCATCCCACTCGAGTTCTATCATACGATGGATCGTTTACAACCGATTCATCAGAATTACGCGTTGTATCGTGGTGTCAGGCCATTACGAATCGATCATTTCAATGTGTTTTCTACAAATGTGGATGAAAGCGTTGCTTTCTACAGTGATTATGGATTTCGAGTTACGGAATACACAGAGGATGAAGACACGGGAAAGTTATGGGCAGCCTGGATGCACCGCAAGGGTGGTGTGCACGATATAGCGTTTACCAATGGCCGCGGACCACGCATGCATCATGTAGCTTTCTGGGTGCCGACGCCGCTCGCCATCATTGATCTTCTTGATCTAATGTCAACATCCGGGTATCTGGAAAACATAGAACGTGGCCCGGGCCGTCACGGTATTTCAAATGCCTTTTTTCTGTATATTCTTGATCCCGATGGTCATCGAATAGAAATATACTGTTCTGACTACCAAACGGTAGACCCTGATCATGAACCGATTAAATGGGATTTAACCGATCCGCAACGCCAGACGCTTTGGGGAGCCGCCGCTCCAAAGAGTTGGTTTGAGCACGGCACGCGCTTTGTCGGTGTTGACGTTGAAGATGCGCAACTCAAGGCAACACCTATCATTGCTCCCTGATGCGCGGTTTAGTTTTTGACGCAATAAATCCTATTTACAATTCTATGAATGAATAGTTTTGGATCAAAACGTATCATTTTTTGAGGATAACGGATTGAAATTTGCGAGTTATACAACAGGTGGCCAGGCACTTTACGGTGCTGTTATCGATGCGGCTACCGCAAATGAAAAAATGCTGCCGTTGTCGCAGGATTTTCCCGAATGGTCAACATTGCTTGATGCGATCAAATCGAACGGGCTAAGCGAGTTACAATCGGCGGCTGATGTAAATGCAGCCAGTGGTCAGCTGCACGATCAATTCGAGTACGACATGGTGTTGCCGAACGCAACACGTATCCTTTGTGTCGGCGTTAATTTCCCCGATCGTAACGCTGAGTACAAAGACGGTACAGCACAACCCCAATACATGTCGCTGTTCCCTCGATTTGCCAGTGGCTTTACAGCACATAACAAACCGTTGATTCGTCCACCCGAGAGTCACAAACTGGATTACGAAGGTGAGGTCGCTATTGTGCTCGGAAAAGGGGGGAGACGGATTACACCGGAACGGGCTTATGATCATATCGCTGCTTTGACCATCTGCAATGAAGGAACCATTCGTGATTGGGTCAGACACGCTAAATTCAACGTCACGCAGGGGAAAAACTGGGATAATTCCGGTGCTATAGGCCCGTGGCTTGTTCCGTTTAAAGAGCCTGAACAACTCGATGAGGCGCGAATTCAAACACGTGTCAACGGAGAGACTCGCCAGGATGACTACATTAAAAACATGATGTTTCCTATACGCGAGGAAATCGCTTATATCTCCACCTTTATGACACTACAGCCGGGTGATGTAATCGTGACAGGTACGCCTACAGGGTCAGGTGCACGTCTTGATCCGCCTCAGTTTCTATCACCAGGTGACATTGTTGAGGTCGAGGTCAGCGGAATCGGTGTGCTGCACAATACAGTAGCTGATGAGTGAAATTCGGTTTATGACACCTCAAGAGCACAAACAGGCGGCGAATGACTTGCTGCAAGCGGAGATTTCCGGGAAGCAAATTGGATTGTTATCGCTCAAGTATCCGTCGATCGACATGGATGACGCGTACGCGATTCAATCAGAACTACTGGCTTTAAAACTGGCGCAAGGCCGACAGGTTATCGGATGGAAGATCGGTTTAACATCCAAAGCCATGCAGGCAGCTCTTAACATCGATATTCCGGATAGCGGGATATTGTTTGATGATATGGCTGTCGAATCCGGCGGTACGATCGTGCCGGGACGATTTATTCAACCGCGCATTGAAGTCGAAATTGCGTTTGTACTTAAAGATCGGCTTGGCGGGGCGCATATCAACCGTGATGCTGTCATTGCAGCTACAGATTATGTAACACCGGCGATTGAAATTCTCGATACACGGATTGTTCGCCTGGACAAAGCCACCGGAAATACGCGGAAAATATTTGACACCATTAGCGACAACGCGGCTAATGCCGGCATAGTAACCGGCAACGAAAAGCATGCAGTCGATGCTTTTGACTTGCGTCGTATCGGTGCGATTACCTTCTGCAATAACGAGGTCGAGGAAACCGGTCTGGGCGCCGGCGTTCTCAATGACCCAATTGAGAGTGTCGTGTGGTTGGCTCGTCGCATGGCTGATTACAACCAGCATATCGAACCTGGTCAGGTAATTTTGTCCGGTAGTTTTATTCGCCCGATTGAGTGCCCATCAGGCACATATATTCACGCAGATTTCGGTGAGTTCGGACAGGTTGAGGTCACGTTCGGTTAGCGGGTTTGTCTTCACGGTCAGACTGCTGCTAGTTGGAATGTGAGGATTATCTGGTCCTACCGTAGAACTGCAGACGATCGTTTTCGCTGAAAGTCACGTCTGGTACGTCAAAATAAGAGAAAACAGCTATCAGACGCTGTCTGTCACCCTTAACCGGACTTACCCGGTGTGCGGTGTTCTTTCCTTTAAATACATTAAGACTGCCTGCTGTTAATGGTAATACCGTGGGTTTATCCTGACCGGTTAACAGTCTTCCAACTCGGTCAAAATTCGGATCGCTGTCCGTCCGTAAATTCTGTTTGTATTCGAATTCACCACCGGCATCAGGTGCCTGAATCAAAAGCGTCGTTGTGAATTCCGCACGATCGAAATGCCAATTAAGCGCTTCACCTTCAGAATAAGCCATCACGTTTACCGCTGCCAACGGATCTGCCATAGTAAACAGCTGTGGTTTGCCCGTAGCCTGTGCCAGGAAGGCTGCAAATTCAGGCCATTTGTACAATGAATACAAAACAGTCTGTGTCAGTTGATCAGCGCACAGTGTGTGATTAGTTGTTTTAAATGTTGTTAGCGCCGAATGGTTCGCTGGTAATTCAGCAGGTGGAGAACTGAAATAAATATTGTGTTCACGCGAATGTTCGAAACTCTCCTGTGCAATTGCCGGTGTTAGCTGGTTTGTCAGGCGAGTGAGGGATTGTTGTTGTAAAAAACCCGGCAGTGTGAACATGCCGGCATCGTCCAACTGTTCACTGCAGTCCTTAGTTAGGTGCCGCCATTCAGGTGATCCGGGCTTATCCAGCGGATACTTCTGCAAATCGATGGCGTTGGTTAGAAGGTGAGTCAAAAGTTCGGTATAGATATCAGCAATCGTTATCAGCAGTCTGGGTCGAGCAGGGTCGTCAGCAGATCCAGTGCCTGGATGGATTGTACCGGAATTTACGTAGTTCGAGAATTTTCAACAGAAAGTGGGTCGCTCGTGTCTTAGACGCAGCCATTCAATGCTATCGGCGATCAGTTGTTTGTCCATCTGATGAACTTCCTTACCCTTACCTATGCTCTCGAGCAGCGTGAGGGTTAGATCACCGCCAAGATGCTCTTGAAAATCATCAATTCCAGCTACGACGTCGGGTACCCCGTCTGATCGACTTTGTCCCAATGCATCATGCCATAGCGTGAAACCAAGACGCTCCAGAAGTCGGTAGATACGTTCATCTTCACCCTGGGCTAACAAGCCTGTAAGAACAGAGTAATGGGCATCAAGTGACATACCGATAGCGACTGCTTCACCATGCCGCAGGTTGTACCCGGACATGATTTCCAGTTTATGTGCTGACCAATGGCCGAAGTCCAGCGGTCGTGCTGAACCCATTTCGAAAGGATCACCGCCCTTGCTGATTTGATTCATGTGAAGTTCAGCGCAGCGTCGAATCATGTGTTGCATGGCATCTGTATCAAACGAAATCAGCGCATCTACATTGTCTTCAAGCCAGCGATAGAATTTGTCGTCTCTTATTAACGCTACTTTGATTGCCTCAGCCATGCCGGCTATTTTCTCCCGAGCCGGCAGGTGTTCAATAAACCTATAATCGTTTATGACTGCATAAGGCGGTGCGAAGGTGCCCATGTAGTTTTTCTGATTAAAATGATTGACACCGTTCTTTACCCCGACACCTGAGTCGTTCTGCGCCAGTACAGTCGTCGGTATACGCGTGTGACGAATACCTCTGTGTGAAACAGCCGCTGCCATGCCTGCCGCGTCGAGTAATGCACCACCACCTATGGCTATAACATGTGAGTGTCGATCAAGGCGGTGTTGAAATATGGTTTCCTGTATTAGGGTCAACCATCGTGGATCATTTTTTACACTCTCGCCACCGGGAAGAATTACTGGATCGCATACCAGATTCAATAACGAATCAAAGCGGTGGCAGTAACTTTTAATTTTACTAATCAATGCGCTGTCACTACGAGCGACACCTTCATCCAAAAAAACGATGAGCTTATGTGTTGCGTCCGGTTCGTTTCGTATAAGCGTTTGCAGAAAATGTTCATTTGAAACCGCAAAAATATCCCGTGTGAACACAATGGGAAAATCCCAGGTCACAGTTATTGACTGGTGATAGACATCTGTTTGCAAGACAGGCTGGCTATGCGCCAGATTGAGGATAGTATTGCTCACAATAGGTTGTTATTTCTTCGAGCTGGACTGATGTATTTGGAATGGGAAAATGTATGCATTAAATGTGCAATGTTGCTGTTTTCTGTGTGCTTCCGGGGCGTTTCATGCGCCTTGTGGACTCTTGGGTGTTCTTTAGAGATGTTGTTGTATAATGCAATCTTCAATAACACAGGGTTAGAAAATTGTTCAGGAGCATATTTGACGACATGTACCGGATAAGCATAGTAAAAATTCTGATGGTCCTTGCTCTGGCTTTAGCCGCAGGCACCGCACAGGCGCAATCTGCGCTCGACGAGATATTGGCTGATGGCAAGCTAAAAGTCGGTACCACAGGTGACTGGAACCCCATGACTGTTCGGGACCCGGCTACTAACACCTACAAAGGATTTGACATCGACATCATGTCAGAGCTCGCTGCTGACCTGGGTGTAGAGCTGGAATTTATCCCTACCGACTGGAAAACACTGGTCAATGGTGTCACAGCAGGCAAATACCATATGACGGGCTCGGCATCAATATCGCCAGCGCGCATGAAGGTAGCCGGATTCTCCGAAAGTTACATCTCGGTTGAAACCTATCCTTTTACCACCGCTGAGAAGTCCGGTAATTTTGACGGCTGGGATTCCATCAACAAACCATCTGTCAAGGTAGCGACCACACTCGGAACTACATTTGAAAAGCTTGTGCGGGAATGGTTTCCGGATGCCGAAATCAAGGTTGTTGAGGCTCCTGCACGGGGTTTTCAAGAGGTGCTTGCGGGCCGTGCAGATGTTTTTGTGACCTCCAATATCGAAGGCGTGACTTTGAAAGAAAAGCACGGTGTTGTGCAAGTAGAGAATACTGCACCGCGTTCTCCTGCACCGATCGCAATGCTACTGCCACGTGATGATCAGGCGTGGATCAACTACGTCAATAACTGGATCAAGGTAAAAACAGCGCAAGGCTTCTTTGACGGTAATCGCGCAAAGTGGGGCCTGTAACTTTTACCCCTAATGCCAGGCAGATTTTACCGTAAGTTTTTATCGGTAAACTACCGCTTGGATATTCCGGTCAACAAACGCGAGTCTGTTGGCCGGGATTAATACCCACAAATAACAAACGTATAAATGACCACTGATACCGCTGTCAGTATGCGTCAGGTCAATAAGTGGTTCGGTACATTTCATGTGCTGAAAGACATTGATCTTGACGTCCGGCATGGTGAGAGGGTTGTCGTGTGCGGACCCTCCGGATCAGGCAAATCCACATTGGTGCGTTGTATTAATCAGCTCGAAACGCACGAAAAAGGCTCAATCGAGATATCCGGTCATTCAATCATACCTGGCAGACGTGGTCGAAAAGCGGCCAATCTGATACGTACCGAAGTCGGTATGGTGTTTCAACAGTTCAACCTTTTTCCGCATTTAACCGTTATACAGAACCTGACGCTGGGCCCGATGAAAGCGCTTGGATTGACACAATCCGAAGCTGACGCGCGAGCCATGGACTATCTGGAGCGCGTGCACATACCAGAACAAGCAGAGAAAAAACCGGCTCAATTGTCCGGTGGTCAGCAACAACGCGTAGCGATAGCACGTGCATTGTGCATGGAGCCGCGCATTATGTTGTTTGATGAACCAACCTCAGCGCTAGATCCGGAGATGATCGCCGAAGTGCTGGATGTCATGATCGAATTAGCCGAGGAAGGCACGACTATGATAGTGGTGACCCATGAAATGGGATTTGCACGCAAAGCAGCTGATACCATGGTATTTATGGATGAAGGGCGGATTGTAGAGCAGGACAAACCTGATACCTTTTTCTCATCGCCGAAAACACCGCGCTGTCGGCAATTTCTACAACAGATCCTGCAACATTGAATTTCCTGTGTTCAATTCTGCGTTGTTTCCAGCTTCGTGTCGTGCAAACCGCACGCGCGAGCAGGCTATCTTTAGCACTGTTTACATTGCTGTTAAGTGGCTGCAGCAATAATAATTTGAAATGGTACGTGGTTTCACCCTTCACTGAACAGGGGCAGGCA
Source organism: uncultured Granulosicoccaceae bacterium (assembly GCA_937951345.1). Classification (GTDB taxonomy): domain Bacteria; phylum Pseudomonadota; class Gammaproteobacteria; order Granulosicoccales; family Granulosicoccaceae; genus CALFCE01. The sequence goes on from CALFCF010000002.1 coordinate 9,859, forward strand.
AATCTCAAGTTTCTGATTGGTGGAACCAAAGACACGCTGCTGATGTCATTGCTGGCATTGGTGATATCGATTGTCGTCGGTTTACTGATTGCAATACCGGGTATCGCTCGTAACCGCCCGTTACGCAGCACTAATGTCATTTATGTGGAGCTGGTCCGAGCCATTCCACTCCTTCCGCTTATACTGTGGGTCTATTATGGATTACCCGATATCGCCGGCATACAGCTGGACTATTTCTGGGCGGGTGTATTTGCACTAGCGTTATCAGACAGTGCGTTTGAAGCGGAGATATTCAGAGCCGGTATTCAATCCATTCCAAGGGGGCAATCGGAAGCTGCTCGCACAGTGGGGCTGAATTACGTGCAAACCATGCGCTACGTTGTGCTGCCACAGGCGATTCGACGGATTCTGCCAGCACTTGGAAATCAATTTGCCTATATGGTGAAAATGTCGGCGCTGGTCTCTGTTATTGGTTTGCAGGAACTAACCCGTCGAGCCAATGAGCTGATTGTCACTGAATACCGTGCACTGGAAATCTACACAGTGCTGATTGTTGAATACCTGATTATTATTCTTATCATCGGGCAGGGTGTGCGCTGGCTGGAGCGCAAAATGGGTTCTGACGAGTTTAACGCCGGGCGCTGATATCACTTAGACCCGCTACCACCTAGGGAACCTCTGATTTATTAGCTCTATCGTCACGTAGCGCAGTGTCGACTCAGCATCTCTATCATCGGGTATCCCACAGATAGTCTAGCTCTGGTTGTTGGTTGATATTTACATCGGTTAAGCTCTTATATCCGCTCCAGATTCAGTTAGTCGCGTTTATGCAGTTACAAACGTCCGTTGCCTTCTGGGCAAGACAGGCACCTGGAAAGCCGGCGATCGCTGTCGGTAAAGACGTGCTCTACAGTTACGGTGAGTTGCATAATAGCGTTAATTCTGTGGCGCACTGGCTTTCAACATCTGAATGGCAGCTCGTTCGCGGTGATCGAGTCGTTCTATTAATTACCAATTCCCCGGCTTTCTTTGAATGCCTGTTCGCATGCTGGCATCTGGGCTTGGTGGTTGTGCCGGTTAATACCCGCTTGCATCCGCGTGAGCTGCGCTTTATTGTTAAACAATCCGGTGCACGTTTGTGTTTGTGCTCCCGTACGTTGAGTTCACGTTTTATTGAGGCGGGTGTGCCGGTAATCGATGTGGATTCAACAGCCTATAAGCAGGCTAAAACGGTTGTCCCGCCACACCCGGTAACGCTTAAGCATCCGCAAGAGAAAACATTTAACGACAAAGATCTAGCCTGGATTTTTTATACATCGGGTACAACCGGACAACCCAAAGGTGCCATGCTGTCGTTCAGGAACCTGACATCCATGTGTCAGTGTTATTTTCGCGATGTTGATAATCAGGCACCGTGGAGCAGCATCCTCCACCCGGCGCCACTAAGCCATGGTTCGGGTTTGTATTCGTTGGCGCACTTGTTACGCGGATCGTGTCAGGTGTTGCCGGAATCAGAAGGCTTCGATGAGGACGAGATCTTTCAGCTTATCGCGCAATGGCCCGACACGGTCTTTTTCGCAGCTCCCACCATGATACGCCGACTGACACAGCACAACAGAGACTACAACACATCTAGCCTTAAATGTATTTTGTTCGGTGGCGCGCCGATGTATTTTGAAGATATTCGTGAGTACATAGACCGTTTCGGGCCGAAGCTTGCACAACTTTACGGTCAGGGTGAATCGCCCATGACCATTACTGCCTATACCCAGTCGGTTGTTGCTGATACCGGTCATCCACGCTGGGAGCATCGCGTCCAGTCAGCTGGTAAACCCCAGTCAGCAGTCTCGGTCGCCTGTGTAGATGCAAACGGATTTCGGGTAGAGCCAGGAGAGATTGGCGAGGTAATCGTTCGTGGTAACAGTGTTATGGATGGTTATTGGAACAATCCTGGCGCTACCGCCGGTGCGCTTAAAGATGGATGGTTATACACCGGTGACCTCGGTAGCTTTGATTCAGAGGGTTTTCTGACTCTTAAAGATCGCAGCAAGGATATGTTGATATCCGGAGGCAGTAATATCTACCCCAGAGAAATTGAAGAGGTATTGCTGATGCATCCGCAGGTGCAGGAAGTTTCTGTGGTGGGTAAACCGAACAGGGAATGGGGTGAGATAGTGGTTGCATTCGTTGTGACAAAGGATGCAACAATCGATATTGAAACATTAGTCGAAACTGACAATGCTGATACATCCACCGTTGAGTCAGAAACAGAGATCGCCCGACTAATGCAGGAAATGAATGCTCTGTGCCTGGGTCATATCGCTCGCTACAAACGTCCACGTTTTTATCGTTTTATTGATACATTGCCCAAGAATAACTACGGAAAAGTCTTGAAAACCAAGCTACGATCAGAGTTTGAGTCCAGTCCCGGCTAGATCATGCGTTCGGATATGACTGTTTCATCATATTCGCTTTGTACCAAAGAGAAATTGCTAGACTGAAACTTCCATCCCACTGATCCTGTACTGGA
>CALFCF010000003.1 GCA_937951345.1 uncultured Granulosicoccaceae bacterium
CCTTCATGAATAGAGCAGGCTAGTGAATTTAGAGCAAAAACAACAGGAAGGGTTCTATCGATTTTTCACAAAGCCCGGTTTGCGCGCCTGTTAGAGTTCAGAGCGGTAACAAGCGGCAATAATCGATAAAAGATTCAGGTGTTATGAGGGCGGGATGAGTACGAACCGCTCCAGAAAGAGCGGTTCGATTTTTATACATCGATCAAATCTGATCGCGGTTACGCACAGTGCCCAACCGCACAGGTTTCGATGTTATTGCAACGTCCGGATCAGGCAAGCAAATCAAAACGATCCGCATTCATAACCTTATTCCAAGCTGCAACAAAATCATGAACAAACTTCTCGGCATTGTCATCCTGAGCGTAAACTTCAGCATAAGCGCGCAGAATCGAATTGGAACCGAAAACCAGGTCGGCACTGGTAGCTGTCCATTTAACATTTCCACTGCTGCGATCACGAATTTCAAACGTGCTATCAGAGCCGTTTGGATGCCAGCTATTATTCATATCAGTCAAATTGACGAAAAAGTCATTGGTTAACTGACCTTCACGATCCGTAAAAACACCGTGTTTTGATCCGCCGTGATTTACACCGAGCACACGCATACCGCCGACAAGCACTGTCATTTCAGCTGCGGTAATGCCCAGCAGCTGAGCACGATCAAGCATTAATTCTTCCGGCCCTACGGCATATTGCTCTTTCTGATAATTACGAAAACCATCCGCAAGCGGCTCCAGCACCGAGAAACTCATCGCATCAGTCATCGCATCAGTTGCATCACCACGCCCGGGAGTGAACGGCACATCGACGTTGTAGCCAGCGGCCTTGATCGACTGCTCCAGACCGACGTTACCCGCCAGTACAATGACGTCTGCAAGCGAAGCGCCGGTGTCAGCAGCTATCTTTTCAAGAGCTCCAAGTACTTTATTCAGTCTCGCCGGTTCGTTTGCCGCCCAGTCTTTCTGGGGCGCCAGACGAATTCGGGCACCGTTGGCACCACCACGCTTATCAGAACCACGGAAAGTACGAGCGCTGTCCCATGCGGTCGCAATCATATCGCCAGCAGACAGGCCACTGTCAGCAATTTGCGATTTAACCGCGGCAACATCATAAGACACTGAACCAGCAGGAACCGGATCCTGCCAGATTAGATCTTCTGCAGGTACGTCGGGGCCATAGTAGTTGGCTCGCGGACCCATATCACGGTGCGTCAGCTTGAACCAGGCACGTGCGAACGTGTCAGCGAAGTAGGCCGGATCAGCCATAAACTTCTGGCAGATCTCGTTGTAGATGGGATCGACTTTCATTGCCATATCGGCATCAGTCATCATCGGTTCTCTTTTTACCGAAGGATCTGATGGGTCAACAGGCTTGTGGTCATCAGGCATGTCAACCGGCTTCCACTGATTAGCACCTGCCGGTGACTTGGTCAGTTCCCATTCGTAATTGAATAGATATTCAAAGTAACCCATATCCCACTGGGTTGGATTTTTAGTCCACGCGCCTTCAATACCCGAGGTAAACGCATTTGCGGCCTGGCCCTGATGCCCGGGATTTGCCCAGCCGAAACCTTGAGCATCGATGCCCGCGCCTTCCGGCTCAACACCGATGTTGCCATGATCACCACCACCGTGTGCCTTACCTACTGTATGTCCGCCACAGGTTAATGCTGCAGTTTCTTCATCATTCATTGCCATGCGCGAGAATGTTTCGCGCACATGCAGTGCTGTTCGCGCAGGGTCAGGATTGCCATTTACACCTTCAGGGTTTACATAGATCAATCCCATATGTACTGCAGACAACGGGTTGTACATGGTTGACGGTTGATCAAGATCTTCGTAACGATTGGCGCTGTCCGCCAACCACTCGTCCTCAGCTCCCCAGTTAATATCGGTTTCCGGTCCCCAGATGTCCTCTCGACCAAAACCAAAGCCAAACGTTTTAAGACCCATAGATTCATAAGCCATATTGCCGGCAAGAATAATTAAATCGGCCCACGACAATGCGTTACCGTACTTCTTTTTTACCGGCCACAATAGACGACGCGCTTTATCAAGACTTGCGTTGTCCGGCCAGCTGTTCAGCGGAGCAAAACGAATATTGCCTGATCCTGCACCACCACGGCCATCGCCCATACGATAAGAACCGGCCGAATGCCAGGCCAGACGTATCATTAATCCACCGTAATGACCCCAGTCAGCAGGCCACCAATCCTGGCTGTCGGTCATCAGTGCTTTTACATCCGCTTTTACCGACGAATGATCAAGTGCCTTAACAGCCTCGCGATGGTTGTAATCCGGGTCCATCGGATTGGTGCGGGCACCGTGTTGATGCAAAATGCCCAGATTAAGTGTTTTAGGCCACCATTTGGTAACCGGTTTTTCAGTAGATGTGTTACTACCGTGAGCAAAGGGACAACCTCCCCCGATTTCACCGTCCATAAATATCTCCTAGTTCAAGGTTAAACAATAATTTGTTCTGATAAATCAATTTCATAAACAAAGCGCGACTGGCGTAAAGCAAATGACCTGGTTCGGTACAACGCCCGGATTATCGGTGGCAACAACGACAGTCAACTTGCGATTGATGTGATTCAACCGACTTTCAAATAGAGCGATTAACGCTTACGGCTAGCCGCCGTCTTTTGACAGCTCGGGCATAAACCCCAGTAAATTACTTCCGCTTCATCAATCTTGTAACCGTGGGTATCTTCGGCGACAAGGCATGGTGCTTCTCCAACAGCACAGTCTATGTCTATTAGTTTGTCGCATTCGCGACAAGCAAGATGGTGGTGATTATCAACTCGATGCTCGTAGCGGGCAGCCGAGCCGGCCGGTTGTATACGACGCAGAATGTTATGTACGCACATCGTATTAAGCGCGTCATAGACAGCTTGTTTTGATATCACACCGAGTTCTGACTTGACCAGCTGGCAAATTTCATCAGCCATCGCATGAGGGGATTGTGAAACCGCGCGATACACAGCCAGACGCTGCGCCGTGACCTGCAAACCCGCGGTCCTCAGTGCGTCTGATACATCGGGCGGATCATGAGCTGCCTTACTTTTCCCCATGCACGGATACTATAGCCAATTCTGGACTTAATCAATAATTAGATACAAGTATAAAATCTATCACCGCGATTAAAAAACTAAATATGTGTCGGGAGGAAATTAAATTCAGCAAAAGCGTTTCAAGACAATTCGTATTCCCTGTAGACACCGAATCCGGTGTTAACGGTTATGCGAATTGCAGCTTTTACGTCGCTGCCACGTGGTGGAACTTGCGAGACGCTTGAGCAAGCAGATTACGACGCTACTAAAGCTACGGTACCGAGTGGTACTGCACTTTGCGCTTGAGGAAAGGGTGAGATTACAGAGACTGGATCGACAACTGGTGTCAGTTGCCACTTACTCGTGGCAACCCCGCTGATTTCCAGGCATCAAATCCACCATCCATATGAACAATATTAGCGATACCCGCTTTCAACATGATAGGTACTGAGCGACCGCTTCGAACGCCGGTTTTACAATGAACGAGATATACTTTTGTTGGATCAAGTTTACGCACATTGTTCTGGAAATCAGAACCATAGTAATCAATATTTATAGCACCATCGATATGACTTTCTGCAAATTCCCCGTGCGTGCGTACATCGATAACCACGATGTCTGGGATGTTTTGTATAACTGTCAGAGCTTCCCGAGCATCAACATGCCTGACTCCGTTTTTATGTAAAGTACCGACGGCTTCCAGCGACCAGTCATCTTGCTGCGAAGTGTCTGCTTTCGAAAACTTTGTAACGGGTATCGTAAGCACCACGAAAGCCAGAAATGCGAAAAATAGCAGCAGATATTTGTTCATTACTTTATTCACTCTTTACGCAGGGGCATACAACAACAACGGAATTCTATTAGTGCAGCCGGATAATACTTCGTCCTAACAAAAATTAGAGCAATTTTCACCTGTAAGTTCAATAAACAACTCTATTTGAAAACCATTCGATAGTCATACCAGGCAATGGCAATAAGTCACCTTAGCCAGATGAACACCATACAGTTCAATAGTATTTCCAGTAGTATTGCTACCAATTTGTGTAACTGTCTATTTCGTAGTGGATGATTAATCAAACATCATCGCGAAATATCAATCATTTTAGTAACAATTGGCCATCGTCTGATTTACGCACACTCGGACTGATCACTTCTGTGATTTGATCACACAGAACGAGCTATCACTCTGGCAATAAAAACCCGCCGGACAGGGGTTATGTATGCTGATTCTGGACGTTCGATACCCAATACAGAAGGTTATACTAGAAGCCATCTCAAAATTGAGATTGCGCGCTCAGCCAAAGCGTGGTCGCTCGAGCAGCGCAGTTTACACGCAGTAAATGAGCAGCGCAGAACGGCACACAACGCAGAATCAGCGTACAGGACTCGGCGTCCGCGATCAATTTTGAGATAGCTTCTGTTAAAGATGGCGTCTATTAAAGACGGTTTCTATTAAAATAGTAAGATGTATCATTCATCGCTCCCTGCAGACTATCTGAGACCGCAACACGAAAATACGACACACCTTTTACACGTATCTTAAGACTTAATGGAAATTTTGACCTTGTGGAAATATTAGCACCCGGAAATGGCAAATACCTATTGAGGCTATTAATGTTGGCAACAGTTTTTGCAGCAGCATTACTCTTGTCTAACAACTCAACTCCAGAGAGTGATCAGTACACAGTCAAGATTGCAGAACAACTTAAACACGAACCAATACCTGTCTCAACTTCAAACAAATCAGCCGCTACGCTGCATGACTCCCGCTTTGGCCTATTTACCAATGAAAAGATTTGCATGGCCATAACGAATGCAATGGCAGGTATACCCTTTTCATCCATGAAAACCTCGTCATTATCAGATCATATAATTGTGTCAACAAACCCCGGCATAGGCTCACAGGCAGAATCCTATAACTGTAAACAGGTTGAAAATCGATTTTACTGGAACAATTCATCCAGCGTCTTCAGTCAATCAATTCTCGAAGTCGAGCCGCAGATTAATATGGCCAGAAAAGACATTCTAATCCTGTATCTCTTTGAACCACGAGATATCAGCAATATCGTTCGCCGATATAACATTGATGATTTCAAGTAACCGACAACCAAAGGCAACGTGCTACCCCCAAGTAAAATGAAGTGCTATAAGTGCGTCAAACCCAAAATCACATCGACTATCCCGGCTGGTGATAATTCAGGCGACATGTGACACTCCCGTCACTGTAAGTCTTTTCCAACCGATGAACCGCTACTCGCCACCTATTACACAATAGTTGTGGACAGCGCAGCAAACACACCAAACAATTTGTAGTTAATTTACCGATTAAATTTAATGTAGCGTCTAATCAAAATATATTATCGACTTCCGGGTTTTTTCAATTACACTCATTGCTTATGAACTACCACGGAGAAGCAAGATGCTTGTACCTCGTCACACCGTTCCAGCCTTGTCTGTCGCAACTTTGGCACATGGCGATTTTGATGTAACCAAAGCAAATCCAGATCGTGGAACCATTGTTTGCTTCTACCGAGGATTACATTGCCCGATCTGCGCGAACTATCTAAAGGAGCTTGGCAAACTAAACAAAACATTTGCTGATAAAGGCTACGAAACTATTGCTATCAGTTCTGATACTCAAGAACGCGCGCAGGAAATGGCGGACAAGATCGACTCTCCGGATTTACGCGTTGGCTATGGTCTATCACTTACCACCGCACGCGAATGGGGTTTGTCTATTTCCGCATCGATCGGTACAACATCAATTGGCATCGAAGAGCCGGCACTATTCTCTGAACCTGGTTTATTCGTCGTAGACAGTGACATGACACTCTACTACGGCTCAGTTCAAACCATGCCCTTCGTAAGACCTCACTTTTCAGAACTTGCGGGCGCACTGGATTTTGCCATTGACAAAAATTATCCAGCCCGTGGTGAATATGTGGGTGAGATATTATAGCGGGTAGAAGCCGATCGATACCTTAAAAACCACTTTCTACGGATCACCGGTGATCTTTAACCGGTGATTATTTCTGTCACTCCCCGGATCCCCTGCTCCTCATTCCTTACATATACTGATACTGATACTGATACTGATACTGATAGACCAAGATTACAACGGATCATGCTTCGGCAAAGTTTATCACTCTTCGTTGCTTATATATTCATTACGCTGAATGCAGTATCAGTTGATATGCATTAGCATTTACTGCTCAAAATAAACCCACAGCAAATTCATCCCTAAACACAGCATGCAATCTTGCTGTTGTGCCGGCTCACAGATGAGTGTCCGAAACTTCGGATTTCAATACAGCACTAGCAAAAAACCGGTAGTCTCGCGCCTGATGAATGTCGATGGAACAATACAGTAGTTGCTAATAGGGCTGTAGGCGCGGTAGTCGGTGGAAACAACGACACAGGTGGCGAGCTTGAATTCCTGGCGTCGGGCTTCAGGCGACAGCGCCGGTCAGGCAAAATTTCGGCGATTTGAATTTTAAGTCACTGCGGATGAACCCGTGATGCCTGACGATTCAAGGAGCAATGCCTCTACAGCGTCTACAACTCATAGTCAGGTGTCATATAACGTCTTTGGCTTCTACCACTGACGCCATTCCCGGCACTGGCTAAAGCACCGGCACTTCCACTATTGTTTAATCTCGATTTAATCTTGTCACTCGACAATATAATTGTTACCGCCAGAGCACCAAATCCAAGCCCAATCAATCCACCGGTTGTTATTGATTCGCCCAGTACCGGCCATGCAAGCAACATCGTAGCAGGCGGAGTCAGATAGATAAGACTCGAGACGTTTATAGCGGTCGTACGACGAAGCAATAAATACATCAAACCATATGAAGCTATAGAGACAACGGCTGCCATATAGATCAGAGTCAGCACATACTCCAGGTTCCACGTCGCTTCAAAGCGCTCGAACGTCCAACCCAAACCGGCAAAAAATACGAGTGCAGCAGTACTATGAATCCACAATATCTGGTTTAGATGAATAGTTTGTAGTCCCCTGTTTTTACGCGCGAGCGTCATACGCCGGTCAATCAGTGTTGCAATTGAGATAGCAATCACAGAGACAAGTAATAATGAGTACGCCACGCCGGTTCCAGCAACCACCAGCTGACTGGACAATGTGATATACACAGCCACTACCCCGACACTTAACCCCATCCATTGAAAACGATTAGCCTTTTCAACTTGTCCACCGGACATCCCGATAGCGCATATTGTTGTCAAAAGTGGCTGCATAGCCGCGACGAATGCGACCATACCGGCAGTGACACCATACGTCATTGCCGCAATGCCGCCCGCCAGATAGACACCATGAGATAAAACACCAACGAGCGCATGGCCAAAGAATTCACGACGGGAAACTGTTGCAAATTTCTGGCAAGTACTTAGAAAGGCCACCAGAAACGAGAGCCCCAGTACGACAAGCAGATAGCGGATAGTGAGGAATGTAAAAGGACCGGAATAGCCCAGACCAAATTTGGCTCCAACCCAACCGGAGCTCCAGAGAAAAACGAACAAGACAGATAATAAGACAGTGTAACTACTGCGCATGAGAACCACTCCAAATCCAAAACTACTCACGCAGTTCGGGTAAAACTCCTAACATCGAACAACTCAAGCAGCCCCAAGCCCCTTTTTGGAGTCACTTGCGGCCACAGATTTAAAAAAGAGAGTCTAGAATGACATCAGCCCATTTTCCAGTAGACTTTAGTCCAGTCTCGAAGGATTCAATGGCCGGTATTTTAAAAATTAGTACCAGTTCTTTTTAAACTGTACTTTAGGCTTGCCAACGGCTTTCTTTGAAAGCGGTTGCATTGGAAATAAAGCGATTGCTTTGAAAAACGATCTATGCAGATTGATTAAAAATCAAATAATCAATAACGAATGATCAATAACGAACCTGGCGGGGAAACGGTCGGTGCCAACAAAACCTGTGACACCAACCGGGAAAACGAAATTACGGGATTACAGAATCACGCTACTGAGCAACTCTGGAGACTGCAAAGTCAAACGTGTATGTCGACAGACTGCCTGTTTGATTCAACCACAACGCATAGTCTCCTGCAGGTAGCGGCGATGTGAAACCCACAGCACCGGGTGCCTGACCGGCTTCAGCGAGAACATCTACTCCGATATCAGCCGTTCCAAAATGCCTGAACCCGAACAATGAACTGGTATCAGCAGCGGCTTCAGCGGGAGTCACGGTAAACGAAGTCCCCTGCTGAAGCGCGAAAAAGGCGACCGGGTCACCTGCATCGCTGCTATAAGCGTTCACGGTGATAGTATCCAGCGTGTCACAGTTGCCAACGGTGAACTGCACATAATCAAGATCACCACTTTCAGTTGAAGCAGAAAGCTGGTTAATGCCGGCACCCAGTGGCCAGGAGTTGGGGCTGGCCGGATCGTCAGAGAAATCGCCAGCATCCGTTTCCGACAGGTTAACGGCATCGGCGTCGTTGCATACCATCGCATCGGGATCGACAGCAGGGGGCTCAAGGTCGACAGCGTTGTTATCCGAATCACTACTGCATGCTGCCACAGCAACAGTCATCGGGATAACGAGAAATTTGAGCGCTACAGGTTTGATAGTCAAGTTGGTTTCTCCGGAGAATTTTGTACTTTCTCGCAATTTTCGTGACAGTGGTCTAACGGTTAACGACGTTGGACAACAGATTCGATAAATTGTTTTGATAAGATGGTTTGTGAAACGGTTAAATACGCGACCAAAACCATCGAGTTTAAGAGACATCAAGCTGCATGTTCGTGTCGGGTCGCATAATCCGTGTCGGGTTGCATAATATTTCAACAGTCTATGCCGGCATGATATCGTGCTGATTCTAGCACCGACTCGTCGACAGCAGGGTATGTCCGGATTACATCATAACCTCACAACAAAAATTTGCGCGATGATCTATCAGGACATGCATCCGACTAACCGCCCCGCTCTGCTGACACCAGCGTTTGCCCGAAACCGAAGACAGGATACTGAAACACAATACTGAAACACGATATAGACGACTACCGGTCTTACCCCTATTTACAGGTATTTTCAAAAGTGAAAAACATACCGCAAAACAACGACCCCGTGATTATCGGCTGGGCACACTGTCCCTTTGGCAAACTGGCAGCGGAAGACACAGAGGCCTTGATAGCGTCCGTCGGCACTGCGGCCATCGAACATGCCGGTGTGACGCCCGAGGATATCGACCTCGTTGGTGTTGGTGTACTAAACGGTGGCTTCTCGTCGCAACTGTTCGAAGCAGGTTTAGCATCTATTGCCGTGCCCGGTCTGCAACACACCCCGGCTGTGCGCTCAGAGAATGCATGTGCAACCGGTTCCGCGGCTCTGTACGCAGCTATGGACACAATCGCAGCCGGTCGCGCGCGCATTGCATTAGTGATCGGAGCAGAGAAAATGACTGCTGTATCAACGGCAGATGCCGGTGACATTCTGCTCGGTGGCTCATACCGTAAAGAAGAAGCTGATGTATCGGCCGGGTTTGCCGGTATATTCGGCCAGATTGCCGGCAGTTATTTTCAAAAGCATGGTGATAAATCAGCAGAACTTGCCATGATAGCTGCGAAGAATCATGCCAATGGCGCACTGAATCCCTTTGCTCATATCCAGAAAGATCTGGGGTTCGATTTCTGTAACACCGTTTCAGAAAAAAACCCTCGCGTTGCTGGCCCGTTGCGACGCACAGATTGCAGCATGATATCCGATGGCGCAGCAGCACTGGTCGTCGCGGATCGAGAGACAGCTCAAGGGCTTGCCCGTGCCATCGAGTTTCGCGCAAGGGTACATAAAAATGATGTTTTCCCGTTATCACGACGTGAACTAACCGAGTTCGCGGGAGCGCGAGCCGCCTGGGCTTGTGCAAAAGAACAAGCCGGTATAAGCCTTGATGATCTTGATTTCGTTGAAACACATGACTGTTTCACGATTGCAGAGATGATTGAATATGAAGCCATGGGACTTACCGCATCCGGTGAAGGCTGGAAAGCAGCATGTGAAGGGCTGACTCAGAGAGATGGCAGGTTACCCGTCAACCCGTCAGGTGGTTTGAAAGCTAAAGGACATCCCGTCGGTGCAACCGGCGTTTCCATGCATGTTATGGCCTGCATGCAGTTAATGAATGAGGCGGGTGATATGCAAATTCCAAATGCCTCTATGGCCGGTGTTTTTAATATGGGTGGTGTTGCTGTGGCGAACTACTGCTCGATACTGGCGCGCGCAATGTGAGCATTGTCCCGTTCTCTACGCGCACGATGAATCTTGCGCACTTCGTTGAACAACAGGCGCGACGACTATCAGCAGAACCTGCAATGGTCTGGGGTAACAGTGTTTGGGATTGGTCTGCTTTTGAAAAGCGTGTTGGTACGATGGCTGCGGTTTTCGCTAAACAGGGCATCGGGCACGGTGATCGCGTACTGGTGCAATCGCGTAACTGCAACCAGTTGTTTGAAAGCATGTTTGCCTGTTTTCGCCTGGGCGCGGTCTGGGTTCCGGCGAATTTTCGTGGAACACCTGATGATTTGTCCTGGATGGCAGAGCTCTCAGCAGCCAAACTGCTGTTATGTGATGCGGCGTTTCCGGAACACGCTGGCATAAGCGGCCCGGAATGCCTACTTTCAATTGGTGAATCGGAATTTGCTGACTCCATCGATTCTCTGATGGAATGTATCGGCGACACTCCGGCCACTGTATCAGTGGATCGCGATCACCCAGCCTGGCTGTTCTTTACCTCAGGTACATCCGGTCGTCCGAAAGCCTCTGTTCTTACTCACGGACAGCTTGGCTTTGTAGTAAACAACCATCTGTGTGATCTCGTCCCGGGCATAACCCACAAAGACGCATCACTGGTCGTGGCTCCACTGTCACACGGTGCTGGCATACATCAACTATTGATGGTAGCGCGTGGAGCCCCGACAATTCTTACCGCTTCAACGAAATTCAATACATCAGAAATCTGGTCACTGGTCGAGAAGTGGCACGTGACCAACATGTTTACCGTGCCGACTATTCTCAAACTGTTAGTCGAAGCGCCGGAAGTCTCACAACACGATCACAGCTCATTGAAATATGTGATCTACGCGGGCGCCCCGATGTACCGTCGTGATCAGATACAGGCAATAAACACATTAGGCAACGTGATTGTGCAGTACTTTGGTCTCGGTGAAGTCACCGGTGCCATCACGGTCCTGCCACATCATGAACATTCCGCTTCAGACGATGCACGCGAGGGAACCTGCGGCTATCCGCGCACCGGTATGCAGATCGAAATTCAAGCAGATGACGGTTCAGTGTGCTGCCCAGGCGAAACCGGCGAGATCTGTGTTACCGGCCCGGCTGTGTTTGCAGGTTACTGGAATAACCCGGAGGCAAACGCTGCGTGTTTTCGTAATGGCATGTTCAGAACCGGAGATCTGGGTTATGTGGATGCACAAGGTTACGTGTACATCACAGGTCGCGCGTCCGACATGTACATCTCAGGCGGGTCCAATATTTATCCTCGCGAAATTGAAGAAAAACTCCTGCAACACCCAGCCGTATCAGAGGTCGCAGTATTTGGTATGCCGGATGATAAGTGGGGAGAAATTGGCGTGGCAGTGGTTACGCTTGCCAGCGACAAAGCAGTTGAAACCGATGAGATCGAGCAATTTATCCGCGGTAAAATCGCATCTTATAAAGTACCCCGACACTTTTATATCTGGGATGAGATACCTAAGTCGGGTTACGGAAAAATGGCAAAACGACTGGTTCGCTCTGAACTCGAGCGACGCTTAAAAGATGAAACAACCTGATGCAATCAGTCGTTCATCCGGGACCGGTTGGCAACGAGCGACTACAGATAGCACTCTGTTCAGGAGAACCGTTTACGGTAAAGTTGCAAGCAGGCATTCCACTTGAACAAGCCGTTGATGAAGCATTATCACCACTTGGATTCGACAGTGCCTGGCTCGAGCTCCAGCAGACATCCGTTGAACCAGTTTGCTACGTAATTCCCGATCACGCGTCAGACAATCAGCATGTTGCCTGGTACTCGGAAAAGTACGAATTTGAAAGAGGCCGCATAGACCGTCTCGGGATGATAGTCGGTCGCTACAACGAGCGGATATTTACGCATAGCCATGGCCAATGGACATCATCAGAGGGTAAGCAGGCTATGGGGCACCTGCTTGCACCCGATACGATACTCGCAACTTCAGCAACGGCAAGCGGCATCGGCCTAAAGGGTGCGACATTTGATCGCCGACACGATCCCGAAACTAATTTCGAGCTATTCCATATCGATAAGACCGATCAAATCGGTGGCGACTACGCAGCAATCAGACTGCTGCCGAACCAGGACTTCGCCACCGCCTTGCATAACGCCTGCAACCGTTTAGGTTGGACGTCAGCTCGCGTTCACGGAATTGGCAGCTTAATCGGTGCGTGTTTCGAAGACGGGCAAACTCTGAACAGTGTGGCTACCGAGTTTCTGGTCACCGATTGCGTCATCGAACTTCAATCATATCAACCGGAAATTGTGATCGTGGGTGTAGAACCTGACAACATACTCTGCGGGCGATTATCACGAGGAAAAAATGCCGTACTGGTAACTGCGGAAATTGTTATGCAACGATTAAATAGATAGCCAAAGTCAAAGGTATGTAAATATATCCAATGACTAAAAGCGATCAACGATAAAAATATTCTACTAGAAACATGGGTATCGAAGGCACGTAAGTGCAAAGCAGCAACACAATAAGTAATACACCGACAAACCACACATTAACCTTCGAGACATCCCAAATATTTGCTTTGGCAATCGAACAGGATGTTATCAGTACCGATGCCACAGGCGGTGTTTGTTGCCCGATGGCCAGATTCAACGTTACGATCAGGCCGAAATGGACCGGATCAATTCCAACCAGTGTTATTAACGGTACAACAATCGGCACAACAAGTATTATCGCGGCAACGGAATGCAAGAAAAAGCCGATTATCAAAAAGAAAATATTCAGGATCATCAGGATAACGTACTTGTTATCCGTAAGACTCATCATTGATTGCGCCAGTTCCTGTGGCACCTGAGCACGGGTAAGAAAACCACCCATCAGCACTGATGCTGCAACCAGCAGCATAACAACGGCTGTCTGCACACCACCTTCGATCATCGCTGATCGCAGGCGTTTAAAGTTCACTTCACGGTAGTAAAGACTCAGACCTATTGCAGTGACAACCGCCAGGCCGGCAGCTTCAGTTGCCGTGACAAAACCTCCGAATATTCCGCCTAGAATAATGACAGGTAACAAAAACGTCGGCATCGCATCGATAAAGGTTTCTTTAACACGTTTCGTGTTGAAAGCCTCTTCGGTTGGTAAGTTATATTTACGCGCAAACGCATAAGCCACACTCATCAAACCGACAGCTCCCAATAGACCGGGCACAACACCTGCGACAAACAACTGCTCTACACTGGCGTTGGCGGAAACCCCATAGACAATCATGGGAATTGACGGCGGGATAATAATGGCGAGCGAAGCTGAAGAAGAAGTAATTGCAGCTGACAGCGGCGCGGAATAACCACGCTTTTTCATCTGTGGGATCATCACCGAACCAAGTGCTGCCACATCGGCGACCGCAGAACCGGAAATCTCGGCAAAGAACAACGACACACCGATATTAACCATACCCAGTCCACCGCGAACAAAACCGATAAGTGCCGCAACAAAATTGATTAATCGATCAGTAATTCCTCCGGCATTCATAATAGCGCCGGCAAGCACAAACATCGGTATGGCGATCAGCGAGAACTTGGTTGAGCCGTCGTACATATCGAGCGCGACAGTCACCAGTGAACCAACACCTTCAGTGACCGTTAGTCCAACGACCGCAGCAACAGCGAGCGCTACCGCGATTGGCACATTGATAAAAATTAATGCGAGTAATACGAGGAATATACCGAGGACCATCATGCGCGCTTTCGCTCCTCTGCAGCAATCTCGGCTTCAATCTCTAAATGTTCCAGCGATTGACCCTGGCGCACGGTTCGCAAGTAAGCAGGTGCAGCTAAAAGTTCACAGAGTATGAAAAGCGCGGCACCGATGGGTATAACTGATTGAGTAAACTGAACGGGTACCCAACGCAGACTCACCAGTGTATCACCCTCCAACACCAGCAGAACCTGCCAACCCGCCCAGGCAAGTAACACGAAGAAAGCGATAAACACTATTTCGGCAAATATGGCCAGGTAATAGCGCACCGGCATCGCTATGGATAAAAGCACGCTGTCAAACCCGATGTGCTTTCGTTTGATAACTGCCAGCGCACCACCGTAGTAAGTGATCCAGGACAATACAACACTGGCAACTTCGTCATACCATGACAAAGACGCATCCAGCTTGCGGTAAACAACAGCAATCACAACAATCGCTGTCAGACCCACCATCAGCAACATCAGAACAATCTCGAGTATCGATTCAAGAAATTTCGACAGACGGGCCAATACCGTTACTCCTGATTTTTATTTTTTTATTAAACTCTGCGCCGGTAATCCACCGGGTTACCGTTTGATTGAAACCGGGAACAGGCTTCAATCAAATAGTCAAACCCGGCGACAGTCTAACAATTGTCAGCGAAAAATTTCGACGACCTTTATTTCGCGAGTGATTGCACCGTGCTGATCAGCTCCGCGCCGCCTTTTACAGTACTTGCAAACTCTTCGTAGACAGGCTTGGACGCCTCTACAAATGCTGCCTTATCAGCTTCGTTTACGGTAATTCCACCGTCTTTTAAATTCTGAAGCAACTCTGTCTCAAGGTTTGCCGCCATTTCATACACAGCATCCTGCGATTCTTCCGCAGCAGCAATTAGTGCACTCTGAACATCTTCAGGTAATTTGGCGAAGTGCTTGGCGGATACCAGAACATAAGCCGGTGTATAGACATGACCGGTTATAGACAGGTACTTTTGCACTTCCTGGAATTTGGCAGACCAGATTTGTGCGTAGGGATTCTCTTGCCCGTCAATTACATCCGTTTTCAGCGCAGTAAATACTTCCGAGAATGCCATTGGGGTTGGATTGGCGCCGTACAACTGAAACATCTTGACGCGCCATTCGCCTTTAGGCGTACGCAACTTGATACCCTCTAAATCTGCAGGTTTATTAATGGGGCGTGTGTTATTGGTGATATGTCGAAAACCGTTCTCAAAGTACCCCAGTATCTTGTAGCCTTTACTTTCTGCCGCCGCATTGAGCACGCTCTCACCAATTTCTGCGCGAACCGCTTTCATATGATCACGTGACTGAATGATGTAAGGCATTTCAAACACACCGAACTCATCTGCAACCGACGACATGACCGACGAAGGTAGTGAAAACGTTATTTGGCCCAGCTTCAGTTTTTGCAACAACTCCTTGTCCTTACCAAGTTGCGATGAACCAAAAGCCTGCACTTCGGCTTTGTCCCCAAGCCGGGCATTAGCATTTTTGACGAATTCGTTTACCGATGCTTCAAACAGAGATCCGGGATTTCCTACATGGCCGAATTTCAGTACCAATTTTTCAGCATGCAAGGGGCTGACGCCGGCAATCAAAGCCGCACCCAATACAAGCGATAAGAACGATTTTTTCATGGTTTGATTCCTCCGATTCTAATTATTCGACTATTCACTGGCGCAGGGCCGCAGCGCGATCAATGATAAATCACATTTTTACCACAATGGCAGCCAGCACAAGCTCACCTGCTGATAGTACCAAGAAACCCATCGATCGGCAGTTAGTCTGTTTTTTTAGGCTAAACCATAATATCAATTAATCAACGCAAGTCCATGTTTTTAAACAATGTAATTTGACTGATGCACATACACCATCACAACAAACCACTCGCAAGTCAATCAGTCAGCCTGACTTTTCGGATGATGAACTTCCCGATAACCGGATTGTCTTTTTCTCTTTGAGCTACGGGATCTTAACGTTGCCGGATATACTGATTACTAATCGAAGGAGAACACTATGAAAGCACCTCTGAGTCTAAATAGACGCGACTTACTCAAAGGCGGTGTTGCCGCAGGAACCGCTGGAATGTTGAGCACCTCTGCCTTCAATTTGCTGGCAGCAGATAGCACAAAAGCACCGAATGCCAACAAATACAGTTTTATGCTGGGCGATTTTGAGGTGTCCACTTTACTGGCCGGCAGCCGCATAGCAACCGAACCACAAACAATTTTTGGCAAAAATGTGTCCAGTGAAAAATTTGCAACAGTATCTGCCGAAAATTTCATACCCGTTGATAAAACTAAATTTTACTTTACGCCAACTGTTGTAAAAGCCGGCAATGAAGTTGTTTTATTTGACACAGGATTGAATCCGGCGAGCGTTAGTACACCCCTTCGAGCTGCCGGCATCGAACCTGACGATGTCACCGTCGTTGTAATCACCCATATGCACGGCGACCATGTAGGGGGTTTGTCGGGAGACGGCGGAGCAGTAACCTTCAAAAACGCACGCTATGTCACTGGTGAGGCTGAGTTTGATGCCTGGGCGAAACGGGACAACAAAAACTTCAAAAACAAAGTTGAACCACTTGCAGAAAAAATGGAGTTCCTGAAAGACGGTGGATCTGTTGCGTCCGGCATTACTGCCATTGGTGCATTCGGGCACACACCGGGACATATGATTTACATGCTGGAGTCCGGTGGTAAACAGTTTGCGATAATAGCTGACACCGCCAATCACTATGTCTGGTCGTTAGCCTATCCCGACTGGGAGGTAAAATTTGATATGGACAAAGCTAAAGCGGCTGCAACGCGCAGGCAGGTATTTGGTATGCTCGCCGCAGATAAAATACCATTTGCCGGCTACCACATGCCATTCCCTGCCACCGGATTTGTAGAATTCCGTGGAGAAGGCGGATTTCGCTACGTCGCAGCAAGCTATCAGCTGGATTTAGGTTAAATGTCTTCAGATTGCATTGAATATCTTTTCAGATAAGCTGGCGTGTTGTTTCGAGAATCCTTTATAACGCCCGCGTAAAGATCATGCTTCCGGGCTTTGGTATTTGGAGAATATGAAAGAGCTCCTGCTAATAAGCCTGTTGTTGTTTTCTTCCAGCACATTGGCTGAATGGGTTGAGTATTCGATAAAATCAAATGGTGATGTTGTGTTTTTTGACAAGGCACGCGTCGAGAAAAATGGGGCCTTGGTTAAGATTTGGACCAGAGTTCGATTTAAAACATCACTTATGGGCGCATCAAGCTACCAAAGCCTGCTACAAATAAACTGCGCAAGCAGATCAGAAACCACACTTCAGAATACATTTTTTTCTGATAAAAATTGGACCTCGCTTGCCATGGCGACAAACACCCGGGCAAAACCCGAGAAGAAAATAAAGGTAGACTCGGTTACCGCACAACTCGCTGACATGCTCTGTAACGAATAACCTGGCGGCAGTTTTCGAAGCATTAAACAAAAAAATACCCGCGCAATGATCACACTGCACGGGTATTAGTTGACTTCACGAACTTTTAATACTGATAAGTTTTAAGCGTATCAACCCAATCAGTCGATGTAAGGATCAGATCAGACTTATCTCTAAAATTTAATTCAAGCTGGCGGTGATTTTATATATCTCGCCTTCGTCTGTCGTGGCAAACAACGCGTTATCAGGCCCCATCACCAGCCCTCGAAATCGCTTTGAAAACCCAAGCGGCATTTTTATCGCGCTTTTTATCGACAACCCATCTTCAGCGATATCGTACATATCGATCCGTGATCCAGGTGGCGTGTCGCCGAAGGCAATGCCCATGATTCCGGCAGTTAAACGCCCTTCGTAGATACCCCAATTGCTGCCTGTCAGGAATGCTGCTGATCCGGTACCTTGAGAAAGACCGTTGTTGTTCCATGCCGGTGGCATCAGATCACCAAAGCGGGTATCACTCATCGGCGTATAGGCTGCGCGAACGGCCGGATCCATACCATCCATCTGATTAGGCTCGTAACCACAGTACTTGTCGGGACATGCGCCTCTGCCACCAGTTTGTTCAGCAGGATCCCAACCGGCGTTACCACCATTGACCAATGCGGTTATTTCATCGTTATGCCAGGGACCATGTTCCGCAGTAAACGCCCTGCCATCACTGGGACGAAAATCTATGCCTTGTACATTTCTGTGGCCATAGGTATAGATTCGTTTATCAAACCCTTCAGGTGGGTTGTTGTCAGGATGTGCGTTTCCGTCACCATCTATTCGCAGTACTTTACCGCAGAGTAGTGAACCGTCTTGCGGGCAGATACCTCTGTGGCGATCCCCGCCTGTTACCCATAGATACCCCTCTGGCCCAACACGTAATCGTCCGCCATTATGCGCACCCGGTCCTCCGAAAGGTTGATTCGACTCAAGCGGTTTGTATTGAATATCAGTCACTATATCGGTGCGATCCGAAACACTGCCAAGGTCATCACTGACTTTAAACCGCATCACGATATTACCGTCACACTTCTCAAAGTTGGTTTTACAACCATCACCGTAATATTTGTTGGAAGTGGAATAAACATACAGCATGCGATTTTCATCGAACTTACTATCTGCAACCACGCCTAACATCCCGGCCTGGCCATCACAGAAAAGGTCACCGCCGGCGTCACCGTAACCGCTTGAATCTTTCATTCCGTAAAGAGCATTGACATCACCGGATGCAGTTCTGACAGAAAGCCCTTTACATTTTTCCGTGTAGAACATTGTTCCGTCGGACAAAAAAGCCATATCCCACGGGCTTTCAAGACCTGTCATAACCTCTGAAGACTCAATTGACGGTACTGCCATTGCTCCATCGGCAGCAGTGGCATTAGGGATTAACCCAACCGCCATCAGCGTCAACGCAGACGTCGAGATTATCGAAATAGCGCTTCCAGATTTAACCATTTCACATTCCTCCAAGAATTATTAGTTTCGATACAACTATTGATTCGAAGCATCTTCCAAATACGCCGCCAGATTTAAAATCTCCTCATCTGTTAGTGGTTTCGCCATCATGATCATCAAAGATGAATTGGGCCCGACTTTTGTACCGGCGCGGTAGGTTTCCAGTTTTTCTATCGTGTGCGGGATTTCATTTCCGGATACTTTCGGAAAACTGGCAACCCCTTTACCCGCAGGCCCATGGCAGTTGATACAGGTTTTGTTATACCTATCCTCTCCGGCTTGCTTATCTCCCAACGCAACATCACCTTGATTCGATAAACCTTCTTCCGTTGTTGAACCTTCAGTTTTCGTATCACCACTAAACGCAAAACCGAAGAAACCAAGACAGAAAATAAAAAGCAGTGTTTTATTGCGCAGCATAGCGATCATGACATGTAGCGACAGACTATAGAGTCATCAAATTAGCGGGATTCCAGTCTATCTTACCTTTGTGTAAATTCAAATGATTCACGCATTCAACACCACAACTCGTTGTATTTACTGAAATAAACCTGAACGAATCAAAAATATATTTGTTAAGTTTGATTCATGAACAACCAATTACTAACAAACTCCCTATGTCAGATAGCGCTTTCAAAAACCGTAAGTGACATGTAGCAACCGAATTTTGCGTTCTTTTTTCCTTTCTATCGGTAAGCTATGCAGGCCTCCAACATTTTTCCTTCGGTTAACTGATATTTCAACGCCAGGGGACCTCTGATTTATTAGGCGAGGCAGGCAGGGCAAGGCGAAATTTGGCGAAAAAGCGGAGTGTTTATGCGAATACATGAGTGTTGTGAGCCGAATTTCAACGCAGCCATGGCAACGCAGGCGATAAATCAGTGCTTTCCTCGCTTATATTAGAACCTTTACGTTAAGCTTTGGTAGTATCAAACTACGTTGCCTTAAACGGCATTTTGGCAAGTCATTACCTACAAGGTAACCATCGAAGCAATTGTTTAACGGCTTTCTGTCCGAACAATAGTGAAATTGGCGCGTACCGACCCACTCACTCGGACTTGAACTATCTATAGTAGCCAACCGGTTACCGGTGGAGACTTCGTTTAAACTAAACCTCAGATCAGCGTCGCTACCCCAGTCAAGACGAATAATATGCTCGCCTGATGTGAGCGGATCGAGGTTTACCCGACGCCATTTGGGTGCAATATTTCGGGTGCTATCGACTGTGCCGCTACCGATTTCAACAGCCTGGGCACTAACCAACGAACAACTTAGCAACAGCACTGCTGTTAAGGCTATTTGTGAGAACACAATTAAGCGCGAACGGATACTGTGTTGAACTGCTGTGTACAAAACAGTTGCTTCAACTTCAGTTTCAAAAGAGCGGTTTGTGTCTACGCAATACTCGGGATTACAGGTTCTCATTTGCCTGATTTCCATTCATCGATTCGTATCAAGACAACAAATGGTCCCGACTTATTACGCGTGTTTTGTGATCACGCTCCGCATTCTCAAGTAATTTCAGGCAATTACGAGAACTGTTTATCTCAGAGTGTATTTTCTATTATTCGCAATTTAATCAATAAGTTGATGTGTTTGAAGTGTTGTATCAAAGACCAAACTGCCAGATTGGACACATACAAAATGTGATGTTGTCAGTTTACGATCACAAAAGAATTCAAACCCTATCGATTATGGTGTCGCCTTTGGTATCGATCTGCGCTCACCTCAATAACGCGGGAAAATGATTTAAGAGTTATTTTCGACTTAATAGCAGACGTGAACTTTCCTGCTCTATATGAAAACGGAACTGTCCTAAAATGTTCATCCCGAGTAAACCATCAATCCCTCGATCGCCCGGGAAATCGATAACAGCCACCTGTGTATCTTCTAACAGATGCGGGCCGAGACTGATTTCCGGCACAACGTAAACAGTGCCCATGATTGGACCATTCGCAGTGTGGAAAACGCGTCTTTCCTGTGCCACAGCATCCCCGTTGGCATTGAGCGTATTAAATGAAGCTTTTGACACTGCAGTCATAGACGCTCCCGTATCTATCAACAATTTCACACTGTCCTGTCGACTATTGTTTAAGTCGACCGAAAACTGATTACCTATTTTTTGTAAAGTAATTGAGTCAGCACCCTCAAATGGTGAGCTGGTCAGAACGACTGGTGCGTCGGTTTCTCCGGTAATGCTATTCAAAGCCAACGCGGCCGACTCCCCGACAAGCGCATCATTCAGAAGCTCATTAAATTGACTGACTGCAAACGCCTCGTCACCACCTCTCAGGTGTGCCAATGCCTGACGGTACTGATGAACGGATGTCATTAAACCGGAGGTGCTGATATGCGAATAAAAATTGATAAGATACCACCAGTCTTTCTGTGCAGTGAATGAGTTATCAGTCACCTCAACAAAATTATTGAAGCGATTAATAACCTTCTGCCGATCAACGTTGGAATAAGCATAGGTTTTGGCAAGAAGATAGACATCGATAACTTCAAGAAAACTACCGTTACTTTGGTTAAAGTCGGCAAGAAGAATTAATGCATCTATATCATCATAATAAATAGACAGATAACTCTCCATCAAATCGGAAAAGTCACTGTTATTTCGAACGTCCATTAAGAAACTGAGTTCTTTTAATAGCCTGCTTCGTAATTCACCGACAATCCCTGTACCCAGTTGCTCCTGCTCTTCAAACAATGCCATCGCATCGTCGTATCGCCTGTCTTTTAGTAGCTCGGTAAATACATCGCTGATTGTCCGCCCGGCATTTTCGCTATTAGTAACTGGCCCTGCTTGTTGTTGCGCAAGCTGTGGATTACTACTCAGGGAAACTTCCTTATCTATTTCTCCATTCGCACGTGCATCAGCCCGTGCATTTGCCAGTCGAGCATCCGCATCGCGAAGCGTAACTGTGGAATCAGATCCACTGGGGGTGGCAGCGCGATGGCTACCCGGCAGAAGACCGCTTAGAGTCGTAGAAACATGCGACTGATACACCGTCAACGTGGTTGCACCAAACCAGCCCGCACCCAGACCTATAACAAATGCCACTGTTATCATCAGAGTTATTGAAAAACGGCTAATCATTGGTTGTTATCGATTTCTGATGTCCCTGCAAGATCAAGCAAAACACAGCTATAGTTCATTACTGAAATTTGACATCATGCCACGACAAGGGTTCTAAACCTCGGCTATCATGTCATTGCACACCGTGAGCCATCTGACGATGTTACGTTGTCTGACCGCTGATCGATACGTTGAAGCAATTGAATTTATCCAGTTCTAAAAATTCTGTAATGAACCAGATGCGGCAGATCCTGCTAGGTGTATCCATTCTGTTAGGTGCTATAGCCAGCCCTTATGCAAACGCCTGTACTGGTCAAACGGCTTGCACACTGGGTGATCGCTCTTATCATGTCAGAGAGCCCGCGCAATGGGATGGCCAGTCCAAGTTACCTGTTGTTATCCATTTTCACGGCTGGGGTCGCCAGGGTACGCTGGTTGTCAGGCACTCACGCATCGCCAGCGGCGCAGTTGCAAAACACGCACTATTGGTTGCGCCAAACGGGCTAAACAGAACCTGGGCTTTTTATCGCCCCGATTCTCCGGACACTGATTTTACAAACGCAATTTTGCGGGATTTGAGTAAACGCTACCCGATAGATATCAACCGTATCATTGTGTCTGGCTATTCATGGGGTGCCAACATGGCGTGGCGATTTATCTGCGATACTGGAGATAATGAATACCCATTCGCTGCATTACTGGCAGTGTCCGGCACTCTGTCCCAAAGTGAAACGTGTAAAGCCGGACCCACTGAGGTAAGACAGGTATTCGGACTCGATGATACGGTACAACCTTTTCCGATGGGCCCTGATGGCGATACAACCTACCCGGTTGCGTTATGGCGTAATGTTTTGCAATGCGCAGATGGAAACCGAGAAGGTGAATGGAATGCCCGACCGTTTTTAACTTTTGAACGCACGTCCTGGAATTGCAAACACGGACGTGTTGTATTGGACGTACATCCTGGTGGCCACTTCATTCCTCACGATTGGATTCCACTTCAGGTAGCTGATCTACTGAAGCTCGATGAGGCAACCACTGGTAATAGACAAAGTACCCAGGGTAGCCAATAACAAAGTGCCAGTGTCAAAGTAGCCAGTCACACATCTGTCGGAAGCGACCGGTTCCTGCGATTATTTTTCCGGCAACCCTTCGTACCACGTCACAACCAGCGGCGCCCACCCTTTCGGCATTGCATGCCCACCCGGATACAACGCTAATTCCAGAGCCGATCCGGGTTTACAGCGTTCCCAGCGGCGATGCCAGTAATCCGGTTCGGTAACAAAACTATCCGCTTTAAGCTGATAACAACCATTGGTTTCCCGCCAGATCGACATCGCATGAAAAATGTCACCCTGAATCAATGCGTTTGGGTCACGCGAATCATCACCGCGCAGCACGCGCCCCTCCAGAGGCACCGTTCCGTCACGCCAACCATGGGTGTGTAACATACGTACCGGGCCTTCACACTCAACGGGATGCGGACGCCAGAAATTACCACCAAGTGGCGCATAAGCAGAAAAACTTTTCGGCGCTGCACAGGCAAGATAGGCGGTCATTGAACCGCCAATAGAAAACCCACCCAGCAGAATGCGCTCAGAGTCCAGATTGAACTGGGTGATTGCGTGATCTCTTACCGATTGAATAAAAGCAATTTCGTCACGAGAGGACGGAAACCAGGGATGAAACGCCCATCGTCTGCCACCACCATTTTCTCGTCGCGTACCGTTCGGCGCGATAACCGCATAACCCTTCTCAAGAAAGGTGTTAACCATACTGCGCCGACCCAGCGCTCCTTTAGCACTGCCACCAAAACCGTGAATAAAAACAATTGCCGGTACAGGCTTGTCAGTATCGGGGCGCACCGCAAAATATTCCCCCTCATCAACCTCGCATGCGGTAGAGCCAGAGCAGGAGATTGCTTGTTGAGAGAAACAAAGACTAATCGAGAACATGCAGAGCAACGTAAATACACGCATCATCACACTCGAACATTTAGTAATTAGAAAAAATCACATCAGTTACACTGATACTGACGGATTCTCGTTTTTCAAGTCTTCTACAAATTGTTTGTCTGTTTCAAATTTATCAGAAAACTGGATAACCGGTAGCTGAGACAAAAACTGATCAATGTTGAAAGGTGTATGACCAGGCTCTGCCAGGAGGTCAGCAAATCGCTCACGTTCAATGAATGCAGTTTTTATGATTGCCGGCGCGTTCAGATTCTCAGGTGTACTGAGTTGGCGGGACAACCGGGGTCGAACGCTTAAGTCCATGCTACCCAGTGCAGACAATGCTGTTGCACCCAGTAAACTCACAGCAATAGGAAGCAACCACCACGAAACCAATCCTTTTAGCATCAAGGCTAACAGCAAGCCTCCAGTTATCGTTTCAAGCAGGTGGAATTTAAAAATCTCGGATAGCGAATAAGAACCGCCACGTCGTTGCTGGGGTACCCACTGTTCGTTAAAGCCGGCCAATGTTCGAAATACAGCGACAGACTGTTGCACCATCATGATAGGTGCATACAAAACAGATAAAAGAATTTCCAACACAAACGACGCGGTGAACTGCATCGGACCACCCATATCGCGAACCGATATACCTACCAACCTTGCCGATAACACACCAATAAGTTTAGGCGCTAACAACATACCGTAAATAATCACCATGATCAGCACCGTGTTTCCGGTAGATATATCCGGCCAGCTGACCTGCGGATCGTAGCCGGAAAAATAGGCTACTGCGCTCATCTCCTGACCATTCACCACCAGTGCCCACATCATCAGTAGAGCAAACCAGGCGGGTGACACCAGGTAACCCATGGCACCACTGAGCAAATGGAAACGACTTATGACATGCAAACCACGTGTTCGTAAAAGCCTGAGGTGTTGAAGGTTTCCCTGACACCACCGCCGGTCGCGCAAAAAATAATCAATTAACGTCGCCGGAACTTCTTCATAAGAACCTTCGACTTCGGGTACAAAGCTAACCGACCAGCCAGCCCGGCGCAGTAATCCGGCTTCTACAAAATCGTGACTGAGAATCAGTTTGCCATTTACCTTTGGCAATCCGGCGCATTGGGCAAACGCTTCGACACGCATAATCGCGTTGTGCCCCCAGTAATTGCCTTCACGGTCAGTCCATTTGGCAAGTCCCCGCGCCAACGCCGCACCATAGACGCGATTGGAGAACTGCTGCACACGACCAAACAATGTGTTCGCTCCAAACAAAGCCGGAAACGACTGGACTAAGCCTGCCGACGTATCTGCAGACAGCGCATTCGTCAGTTTGGTGATGGACTCCGCACTCATTAAACTATCTGCATCAAGAACCAGCATTGCTGTGTAGTGTCCGCTGTAGTTCTCAACCCAATCAGACAGATTACCTACCTTTCGATCAGTGTTAACTTTACGGCGCCGGTAAAATACATTTTGCTTCGAATCAATCTGGCCAAGCAAGGCCACAAATGCGCGTTCCTCCTGCCACGCGATGGCATCATCGCGAGTGTCAGACAATATGTATAAGTCAAAGGAATGTTCAGAGCGCTGTTTTCTTATATCAGCAAGCATTGCCGCAACATTGCCGAAAACATCAGCCGCGTTTTCATTGTGTATAGGCACCAGCAGCGCAACATCGAGCGGAGCAACAACTTGAGGGATTGCTTCGGAGCGTCCAAACAACAAGGTTACAGCACCTGAAACAGCCGTAGACACAGACAATGCGATCCAGAAGAACGTTGATGCAACCAATGTGACAACAACCAGCTCCATCACTGAATAACCATCGGCAGCCAACCAGCGGACAAACAAACTAACCAATCCAAGCGTGGCGAGTACGGCAGGTAAAAATGTTGCAATACGCCAGACAAAAGTCTGTGCAGATGAAGGTGCCTGAGGCACAGCCGTATCGCGATAGGGTTTATCGAGCGCTTGCACCGGCATTGGCTGGGGCGCCGTCGGTGGCATCCATGCGGTAGTCACGTTGGCTTTCATTGTGTCCACCGGTACAACCAAACTTCGCTTATCGGCTTGCCGGATGTGCGCAACTGTGCGCGCATTTCAACTGCTTTGGCATCACCGGGTAAAAAAGAAAACACCAATCGAACACCACCGGTACCAGGGTTATGTTGCAAGATACCTTTGGATAATTTTCCGGTATTTGATCGTAGCGTGAGTTGAATATCGCTCAGATCATCCGGTATGTCGGGATGATCAGTGAAATCTATCGCCACTACATTTTTAACCTGATCAAATCCTTTACCGATACGTGTATTGGTTACTCGTGCCAGATCAGGTGTGCCTTGCGGATCTTCACCCCATTGCATGGTGTAGGAGAAACTGTGTTCATCGCCCGCATTCAATGGCTCCCTGGGTCGCCAGTAAGCGACGATGTTGTCATAGATTTCCTTGTCGGCCGGGATTTCCACCAGCTCTACAGTCCCCCGGCCCCAGGCTTCGCCCGGTGTAATCCAAAGCGACGGCCTGTTCTGATAATGGGCCTCCAAGTCAGCGAAGTCCTCAGCACGCCGGTTACGCTGCATTAAGCCGAAGCCCTTAGGGTTGTTATCAACAAACGAGCTCACCTGCAATCGCGCAGGATTGGCCAATGGTCGCCACAGCACTTCACCGTTACCGTTCCACACCATCAATGCTTCACTGTCATGCACAGCCGGTCGAAAATCATCGAAACGATGCCTGTTGGTTTCATCAAAGAAAAACATTGATGTCAATGGACCCAGTCCGACATGCGTCAGATCTGTTCTGGGAAATAAAGTCGCGTCGACTGATACTTTGGCAGGCACACCGGGTGTTATCACAAAGGTGTATGCACCCGTTGTAGAAGGGCTATCCAACAAAGCGTAAACCGTAACAAGTTTTTCACCTGGCTCCGCAGCCTTTACCCAGAATTTTGTAAAGTCCGGAAACTCCTCTCCGTCAGGATGGGCTGTTTTCAGTGCCAGGCCCCGTGCAGACAACCCATAGGTCTGTCCTGTTGCAATACCTCGAAAGTACGATGCGCCCTGAAACAAAAAAAACTCGGTGAAGATATCCGGTTTACTCAATTCTGCACGCAGTCGAAAACCTGAATACCCCATAGTTCCGTCTACCGGTAAATCCGGAAACTGATCAGTGGTATCAAAAAGTGATAAATCGTAATCCAGGGTGTTGGATATACCGTTTTGAAGAATATTAATTTCAGTCGGGCGCTCGTGATAAAGCCCTGCTGTGAACAAATCCATTTTGAAAGGGCGGTCTTCGTCCATCCAGATAGCATTCCTGGAATTGAACCAGATGTGATTGAACTCGTCGTAGCTTAAGTCGAGCCAGGGCTTCGGGATTCGTGGTCGCGGTGCATAGGGTTTATCAGCCAGTTCAGCCGCCATCGTGTGCAAGACGTCCTTATCGAAACGTTTTTCCACAACAACCGACTCTTGTTCTGCCCCAGCAGTTGCCATAAGCAATAGCCATAGCAATATCACTGAGGTGCAGCAAAAGACTATCCGGATAGCGGGTAGAATTTTCATCCTTTCACCACCCGCCTCCACGGTTGGCTTTTGAACCAGGCGACACTGTAAGCAATAAAAATAAGAAACGCCCAACCCAGTACGTTACACAACGCTACCGCTACATGACCGTTACCTACCTGATCGAGAACGAATCCGACAAACCTCGAGAGAATCATCGACACGATAAAAACTGCCAGAGACTGCTGCCCTACTTTGGTCAGTAATGTAACTATCAGTTTCGCAAACTTACCCAACAGGCTACGCCCTTCAAACAGCAATCTGCGGCCACCATCGCCAGCTAGTGCATAAGCCAGATAGGCAAGCACCAGAAATTGAACGTAACGCAATATGCCAAAGTTGGTTTTTTCAATCCACATGACATTGGCAATTCGCCACTTGAGCGCCCAATCAAATCCCCATTCCCTGAAGGCCACATGCGACAGTGTCATAAAGCCCAGCGTGACTAAGGTGGCGAGCAAAATCAGATAAGCATTAACCGGTGGTTTAGGGATCCAGCCACGCATCAGGGCGAATCCTGTGAAAAAAATCAACTGCCAACCAAACGGGTTAAAAAACCAAACCCGGTCAGTCACAAAAGATGCCGGCAAATTTAAACCGGCATCTTCAAACCCAAGCGCTGCCAGTATGCGCGCTTGCGCGACAAACCAAACAGCGAACATAAAAACAAACACCAGACTTAACCGTATTCTTGACAGCCACATCACGATTGGCATCATCAGGAGCACGACAATATACATGGGCAAAATATCGAAGTAGTTCGGCACATAGGTAAGTGTCAATAGTCCGAAGACACCTTTTTCCGCATTCTTTAGGAAGAAACCCAGTGCAAGACTGTCTACATAACTTTTGTCAAAACCGATGCGATCAAGCGCTATAACCATAAACAACAGCGCAAAAAACAAACTGATGTGCGCCCAGTACACTTGCCAGCAACGGTACAAAACCCTTGCAGTGCCCAGTGCCCATCCACCCCGGTCATAACTCGTACCGAAGGCTATCGCTGAAGCCATACCGGAACAAAACACAAACATTTCGGTTGCATCAGAAAAACCAAAGCGGCCCGGTATCCAGTCACCCCAGAAGTTTTTCGGTGCGTGACTGGTGAAGATAATCAACATGGCTATGCCACGGTAAAAATCGAGGCGCGGATCGCGCACCCGCTTTTTCTCCGGGGATGCCTGCATTGAGGCAGGATTAGGAGCTGACATATCTGAAAACCTGCTTGTTACTCTAGGCAAGCTCTCGACTGGGCACGGCTGCCGCCGCTCTTCCATCGGCAATCAGCGCACGACGGGCAGCTGTGTACCCGTCTTCATTGCCACCACGACTGGATAATCGATTGGCCAATATTGCCTCTGCTTCATCGAGGTACCCGGCTCGTATGCCACAGTCAATTGTCAGACGTTCAAACACATCACGCTGTGCATGACTACCGCCTGCCAACTGCATATTTGCATTAGCACTGGAGAGGTTGGTAAAAGCCTTTTCATAATCCGCTTCACCAAAGGCTTCCAGACCGGCAGCTGCCGATAAGCCCGGATTAGACATGGCTTTTTGCATATCGTTACAACAGGATTTTGCGTCTCTATGCAGTCGACCTAATAGCGTTTTTATATCTTCTTGTCTGTTGTCACCGACAAGCGCAAGCAAATAATGCAGGTCAGCAAAAATCAGACAACCATCTTCTGTGCGTTTGGCAGACAGATCGGCTAATTCTTCCCAGCGATCACCGACCTTCACACCATTGAGTTCCAGACGGGACAACAGCGAGGTTGCGTTGGAGATATCACGGTAATCATCGGTTTTGTCTTGACGGATTTCACTATCATAAAGCTCCAATGCAACCGCGTGCTGACCAAGGTCAAGATGCATCAACGCTTTGTGCCACCAGACGTGATAGCGAAAGTTGTTGCAATGACTCCATGCATGCTCGCGTCCGGTCAGCCACTCAATACCACCTGCTGCATCTGCGGTCATATCGTGAACGTGTGCGACTGCATGCAAGCCCCATGCATCATCAGGCGCTATCAATACACCTTCACGACCAGCGAACTTAGCGCGGTTGTATTCACCGGTTTCCTCCAGAGCAAAAGCGTAACAACCCAGTAGATAACCATAACCGCGGTCACTCGGCTTGTAGGCCGGCATAACTTTCTCAAGTACCGCTCGCATGCCGACGTTATCGCCGAGTACGAATCGCGTGGCATGATCAAGCTTCACCGCAAGAATATCGTCAGACGCCTGATCGATGATGGCTGAAAAATGTTCCAGCGCGCGGCGTGGATTGCCAGAGACCCAACCGTCCAGTGCGTCGATAAAATGTTGTTCACGCACAGAGATACTGGTGCCTGATGCCGCCGTACGCGCAGCCACCAGAGCCTCTTCTGCTGTCTGTATCAACTCGCGTCGACCCAGCAACGTGTAGAACATACCCTTGATCGCATGCGCCAGCGCGAAGTCAGGATCGGCTTCAAGTGCCTCACCCAGAAAACCCGGCGTTGCTGCACCATGCGCTAAAAATGCTAGTTGAGTTTTGTTCCAGGCATCAAGTGCCGGACCAGGCTTTACCGTTGTTGGTTGGCCGAAAACATCGTGAGTCATTCTTTGTTCCGAGGTGGTGGAGCTATTTGTAATAGGTAAAATTAGATACTGATTTAAACCAAAAAGTTTCCGGTAACAGGCATTTCCAGTCCGGAACTGGCACACGTTAATCGCCCCGGTGAACAACCGTGACGGTGGCAGGATGATGTATTAATTTTTCGCTACAATTTTGGCGAGATTGTTGTTGAATCGATCATCAGTAATCAGATCTTACCGTCATAAGATTGACGGTTTATTATCGCAGCAATGACTGTGAAAGTACTTGCTTCGGTAGCAGATTGTAACGCGTGTCGCAGTTCCGTGCGATTAGTAACTGTGAACCCTTCCCCACCGAACGCCTTACCAATTGCTGCATAGTCATGCCCGCAAAAATCAACACCGGCATTAGGTAATTGCCGTTGCCGCTGTTTTAATTCGATAAGTGCAAGCGATTCATCAACGAAGATAACAAAAACCGTATTACGCGATTGTTCAAACGCTGTTGAGAGTTCACCGGCAACCATCAACAATCCTGCATCGCCGGAAAAACTAACTACCGTTCGCTTCGGTGCAGCTAAATGTGCCCCCATAGCCAAAGGTACAGCACACCCCATCGTACATAGCCCGGTACTTTGCAACAACGTGCCCGGTTCTTCGCATGTCCACATTTGTGATAACAGAATACGATGTGCACCGCTGTCTACTGTAGCCACAGTGTCCACCGGAAGCACTGATCGACATTCATTAATGACCGCTGCCGGACCCCAGGCATCATCATCAGGAAAGGCATTTGCCAGCGCCTGTTTGAGCGCAGGCACTTCGCCGTTTACCCAGGTAGCGTTTGGTTCAGTTGATTCCGAGATCGCGGTAAGCGCAGCACCGGTATCAGCGATGAAACTCAAGGTTGCCTGATGCATGAAGTGATGATTAGGACCGGCAGTTATATCGATAACCCGCGTGTGTTGCGGATCCCAGGGGTCCTGCCAGCCCGGGCGCATTTCTATCGGGTCATAACCGACACACAGAATCAAATCGGACTTGGACACGAACGGCAAAAGCTGCTTGTCCGCTAACGGTGAGAGGCCAGCGGAACCCAGACACAACGGTGAAGATTCCGGAATGACACCCTTTGCCTTATAAGACGTAATAACAGGCACCTGATAGCGTGTTGAAAACGCACGTACGATTTCAAACGACTTGTCTTTCAGTACATCAAGCCCCACCAGCATAACCGGGCGCACAGCATCCGCAAGCCACTGACGCGCCAGCTCGAGATCTTCGCCTGCGGGAGCTACACGACTGGCAACAACCCGACGATTCTCGTAGGGCTTCGCTTCGGCGTCTGCAACACTGATCGGCACATCAATATGCACCGGACCCGCGCGTCCTTCTGTTGCAATACCGATGGCTTTTTCCGCAATCACTCCGGCAGCTTCGCCACTTAACGTAAAAGTCGCCTTGGTGATCGGTTCGAAAACTTTTCGATGATCAAGAACCTGATGGGTGTAACGCTCCGCCTCAAACGCATCAACACAACCCGTTAGAACAATAAGCGGTACTCGATCCTGTTCTGCATTTGCAACAACATTGACGCCATTCATCGCACCCGGGCCAACCGTTGCAACCAGAATCGCAGGTGCACCGTCCATATGATGGACACCCTCTGCCATAAAGCCGGCTGCATTCTCATGTCGTGCCAGATGAAACCGGATACCGGCCGCTTCCAGCGCATCGACAAGTGTTAGTACTTCCCCACCGGGTATGCCGAACGCATGCCGGCATCCGGCTTCATACAGGCGGGTGGCAAGGACATCGGCTGCGCGTAATGTATCGCTCACAGAAATTCTCTAATTTGTAGCAGGTTCAAAAGCAGATCATACGTCAACCCTATGTGAAAAGACATGAACCTGCGTCAATTAAAACCAAAACTGGATCAACTTATGATGCTTCCGATTAACTTCTAATATCTCTTGCGTACAACTTATTAATAAGTGTGCTCACTACCGGGGAATTCGCGGTTACGCACTTCTTTAGCGTAAGTATCAATAGCTTGTTTGATCAACGGCAGAACCTGCGTATATTGCTTAACAAACTTGGGTAAAAATTCATCGAACATACCTATCAAATCATCAGTTACCAATATTTGACCATCGCAATCTACCGAAGCCCCAATTCCAATACTCGGTACAGACAATGCCTCATGCATGTCTCTCGCAACCGTTTCCATAACGCCCTCGATAACGACGGCGAAGCAACCTGCCTGATCCACTGCACGCGCACTATCCACTAACGCATCAGCAACGGCTTTGTTTTTACCCTGTATTTTGAATCCGCCTAACGTGTTTATTGATTGTGGTGTCAATCCGATATGACCCATGACAGGCACGCCTCTTTCTGATAAAAAACGAATAGTCTCGGCCATTTCTCTGCCACCTTCGATTTTGACCGCATCGCATCCGCTTTCCATGAGAACGCGCGCAGCACTTTCAAAGGCCTGTTCAGGGCTTTTCTGGTATGACCCGAATGGCAAATCAACCACCACACAAGCATGCCGGCAGGCACGCGCAACTGCTTTACCGTGCCGGATCATGGTGTCGAGATCGATCCCTACAGTGCTTGTTTCACCGTATATCGTCATCGCCAGACTGTCTCCAACCAATATAAAGTCAACCGCACCGTCCATGGCTTTTGCCATGGGTGCTGTGTATGCGGTTAGCCCAACGATCGGTGTCGATCCTTTCATTGAGCGCAGATCCTGAATGGTCAGCTTCTTGGTTACCTTTTGAACACTCATTCGTTTTATATAACTCCAATGCGTTATCAGCGGAACCTGCCGGTGCGGCGGCAAACCACGATAACTTCACTTTTGGTCGATAGTAAAGTGTGAAACACGCACACCGATTCGATTCTGCACTAAAGTGTGCCAGTTGTAGGACGATGCTGCATCTATGGCATCTATTTTAGAAATCTTGAGCTCGAGTCAGGCGCTCAAGCGCTATACAACCGGACTTATTGCGGTTGCCATGTTTCTGTTTTGCGCTTACTTCGCCATACCATTTCTGGTTGATTTACCGGATATTCAAATCCGCGTGCTTCAGGCAATAAAACTGGCCGCCGGCCTGATGGTTATTTTGGGAGCTCTGCATATATTCCCACTGATCCAACACCTGAAGAATGTCAAAGCAGGCATATCGCCACTGTTTCCACGACAAAAGTCGGAAAGCTATCAACCCTGGCCAGCGCATTCAAACCCGGTGGCTAACAGGGCTGGCTGGGGCCCGATTGAAACAGACTATGAAGTGGGAAGTAAGAAAACCCGGTTACATGTAGATTCGAAATACGATGCCCGACAAACAGCGTCACGCACACGTATCGGCTTTACCTTCTTCTACCTGCTCATCGGACTTGCATTGGCAGCGTTTCCCATTGTAATGAATGCGCTGGTTTATGAAATCACACCCCCGGAAATCGAGTCACTGCAAAAACTGGCCGACCAAACCTGGCCGCTCTTTGCCCTATGTTCGATCGCGGCTTTCATCACAACATCGGTTATGTTTCTGTCGCGCATGCCACTGGCCGAATTCGACATAGCCAGAGATACGGGGTCAGTGCGATTTACACGGTGTTTTGGATTTCTGGATAAATTTCTGAAGCCTGAGCGTCAATCATTCCGGGTCAGCGAAGTAGCCGGATTTCAGTTGGCCTACCATCGCTCGAAAACTTTCAGACGGAACAATCGTAGAGTTTGCCAATACGAACTGATCCTCGTGCTGAATGATAGCAGTCGGCATCTGTTGACCAAAGGCAGTCGTCATCGAGCCGTACTAAAAGATGCCATTACAATCGCAAAGTTTCTTGGTGTACATGTTTGGGACCGGTCGGGTTATTACCAGCCAAACGATCCTGAATTCATGTCACAAACAGACCCGGTATTGCAGCCACTCTAGCCTGCTCGATTCACGAAGGCGAAAACAGTGACAATGAAAACTAAGCAATTTCCAGTTAGAAACGCAGTTTTAGCGTCGCTGTGGGTGTTCGCACACTGTTTTCTATTCACCACCAGTGCCCGTCTGCCGTCGCAGCTCACACCATTCAGCTCAACCCGTAGATTTCTACGAATTTCGCTCAATCGTGCGACCTGCTTAGGTAGCCAGTCTCTGGTGGCGAACCCTTCATGAATAGAGCAGGCTAGAATTTTCAAAGATTCTGCAAAGAGTCACGCAGGAGCACGACGCTAAAAGCACTACGGTAAAACTACCCTAAATAGGCATGCGCCAAAAAAACACCGAAAGCAATCGCAAGCACACCGGCAAACCTTAGCAGATGTGCAAATTTTTCAAATAGCAAAACTACAAGACGCTTAAACCTGTCGTGTCCGATCAAAAATAGAACAACCGCCACGGCGACTATAACCCAGCCAATTACTGTCAGGGTTGCCGGAAACCTCGACTGACTTGCTGATAGTAAAAAGATAACGCCAATAACTAACCTTGCGACAACAGCGGCTATATATAACCAGCGCTTATCTGTATATCGTCGAATAAAATCGGAAAATACCAACGGGTTTATCACAATGACAATGCCCGCCAATATCATCAGAGAAGCAACTATGGCTACAACAATAGTCACTATGGCTAAGTACAAGTCTCGCCAAACACGCTAAAGCTCCCGGGAAGCAAGGCGTATCCACTCATCATGTAACTTTCTATAATGGGCCGGAGACTTACTTGATTTATCCAGTAGCGCTGTGAACACTTTTCTTGCCTCATTGTCGTGGCCTTGCGACTTTAGCAACATACCGTACCGATAAGCGGGTTCAGGGCCGGAGTAGTAGTCTATCAACGCCTGATACTCTTCCGTTGCTTTCTCCAGTTCACCAAGCTCTGTCAGTGATCGGGCATACAGCAGATGGGCATCCTGATTCTTATAGTCAGGATTTTTTTCAATAAGTAAGTCCAGTAGTCGACGTGACTCGGTAAAGTTGTTCAATCCGAATTCGCTGGCAGCAAGCTTATGCATGATGTCAGGGTTGTTTTCGTAAAGCCCTGTCAGCGATTCACGGTAAAGATCGCGCGCTTGCGTGTATTGCTGCTTCTCGAGGTGAAGATCTGCCAGCGCACAAGCATTGTCAACGGTGTTGGCAATTTCATACTCACGTCTAGCTTCGTCCAGATTCTTGTTTGGTGCCAGCTTCTTGCTTACTTTACTGGCCACCTGTTGTCCGCTACGGCTGCCACTGAGCTCGGGTAAAACCTCGACTATGAAATAGGCCACCGCCCCCAGACCCGGTAATGCCAGGAGCACCATGATCCAAAGCTGACTGCGTCCGGTTTTTATGACATGCACAATGGCGATAATGGCCAGCAGTAGTGAAAAACCGATTATAGGCATGGTTCACTATTCCCGTTGTCTGTTGTCGATATGGTACAGAGAGGCCATGCAACGTCGCAAATCATTGTGAATCGTGGCCACCTTCCAGCAATAAACCAACACTGTACCGACGAATGCTGTATGCTTGCCGACCTCTTCTCAGGCATTTGCCACTCACCCGTCAGCAACACTTTATGAGCTTCGATTCACTCGATTTGCATAAATCGATTCTAAAAGCAGTTAAACAGCAAGGCTACCAACAACCATCTCCCATTCAAGAACAGGCAATTCCTGTGGTATTGAAGGGACATGATCTGATGGCTGCTGCACAAACCGGCACCGGAAAAACCGCCGGATTTACATTACCTATTCTGCACCGACTGCAGCAGGGAAAACCTGCAAGGGCTAATCAGGTGCGTGCCTTGATCCTGACGCCCACTCGCGAACTGGCTGCGCAGATACAAGACAATATTCAGCAATACGGCAAGCACCTGTCGTTAAGATCACACGCGGTTTTCGGGGGTGTAAAAATCAATCCCCAGATGATGCGACTACGCAAAGGCACCGATATTCTGGTTGCAACACCGGGTAGATTACTTGATCTACACAACCAAAATGCTGTGCGCTTTGATCAACTGGAAGTATTGGTACTGGATGAAGCCGACCGAATGCTCGATATGGGCTTCATTCACGATATGAAACGGATATTAAAATTGCTACCTGCAAAACGTCAAACACTGATGTTTTCTGCAACGTTTTCGAACGATGTTCGTAAACTGGCAAAGCAATTTTTGCAGCAACCAAAAGAAATCTCTGTTACACCAAAGGACACTGCCGCAACAACAGTTGCCCAGACAATCCATACTGTCGACAAGGCCAACAAAGCTAAACTGCTGACCTTCCTGATAAAAGAACACAAATGGAATCAAGTGCTGGTTTTCGTTCGCACAAAGCACGGCGCGGACAAACTGGTCAAGCACTTAATCGCAGCCAAAATACGTACTGCAGCCATTCATGGTAACAAAAGCCAATCAGCCCGCACCAAAGCGCTAACCGGTTTTAAATCCGGATCGCTACAGGTGTTAGTTGCTACCGATATTGCAGCAAGAGGCATCGATATCAATGAATTACCGCAAGTCGTTAACTTTGACCTGCCACACGTACCGGAAGACTATGTACACCGAATAGGTAGAACCGGCCGCGCAGGACTAAGCGGAGATGCCGTATCGTTAGTCAGTGCAGATGAGACCAAACAGCTCCGCGATATCGAACGACTCATCGGCAAGGCAATCACCCGTGTCGAGGTAGAAGGATACGAAGCAGATCATGTTGTACCGATATCGTCTGCAAAACCTGCGAAGCCCGGTACACGCAAACCAAAAAAGAAAAAGGTTGACGCACCACAGGGCAGAAGTAGAACCAAGAAAAACGCAAAAAAGAAAACTCAGACCCGAAATAGTCAATCCAATTCAAACAATAGAAAACGAAAGCCAGCCCCGACAGATGGTGCCGGTAGACGGCGACGCTCCGACACCAAAAAGGTAAGAGCTGCGTAAAAAGCGCGTAAGACTTCTAGTTCAACCAGACAGTTGTTTGCGGATAAAACCGTGACCAGGCAATCCAATAGGCTTGGTGACTGACAACTCTGCCACAACTTTCATCGATTGCATCGATTGCATCGATTGCCATTACACCACCGGCATGAAGTACCCGTTCGATGTTTTCAAACTGCATCTTCTGACCGACTCTCAGCGCCAGAAAAGCTATTGATTGCGGGAAAGCCACAGCGATACCTGAAACCGTTATCGCACCTATCACATCTTCATGAACCGGTACGCGGGGATCGACATCGCCGATAGGGAAAATCAGGCCTTCCGCGTCTCGCGTGTTTCGAAAATCAACGTTTCGATTAAGTGCATGTTTCTCTGTCAACACGGTGGTTGCCGGATTGGCAGGTCTATCTAAGCTATCAGGTGATCAGTCGGTTCATCCCAGCGGTTCGCGGTCTGCTCATTGAACTCTATACCTAACGAGCTCGCCCCGGCATTGGCTAGTTCATCGAACAACTGGTGCTCCCTGCTAAAGTGCAACAGGCTGCTGACAAGCCCGGCTACACGCGGATCACCAGCAGTCACTACCTGTAGTAGCGCTTCAGAATTTGAAGCATCCCAGGTTGACCTTGAAACCGACCCGGCTGGTGCATGCGCACCTGCAAACGCAATTCCAACGGCATTGCTTAAATCTTCAGACAAGGGCCCTTCTGGAACCGTCGGCGGAATACCGAATTTCTCAATCATATAATCCGATAGAGCGTGAAGCTCTTCTTCTGATACTGCACCGAGCCAGTAAACGCCGATCAACGCAAAACACAGGAATGCTAATACAATTTTATTTTGCGCATCATTGATCACAACCACGGTGAAGATTAACCAAGAACAAACATGTTAGTCTTGCAATTTACAAACGATTCCGCATGGCAATTTTTTCGGATGGCAGTCATCCCGAATGGTTTTTATTTCGCATTTATTTCGTATGGCAGTGAAAATCGAACATAATACATTTATCGTATCAATCACCCGGGTAGAAGTAATTGCACCTTGAATGGATCAGATGATAAAACGCTTTTTACAACCGCATGAACCGGACGATTCCCGGTGAAACTCTACTAAATACGACAGAAGCCAAAGCTGCATAAATGACCACCCGTATAGTACAAACACATCCTGACAAAGGTACCCGCGAATTCGAGCTGGTTGACGATATGGTCAACTACAAGATGTCCGGACCTTTAGGGGATGAAGAGCTATCAGTCGTACTGTCTGCACTGTCATCCGAACCTGTCAAGGATGGATCAATGTTGTACTTTGTCAGTGGGATAAATCACGAACCACTGATAAAACTGTTTGCCGATCTACCCGACACCGAAAGCTTTACCGCGTTTGTCAACACACTACAGCAACGGATTGTCGAAGAAGATTTCGGCAGACTTGCCGCAGAGAACCGGGATTCCAGCATCACAAAGGAACAGGTGGAAAATACGATCACAATGCTGGAGACCTATCTGGATAAAAACAGTATCGACGATTTAATTAGCAGCTTGCGTAAGCTTGCAGAAGCGCCAAATGATCGGGAGCAACTAAATCATGTAGTCGACACATTTCATGATCTGGGCGTACAACAGGGCCCGGTGTTAACCTATGCACCATTTTTCAATACATTATTATCCAGCACTGATCTGGACGATTTTTCCTGACGTGCAGCAGCTGCGCTGATGTTGCTAGCCTGCTCTATTCATGAAGGGTTCGCCACCAGAGTCTGGCTACCTGAGCAGGTCGCACGATTGAGCGAAATTCGTAGAAATCTACGGGTTGAGCTCAATCGAGTGAGCTGCGACGGCAGACGGGCACTGGGGATGAATACAAAACAGTGTGCGAATACCCGCAGCGACGCTAAAACTGCTTTTCTAACTGGAAATGGCTTAGTTTTCAGTGTCACAGTTTTCGCCTGCGTGAATAGAGCAGGCTAGTAATAACTATAAAATCATGCCGGCCAAAGTAGAAATATACGGTACAAGCTACTGTCGTCATTGCCTTGCCGCACGTGAGCTACTCGATTCAAAGCAGATTGAATATACCGAGTACCTTATCGATCTGATGCCACTGGAACGAGCCCAGATGTTGCTTCGTTGCGGACGCAAGAAGGTACCGCAAATATTAATAAACAACACCCCTATCGGAGGCGATGAAGAACTGCATGAGCTTGATGCCTCCGGAGAACTCGTGCGGCTGTTAGGATGAACTCGAACATCCTCAGACAAAAGCAATTCAATGACAAATCAACGCAAACGCAGTCAAAATCTTACTGAGACTTTTTATTCAATCAAGTAAACTCTTCGACGAGCTACAAAGTCAAAATCGAGATCAAACCATGCTTGCTCTAATTTCACCCGCCAAGACGCTTGACTATGAAACCCCCATCAAGCTGAAAGACCACACACAGCCTCGCTTTCTTGATCATTCTCATACACTAATCGAGACGCTCAAACCCTACTCTTCTAAACGGGTAGCGAAGCTGATGAATCTCAGCAGCAAACTGTCCGACCTGAATGTGGAACGCTACCGCGAATGGCACACACCATTCACACCAGAGAATGCCAGACAATCGATTCTGGCATTTAAGGGCGATGTGTATATCGGGTTGGATGCAACAACGCTGACAAAGCGGGATTTAAATTTTGCGCAAAAGCATTTGCGAATACTATCGGGATTGTATGGTGTGCTACGGCCATTAGATTTGATGCAACCGTATCGGCTGGAGATGGGTACACGAATGAAAAACCCCGGCGGCAAGAATCTTTACGAATTCTGGGCCGAAGCGATTACAGACTCATTAAACGAAGAACTCCAGGAAAAAAGAAGCAAAATTGTTGTTAATCTGGCATCCAAAGAATACTTCGACTCCGTGCAGACATCAGAACTAAAAGCAGAAATTATTACGCCTGCTTTCCTCGATGAAAAAAACGGTGACTTTAAA
The DNA here is from genome assembly GCA_937951345.1 of uncultured Granulosicoccaceae bacterium. Taxonomy (GTDB): domain Bacteria; phylum Pseudomonadota; class Gammaproteobacteria; order Granulosicoccales; family Granulosicoccaceae; genus CALFCE01. Next base: position 40,075 of record CALFCF010000003.1, read on the forward strand.
ATGATCAGCTTCTTCGCCAAAAAAGCACGCGGCTCCATGGCAAGGTATCTGATTCAGGAACGTGTCAAGAGCGCCGCAGACATTCCAGGCTTCAACCGAGACGGCTATCGTTATGACAAAAAACTATCGACAACCGAGCGCCCCGTTTTCACCCGCACAGAGAAACGCCAAAAGCAAGTAGCATCAGCTGCCTGAGTTATTGTTTAAATGTGGACACCCACTAACTGTTTGATATTTAAATGTGGATGTTTAAATGTGGACACCCACAAAACGAAAGCTGGACACCCACAAAAAACGAAAGCTGGACACCCACAAAAATGTGGTAACTCAATGCCTACCGAGCGGGGTTGCGGTCAATACTCCAGTTAAAACCGGATAAAACTGGCCGGTTAAAACTGGACACCCACTAATCGAATAGAAACTGATCCAGCCCTATCAGTAATTATTTGCCTGATTATGTATACATAAGGCATCCAACAAGCTGGTAATTTGACCCATCACTGCCATTTAGCGACTGCCAGTGTGGCGCTGCCCATCCCCTTCCACCAGTACATTATCGCTGGCTACAACAAGTGAAAAAAGTACGCATGATCTAGTTGTGGCAACCGGTTGCGATTGGCTGTAAATTCCACACAGTAATCCAGAGAAAGAGTACATAAATGGCTACCGGCAGCATGCAGGCTACACCAGAGCAGTCCTCATACGACATTATAATTGTTGGCGGCGCCATCATGGGTTCATCAACCTCGTGGTTTCTGGCCGACAACGATGATTTCAACGGGTCTGTCCTGGTGGTAGAAAAAGACCCTAGCTACGAGTTTTGCTCAACGGCACATACTAATTCGTGCATGCGTCAGCAGTTCAGCGCAGAGCTGAATGTTCGCATTTCCCAGTTTGCTGCTGACTATGTCAAGAATATTCGAACCCGCATGGGCAACGATGAGCGCGTACCTGAGTTGTCGATACGCTCCTTCGGCTACATGTATCTGGCCGATAACGATGCATTTGCCGATGTGCTTCGTGAAAACCAGAAAGTGCAACGCGACGCTGGTGCAGCTACTCAACTAATGACACCGGATGAAATCAAAAAACATTACCCGTTCTACCATGTAGACGACATTGTCTTGGGCTCCATTAATACAGTTGATGAAGGTTATTGGGACGGAGCGACTGTATTCGAGTGGTGGCGACGACAAGCGCGTGAACGCGGTGTGGAGTACGTTGCCAACGAAGTGGTGGGTATCAACAAGAATGCAAACGGCACCCGTGTAGAAAGTGTGACGCTTAAATCCGGTGAAGTTATAGCTTGTGGTCAGCTTGTTAATGCATCGGGTCCGCGTGCAGCTGTAACTGCACGCATGGCGGACATCGAAGTGCCGGTTGAACCTCGCAAGCGATACTCGTGGATTTTCAAAGCCGAGCATCCGCTGGACCAGGATCTACCGCTTACTATCGATCCTAGCGGTGTGCATTGCCGTGAAAATGGCGGTGGCACCTATCAGTGCGGCGGTCACTCGGATATCGATCCTGCGGTGGACTTTGACGATTTTGCGATGGATCAGTCATTGTGGGAAAACCACGTCTGGCCGGTTCTCGCAACTCGCATACCGCAATTCGAAAGCATCAAGTTGACCAATGAGTGGGGTGGTCATTACGCCATGAACACGTTCGACCACAACGCAATCATGGGGCCGCACACTGAAGTAGGTAATTTTATCTTTTTGAACGGCTTCTCTGGTCACGGCTTACAACAATCTCCTGCCATGGGGCGCGGAACAGCCGAATTTCTGACCTACGGTGAATACAGGAGTCTCGATATGTCACCATTTAACTACGAACGCATTGTGAACAACCAGCCGATCATCGAAAAAGCGATTATTTAAAATGCGGCTATGTCTGGCTGTACGTACCACCCGATAGACAAATTTCTACAAGGTATTACACGATGAAAAAACTGGTTTTAACAGGCGCAAAAGGGCGCCTTGGCTCATACTTGCGCGAGCCGTTGTCAGAGATGTGCGACGAGTTCGTATCAACGGATATCCTTGATGCACCCACCCAATTGCATTCCAACGAAACCTACATACAGGCTGACCTAGCCGATCTGGACGCGATGATTGAGTTACTAAAAGGAGCCGATATGGTCGTGCACTTCGGCGCCATTGGTGACGAAGCGCCATTTGAAACTCTACTCGGTCCAAACTTTATCGGTGCTTACAACATTTGGGAAGCTGCCTACCGCAACAAACTGCGCCGAGTCGTGTATGCCTCGTCTATTCACGCCGTCGGCATGCACAAGAAAACTGACTTTATCGGCATCGACGCGCCGCACAAGCCGGATACTTATTACGGCCTGGCAAAATGCTTTGCAGAAGACCTCGCCAGCATGTACTGGGACAAACGAGGAATTGAATCAGTGTGCATGCGAATTCTTTCCTGTGCACAAGTAACCAACCCCCGTGCCGTTGGTACATGGCTTTCCTATGATGATCTCATTCAACTGGTGCAGCGTTCCATCGATACACCCGTCACTGGATTTTCAGTTGTCTATGGCGTGTCCAACAATGATCGCGCACCGGTAGACAACTCGGGTGCGCAGCACCTGGGCTATCGACCCAGAGACAACGCCGAAAAGTTTGCAACCACTATATATGCAGAAGCCGATGCACTGGACCCACAAGACCCCGGCAATGCTCACCACGGTGGTCCGTTTGCTTCAGTCGAACTTGGCAATAGTGGTGTTGCCGCGTTAAATTTGAACGCAGAAGACGTTGCTAAAAATTGAAGGTAAATACCATGACAAAAGTTGCTTTGGTTACAGCCGGAGGTTCCGGTATGGGTGCGGACAGTGCGAGAGCATTGGCGGCAGATGGCTTTGAAGTAGGTATATTGTCCTCGTCAGGCAAAGGCGAAGCTTTGGCTAATGAATTGGGCGGTATCGGTGTTACCGGCACAAACAAATCAACCAACGATCTTCAAAAACTGGTTGATTCAGCCATGCAAAAATGGGGGCGCATTGATGTACTCGTGAACTCCGCAGGCCACGGCCCGCGAGCACCGGTGCTTGAACTCACCGATGAAGACTGGCACGAAGGCATGGAAGTGTATTTCCTGAATGCAGTACGCCCGTCAAGACTGGTGACCCCGATCATGCAAAATCAGGGCGGTGGCGCGATTATCAATATATCAACTTTCGCAGCATTCGAGCCTAACCCAGTATTCCCGACGTCAGGTGTCATGCGTGCCGGACTTGCAGCATTCACCAAGTTATTCGCAGACAAATATGCAGCAGAAAACATTCGCATGAACAACGTGCTGCCAGGTTTTATCGATAGCCTTCCCGAAAAAGAAGAATTCCGCTCACTAGTACCTATGGGGCGATACGGTAATTCACTGGGTGAAATTGCCAGCGTGGTCGCATTCCTTGCGTCAGCGGGCGGTGCATACATCACCGGACAAAACATCCGCGTTGATGGCGGTATTACCCGTTCAGTTTGAATGTTGTTTGAATGTGGACACCCACCAACTTAATTACTTGAATGTGGACACCCGCTAAATTAATAGAAACTAATACAGCCCTAATAATACTTATCAGCCTAATTTCGCATATCCAAGAAAGGTAACAAGATGGCGGCATCACCGATAGAAGTCACTTAACGATTAACTGGTAGCTCTGCCTGCGAATTCAAAATAATTGTGGTTGCTGCTGCGATCTAGCCCTAAAGGCAATCACCAAATCCAACGCACACCAACTCTTTCGCAATACCGCTTAATTGAATTACTACTTCCTATCGCACGTTGCATGCGGGGTATTGAGGGGTATTGTGTATTCGCCCATCCACTCGCTGTGTAACCCAATCTTGCCATGATTCGGGGCGCCTCTGCCGGGATAGAGCCACTCTTTCCTGATCGTATTATTCGCCCGGTATAGTCAACGAGCTTCAGATATTCTTTGAACGCTACTGGTATCTCTTTGATGTTCATACCACCATTCGGGGCTTTACTATGAGTCTCTTTAGCGAAAGGCATTAACCCTGTAACTTTTTTCGATAAACGCCTTCTGATTGATGTGTAACGCGATGTTTCGGGTGTTTTCGCTATGCCCGCTCTAACCGGATTTAAATCCACATAACACAAGGTGCGCAACAGAGCGGCAAGATCAAGAATCGCTTGCAGCTTGAAACGCGATTCCCAGAAACGTCCCTTGCAGTCATCTTCCTTGTTCGCCCGTCGGGCGATCGATTCGTTCAAATGGCCCATGAATCGGCTGATATTGCTTAGCTGCTCTCGCCATTGCGCGATGGTGTCTCTAACAGATTCCCGCTCGGATTCAGTTAACAGGTCGTTTGCCAGGTAACGCCTGATCAGCTCAGGCCCTTTGTAAAGCTTGTGCCACCGTTTGATCACTGCCCGATCTGAGAGCTTTTCAGCCCGATCTTGATCTACGTGCAGCACTACGTGATAGTGATTCGACAGAATCGCATAACCGGCAATATTTATACAAAAAACCTCTGATAAAACAAAAAGATGTTTTTCAATCCAGTCCCGCCGATGACTGAAGTCTCGACCCGTTACTTTATCCTGTCCACAAATAAACGCGCGACGTACGCAGCGCGTGACACAGTGATAGTAAGGAGTGATATCCAGGCGAAGTTGTTTGCGTCTTGCAATCGTCATAGCCAATTCCTTTTAGCCGATATTGATGTTACTAAACTCTCTCGAATTTGTGTCCCTCTGTCAAGCGATTGTTGGGTGTCCAGTGTTTTG
>CALFCF010000004.1 GCA_937951345.1 uncultured Granulosicoccaceae bacterium
CAAAGATACCAGGTATACGTGCTGTTGAAAGAAGATTTGGCCCAAAGTGCCATAGCAGAGGCAGTAGGTGTCCATAAATTGGCTTGTTTATCTTGATCTGATTCACATTTAGTTTTGATAGTTTTTCAGCATACCTGATGAGTACCGTCAAAGGTATTAAAGAGCCACGACTCTTTTACTCATTCATGACTATAGCCAGCTTGTTTATCTAGCGTGTCAAACAAAGCAACCACATTCGAAACTATTTCCGACGTTCCAATCGTAATTCACCACAGTCTGAAAGGAGCTGTCTTTTTCAGCGTACTGGTGATTAGCATTGCTACTGCCATCATTGCCATGGCGCTTTACTTGAAAAGTCAGGGTGTCTATGGCTCCGTTCCAATTCCATTTATTGTCATAACCACTGTCATTTTTATCGCCTTACTCCATGTTGTAAAATGTTTGCTTCTGGACGCAGGTAAAGTTGCGATAAGCATTGCGCGCGACGGTGTAAAGTTCAATCGTTATGACTTGATAACCTGGGCAGATATAGAAGACGTCTATATCGTAGAGGATTCTGATGGCCCTGCGCACTTATGGCTCAGCGTAAAGGAAGGTGTTACGTTTTTACCAGAAGAACCGCGCCCTCTGGTGTGGCTAGCAAAAAAGACTGGATTACATCAAAACATTGATATAACCGGCTACGGCGAACTATCAATGAAGGATAACGAAATTCGCAGGTTACTGGAGCAAGGCATCCAGCAATTTGGAAGATCGCACTAATTTTTAGTGGGGACGCAACTTTCCCTTTTACAATAGACTTAGGCCTTTAGTATGAAAATACTTGTTTTAGGGGGAACTGGTTCTATTGGATCGGCTGTCGCAAGCCAGCTTAAAAAACACTCACATCATGTAATAGCACTTTCACGTTCCGCTCAGTCAAGAATTGAACTTGAGCGCATGGGAGTGGAAACAGTGCATGGTGATATAACCACTCCATCAAAATGGGTAGATGTCGTCGATACTGTCGATGGTGTTATTCATGCCGCTGCAGTATGGGGCGATGAAATGGGGCATATTGACGAGCATCTGGTGGATGTGCTGCTCGATCGCCTGCAATCGGGTCCGCAGTTAAAATCGTTTGTGTACACAGGTGGATGTTGGCTCTATGGTGATACCGGCGATCAGGTAGCCACTGAGAAATCAATATACAACTCTCTTTCCAGTTTCTCCTGGAGCATTCCCATAATTGAAAAAGTACTTACAACGAAAAACGTCAAAGGCATGGTAATTCACCCTGCCATGGTTTATGACCGGAATGGTGGTGTCTTTGATCACATATTTGAAGATGCAAAAAACCTGGGAGTCGTGCGCGTTATCGAAAGCGAAACAATCAAATGGCCATTAATCCACCGGGAAGATCTGGCTCAGTTGTACACCTTGTTGATAGAGAATGGCAAAAGCGGTGATGTCTACAATGCGGCAACCAATCACGGAGTTGCGATTGGAGAAATCACTCGAGTGATTGCGAAACGTCTCGGTATACAGTCCGATCCCGTTATTGTGGATACGAAAACAGCTATCAGGGAAATTGGTAGCTGGGCAGAAGGCTACTCAATTGACCAACAAATGAGTGGAGAGAAGGCAAGAGAGCAGTTGCGATGGCAGCCAAAATATGAAGATGTTTTCACTGTGATATCTTAAAGCTAAGACTTGCAATGTAGTTGCGCGTGTCTCGTTAAGTGTACGGCGACGAACACCCGGTGCAATACAATTAGCTTATATATTTGTATTTAACAGCGCTCAATCAACACCTTAACTCCAGAAAGCAGACCCTAATTTTTCACGATCTTTTCCGGATACAACAACATCTGCATTATTTTTTTCCAGCTTGTCTATTGATCGCAGTAACCGCGACAACATACTCTGATGCAAACCGTTGTTACGCTCACTACTGCCGGATAATTTCCGGCCACGATCAAAATCGATCAGAAAGAGTTTCCTTTTTTTATCGAACAGAATATTTGAAACATTAAGGTCTGCGTGATAAATATTGGCCCGCCTGAAACGCGCAAGTTCGCTGCCAATATATTCCCAGTCTGGCTGCATTATGGTGTTGCTGTTCGCTGATGCGGTCAGCAGGTTATTCAAGCCCTGAGATTCGGGTATTTCCTCGGTCAACAGCCAGGCTCGATGCAACAAACCGAACGCGTCATTTACATCATTGCAGTTGCGTTCGACTTTGCAACCGATGGGACGCGGTACCGGTAGTTGTGATGCATAAAGTTCTGCAAGCAAGCGAACTTCGCGCACGGCACGGGTGCGCTCATAGCCTGTCCATACATATCTTTCCTTGCTGAGATGCCGGACTAACCCACCCCGCCGATACTGCTTTCGTATCAGCCTGAGTCCGTCGCATTCAACGACATGCACAGGAGCACGCCCTGCGGTTATTGTCTGCGGTTGCGAGAGAGTGCTGTTGGACGAAGTTTCCGTGGCTGGATTAGCGTAGAGCGATGCACTAAACACCGGATTGTCGCGGTCGCTCCATTGCACATGCAGGTACCGTCCATTGTCAGCGGCGTGCTTGGAGAAGCTTGCAGTAAAGGCTGTTGTCACTGGTCAATGTGACAGAACGTAGAGAAACAATACGTCAGTGGATCGATCACCCACCGTTTATTCACAAAATGCAGTCACAAGACAAGGCCATTAGATAAAGGTAAAAAGCTACCTAGGCTTTCGCTCCATCTTGCAGACGATACACGGTACCGCAATACGGGCAACTGGCCTCACCGCTTTCTTCTACCGGAATAAATACACGTGGATGTGAGTTCCACAATGCGGCTGCTTCCATCGGACAATGAACCGGCAAGTCATCGGTTGTCACTTCTACAGCATCTGTTTTTTTTGATTGGGTGTCAGAAGCACTCGATTGATTCATGGTATTACTCAAGGTTGTATTGGCTTTGGCTGTGAAGTATATGTAGCCCGGGATCAAACCGCGGTCAGCCAGTCTGCGTGCTTATTGTTTCGCCCGGCAACCGTTTCAAAATACAGATTTTGCAGTTTTTCAGTTATCGGGCCGCGTTTGCCATCACCAATCGGTCGATTGTCCAGCTCACGAATCGGTGTAACTTCGGCAGCAGTACCGCTGAAAAAAGCTTCATCGCAAATATACACTTCATCCCGTGTGATGCGCCGTTCACGCAATTCGTAACCAAGATCACTAGCCAGCGACATGATCGTGCGGCGGGTAATACCTTCCAGTGCTGAGGTCAGATCAGGTGTGTAGATTACGCCGTTACGTATGATGAAAAAGTTCTCGCCGCTGCCTTCAGCTACGTAACCTTCGTTGTCCAGCAGCAACGCTTCATCATAACCATCTGTCAGCGCTTCACGCAGCGCCAGCATGGAATTAATGTACTGACCATTGGCTTTGGCTTTACACATGGAAATATTGACATGGTGGCGCGTAAACGACGAGGTTTTGATACGAATGCCGCGTTCAAGATTTTCAGCACCCAGATACGCACCCCATTCCCACGCAGATATGGAAAGGTGCACACTGAGCCCGTCAGCACGTAAACCCATGCCTTCAGAACCCAGAAACGCCATCGGGCGCAAGTAGGCTGATTTAAGATTATTGGCCCGCAAGACTTCCAGCTGTGCCTGGTTAACCGTGTCTTCATCCCACGGCATTTCCATACCCATAATTTTTGCCGAATCAAACAGGCGTCGCGTGTGATCCTGCATTCGGAACACAGCCGAACCGTCACCGGTTTCATAGGCCCGCACACCTTCAAAAACGCCCATGCCGTAGTGTAACGTGTGTGTCAGCACATGGACTTTGGCCTCGCGCCACGGCACCAACTCACCGTCCATCCAGATAAATCCGTCTCGATCAGCAAAACTCATAGTCTGTTTCAGTACTCGCTCGTCTTTATTGTTTCATTGTCATATTAGCAGTAATTCCGGTTGCAATCTGCACGCAGTTTTATCGTGCTTTCTGTCGTAGATTTCAGCGAAATTTTGACCGAGCTACTAATAATAGTCAGGTAGTAACGATAGCCACAGATCCCCTAGCCTGCTCTATTCATGAAGGGTTCGCCACCAGAGTCTGGCTACCTAAGCAGGTCGCCAGGCGGAATGTTACCTGTGTCGCGATTACAACCAGCTGCGATTCGTGCGTTCCGTTACTCACCTGTATACTTAAAGGCTGCTATTGTTAACCCTGAATCCTATCGCAACCCGCTGCCACTATGACCTACACCGTGCCGAGATTGAGCTTCGACATGTCGTCGGGCGACTCTGCGAAGGACAGATTGCTGCAGGTCGAGAATCTGTGCGTTCGCCTCGGCGATACTATGATATTGCACAATATCGAACTGAGCATCGATCGCGGTCAGATTGGCTGCCTGGTCGGGCCAAGTGGTTGCGGCAAAACCACACTCCTTAGAACCATAGCCGGGTTCGAAACTCCTTGTGAAGGCAGCGTTCACCTGTCGCAGCGACAGGTTGCCAGTCCCAGTGAATGTGCTTCACCGGAGTCACGGGGTATCGGCATGGTTTTTCAGGATCTTGCCCTGTTCCCGCATATGAGTGTTGCACGCAACATAGGCTTTGGTCTGGATCGCTTGTCCACCCGTGAAAAAGAGGCGCGTGTTAACGAACTACTCGAACTGGTCGGTATGCAACGTCACGCAGAGAAGCTTCCCCATCAACTCTCAGGTGGCCAGCAACAACGCGTAGCGCTTATCCGCACAATGGCACCCAGACCTGATTTGATCATGCTGGATGAACCATTCTCAAGCCAGGATACCGAGCTCCGTGTCAAACTGGCTCACGAAGTTCGTGATTTACTTAAACGTGACAATACAACCGCCATACTGGTAACACACGATCAGAACGAAGCCTTCGCCATTGCTGATCAAATCGGTGTTATGTCTGATGGCCGGTTAAATCAATGGGACTCAGCGTACGATCTATACCATCAGCCGGCTGACCGATTTGTTGCAGACTTTATCGGTGAGGGTGTTTTCATTTGCGGAAACACGGTCGGTAACCAGACCGTGCAGACCGAACTCGGCATTATTGAGGGTGAGCTTTCCCGGCAGTTCGACACAGGCACACAAATAGAGCTACTGGTAAGACCGGACGATATCGTTCATGACGAAAACAGTCCGAATCGCGGGATTGTAGTGGCAAAAGATTTCCGTGGTGCCAATCATCTGTACACGCTTAGTATGCCGACGCGCACGCGGGTACTTTGTCTGGTGCCGAGCCACCACAATCACAACATCGGTGACAGTATCGGTGTCAAACTACGTATGGATCATTTGGTATTGTTCGAGGACACAGCACGGCAGTAGTACGACCAACACCTGCTCGAACAAAAAAGTCTGTTCTGTTAAGTCTCGGTCTTTAACTTAGCCAGACGCTTCATAAACACGTTAATTTCCTTTTCACTCTGCTTGTCACCATTGTCGGAAGCTGCGGCTAAACCGTTTTCAAACGCGGTTGTTGCCTCGTGCAATCGACCTGCATCCATGTAAGCACGTCCCAGTATTTTGTAGGCTGCAGAATAGTCAGTCTTTTGCAGTACCGCTTGTTCGAGGTGTTCAATAGATTGCTCAAGGTTACCGGACTTCCAGTAGGTCGTACCGAGTGTCAATCTCAGCATCGGACTATCGTTACCCTGCGCCAGCATGGCTTCAAAACGACTTATGATCGGATCATCACTCACAGTATCTATTTGTTCCAGAACGCTGGTGTAAAGATAACCAGCAAGGTAAAAATCTCGAGACGGCCAAACACCATTGCCAGACTCAACACCGCCAGAGGAAAGTCACCAAGCGACGCATAATTGGTTCTGACCTCGCCCAGCCCCGGACCCAGATTGTTCAGGCAGGCAACAACGGCAGAGAAAGCGGTTTCCTGGTCAAGCCCGGCAGCCATCAGCAAAAGCAGCATAATGGTCAGCACGGCAACGTATGCGGCAAAAAACCCCCACACCACATCAATGTGCTGGCCGGTCATGGTGTTACGCCCGACTTTAACAAGAAGCGTTGCATTAGGGTGTAGCAGACGGACAAGCTCACGGTATCCCTGCTTGAACAGCAGTACTATTCTGATCACCTTCATACCACCGCCGGTAGAGCCGGCACAGCCACCGACGAAACTCGCGAACAACAAAAGCACCGGCAGAAAACCAGCCCAGGCAGAGTAGCCTTCAATCGTATATCCGGTAGTTGTACCGATCGATACGACCTGAAACAAACTGTCCTGAAATGAATCTGACAACGAAGAGGTACCCGTCAACCATAGATAAACCGCTGACAGCAAGATCAAACACGACAGGAATACAATAAACGTTTTAAACTCAAAGTCCTCGAGGTAGCTGGAAAGACGACGTGAGCGCAGCGCCAGAAAATGCAGCGCAAAGTTGACCCCCGAAAGCAGCATAAAGAGAACGGCAATTCGCTCAACTGCCCGACTGTCAAAAAAACCGATGCTGGCATCGTGTGTGGAAAAACCTCCGATAGCCACTGTTGAGAAACTATGACCTATCGCATCGAATGCTGACATACCGGCAACATAGTAAGCAGCAGCGCATGCAAACGTTAAACTGAGGTAAATAATCCATAAGGCCTTGGCAGTTGAAGCTATTCGAGGTGTCAGCTTTTCTTTAGTTGGTCCGGGAGTTTCTGCGCGGTAAAGCGCCATACCACCCATTCCCAGTGTCGGCAGTATCGCGATGGCAAGAACAATAATCCCCATGCCACCGAGCCACTGCACCTGCTGCCGGTAGAAAAGAATTGCGTGCGGTTGACTGTCGAGATTGGTCAACACGGTCGCACCGGTAGTTGTCAAACCCGACATGGATTCAAAGATTGCCGCAGTAACCGATAGGTCCAACGGTCTATACAACAGCAGTGGCAGGCACCCACTGATTCCAAGAACTAACCAGAAAGACACAACCACAACAAAGCTGTCGCGTAATCGAAGCGAGCGTGTTTCGTGACGGACCGGCCAAAACAACAGAAATCCGGTTAGCAGGGTCAGTACAAAAGCCGCCAGGAACGGTACGACTGCTCCGTCACCATAGATAAGGCCTATGGCAGCCGGTACCAGCAGTGTAGTACTGAACAAACTGAGCAGGATACCGAGAATGCGCTGTATAACGCTTAACTGCATCAGAATTCCGTGGCGCCAACCTGAAACAGGCGACCGACTTTTTCGATCTGATCTTTCTGGACAACCAGAATAACAACATGATCTTCAGCTTCTATAACCAGATCATGATGCGGCATTAAAACCTGCTCGCCACGAACAACACATCCAATCGTTGCACCCTCCGGCAATTCAAGGGCATCGATTTGTTTGCCCACTACATTCTCACCGTGCGCTATTACCTCTAGCGCTTCGGCCCGGCCTTTACGCAACGAATGGACAGCGACCACATCAGCACCTCGAATGTGGGTGAGTAACGCACCGATCGTAATCAGCTGCGGTGATATCGCGACATCAATTATGTCCCTCTCAACCAGATTTACGTATTCTTTACGGTTTATCAGTGACATGGTTTTATGCGCACCCATGCTTTTTGCCAACATCGCCGATAAGATATTGGCCTCATCATCATTGGTAAGTGCACAAAAGACATGCATGTCGTGGATATTCTCCTCCGCCAGCATATCGTGGTTTGCAGCATCACCCTGCAGAACCATCGCTTCGTCCAGATTTGCAGCAAGAAACTCAGCGCGTGCCGGATTACGCTCTATAACTTTTACTTTGTAGGTATGTTCGAGCTTCTTTGCGAGCGAATAACCAATGTTCCCGCCACCAGCAATCATAACGTGGCTGCACTGCAAATCCTCGTAATGAAAGTGCTCAAGTATCTGCGATGTATGGTGACGGCTGCTGATAAAAAACACCATATCGTCAGCCTGCATGATGGTTGAACCCTGCGGTATCAACGGTTCATCCTGGCGGTATATGGCAACCACCCTGGCACGCTCAGCATCCCCCAACAATCCCGGTAAGGTCGATAGAGGTTTTCCATCCATGCTTGAACCGGGGTCAATTCCGACACCTACCAGACGTACGCGATCGTTAGCAAAGTCAACCACCTGAAGCGCACCCGGGTGTTCAATGATTTGCTGTACGCGATCAGTAACCAGCAACTCAGGGCTGATAACCACCTGAATGGGCATATTCTTGTTCAGAAAAAAATCTTTTTCTTTTATGTATTCCTGTGATCGGATTCGCGCGACACGTCCGGAGCCCTTCAGAATGGAATAAACGATTTGCATCGCCACCATGTTGGTTTCGTCGGAATCGGTGGCAGCGATGGTGAAGTCGGCCTCATCTGCACCGGCGTTGCGCAGTACATCAGGATAAGAGGCCTGTCCGAGTATGGTACGGATATCCATACGGTCGTTGAGCTCGCGTAATATATCCGCATTTTTATCGACGACTGTGACATCGTGATTTTCAGCCGCAAGAATTTCCGCAACAGTTCCACCCACCTGGCCTGCGCCCAGTATGATGATTTTCTTGCGCTGTTCGTTGAGCTTACGTTTGCGAGGTGCGAGTTTGAGTCTCTCGGCAATATTCATCGGCTAAACGATAAAAGTGATGCGTGGGTCGCTTGTTGATTCTATTGTGCAAGGAGCGTGTCAGGAGTGTAAACAATAGCAGTATCAGCGATACGATTCAGCGTGTTCGACGGTAGATTGACAAAATAGTGCATTAAGCCTGGTATACGACCCTCACCGCGTCGCTCCAGCAGACTGCTGGGCGTGTTTGGACAATAGCAATATCCGGCGGGGCTATTCACGGGCTTTTTCCAGATCGATGTCGAGGCTACGCAACTTACGGTAAAGGTGTGTTCGTTCCATCCCCACATGACGCGCGAGGTCTCCTATATTGCCGTGACTGTCCTGTAGGCAGCGCAGCAGATAGCTTCGCTCAAAATGTGCACGCGCCTCGCGCAAAGGTAAGTCCTGATGCAGTTGTATCAAATCCGGAGATTTATCATCCAGGCTACTGCTAACGGCTGTAAAACCCTCACCAACCAGACGCTCAACTTCGCTTACTTCGATTTCAGTTGGACCACCCAGTATCAGTGCTCGTTGCACAAGGTTTTTCAGCTCGGGTAGGTTTCCAGGCCATTCGCGGTTTCGCAACCGGTTTTGCGCAGCAACAGTGAAGTGACGATACTTCAACCCTTCAACCTCTACATGCCAGCCAACCAACTGCTCAAGTAACGCAGGAATATCTTCAGAGCGCTGATTCAGTGAAAGTAATTCAACCTGCTGCACTGCCAAACGCGACGCCAGTGATTGACTAACAATCTGATCAGCAACCAATCGCTGAAGCGGACTTCGGGAAGCTGTTATCAATCGTGCACTGAAGGTTTGCGGCGCACTTCCACCCACACGGACAAAATCATTTCGGTCGATGACGTCAAAAATTGTTTTCTGTGCAGCCTCGGGGAGCATCTCAAAGTTATCAAGAAACAACGTACCATGCGCTGCTGATTCGAAATAACCGCTACTGACTGTACCGTCTATTTCAGAACCCCACAGGTCACGTTCACAATTGCGCGCTGAAAGGCTCTCACATCGTAGATGAACAAACGGCCCGGCAGCATGCGCGCTTTTAGCGTGTACCGCACGCGCAAATTGTTCGCGTCCACTGCCGGCCTGCCCGAACACCAGCAGGTTGTCGGTACTGAGCGCGAGACTATCGAGTTGATTGCGCAGCTCGAGAACGTACTCGCTATCACCTTCAAGAAAGGGTTGGGGGCGTGGCGATTTCGCGCTGATACCGTCAGACGTCTCCTCAGCCCGACTCAACGCCTTCTCTACAACCAGCAGCAATCTGGCCAGAGATACCGGTTTCTCGATGAAGTCAACAGCACCTACACGGGTAGCTTCAACAGCAGTCTCTATCGTGCCGTGACCGGAAATCATCACAACAGGTGCAGTCATATTGGCACTTTGCTTCCAGCTTTTCAGCAACGACACACCGTCTTCATCCGGCATCCAGATGTCAAGTAACACAAGATCCGGGCGGTTCTCTTCAACACACGCACGTGCTTCTAAAGCATCACCAGCTGTTTGCACGTTGTACCCTTCGTCTTCGAGAATCTCCTGAAGCAACCCGCGAATGTCCGGTTCATCATCGACGACCAGAATAAATTGACCACTCATGCTGCATCCACCCCAAAGCCTACCGGCTTGACCAACGAATCCGACGCGATCGGCAGACAAACCCTGATTCGAGCGCCAGATGAGTTTTTGCCGATAGACGCTTGATCATCAGCACTGGAATCTTCAATCGTTCTGTTTTCAGCCACGACTGTGCCACCGTGTTCCTCAACAATCTTTTTTACGATCGACAAACCCAGACCTGTGCCTTTGGGTTTTGATGTTACATAAGGTTCAAACAATCGCCCCATCAGATCGGTGGAAAAACCTGGACCACGATCGGTCGCCGTCAACTCAACCACTGCACCATCAGACTCCTGCAATACCTGGGTTTTCAGGCGCACATACGGCAACTCGCTGGCATGCTGCGCTTCGAGTGAGTTACGAATCAGATTGTGCACGAGCTGACGAATCCGCGGCGCGTCCAGCGACAACGCGGGTAACGTGGAATCAAGGTCCAGCGCCAGCTCTATATTTTCATTGTCATATAACAAAGCAACTTCGGCTAACAAACCATTAATATCAACTTCCTTTAAATCAAGCTTGGGTGCAGAGGCATAGGCTGCAAACGCGTTTACCATCTGCTTCATGGCGTCTACCTGATTCTCGATTGTATGCGTCAGTCGATTTACAACTTCACTGTCACCCGCATCAAGCTTGGCCATCACCTTATGTCGCAAACGTTCGGCTGACAATCGTATCGGCGTCAACGGATTTTTGATTTCATGGGCCAGGCGTCGTGCGACCTCTCCCCAGGCAGCCTCACGTTGCGCGGCAATTATCGCCGTCATGTCATCAATCGCGATAACCTGACCCGTGTATTGACCAGTACCATCAGTCAAAGCCGCTCCACGACAAAAAAGCACAAGTTTTCCATTCGGAGAATGCACTTCTATCTCGTTGGACCAGCTTTTATCAGCATTCGCCCTGGATTGACCAGTGTTTGTAATACGCGGCTTAGACAAATCGCTGACATCGTGTGATAGTTGCTCGGCAACCTGGCCAAATACCCCACCGGCTTGCACAGCCTGCTGCAGCGATTTGCCCTCATAATCCTTCAGCGACGAGCCCAGTATCTGCAGCGCAGCATCGTTACCGGTACGGATATGATGGTCTGCATCCAGCGTGACGACCGCTGACGAAATCTGACCGAGCACAGCTTCAAGGTAAGTGCGTTGCTGCTCCAGCTCGTGGCGACTTTTTTCCTCTGTCTGTCGACTACGATCAAGTTGCATGGTCATGTAATTAAACGACTGAACCAGAAACCCAAGTTCATCATGACCCCGCTTGTAGACACGCCGACTGTAATCACCTTCTGCAACTGCACGCGTGCCTTCAACAAGATCATGCACAGGCATCATCATGCGCCGCGCAGCATAGAACGCAAACCATACACCGATCAGCACACTCAGCAATAACGCTAATGACAATGTCAGGATCGACGAGGTTTTTAACGGGTTACGAAGAAAGACCAATTGCCGATAGGCCTGATAACTGGATTGCACACTCTCAGCCAGCTCGCTGGAGCGTTCGGCAACAGGGTACAAAGCCTGTAGTACAGAGTTCTCCCGCGTAGCACTGTCAGAGAACACCGGCGTGACAACCCGTATGTAAATCTCACCGTCACCGATTGGGTCGATACCGACATACGTTAGTCCGCGCCGGGCTCTACTGGACAAATCGTCATCCGGGCGACTCGGCGAGACGGATAGTCGTGTAGATACACCGGTAGATGCAATAACGCGATTATCAGGGCCGATCAGCGTCATTTCACTGGCCTCGGTATTAATGCCAAACTCATTGAGTACCAGAATCGCCTCTTCGTCGGACACACCAATCAGATTCTCTGCTGCATCAATAGTCGTGCGCTGTAACGTTCGCATTTGTAAACCGAGCGATTCGCGACTTAGCTGCAACGCATCATCAAGCGCTTGTTCAATCTCTACGTCATACCAACTATCAATATTGGAATTCAGAAACTTGACCGAGAAGCTATACACGATCAAAACCGGCACTAGCGTCAGCAGTATGCAAACGACCACCATACGCAAAGTCAATCGCGATCCGGCTATCTGAGCACGAAAATCGCGAAACAATCGGGCGGCGTTATAAAGGATAAGTGCCGTAAGCGCCAATAGCGCAACACCATTAAACAATAAAAGCCCGTGGTAGTAATAACCAAACCGGTCGAGGCGCTCTGCCATGGTTGAAAGCAGATAGAGCGAAGCGATCATGACAATAAACAACATTGACATGCCCGCCACACTACCTAGAGTTTTGAGCGTCAGTTTATTTGCCATGAGTAATCTTCACTGTGAAGACGCCAGGCTGAACCAACAAAAACAAACGGTTGCAGTGCGAGTGGTAGGGACTTTTCGTCCAACGTCAGGTTAAGGCTTGCAATGTAACTTTGGTCATCACTCAATGCACTAGCGAGTCTTACCGGTACGTTGCGCAACGTGCCAATGTAATCCAGCGCATCGAGTAACGAGCGAAAATTCCGTGATTCGAGTTGCTCAATACTTGTCACCCGATAGTGGCGGGTCAACTCATAGTATACGAGTGAGTAACGGGATGATTGACTGTGCACAGTTTGATCGATCCACCAGCGTGTGGAACGAGAAATTTTCAACTCGGCATTAAAATAAAGAGGCACACCACTGGCAAGTCCGTTTTCTATCGTCGGGTTAAGTTCAATGACTGCACTTGCCGATAATATGTAGGCATTCACATCGCTCTGCTCTCTGGCAGATACATTCGGAATCAATGTTGCGCTGGTAACAGATATAGCAGCAGACGCAGTAGTTGCCGCCAGGACAGATGCTGCTGCAACTATAAAAATTACCAACCGGCGAAAACATGAAGACCGCACGAGCGCAGCACCCGACAGATAAACCACCCGGATAGCAACAGCGACTATTAATCTGTATTTCTCAAACGTGCGCATTAAACGACCGACTTTTCCACCAACCAGTAATAAAAGCCATCCATTCCGGAATCTCCGGTTAACACCTGCAACCCGGGTGAATCATGTACAGGGACCGCCACTGGCTGCCGGCTTGCGGAACTACCACCCCGAAACTCGCCTGCCTGTTCTTTAATCCTTGCCACCAGATCCACTTCCTCTGCATCGGGCCAGCGTTGTTTCAGTCTTCTGGCCTGCCTGGCATTCTCCTCAGGAAGCACCGAACAGGTCACATATAAAAGTTTGCCACCTGGATTCAAAAGAGGCCACAGCGATTCAGCAATATTCTGCTGCATACTCGCCAATATCGACAATTCCTCCGCTGTGCGCAGCAGTTTAATGTCCGGCTGACGGCGGATAACACCGGTTCCGCTGCAAGGTGCATCAATCACTATCAAGTCAAATCGTTGACCATCCCACCAGCTCTCGACAGCTGCCGCGTCGGCAGCTACACAGACCGCTCTGTCGGCTAGTCCGAGTCGCTGAAGATTTTCTTTGACCCGTAAAAGCCTGGTCTCGCTGATATCAACCGCCGTCAGATTTGCTGTCGGTGACTGCTCCAGAAGATGACCGGTTTTACCACCGGGAGCAGCACAGGCATCAAGAATTCGAAGGTCATGTCCGTTTCGTTGTGTTTGCTGCAATTCATTTTGCAAAAGAAACACTGCAAGCTGCGCCGCCGTATCCTGTACGCTGACATGGCCCTCAGCGAAGAGCGGCAGATGCTCTACAGGAACCGGTTCGGAAAGCACTACAGCTGAGGGCACCCATTCATGTTGACGCGCTTCGATACCTTGTTGCTGCAGTTGTGTCAGATACTGATCAACGTCCACTCGCTGCAAATTCACACGCAATACCATGGGTGGTCTGCGATTGCCTTCAATAACCACCTGCCGCCAATGCTCGGGCCAGGCGCGTTGAAAATTCTCAAGCAGCCATTGCGGGATGTTGTATCGAGTTGATTCATCCGCAGTCTGTAGATCAGTCGCCAACGTATCGTCTGTGGGTAGCTCGCGTGATTCGCGCGCCGATTCCCGTTGATAGCTTCGAAGCACTGCATTGACGAGTCCCCTCGCCCACTTCTTTCCAAGTAAAGGAGCAGCACTTACGGTTTCATTGATAGCGGCGTGAGGAGCTATCCGCATATAGCGTAATTGATACAGCCCCACCAGTATCAGGCAATGAACATCGTGGTCTTTGTTGCGCAATGGCTTGTCAAGGCGCTGCGCGGCAAGAAATTCAAGTGTCGGCAAATGACGCGCAGTACCATAAGCCAGTTCCTGCAGTAATGGACGATGCTGCTCAACAAGCAACGGTTGCGCAGCATCCAGTAGCGTCGAGAGGTTGCCGCGGCGTGCAATTAAATCAGACAGCAATCGCGCGGCAAGCACACGTACATTTTCCGGACCGTTACGCTTGGCAGCAGGACGCGACAATCTGGCAGTATCCTGAGGTGACTAATTACCCGTGTCCGACCCACCGGGCTCAGACAAAGGGTTGGACTTAGCCGTGAAACTCTGGCCGGACAGATCGTTGGCATTCAAAAAGTCAGCAACCGGCATCGCTTTTTTACCCGGTGCTTGCACTTCAAGCAATTCAAGCCATGTATCGCTGCAGGCCACAAAAAGGCGCGCTCCGATAGTGTGCAGCCGCCCACCGGAAAACGGCACACCGGTCAATTCATCCGGCAGCGGCTGGCCCGACTGGCTGCGCCATATTCTGATAACGCGCTCACCGAGTAACGTCTGTGCAACCGGCCATGGGTTGAACGCCATGATCTGGCGGTGAACCGACTCTGCGTTTGCAGACCAGTCGATAGTGGCTTCGGATTTCTGCAGCTTCCTGGCATAGCTCGCGTGCTGCTTTGTTTGAACTTCCGGTTCTATCGCACCGGAACACCAGGCCGGTAGCGTTTCAAGAAGTGCCTCAGCCCCGACCTGCGCCAACGCATCATGCAGATCAGACGCGGTGGTTGATAATGTTATCGGTACTTCGACACGTGCGAGAACGGGCCCGGTGTCCAACCCCTCATCCATTAGCATAATGCTCGCACCACTGGCTTTGTCTCCTGCCAGTATGGCCCGTTGAATAGGAGCAGCGCCGCGCCAACTCGGCAACAAAGACGCATGTATATTCAAACAACCATAGGTAGGTAACTGCAGGACAGCCACAGGTAACAATACACCGTAGGCTGCCACCACCATGACATTCGGCATATAGGTTCGCAACTGCTCAACGGCTTCCGCGGATTTAAAATTGTCGGGTTGCTCCACCGGTAATCCATTTTCGATGGCGTATTTTTTTACCGGACTGGCCAACGACTTCCGGCCACGACCTGCCGGCCGATCGGGCTGTGTGTAGACAGCAACCACTGTGTGTTCGGATTGATGTAAGCGCTCAAGTGCAGGAACAGCAAATTCCGGAGTACCTGCATAAATCACTCGAAGACAATCAGGCTTGGACACACTCAATCAAGTTGCTCCTGACGCTGTGCCTTAATCATCTTGCGGCGTATCCGGTCCCGCTTAAGCGAAGAGAGGTAGTCAACAAACAACTTACCGTCCAGATGGTCGACTTCATGTTGAATACATACAGATAGCAAGCCGTCAGCTTCCATCTCAAAAGGTTCGCCCTGACGGTTTATTGCGCTGATGTGAATATTACCCGCCCGTTTGATGTTTTCGTAAATTCCAGGGATGGATAAACAGCCCTCCTGCATTTCCTGCTCGCCATCGCTATTGATTATTTCGGGGTTGATCAAAACCAGCGGGCTGTCGTTCTCTTCCGACACATCAATCACAACCAGTCTTTCGTGAATACCAATCTGGGTTGCAGCGAGACCGATGCCCGGTGCCTCATACATGGTTTCAAGCATGTCTGCAACAAGGCTATCGATCCGGCTATCGACATCCGGTACGGGGGTTGCAACTTTTCTCAAGGCTGCATCCGGAAATTGCAATATATCTAGCAATGGCATGAACAGGGATCCTGGAATTGAAAATATCTCGTAGTTACAGGATCTGGAAAATGCACTATTACCAGCCCCCAAAGGCCACCGGATTGTCCGGAGTCACGGCCACACGGATAAAAACACCGCTACCGGGCATTATAAATGCATTTATAGCGAACAAGCTCGAAACCAGCTAACTGAATGAACCCTGCACGCCAACCGGTAAAAACCGATGCCGGCGGCAGGCAACGGAGTTGAATTTCCTCATGGCACGTACTTTCGGTGATATTACTTACCTGAAACCACTGTTGAGCGGCGGTATCGCGTTGTTGCTATCTGCATGTGGCGCCAACCCGTACAAAGGGCCGGTTCTGACAGAAGAACCCGATCTGGGCGCAGCTCACGGTCATTTACAGGTTCGCGGCTCAGGCAACGACTACACAACTTCGATTCCGATGCTCGGAGCGGCTTTGGCCGTCAACGAAGACCGTCCGAACTCTTACACTGTCGTCAGAGGCGATACGCTGTGGGATATCAGCGGTCGCTTTCTAGAAGAGCCATGGCGCTGGCCGGAAGTCTGGCAGGCGAACCCAAACATTAAAAACCCGCATTTGATCTACCCGGGTGACAAGATTCGACTCGAGTACGGCCCTGACGGCAAACCACGACTGGTGGTCAACCGTAACGGTGTCGATATCAATGGTTTCGACGTCGCCGATTTGTCTGGTAACGTTGAGCGCCTGTCGCCCCGTATCCGTGAAGAGTCATTGGAAGAAGCCATTCCGATGATCCCGGGTGATTCAGTACGTCAATTTCTCGTCCACCCACGGGTTGTAGAACGAGGCGAACTCGCAAGCGCACCCTACATTGTCGGTAACGATGAACAGCGTCTTGCAAGCGCAGTAGGACAAGAGATTTATGCCCGAGGCAATATATCTGGCGTACAACGCGCTTACGGCGTTTTCAGAAACAGCAAGCCACTCATCGATCCACAGAACAATGAGTATCTGGGTCAGGAAATCACGCACGTTGCTAATGCGAAACTGCTGGAAAGTGGTGATCCGTCAACGCTGGTGATTACCAAAAACTATATGGAAACCATTAACGGTGACCGCTTGCTGGCTGCCAATCAGGCATATGCGCCGCACCAGTATATTCCCAGGACACCGCAGTTCGAAGGATCGGGCCGCATTGTATCGCTGGTCGACTCTATTACCCGCAGTGGTCGCAATCAGGTTGTCGTGCTTAACCTGGGTAAACGCAATCAGGTTCAAGTGGGTGATGTACTGGCCGTCGAAAGCCGGGGAGCAACTCTGCGAGACCGCATATCGAGCGTACGCAACGACGTCGTCAAATTGCCGAACCGACGAACAGGCGTGGTTATGGTTTTCCAGACTTTTGAGAAAGTCAGCTACGCACTCGTGATGGAATCCTCACGACCGATATTCCGGAACGACATCGTCTCTCCGATCTAAAGACCATCAGAACTTGTCTGCAACGCGAGCTTGAACGCTCGCGTTGCAGTCAGTTTTCATCCACATCTGAATAAATATCCAGTTGCAAGTTGGCCGGGCTACACACATAATCCCGTTCAGTAACAGAAATTCGCTACACCTGCATCGCTCCAACAGCAACCTGTAGCACCCCGCACCCACCCGCAGCGTTATCAGTGTTTCGTCCCGCGACGAGACCACTGCCCGTACCCCTTGAATTTTGTAGTACATAAATTTTGTAGTGCACGCAATGATGACGGTTGTGCAGATTTTCATGCACTTCCAGTCAGAAGATCCCGGTTGCAACAAAGGATTGGAGTAATACCGGCCAATGGATACAGAATTAACAAGCGCAAGCACAGCCCCATCAAACGCAGAGGTGTTTGCGTGGTTGCAGCTCGGATGCGCAAAATTATCACCGCGCAACCTGATGAAACTGCTAGCCGCATTCGATGGCCCCGAAGCCGTTATCGATGCGTGCAAACATAGCTCAACGCCTCTTGCCCGGTTCGAAAAACAACTGCGCGCGGCGGTACCGGTCACCGAAACGGCGCTTGAATGGGCGCAAGCTGATAATCATCATCTGCTGGTAAGAAGTGATCCCGCCTACCCTGTTCTTTTAACCGAGATTGCAGATCCGCCCGCTGTCCTGTTCATCACCGGCAATCCGGCAGTGTTGTCACAACAACAACTTGCCGTAGTCGGCTCCCGCAAAGCAACAACACCGGCGCGACAACTAACACGTGAATGGGCAAAGGAATTAAGCAGCAAAGGCCTGGTGATAACCAGTGGTCTTGCCTATGGTATTGACGCCGAAGCACACTATGGTTGTCTGCAGGCAGGCGGTAAAAGTATTGCAGTCGTCGCGACCGGACCCGACATTTGCTACCCGTCAAGGCACAGGGATCTCGCTAAGGAAATCGAACACAACGGTGCGATAGTGAGTGAGTTTCCACCGGGGGTTGCACCACTGCCACGCCATTTTCCGCAACGCAACCGCTTAATTAGCGGTCTTGCGGTTGCCACCCTGGTTATGGAAGCGGGGATTCGAAGCGGCAGTCTGGTCACCGCACGTCACGCACTGGAGCAAAACCGAGACGTATTCTGTATGCCCGGTTCGGTACGCAATACACTTGCCGCCGGTTGTCATCAACTGATTCGAGACGGCGCGCAGCTCGTTAGCGAAGCCGACCATATCCTCGCCGAATTTGGAATCGCCCCGTGGCAACCCCCGTCCGGTTCTGCCACCAAACAGAAAAGTAACAGCGATCGTGACACGATGGACGCAGCTGCACCCACTGAAGCAGATAAAACGTCAGATGCTTTGTTGCGTCACGCTGGCTTCGATCCATTTACCCCTGATAGTCTTTGCCAGTTGTTGGATAGCGATATTCAAACCATCGTGCTAAAACTTCAGGAACTTGAACTCGACGGTGTTTTGACATCACTTGGCGACGGTCGTTATCAGCGCTGTCGGTAAATCTCGTTTTGTGGCTCGTGGCACTGTTGTTCGTGAAACTGTTGCTTGTGGCATAACAGGTTTACCGCTATCGTCAAATCCGCATTGATCAGTCGTAACCCAGTGACATTTCCAGTGAAATTACTGCAGCCATTTTCAGATTGCACCTGCCAACACTGCGCCACGCTGTTACGCGGTGGCGGTGTCATCGCCTATCCAACCGAAGGTGTATTCGGTATCGGCTGCAACCCGGCTGATAAAAGCGCTGTAGATCGGATCGTGCAAATCAAGCAGCGCGACGCTGCAAAGGGCCTGATACTGGTAGCGGCTACCTTTGAACAATTAGATCCTTACATCGCCACCATGACAGCCATCGAACAACAACGTGTCGCAGGTACCTGGCCAGGACCGGTCACCTGGGTGGTGCGCTCACGCGACTCTGTATCAGATCTGTTGACCGGAGGTAGATCCACACTGGCAGTACGCGTCAGCGATCACCCGGTTGTAGCCGCCATTTGTAATGCGTTTAACGGTGCAGTTGTGTCAACCAGTGCTAACTTTTCGGGACAACCGCCTAGTGTAGACGCCACCGAAACAGCGAAAAATATGGGTGAGCTGTTGGATCTGATCGTCGATGCCCCTGTCGGTGGCCTTGTCGGTGCGACGGAAATTCGCAACATTGCCGACGGTACACGACTGCGATAATTGTTACAGTAGCGATCAGTATCGGGCCCGACACAAACAATGACCACAATCAGATCTTCCGACGTACTTGATTATCTAAAACAACTACAACACTCGCTCTGTGAAACATTTTCAGCGCTGGACGGCAAATCATTCGGTAGTGATAGTTGGCATCGGACAGAAGGTGGCGGTGGCGAATCGCGCCTGCTCGAAGATGGCGAACTGTTCGAACGTGCAGGTATCGGCGTCTCGCACGTCATGGGCGATAAGCTGCCCCCGTCAGCCAGTGCGAATCGTCCGGAGCTAGCTGGTCGACGATTCGAAGCAATGGGGTTATCACTCGTATTTCATCCCCGCAATCCGTATGTACCGACGACGCACGCCAACGTACGGTTCTTTATTGCCCGCTCAGACAGTGCCGAGGATATCTGGTGGTTCGGCGGTGGCTTTGATCTGACACCTTATTACGGATTTATCGAAGACTGTCGACACTGGCATCAAACGGCACGTGATGCAGTAGAACCGTTTGGCGAATCACTGCATGCTGAATTCAAGTCCTGGTGCGACCGTTATTTCTACTTAAAGCATCGCAACGAACCTCGTGGCATCGGCGGATTGTTTTTCGATGATTTCGATGCTGGCGGTTTCGACAATGCCTTCGCACTGATGCAAAGCGTCGGTGATCATATTCGACCTGCTTATCAACCAATTGTCGAACGTCGCTCGGACTTACCTTACGGGGATCGCGAAAAAGAATTCCAGCACTATCGTCGTGGGCGTTACGTTGAATTCAACCTGGTGTACGATCGAGGAACGTTGTTCGGTTTGCAGTCCGGCGGGCGCACTGAATCAATACTGATGTCAATGCCACCTGCTGTTAGTTGGCGTTACGACTGGCAACCGGCACCCGGTACACCGGAAGCTGAACTCTACGAGATATTTCTGAAACCACGCGACTGGCTCAGCGTCGAGTAAACGGTGTTGAAAAAACACCACGAGGTTATCGACTCGTTCCAGGCTTATAGCGCTTGTTCTGATAACAAATGAATAGATAGGGAAATACTCCCTGTAAACATTGTCACGTATAAAGAAGAAAAAACCCCAGGTTGTAAAATACGTGCAGTACTACCGGAAGGAGCAATCCACTACTCGCTTCGCGTGTCCAGCCAAAAGCCAGCGAAGGAAAAAAAACCAGAAACGCCCACAACGGTGGCTGACTGAGTAGATGCAGTGTCGCGAACGCTACAGATGTCAGCACATTCGCCAAACTTATAGGCCCGATCAGCATGTAATAGCGTCGTTTCGCAAACGATTGTTCCAGCTCCGGCGTATCATCGTGATCAGCGCGCTGGTTCAGCGGCTGGAGGGACGGAGCAAAGCTTCTGACTGACGACGGCAGTCGATCAAGCAGGAAACCTTGCAGAGCACCTCTGAAGACAACCTCCTCAAGTACCGGATAAATCAATCCGGCAAATAATAATGTGCGCAGAAATACGCTGTCGTTCAGGCCAAGCGCCGAGAAGAAAGTCGCATCTGTGTTGGTAAGTCTTGCAGCAAGGGGTACATCGAACAGCCAGTGCATGGCTGCCCAGACAAGGGGTGCTGCAACCAATAACAACACATAAAATCGCAGAAAATTTGCCTTGGTCGCAGTCGAACGATCTGCAGTCATGCGTGGCTACGTTGCGCTATCTGAATGCGAGCTATTCGAGTGTAATTGAATCGATCATGAGGGTTCCATGATTTCTATGCGGTTATTCGCCTTGCGCCCCTCAGTCGTTGTGTTATCGAAACGGGGACTTTCCGCACCCAGGCTTCTCAAGCTAAAGCGTCGGGCTGATAAACCCTTTTGAATCAGGTAAGTACCGACTCTGCGCAAGCGATTACGTGTGAGTCTGGCCTGACCTATCGCAGTGCCTCTGTTGTCAGTGTGTGATAGCAGCACAATATTCGCACTCGGAAAACGCTTCAACAGGTCTGCCAGAAAATCCAGTTGAGCAAAGGACTCGGGTAACAAATCAGCGGTGCCTTCGATAAATTGTACACCTGACAGAACACCATTAAGTAGCGAACAACCATCCTCGCGCACGGGGTAACCGGTTCGTGAAGCGGGACATTCATCTACAGCATCCTCGACACCATCACCGTCAGAATCGCTGATAACCTCTGTCACTGCAGGCTCTTCTGGCACCGGTGTTTCGACAGTGGTATCCCCGGTCGGCAGCGTCGTGGCAGAAATACTGGTGTCACGCCCACCAAACCGGTACACCGCCATAAGACTTGCAACCTGCGAGTCGCGATCAAGAATATTACCTTCAAGCCGCAGAGAAAACCGACTTCCGAGAAATAGCTCTGCACCCACGCCGCCGCCAAAGTACACGCTGCCATCAGTTTCCAAAGGAATGGCCACACTCAATTCACGGTCAATAAAACCCAATCCAACACGCCCGTACAATGCCAGTCCAAAATTGGAGGGCACCAATTGACGATCGCGTGTATCAAACAAACGGTAAAGAACCGATGCCTCCAACGCGCTAAAGTCGATTGTTGACCCTGTGTTGAATTCTGCTTCACCTAGCGTCCAGGCTTGCAACTGCGCACTCGCCAGATTGCCGAAATCGCGACCCAGCAAAAATGTCGCGGCACTGCCTGTGTCAGCACTATCGAGTATGCGCTCACCGGCAGTGAGAGAATCCGGCTGGAGAAACGATGCTCCCCCGCCGATACCTATGTACCAGTCGTCGTCGAGAGACCACGCAGACGCCGGCAACAACAAGACGAAAAACGTAAAACACCGAGCGGCGACTAAGAAGTTATTTAACATTTCACCCATCACGACACTTGCCAAGGCGCTGAACCGAAATTAGAAGGAGGTCATTATCGTCTGGATTCAACAGGCAGTGTCGGGTAATACTACCGACAGGCTGGAGACACTGGACTTTTGACTGCGATCCTATGGAATATAGTCAACAAACCGCCTGGTGCGGCACGTTCCAACCCTTTTCGACATCGAAGTAGTATAATAATAAATTATGGCGGCATTCCAGGCACCTGTTCACATAACATTACATCGTCGCAGATGGCTTGATGTACTGTGCAGATTCTCAATAACCTGTATTTGACAATAAGCGGTGTGACGGATGTAATCACCGTCAACCAGAGAAACCCGGACAGCGGATGCCTCAAAGAACCGCCTCCCACCTATGAACAGCCAGCAATCAACCAACCGAAGCACCAGACAGCGATCAAAATCCAATCGCCACGATGCGACGCACCCGCGAAGTAACCGCAATCTAATCATCATGGCGTTTCTGTTCTGCACGGTCGCACTGTGGCTGACTTTTGCAGTGGTTTTCGGCGGCCTTGGCGGCCACATATTCTCGACAATATCCCGCTCGGAATACCTACTGAATTCAAAAAACACTTATCACGAATCACATGAGGCGATGCTTGCCGAGCAGAAACTCTACAAAGACAAAATTAAAGAAGCAGCGAAACGGGCAAAACTCGCACGCGGTGAAAGTGCTGCAGATTCCAAATACAAAAACCAAAAATCCGGTCGTCTGATTTTTGAAGAGGAAGTTCTGGCTAAACGACTATCAACTGAAATCCAGGCTGAACTCGAAAAACAAGGAATCTCGGCAGACGATCGAGAGGCGATTGCACATGTCAGACGGGAGTTGCTTGAATCGAAAGACGTCAGGCGATCAGATGTTATCGCCCTGCTTAAACTCAGGGAACAGCAACTTGAAAATGTAAAAGAAGGCAGAATCACCATACAGTCCCGCGCCGATAGTGATCAGGACATCCGTGATCAGCAGGGCGCGGTTCAGGAAACGATCGAGAGTGACCCAGAGCGATCCGAGTCGGTAGACGCTCCTGAAACCTATGTAGTGTCAGCGCCGGGATCAGGATCTGGGCAAGGGTCAATATTAGCGTCAGAATCGGAATCTACGTCAGGTTCAACATCGCCAGCGAACGCATCGGCAAGACCACCGGCTACCACCGATACCGAACAACCCAAAGTAACAAATGTAACGGTTGCCAACCGGGTTCGTATCGACTTTCTTGACAATACCTGCGGTACACTTGGTGATCAGTTCGAATTCATGCCTGTCGAGTACCGCAAAGGTAGCACGGCCATTAAAGGCTCCAGCCTTGATAGACTGGACACACTGATCAAACTTGCGCGTTCCTGCGGAGCGGTAAAACTGTCGGTATACCCGACTAAGACAGGGATAGCAGAGGACAATGAAACCGACAGGGATCTATTGTACCTACGCAATGCTGAAGTTAAATATTATCTTCTTCAACGCCTTGTACCGAAAGAATCTATTCACCTGTATGAGACACTGAATTGATAATGCATCAAAATAAACTGCAAAAGGAATGAATCAGAAGCTGCACTAGTACTGGCTCTGTTTCTATTTGCTTGTGCATTGGTGTCTGTTCACCTGGTTCCGCCCTGTTTGACGAGCGAATCAAACCAAAAACCCACTCCTATAAATAACTTACCTGACCGATGATTCACAGCTACACGTTGTTTGGCGATCCTGTTGACCATAGCCTGTCTCCGAAAATCCACTCGCTGTTCGCCGAGCAGGTGCAGCGACGCATCAACTATTCAACAACTCACGTGTCCTGCGATGGACTGGCGGCAGCGATTGAAAATTTTCAGGCGAGTGGAGGACAAGGTTGCAACATCACTCTGCCACACAAGGAACAGGCCGTGAATTTGTGCGATACGCTCGACGAAGCTGCACGAATTGCCGGAGCGGTTAACACCATACGATTTGAAAAAGACGGTTCCAGGAAGGGTTTCAATACCGATGGTAGTGGTCTTGTTGCCGACTTAACAGGTAATCTCAATTTAGATTTGTCCAACAAGCGTATTCTATTGTTGGGCGCCGGTGGCGCTGCGCGCGGCATCATTTATCCCCTATGCCTGTCTGGTCCTTCGTCACTGACTATTGCAAACCGCACTCAATCGAAAGCAGAGCAACTCGCCGTAGACTTTGCGCAGCACGGCAATATCAACGCGACCTCACTGGAATCGTTAGCAGGCTCAGATATTTTCCACGGATTTGATCTGGTCATTAATTCAACATCGGCGGCTTACCAGGGTGGTAGGTTAGATCTGCCTGCATCAATCCTGAATGAACGATCACAGATTTATGATCTGTCTTACAGTCGGGACGCAAGCGTTGCCACGCCGTTTGTCACCTGGGGCACAGAGCACAATTGCGCGCATTGCGTAGACGGGCTCGGCATGTTGCTGGAGCAGGCGGCTGATGCGTTTTTTGTGTGGGAGGGCGTAAGACCCAAAACACGTATGATCAGTCCGCAAATACGTTGAGTTAACCGCAACAAGTTACCAAACCGGATGGCGAACCGGATACCGAACCGATATGAATTTAGCGACTGAAGCGATATCAACAACGATATTAATGTCAATGAAGGAATGGCTAGTCACGGGGCAGCAAAAGATAACTCAAAAACAAACACGCCTCCCCCGGTTGTACATCGCTCGATTTTTTATACTGTCGATAGCATTACTGGCATCGTGTGCAGTTTCCGGGGTTGCCCGGGCAGACAAGCTACCGCAACCTCCCTTACAGACGGTATTGTTAGACATTGCGGGAACAACACTATTGACAGAATTAGCTGTCACACCTGTCGAGCGACAACGCGGCCTCAGTTACCGGCCATTACTGGAGCGCAACGCTGGTATGTTGTTCGTGTATCAGCAAGAGCGACCGTTGATTTTCACTATGCGAGAAACATCGATTCCGCTGTCAATTGCCTTCATCAACGAACAGCTCGAGATAATCGAAATCCTGACAATGGAACCGTTCGCGAAAGAAAATTATCCTTCAAGCCGTCCTGCACGGTATGCACTGGAGGTCAACGCTGGCTGGTTCAAACAGAATGGGATCACCGCCGGTGCAAAGATAACCTTACAACCCGATACCGAATAACGTCTCGTTCCCGACGCTTAAGTGGCCTGATCTGATCAATGCCGGAAATGGCGCATCCCGGTAAAAAGCATAGCCATGCCGTGTTCATTCGCGGCCTCTATGACTTCGTTGTCATTACGCGAACCACCGGGCTGAATAATTGACGTTATACCCGCAGCTGCAGCCTCATCAATGCCATCCCGAAACGGGAAAAAAGCATCGGATGCGAGCGAAGCACCGGCAACAACCAACCCTTCATCCTGTGCTTTAATCGCTGCAATCCGCGCAGAATAGACTCGACTCATCTGGCCTGCACCGATGCCCACTGACTGTCCGTCACGTGCATACACGATGGCATTGGATTTAACGTGCTTGGCAACTTTCCACGCGAACAACAAATCGTGCAGCTGAGTTCCATCCGGTTTACGTTCAGAGACGATGCGGTAGCCCTCCGCTGAAAGTAACGCATCATCAGCAGACTGAATAAGGTAGCCACCACCAGCGGTTTTCAGTGATGGTGCAGTATCCATCGTCCAGGGGGCTTGTAGTTCAAGCACACGGATTGCCGGCTTGGTTTGCAATTTGGCAATCGCGGCAGAGGTAAATTCCGGCGCTAGCAACACCTCGACGAATTGCCGCTCGATGATGATACCAGCGAGATCTTCATCAACCGGGCCGTTAATCGCGATGATGCCACCGAATGCCGAGGTTGGATCGCAGGCGTACGCGCGTTCGTAGGCTGCATCGGCAGTGTCAGCAACTGCAACACCACAGGGATTGGCGTGCTTGACAATAACGCAACAGGTTTCGCTGAATTCACGGGCGAGATCAAGAGCAGCAGCAGCGTCCGCGATGTTGTTGTAGGAAAGTTCCTTGCCCTGAATTTGTTTTGCATCTGAAAGTGACGGGCTGCTTTGCCGTTGCATCAAGGACTTCTCAGGGTTTGCCGGATCACCAAACCGTCGAGATGATGCATCCACAAAAAAGGCCGCCTGCTGATGCGGATTCTCCCCGTAACGCAATGCCTGCTTCTGCTTCAGAAGCAGCAATCTGGACGGGTTGTTGCCGTTATCAGGGTCAGGCGTTGCCTTTGTCTTTGCCTTAGGGTCACTCGTATCATCTACAGTCCCTACCCGATGCTGATCATGATCGGAAGGTTTTGTCAGCGACGCTGATGCAGAAAGGAAATCAGCGATGACACAATCGTATTGAGCGGTGTGCGTAAACGCGGCTGCCGCCAGCTCGATCCGCAATTCATCTGAGACATCTCCGGTCTGTTCGATGCTGTCGGCGACGCGGGCGTAATCCTTCACATTGGTCACGATCGATACAAAAGCATGGTTCTTGGCAGCAGCTCTGATCATCGCAGGACCACCAACATCAATATTTTCAATTGCTTGCGAAAAGTTACAGTCAGGTTTTTCAATGGTCTGGGCGAATGGATAAAGATTGACAATGACAATATCAATGGTGTTGATGCCGTGCGCCGCAAGCACGCTATCATCAGTGCCTCTGCGCGCCAGGACGCCCGCATGCACGGCCGGATGCAGAGTCTTTACCCGGCCATCCATAATTTCCGGAAAGCCAGTCAATTCAGATACATCCACTACCGTCAGGCCCGCCTCACGCAGTACGGTCGCAGTTCCTCCCGTTGATACCAAGCGGTAGCCTGCCTGAGCCAGCCGATCGGCAAACTCAGCAACCCCTGACTTGTCCGACACACTTAACAGAGCAGTGCGTTGTTGTCGTTCAGACGCCTGATTCACAGTGAATCCTCGATGAAGAGTAAAAATAGATGGTGTTTAACCTGCTCTATTCATGAAGTCCCTTCACGAATAGAGCAGGCTAGCCGCTGCTAAAACCGCGCCGGTCAAGGGCTATTGGTCGCTGAGCCGGCTACGCAGTTTGCCTCTGCTTATGCCCAGATATGTTGCAGCGCGACTTTGGTTGTCATCACATATATCAAGCACATAATCTATCACTGCCGCTTCGACCTGTGATACCACCATCTGGTAGAGATCGCCGGGAGGTTGGCCGTCAAGCGCTGCAAAATATCTATTCAGCTCCTCGTACACACAGCACTGAAGCGCTGTCCTGCCGGGTACTGAATTCAAGTTTGACAGATGCCCCGCTGTCAATGCCGGCTGCGACACGATATCCGACCCGACAGTAGCGTGCAGGGTTGTTGATAAGTGTGTGGATTGATTGTGCTTAACTTGTTCATCGTGCTCGGCAACATGTGCTGTACTGATGTCGTTTGTCGCAGTGTCGCGCATCGTAGAGTTATCCGATGAAGATCTATAAGTATTTCTCAGACTCATTGTCTGAAGCAGTTAAATTAGCGATCGAATTTTTAAATTATCAAGTATTTGCAAAGCTAACATGCGAAAAGCCCGAAAACGGGCTTCCACACTGTATTTTACTTTGCAATCGATCGATTTAACGTGAGCGTTGTGATTCAGAACTGGTAATGGATGCTTGTTAATTTCCACGCGAATTTGCATTGCAGATTTATGTTGCAGATTTACGTTGTGGATTAATTTTATTCCAGGACCAATAACGAATTTACCTTCCGTAGATTTACGCTGTCTCAAGCTTGCGCATCTTTCGTTTTTAATTCCTCTACCTGCAAGTCGAAAAAGAGATAACCCGGGCAAAGTTCGTGTACGACCTTGTGTGAATGCTTTAAAGCGCATCAACGCATTGCGTCAACGCACAGGATCCGAGGTACAGACAAACAAATAATGAGACAAAAATCAAAACGAATATAAAAAAATATCAAAACAAACATGGAAACAAACATGGAAACAACGTCGAAGCGCGTACTTGCGCTTTGATGCTTGCATATTAGCATTTCCGAAAACATTCAGCAGCAACTAATGTACTGATAATTACAACAGTTGACAAAATCCTTTACCGCTAGTGCAGCCACAATCTCCGTATAAACGGTTACGTATTTTTATCGATGAAGGAACGCTTGAACGGAGCGGCCGAGTGCAATTTCGGGTAGACGAATGTCAAATTCCATCAGATAGATACAACAACTAAAGTCTTTTGGGTTAAACAAAAAACAATCACGGTTTCTGATAAATCGGAACCTGGAATTATAACTTCGAAAAAATCACGAGCATTCTGAGACAGGCATCGAGGCAAGTTAACAAACGGGTTTTTATTGCGCTGATGACGCACACCCGGATCAGAGGGAACTGCACCGCGTCGATCCGCTACCCGTCACCGGGAGTTGTTTCAACTCGAAAAAAACGCATCAACCAGTTGCAGTTGATCAACAGCACTTTCAACCTGATTGATACGTTGTCTAAATTGTGCGGCATCGCGCTTATTCTTCAGGTACCAGGCAATATGTTTTCGTGCGACACGAACACCACGATACTCCCCGTAAACCGAGTGAATGCCCTTTAGATGCCGAACAACCGTATTTTGTAACTCTGTTTTTTGCACAGAAGCGCGATCGATGTCAGTGCCATTATTCAATGCAGCTGATATTCGTGAAAAAATGAAAGGATCACCCTGGGCCGCCCGTCCAATCATCAATGCATCGGCACCGGTAAATTCAAGCACACGCCGCGCACTGGTTGAATCTGTTATGTCGCCGTTAGCAATAACAGGTATGTTCACTGCCTGTTTGATATCTCGTATCGTGTCATATTCAGCCTCACCTTTGAACCTGTCTTCACGTGTTCGCCCGTGAACTGCAAGACACTGAATACCATTACGTTCTGCGATTTGCGCAATACGCACGCCATTGCGTTGCTCAGGAGTGGGCCCGGTGCGGATTTTCAAAGTGACCGGCACGTTAACACCAGACACCACCGTAGCCAGTATTTTATCAACCAGCTTTTCGTCAGATAACAACGCAGAACCCGCAAGTTTTTTACAAACTTTTTTTGCCGGGCACCCCATATTGATATCGATCACATCAGCACCAAGCTTGATGTTAAAGCGCGCGGCAGCAAGCAGTGTGTCCGGGTCTGATCCGGCGATTTGAACAATATGCGGCCCGTCGAAATCAGTTTTTAGTATACGGTTCCTGGTCTTTTCAGTGGCATGTAAAGTTGTGTCTGACGAAATCATTTCGGATGCAGCACAGACGGCTCCCTGCTCCAGACAGATCTGGCGAAATACGACATCACTGATGCCCGCCATAGGCGCTAGCAGTAATTTGCCATCAAAATCGTAGCGACCAATCGAAAACATCGTGTGAAGTTGTAACCTTGATTCGAATAGGTTGAGAGCGTCAGGTCGAAACGGCGGACACTTAGCGGAAACTCAGTTCGAGTGACACGGCGCTATCACCGGGATCCAGAACGTCCAATGATATACGTTGTTGCTCACCGGGACGAAGCACGCTGTCAGGCGCGAGATTATTGCGCTGCAGATACAGGTTGGGTTCGAATTCGTTTGATGCCACTGTGCGACGCGCACTATCTGATAACCACATAAACAATACCGGATAGCGTTGCTCAAAGTCTGCTGTATTTCGCAAAACTATTGTTATGGCCAATGCGCTTTCGATATGAGGATGTGAAAATATCTTCTTATCGACTACCAGCAGCTTAGTGGTATCGAGTCGTGCCGGTACACTGCAGCCGCTTGCCAGACACCAAAGCTTGTAGCCCGGACGAAGCAGCGGCTTATCAGCCAGCCGATCACGGTGGCTGTAGGCGTACAAGGCGCTAACGATAGCGAACACGCACAGACTCAATAGCGCGCGCAGACTCCAACGCGCCAGCCGTCCCTTGCGTCGTTGCGAAACCGTCTCGTCAGCCTGTTTTTGCAGTTCTTCCTGTTTTGCCTGACCGGCTAGCTCAGTGGCAAGACCCGGCCGAACAGATACATCACCTGCGCGCAGATGAGCGCCGGCACCGTCAGCCGATTCACCTGATCCATGCTGCGTATCATCCAGGGCATGGTCATGCGCATCATCAAGCGCGATCCGATCTGCCAAATCCGGATCAGCCGACAGATCAGTTTTTGCATCGCCGTCTGCGGCGTAATTCAGGCTTGTCGAATCGAGCGTGCTATCCAAGTGGCTGTTGCCATCGTCAGATACTGCGGGCAAAGCTTTTATCGGGTGAACAATCGTGGCATTGCCGTCAGCGTCTCGAAAGTCAAATTCGACAAGCGATGGTCCATCACTGTCATCCAATGAGAAATTACGCTTATCCGTACCTGGAAAAATCGCATTGTTGCGCCTTATGGAGTGTCGGTCACTGGATGAATCATCCGGATCAATGGAATTTGTGCCGTCACTAGTCGCATCAGTGTCGACATCGCGATCACTGCCGCGTGTATGTGTGGAAGCTGGGGCGTCGAGCGAATAGCCTTCATCACCGGCATCAGCGGTGTGGCTCAGGGCTTCGTCCGCAGCAGCATCAACGACGTCGAAATCCAACTGCAGAGCATCTGTAGTGTTATCT
Source organism: uncultured Granulosicoccaceae bacterium (assembly GCA_937951345.1). Lineage (GTDB taxonomy): Bacteria > Pseudomonadota > Gammaproteobacteria > Granulosicoccales > Granulosicoccaceae > CALFCE01. The sequence goes on from CALFCF010000004.1 coordinate 31,140, forward strand.
TCAAAGCTGGACAAAGGCAGATCTGCATCAGGTCCCAACAGATCAATGTCTGCCCCACCCGCAGAGAGATCGGCTTTGTTGTCATAGTAATCCGGGGCCGGCAATGCCGGAAACTGAGGTTCTTCGGCATTTTCCGGATCGATCGTGCTGCTTTGATAGCCGGCAGCCAATTGATCATTGGGCTCGACCATAGCTGTAAGATCCAGCTGTTCGACCTCATGCAAATGCTCGCGGGCATCAAACACCTGCAGGCACTCGCCACAGCGGACACGGCTGTCCACTGAGTCGAGAATAGCCTGTGGCACCTCAAAGACCGTATTGCAGGTTTTGCAACGAGTCAGCGGAGTTGATGATTCCATCAACCTTCCTGTTAGGTAGCGTCATCCCGCACGTGGCGGTTGGCCTGGACAAGCGCCCACCCGTCCAACTGACGGAATTTAGGACGGACAAACCCCTGAGTGTAGTGCAACATCAACTCATCAACCTGATCCTGCAGCAAGCCCGAGACGACAAGTGTTGCGTTATCACGCATCAATCCGGCGAAGATCGGGCGCAGCTCGAGCAGCGGATTGAACAATATATTTGCAATCATTAGATCCACCTGACCCGCAGCCTGCAGCAGCACCTGCGTGTCAGGCAAACAGGTTTCAATTCGATCCTCAACTCCATTGCGCCTGGCATTTTCGCGCGTTGCCGTAAGCGCCTGTTCGTCGATGTCGACGGCTATTACCCTGGAGGCACCTAGTCGGGCTGCTGCTATCGCCAGAATGCCTGACCCACAGCCATAATCGACAACCGTCTGACCCGCCAATGTTTGCCCGACGTCGGCAAATGTTTCCGGACAAATTGCGTCAAGCCAGTGCAGGCACAAGGCTGTTGTTGGATGCGTGCCCGATCCAAACGCCAGGCCGGGATCCAGGCTGATCACAACTGCCTCGGTTGACTCGACCGAATCATGTGTCGGACAAATCCAAACATATCGCCCAAAAGCCGTGGCCTTGAAATGTGACATCCAGGCACGTTGCCAGTCTTCATCCGGCAGATTCAACACACGGAAATCCGGCAGTGCAACAGGGCAGGCAGAGCGACAGCGCGTCAAAATGGATTCCAGTGACGCGCCCTGAGCGAACAAACCCGTCACTCTGAGACTCTGCCACAGGCGTATCTCTCCGGGTTCCGGTTCAAGAACGGGCTGATCCTGTGTGTCTGTCAGCATTACCGATAACGCACCCGCTGCGAACAACATATCCTCAAGCATCGGGACCATGCCAGGCGTCGCTTCAAACAATAGTTGTGGCCATTCGTCGCCGGATACTTGCTGTGCAGATGTCATCACCAGAACTCAGCGTATGTGTAAGCGGGTAAGCGAGGGTTGATTTACGCAACCGTCAGCGTGTTGACAGAAGCTCGGCCTGCAAAATTGAATTTCACTGAAGTCGGCGCGAGGCAGGATTTAGCTATCAAGCATTTGCTCGAGGTAGTGGATATCTGTACCACCTGAATTGAATGCAGAATCGCGAAAGATGCGTTCGTGCAACGGAATGTTAGTTTTAATGCCGTCAACAAAAACTTCACTCAACGCGCCACGCATTCTTGCGATGGCGGATTCCCGTGAATTACCACTGACAACAAGCTTGGCGATCATGGAATCATAATTTGGTGGCACGATATAACCATTGTAAATATGCGTATCTACCCGGACACCCAACCCACCCGGTGCGTGGTACTGGTTGATCGGGCCGGGTGAAGGCATAAATGTTTCAGGATCTTCAGCATTTATGCGGCACTCGAACGCGTGACCGTTTATGGAGATATCGGATTGTTGATGACGAAGTTCACGACCCTCGGCTATTAGCAACTGCTCCTTTATGATATCGATGCCGGTGACCATCTCGGTGACCGGATGTTCGACCTGTACACGGGTATTCATTTCAATGAAATAAAACTCACCGTTCTGATACAGAAACTCGAACGTACCCGCGCCACGATAACCAATGCGTTTACAGGCTTCGATGCAGCGTTTGCCGATCTCTGTGCGAACTTCCGGTGTGATACCCGGTGCCGGCGCTTCTTCAACGACTTTCTGATGACGCCGCTGCATCGAGCAGTCACGTTCACCGAGATGAATGGCATTGCCGTGTTCATCCATCAGCACCTGGAATTCGATATGCCGTGGTGCACCCAGAAACTTTTCCATATAAACGACCGGATTACCGAAAGCTGCCTGTGCCTCCCCGCGCGTCATCGCGATCGATTCATTCAGCTCGCTCTCATTCTCGACAACCCGCATACCGCGACCACCACCACCACCAGCCGCTTTGATAATTACCGGATAACCTATATCCCGCGCCAGCGAAAGATTACGTTGATGATTATCATCCAGCGGGCCGTCCGAACCGGGAACGCAAGGCACGCCTGCAGCGCGCATTTCACGGATGGCGCTGACCTTGTCGCCCATTAAACGAATAACCTTCGCTGAGGGACCTATGAACTTGAAACCGCTGGATTCCACACGCTCGGCGAAATCAGCATTCTCTGCCAGAAAACCATAACCCGGATGGATGGCATCGGTGTCTGTGATTTCAGCGGCCGCGATCAAAGCTGGAATATTCAGGTAACTCTCGGCGGATGGTGCAGGTCCGATGCATACGGCCTCATCAGCGAGTCTGACATGTTTCAGGTCGCGATCGACAGTCGAATAAACAGCCACTGTGCGGATGCCCATGTCGCGACAGCCACGCATGATGCGCAAGGCTATCTCGCCGCGATTGGCTATCAGAACTTTTTTTAACATGAGGTGTGATCAGCGATAAAACTGGATCAATCAATGACCATTAGCGGCTCACCGTATTCCACCGGCTGCCCGTCCTGCACCAGTATGGCTCTCACCGTACCGCTTACTTCAGATTCAATTTGATTCAGGACTTTCATAGCTTCGATGATACACAAGGTATCTCCTTTGGACACGCTACGGCCCTCCTCTATAAATGGTGCTTCTCCCGGAGCAGATGAGCGATAAAACGTTCCCACCATGGGTGAAGGCACCAATGTGCCCGGCGGCAGCTCGTCCTGCCTGGATTCCACGGCACCGACCGCTGCCTGACCTATGTCACTAACCGCTACACCTGTTTGCGCGGTACTGATCTGCATGGGCGCGGCAGGGACTACTTGAGGTGCAAAGGCAGTTTGCCGGGAAATACGGACCGATTCTTCCGCTTCGTGAATCTCAATCTCGGTAATATCGGATTCCTGAAGGAGATCGACCAGTTTTTTAATTTTTCTGATATCCATGCCAGTCATCCAACGGTTTGCAGTAGTAGCGCAAGGTGGCCCAAATTCAATGACCCTTCAGCCATCTCGGATAAATGTTGTGCAGTTAAGTTACGTTACTTTCCTTGTAATTTCATTCCTTGAGATAATTCAGGTGATAGTCAGGAAACTGACCCTGTAGCCGATCCTGTAGCCGATCCTGTGGCCAACTCTATAGTTGTCTGTGTACCTGAGTAACTGCGAACCGATAATCCGGGAAATCAAACATTGTTGCCAGAGAACGAGACACTGTAGCAATGTTTAGTGCACAATCTTTTTGCTGAAACTTCAATCTTTGAGATTTCTGTTTAGTTCTTACTAGTTCTTACTTAAGCAGTGTTACGAAATTAAGCAAAGCGACGCAATTCAGCAAAGCGCCAGAGAAAACGATAACTGACAAGATCCTGCATTTTAGAGGCATTTGCCAGCGTTTCTTCAAATCGAACGCGTATTTTACGTCAAACTCAAGAAAAAGACATCCATCGAAATGCCCGAAGACCGGAATACTGATTCCCATGCCAATGCCAAGGCTGCATTCGCAACGCTTGACCCGAGCAGACTGCTTGATGCGGTCGACCGCGCGGGATACCGTACCGACGGTCGAATCAGTGCGCTGAACAGCTACGAAAACCGCGTCTACAACGTAGGAATGGAAGATGGCTCATCACGGGTTGTCAAATACTACCGACCCGGTCGCTGGTCGGATGAATCGCTGCTGGAGGAACACAGTTTCACTGCAGAACTGGCATCCTGCGACCTGCCGGTAATCCATGCCGAAGGGTCCGCGGGACAATGGTTGCAGGAACACGATCATTTCCGCTTCGCGGTGTATCCGCTCGCGGGTGGCAGACCGCCAGAGCTGGATAATCCCAAGCAACTTGAAACCATCGGGCGCACGATCGGGCGACTACATTGTGTCGGCGAACTGTCTTTGTTCAACGCCCGACCAACCATCGCGTTACAGCAAGATGTGGCAAGCGCTGTTGAGATGGTAATTGAAAGTGGTCACGTGCCGCCAGAGAATCTTGCTGCATACCAAAGCATTGCCAACGAACTGGCAGCTGAAGTCAGCAACAGAATCAGTGCTGTTATCGACGATTTCAACATGATTCGGGTGCACGGTGATTTTCATACCGGCAATATCCTTTGGGGTGCTGACGAAACACCTCACTTACTCGATTTTGACGATTGCCTGAACGGTTTCGCAGTGCAGGACTTATGGATGTTTCTATCCGGTGACCGCACCTATCGGCAGGAGCGATTGGGGGATTTACTGGTTGGGTACAACGAATTTCGCGAGTTCGACGCCCGTGAGCTTGCATTGATCGAACCGCTACGCGCTGTAAGACAGCTAAGATTCGCCGCCTGGCTCAGCCAACGATGGCAGGAACCGACTTTCGTGCGCGCCTTTCCCTACTTTGGCGAGGCACGGTTCTGGGACACGCATATTCTTGCGCTTAAAGAGCAGCGTAGTGCACTGGATGAAAAACCGTTGCAATGGGATTGATGCGTTGAACGTTGGCAACTACGTAAAATGTACGCCGTCAATTACCTGCAGACCGGGTGACTGGATTGCAGAAAGCAACGAAAACACGCTTTAGATCTTGCGGAAAACCAGGGTTGCATTGGTGCCGCCAAAACCGAAACTGTTCGACATTACCTGGTTCAGTGACGCGTCATCCTGGCGCTCGGTGACAATCGGCATGCCGGCAGCCGCTTCATCAAGATTTTCCACATTGGCGGACGCTGCAATGAAACCGAGCTGTTGCATCAGCAGAGTGTAGATAGATTCCTGCACACCGGCGGCACCTAACGAATGACCGGATAACGATTTGGTTGAGCTAATAGCCGGTATAGTGTCAGAGAATACCGTTTTGACCGCTTCGAGTTCAGCGATATCACCCACCGGCGTACTTGTTCCATGCGCGTTTATATAGTCAATAGGCCCATCCAGACCGTGCATGGCTTGCCGCATACATCGAGCGGCGCCCTCCCCTGACGGGGCAACCATGTCGTGACCATCCGAGGTTGCACCGTAACCGACAACTTCTGCATAAATTTTCGCACCGCGCGCCTTCGCATGTTCAAGCTCTTCCAATACCAGCATGCCGCCACCACCTGCTATGACAAATCCATCACGCGCATCGTCGTAAGCCCGCGATGCACGTTCCGGCGTCTCATTGTATTTGGTAGACAGTGCACCCATCGCATCAAACAGACAACTCAATGTCCAATGTTCTTCCTCACCGCCACCGGCAAAAATCACATCCTGCTTGCCAAGTTGAATGATTTCCATGGCATTGCCGATGCAATGAGCGCTAGTGGAACAAGCGGATGAGATGGAATAGTTGACGCCTTTGATTGCAAATGGCGTGGCAAGGCAGGCTGACACGGTACTTCCCATGGTCTGAGTAACCCGGTAGGGACCAACCCTCCGTAATCCGCGGTCACGCAAGATATCTGCAGATTCAACCTGGCTTGACGATGAAGCACCACCGGAGCCTGCGATGATTCCGGTGCGCTCGTTAGATACGTCTTTGCTGTCTAATCCGGAATCAGCAATAGCCTGTTGCATGGAAATAAAGGCATAAGCTGCGGCTGATCCCATAAAGCGTAACTGCTTTCTATCAATATGCTCCTTCAGATCGATTTGCGGCTGGCCGGCAATATGACTGCGCATGCCGTGTTCGACATAGGCTTCATTGCGGCTGATTCCTGACTTGCCGTGGCGCAACGAATCAGCCACCGCAGCTGCGTCATTACCCAGACATGAAACTATGCCAATGCCAGTGACTACCACTCTTCGCATTTTGTAACCTTATTCAATACGTTGGTTGAAGGGTCGAGTACTTTGTATCTGTCCGTCTAGCTAGAATGACGCGGTATCCTGAAACAGACCAACACGAAGATCACTTGCCGTGTAAATTTCACGACCATCTACCTGCATTGAGCCATCTGCAATACCCATGACTAACTTGCGTTCAATAAGACGCTTTATCTCGAGGTGATAAGTAACCAGGCTGGCACCCGGTAACACCTGACCAAAAAACTTGACCTCGCCTGAACCAAGCGCGCGACCGCGGCCCGGATTACCTTTCCAGCCAAGAAAAAAACCGACAAGCTGCCACATAGCATCCAGTCCAAGGCAGCCAGGCATGACCGGATCTCCCTTAAAGTGGCAATCAAAAAACCAAAGGTCCGGTTTAATGTCGAGTTCTGCGCGAATCTCGCCCTTTTCGAAGCTACCACCGTCGGCCGTAATCAGCGTGATGCGATCAAACATCAACATGTTCGGCGATGGCAATCGGGCATTGCCAGGCCCGAACAATCCACCGTTGGCGCAATCGATAAGTTCCTCGTAATTAAATGAATTTTTATCGGTCAGCATGGCGGGTTTCTATCAGAAGGACGCAAATACTAACCGGTTTCCCAACCACATTGCCACCACAGGTGCCGCTCCCGACAAACGAAATTATCAGTATTCACGTGAAAAGTTCGCCTGGCGGTAATTTTCTGTGTCATCGACAATTGCTAGACCGCCTCGAAAAATGCGGACAGACCGAGTCCGCCCCCGATACCCAGCATCGCCAAACCGCTCTGATCCGGCTGAAGCTGGTGGAATAAACGTGTCACTAGAATGGCGCCCGAAGCGCCGAACGGGTGACCAAGCGCGATAGCTCCGCCGCGACGATTCAATCTCTCGTGATCGATTGCCAGTGCCTGCGTACAGGCCAGCACCTGAGCGGCAAATGCTTCATTGAATTCAATGCTGTGAACTGAATCCATCCGCAGGCCCGGGTTACGTGCCATCAGTTTTCGCGTCGATGCGATCGGACCGGTACCAAGCAAACCGGGTTCAACACCGGCGGCACAGGCGTCTATAAACCGCAGGCATGTTTTTACGGTAAATTGTGGCAGTAGCGATTCACTGACTACCAGACAGACTGCTGCTCCATCATTCAACGGACAGGCATTACCCGCTGTCACGGTCCCGGCCGTGTCAAACACTGGCGGTAACGACGCCAATACATCAAGAGAACAATCCGGTCGCACACACTCATCGACTGCAACAGTTACATTACCGATAAACTCATCGGTGACATGTGAGCGTCCAGATAGCGGAGGTTCCTGTGGTATTGCCAATCGCTCTTTTGACAACATTCCACCGGCTTCTGCAGCGGCAGCTTTGATATGGCTGCCATGCGCAAATCTATCCTGTTGCACACGGCTGATGCCATAGGCATGCGCAACATTTTCAGCAGCGATACCCATGTCAGGATCATCCATCCAGTCCGGGGTAAATGCGGCCCTTTCATAGAACTCCCCGGTTTTAAAGTGTGCCCTTCGTGGGGCCGTGCTGACACTCTCAACACCACCGGCAAGTACACAGTCAGCCGCGCCACTTTGCACCAGACGCGCTGCGTACTGGATCGATTCAAGCCCACCGCCGCATTGCCGGTCGACGGTTACACCCGGCACACCGACAGGCAATCCTGCTTCCAGCAGCGCGACGCGCGCCGGATTGCCACCCGGACCCGCTGCGTTGCCTAAAACAACCTCATCGATAACATCCGGATCAAGGTTGTTGCGCATAACCAATTCACGAATCAACGCAGCCGCAAGATGATGCGCCTGCCAGTTCGCCAATGCACCATTTCGTTTCGCGACTGGTGTTCGTAACGCGTCGATAATAAAGGCACTGTTCATCAGGAATCGGCGTCGTACACAACAAGCCACCTGTCGGCAGGAAGTGAGTCGTGTCGGGATTGAGCAGAAGGCCCGGTCGGTTGATTGTTTGTTTTCACACAAAGGCTGTCAGTCAGATCTGCAGCCAACTGTTGGTAGGCGACTTTTCCACTCCGGGTCATAGGCAACGTTTCAGACAGAACCACAAGCCTAGGCACTTCATGGCGCTGCAAATTTGACCGGCAGTAAGACAGCAATAGGTTTATTTGATGGTTATCCCTTAAACCTGCGATATCCGAACCTTGCAGGACCAGACAAACCCTCTGGCCCCAGAAGTCATCATCAAAACCAACAGCCACGCAATTCTCTACTGTCAACTCGCACTTGCTGCATAGAAAATAGTCAGCTGCAACCCGCTCAACACGTGACGGGAAAACTTTCAGTCCACCACAATTAAACATCCGGTCTTCACGATCAACCAGAAAAAGAAAACCTGATTCATCAAAATAACCACGATCACCCACAGTGGAATAGCCTTCGGGCCCGGTGATCATTCGAAGCCCTAACTGCCCCTGCTGCTGTTGCAGGTAACCACTGGACAGCATCGCGCCAGCTACTTCAATCACGCCGATATTGTTGTGATCCGGCAGCAACCGAACCGCCACTCTTTTGCAGACTCGCCCAACAGAATCAGACGGTGGATTCTCCTCTGAGTGCCTGACAGAAACAAAACTGAGTTCTGACGCACCATAGTATTCACTGAGCTGGAACTGCGGAAAACACTCACTAAAACGCGTCTGTTGACTGATTGCGAGCTTTGCGCCAGCGGTGATGACGCGACAACTTCCACTGCCTGACGTTCTATCGGAGACAGTGCTACTGCCATCACGAAAGCCAGATTCCTGCACCACGTCTAAAATACCAACGAGCATACTTGGCACAAGCACCACCGCGGTCAATCGATGACTGCGTGTATTCGCGCGCAACATGAACTCACAACAGGTGTGCGCATCGAAACTTTCCTGCGAGACGAACGTAGCGCCGTGGTGGAACGTCTCGGCCAACGCGAAAAAACTCAATCCATGCGACAACGGACCGGGTGCCAGGATGACACTTTTACTGTCGGTTCCGAATTCTGCGGCTGCTACATCAAACGATGCAAGCCAGGACTCCGCGGTTCGCGCGAAAGCTTTCGGCTTACCACTCGTGCCGGATGTAAATCCGCTGAGAAAGAGATTAGCATCCGGTGTTGTTTGACGGCCTTCAGGATTGAGTATTGAGCGTGCGCAGACTAAATGTTCAGCGCTGGAAAATGTTTTCTCGCTTTGCAACGTCTCGCCTGTGCTGAAGCAGAAATCTTCACGACACATGAGACTTCCTGGCTCGGTGTGTTCAATCAGAATGTCAGGCAATGTGTTATCGAGAGCATGCTGTACCTCACTGTCTGACCAGGTCGGATCCATCAATATAAACAGGCAGTTGTTTTGTACAGATGTCAGATACCAGACTGCTAATTCAAAACAATTTCTCAATCGACAGGCAATACGAAGCGACTCGCAGGCCAACCCGTGTTTTACCGACTGTGCCTGCAACCAGGCGCTTGCCTTCTGTTCAGCTTCAGCCAGATCCTGGTAGGAATACACCAAGCCGTCGATCACAAAAGCTGTTTTGTCCGGATTGCGCCTGGATGCGTTGATGTAACCGTCTATCAGACGGTTAAATGTTTGACCGGTGCCGAGTGCATTCGATTCAGATGCACCGGGGAAGGCATCATCAATCACTCGGTGATTTCCCGTCATAACCCGGCTGTTACTACAATCGAGTGCATTACCCACGCCCTGGCCAGCTGCCGGGCATATATTTTGTGGTACCGAGCTTTTTACAGGCAGCATGCTGATTACAGGTCAGCAAATGATCATTCACCATACCGGCGGCTTGCATAAACGCGTAGCAAATTGTTGGACCGCAAAACTTGAAGCCTCGCTTTTTTAATGCCTTGCTCATAGCATCAGACTCCGATGTTTTGGACGGGATTGATTTTAATGTGCGCACATTGTTCTGCTGAGGACGGTAGTCTACAAAAGACCATAAAAACTGAGCGAAATTTTCACCGTCTTTTTGCATGGCTTTGACGCATTTGGCATTTGAGATCAACGCTTCGATTTTACCGCGATGCCTTACAATACCGGGATCCTGCAAACAGCGTTCTACACTGGCAGGTCGCATGCGACTAACCCGGTCGATATCAAAATCAAAAAACAGCTTACGGTAATTCTCCCGTTTTCGAAGAATCGTGATCCAGCTTAAACCGGCCTGTGCTCCCTCAAGCGACAGCAGCTCAAACAATGTTTCTGAGTCGTAGCAGGGACGCCCCCATTCATCGTCGTGATAGTCAATATAGAGCTGTTCACCCAGACACCAACCACAGCGCTTATCGCTCATACACAGCAGCCCTCAAGACAACGCAAAAGGGGGTATTGTCGCTGTTTCAGACGCAGAAAGTCGAGTTGTTACAAGGAAATTTTTCGAGCGACGCAACAGTCGCTAACAACAGTGAAAGAACGCTTAAAAACAGCGTATTTAGATCAGGATGCCCGTTTCAGCGGTAGGACATCGTCATCCTGCGCTGCGATATCTTCGTTTGAGTCAGCATTTTGCGGCTGCACGCCGTGCGGCCATTTCTCCAGCCACGCGATGTAGTCTTTCATCGTCATCGGCCTACTGACATAGTAGCCTTGTGCGAGATCACAGCCGTTTCTTGCCAGAAAGTGCAATTGATCTTCGTCTTCCACACCTTCCGCAACGATCTTCATATTGAAATGCTGACCAAGGCCGATTACCGCCTCGACGATAGCCATATCATCATTGTCACTGGATACGTCGGTTATAAAGGCTCTGTCGATTTTCAGTGTGTCTACCGGGAATCGCTTTAGGTAGGCCAGTGAAGAGTATCCGGTACCAAAATCGTCGATCGCAAGCCGCATACCGAAACGACTTAGTTCATGCAACGAGTGAATAACATCTTCAGGATCATGCATCACTGCACTTTCTGTTATCTCAAGTTCCAGTAGTTCCGGTGCAAGATTGCTATCGCGAAGCGCTTTGCTAACCATTGGCAACAAATTGCCATCAGTAAACTGAACGGTTGATATATTGACCGCTACTTGCAAGCCCTCGAAGCCTATCTGCTGCAACATGTGCGTCTGACGACAAGCTGTGCGCAAAATCCACTCGCCGATTTCAATTATTAAACCGGCTTCTTCAGCGACAGGTACAAAGATCTCAGGTGAGATTTTGCCATCCGTTGGATGATGCCATCTAACCAACGCTTCAGCACCGGTTACCTGTCGGGTAACCGCGTTTATTTTAGGCTGGTAGTAAACCTCAAACTCGTTGTTCTCCAATGCAGTCTTAAGATTCTGTTCGATACGTATTCTTTCTGTTAGACGCTGACGCATCGAATCATTGAAAATCTGATACTGAGCCTTTCCATTTGTCTTGGCTTCCTGTAGCGCAACAAACGCGTTGTTAACTATTTCCTCGCATGCCAATTCTTCGTCATTTTTATTGCTGACATCATTAGGAAAAAACGACATACCAACCGACACGGTCACTTTCAAACTGTATCCACGGTATTCGAATGGCGCACCGATCTCGGCCATTATGCGCTCGGCAACCATTTTCAAATCATCATGAGAGTTGACATCTTTCTGAATGATGACAAATTCATCTCCATCGAGACGCGCAACCATGTCGATATTTCTTACCATTGTTTGTAGGCGAGATGCGATCTCTACAACCATTTTGTCACCGATCATATGGCCATACTGATCGTTGAAGAATTTAAAGTTATCCAGATCAATCAGAATCATCGCTAATTTCTCGTCACGGGCGAATGATTCTGCGACGGTTGTTTTAAGGCATGACTCGAACATCAGACGGTTGCCAAGGTGAGTCAGCGGATCGTGGTGTGCTGCGTACTCCAGGTATTGTTGCTTAACCTTGACTTGTCTTGCCGCTTTTTTCTGCTCATCAATCAAACCATTGAATTCTTCTGAAACCAGATTCATTTCTGGAAGACTATCCTGAGTCAAGGCAACCTGCATTTTCGCACCGCTGCTGCGCGTCGCGCGAATTGACTCAAGCGTCTTGTTTATTGGAGCTACAAAAAAGCGTTTTGCAAGGAAAGAAACCGCAAACGCTACCAATAGACTACTTATAAGAATATAAAGGAATTGACGAAGTGCGAGTGCTCGATTAGCTGCAACCTGATCAGATACATCTAACCGCACCAATGCAGTGAGTTGTTGGCCACCTTCGCCTAACAACCAACGCGACAAACCGATGTTTTCATTCCGTTCTACAAATCGTGCAACCGAACCGTCCATCTTGAGGTCTGGGAGCGGTTGAGTGTATTGAGGTGCGTCGCCAGATGCAGACACCATCCGCATGGTGTCGCCCGATGTAAGCAAGGTGATACCGATCAGACCCGGGCTCAATGGAACGTTGGTTACCGCAGAGTTATATTTATCTAGCCAGCTACTGACACGTTCAAATTCAGCCTTGTCAACCTGTCGAAGCAGACGTTGCTCATTACCCCAAAGGATGGGCAGAACAAAGGCACTCTGGACAATAATCAGGACGAGCGCGACCGACAACGCAAGACGAGTTGCACTGTGCGACTTCCACTGAAAACTTATTGAATTCCTGATTTTCGAAATAAACAACAAGGCTTCTGCCCCGATTGATGATGAACAGGCGTCAAACTGCCTGCCCACCAAGTCCTGTGAGATTTATTTGTTCTTCACAACATTTGTAACGGCAGTAAAGTGGATTACTAAAACAAATATAAGTGCTTCAGAAAAAACCTATACCTGTATCTATCTTATTGTTTTTATTGATTTATTTCGTTTTGTAAAAGATCAGAAACGATTACGGCGGATGTTGTTGTCAAGGCAAACTGCCAAGCTGCCCGGGAATCGCAAACCAAAGAAACGCCAGCGGAAGCATTGTGCAATGGGAAGGACTGTCGGGATCTGGTGATCGAACGGTAAGGACACAAAAAAGCCCGGCTTTTGCCGGGCTTTTCGGTACTTATAATGCGCTTACCCGACTTTGATGCATAGGCTGGGTAAGTCGTACAACTATGAAACGGCCTTACATCATGCCGCCCATACCGCCCATGTCAGGCATCGCAGGTGCAGCCGACTCTTCTTTCGGCGCGTCAGCGATCATGGCTTCAGTTGTGATCATCAGACCAGCGACTGATGCAGCATTCTGCAGTGCACTGCGGGTAACCTTGGTTGGATCGAGAATACCCATGCCGACCATATCACCGTACTCACCGCTGGCAGCGTTATAACCGTGGTTACCACTACCTTCGCGCACCTTGTTAACGACTACAGAAGGCTCATCGCCGGCGTTGTTTACGATCTGGCGCAGCGGCTCTTCCATGGCGCGTTTTGCGATCAGGATGCCTGTGTCCTGGTCACCGTTGTCACCAGAAACACTGTCTACCGCATCAATCGCGCGAATCAGGGCAACACCACCACCTGCAACAATACCTTCTTCTACTGCCGCTCGGGTAGCGTGTAATGCGTCGTCAACCCGGTCCTTCTTTTCTTTCATTTCAACTTCGGTAGCAGCACCAACCTTAATGACAGCAACACCGCCAGCGAGCTTGGCAACACGCTCCTGAAGCTTCTCCTTATCGTAGTCAGAAGTCGCCTGATCGATCTGTGTACGAATCTGTTCAACGCGAGCGTCGATCTCAGATTTTTGGCCAGCACCATCAACTACAATTGTGTTGTCTTTATCAACTGCGACGCGCTTGGCACTACCCAGATCTTCCAAAGTCACTTTATCAAGCGACAGACCAACTTCCTCAGAAATCACCTGACCACCGGTCAAAATGGCAATATCCTGAAGCATTGCTTTGCGTCGATCGCCAAAACCCGGGGCTTTAACTGCACAGGTTTTGATAATGCCGCGCATGCTGTTGACAACCAGTGTAGCCAACGCTTCACCTTCGATGTCTTCCGCAATAATCAGCAAAGGCTTGCCTGACTTGGCAACTGCTTCAAGTGTGGGTAACAGATCACGAATATTGGAGATTTTCTTGTCGTACAGGAGAACATAGGGCTCTTCAAGCTCAGCTGACATGCTGTCCTGGTTTGTTATGAAGTAAGGTGACAGGTAGCCACGGTCAAATTGCATGCCTTCAACAACATCCAGTTCATTGTCGAGCGACTTGCCTTCTTCAACGGTGATAACACCTTCTTTACCGACTTTTTCCATTGCACTGGCAATAATTTCACCAATGGAACTGTCAGAGTTTGCTGAGATTGAACCAACCTGAGCAATTTCTTTAGCGTCATTACAAGGTTTGGACATGTCAGCCAGGGCTGCGGAAGCAGCTGTTACAGCTTTGTCGATACCGCGCTTAAGATCCATCGGGTTCATGCCTGCAGCAACCGCTTTCAGGCCTTCGCGAACGATGCTTTGAGCGAGAACTGTCGCAGTTGTTGTTCCGTCACCAGCTATGTCAGAAGTCTGCGAAGCCACTTCTTTTACCATCTGGGCGCCCATGTTCTCGAACTTGTCTTCCAGCTCGATCTCTTTGGCAACTGAGACACCATCTTTAGTTACAGTTGGTGCACCGAAGGCTTTATCAAGAACAACGTTGCGGCCTTTCGGGCCGAGTGTGACTTTGACGGCGTTAGCCAGAATATCGACACCACGCAGCATTCTGCTACGCGCTGCGTCGGAAAAATGTACTTCTTTGGCACTCATGAGTGAATATTCCTCGAATTAAATTTTAAGTGTGATTAAGTGACTGGTGCGCACTGGTTTAATCCAGAACACCCATGATGTCGTCTTCACGCATCACCAGCAGATCTTCACCATCTATCTTGATTTCGGTGCCGGAATATTTACCGAATAGAACCTGATCACCTGCTTTCACATCCAGCGGACGCACATCACCGTTATCCGCAACCTTGCCGTTGCCAACTGAGACAACCTGGCCTCGCATGGGCTTTTCGGTGGCAGAATCAGGGATAACAATGCCCCCGGCACTGGTGGTTTCTTCTTCCATTCGCTTGACGACCACACGATCGTGCAACGGACGTATTTTCATAACTTCACTTCTCCTGCGATGAGGTAAATGAGGGAAATTGAGGATGAATGCTGTTAGCACTCACCTCGAACGAGTGCTAATTCTAGCGTTGAAAATTGTAAAATCAAGGGCAGGAAGCAGCGATCAGCGCAAAAAAACACCAATCCAAGGGCTGGAACCGACCGTCAGTGGCAAAAAAGCATTATTGATCAACGGGTGAGCGGTACTTTTAATGTGGTTGCGCAGGGCTCGTACCGGGTAGATGCGGAAATCGACTGCCCGCTAATCATCGTCGTGCCGCTGATAAGAACCTTCAATTACGTCGGATCGGGATTGCTTATGGGGCGTGCTCGTCCCGTCGGCAGCCCTGCGGGGGTCGACAACCGTAGCACCACCCACGGCAAATGCGACGGAACGCGCAGCGATGCGGCGCGCCAGCCACTGCCGGGTCAATGGGAACAGACAGAACAGACCGAAAGCATCTGTGACGAATCCGGGTGTCAGTAACAGTACACCACCGACGACCAGAAGCATGCCCTCCATCATTTGCTCGGCCGGCAATTGCCCGGAGGCAAGCCGGTTACGCGCTTTATTTAGCGTCGACAGACCTTGTTGGCGCAGTAAAAACGTACCCAGCAACGCCGTTGCGATAATAATGGCGAGCGTTGGCAGCAGGCCCAAAGCTCCTCCGACCTTAATCAAAACCGCGATCTCGATGATCGGCATCGCAATAAATAAAACCAATACGATTGGCAAAAGTATCTCCAGACTGTCTGTTTAACCGGCGAACCGCAATTAGATTCCACCCGAAAAGGCATGTTCGCAAGCCCCGGCAACCCCGTTTGCGAGATCACACTGGTTTATATGCAGGCTAAATCTTCGCGTTACAAGTTACGGAAGTTGCGGAAATTCCGGATTCAGACTTCCGCGACAAACTCATCCGATGTGGCGGCATTGCCATCTACTGTAATTTGCTTCAAAGACTGTTCTCGAGATCAGGGTATAATTTTACTACTTTTTTGCTGGATCAAACTCTGAATACCGGGAACATCGCAGATAGTTAGCCATGATCTGCGTCGGGTGATTATCCCGCAATAAAACGGGCTGGTGGCTCGTTTAGGCCTAGGGGTGAGCTGATATTCTCGGAAATCTAATTACCTCAAGCGGCTGCCGGAGCGGTAACTCGCCTTTTTCAGGCAAATCAGTGTATTAATAGAATAAATGCAACAGTCTATGCAGTCACTTTGGACACAAGCAATGGTACCCCTCTGAGCAGCTACTCACATTTATAAGTATGTGCGAGCCAAAAAACGCGCAATCTGACGTTAAAACACCCGGGTAGAAGGAAAAAGAAAGCATCACTGCAGTGGTAGGCAACGATCAGCCGGAAAGGCCGACTAGAGATTATTTCAGCCAGTTATATTATTGTTTTTGTTGACTTTAATTGGCCTCTTTTTTTCATGACGACAACGACCGCGTGGCGCACTGATAGTTCAGCACAATGAATTTTTCAGCATGCGCCTAACATATTTCGATTCTTTTTGGCCACCAACCGAACTTAACAGCCGATTAGTGGCCGAACAAGGCAGAACATGTATAAAGTCGATTTTAAAAACGACTATAAAATTATAATTCAGCAGTGAGGGAACGGCTTCCTCGGAGCACGCATCTACAAGCTTATTGCAACTACAAATTAAAGCTTGGGTTTCGGCGCTTTGGTTCAACTAATTTGCATCGATTTTAATGCTACCCATTAATTCGAGACAAATTAGTTTGAAGCAAAGCCAAGCGTAGCGCGACGACAGGAAGCCACCTGATTATTATGAACCGCGATTGCAAACATACATTACTCAGAACAGTGCTGCCTATGTTCGGTATCCGAAAAGGACGAGCAGCAGTGGACGGCATTCGCGCAGGGTACGTCGTATGTATAACGTTATTGTTGCTTGCTGTTGCACCCAATCTAACCGCCCAGTCCGGGCTCACGTTAGGTAACACAAGCAACACAAACCTCAGCTCCAGCTCATCGTCCACATCAGGTATGTCGGGACAATCTGGATTGTCAGGCCTGCTCGGCGATAATTCAGCATCCGAATTACTCGATCCTGAAATTGCTTTCGTTATGAACGTTGTTCAGCACGAAGACAATACTGCGGTTGCAACATTCAAAATTGAAGAAGGTTACTTTCTCTATCGACACCGTTTCAACGCATCAACTCCAGACGAAAATGTCTCTGCAAAAATCACTTCGCTGACACCGGGCAAAAAGAAGCATGATGAATTCTTTGGTGAAGTTGAAATTAACCGTAACCAGGCGGTTGCCGAAATTGCGTTCCAACACAAGGGTGAGCCAAGAGAAGTTGCGCTTGATATCAGTTATCAGGGTTGCGCGGACATCGGTATTTGTTTTCCCCCGCAAACCAAACGCGTAAGCTTCACACTTGCATCAGCTGATACCGGCGACATCGTGCCGGGCGTGGTGGGATCTGCAGCAATCACAGACACACCTGGACCGGGTACAGGCTCCGGCCTGCTCAGCGGTGACAATACCGTTGCATCACTCGCCAATACAGCTGCGAACGGCAACTCGGCCACCAGCATCACAAATGAAGCTGCAACCGGCAGCACTCTGGGTCTGTCCGAACAGGATCGTCTAGCTAACACGCTGGGTCAAAGCAGTCTGCCTTTTATATTCCTGTTGTTTGTTGGCCTGGGCCTTCTACTGGCATTCACACCTTGTGTTTTACCGATGATCCCAATTTTATCGGGACTTATCAGCGGACAAAACAGTGACAATATGACCACACGAAAAGCGACCGGCTTGTCGATCGTGTACGTCCTGGTGATGGCCACTACATACGCTCTGGCGGGTGTTGCAATAGGTTTAACAGGTGCCGGCATTGGCTTTCTGCAAAACCCCTGGGTACTAAGTGCATTTGCGGTACTACTGGTTCTGATGTCTTTATCGATGTTCGGGTTTTATGAGCTACAGATGCCAGTTGCACTGCAAAACCGTCTGAACCGTATCGGCAGCAGTCGAAAAGGTGGCTCTGTCGCCAATGTTGCATTCATGGGTTTCCTGTCCGCATTGATTGTCGGCCCGTGTGTCACAGCACCACTTGTGGGTGCATTGATTTTCATTGCAGATACCGGTGATGCGGTAGTCGGCGGCACTGCTCTATTTGCTCTCGGTCTTGGTATGGGTATACCGCTGGTACTGGTGGGAGCTTCATGTGGACACTTCCTGCCTAAAGCAGGTGCATGGATGCAACAGGTCAAAGCTTTCTTCGGTGTGATGTTGCTGGCAATGGCAATATGGATGCTTTCGCGCTTCCTGCCAATACAGGCGATTCTTGCTATGACAGCCGCACTCGCAATCGTATGTGGCATCTACATGGGCGCACTTGATAACCTGGCACCAGACAGCAGCAATGCTCGTCGTTTCGCGAAGGGTACCGGGATTCTCACGTTACTGTATGGTGCTGCCTTGTTGTTCGGCGCACTTTCAAGCGGTAACAGCCTGATCTACCCGTTACGCAATTTCGCACTGGCTCCGCAACAAACCGTAATCAATGAATCCGGAACACTGGTTTCAACAGCAGCTCATAAAGAGCTTGATTTCGTAGCTGTAAAGAGCGTTGATGAATTAGATGCGTTCATAAAAACAGCTGGTCAGGCAGGACAACCGTTAATTCTCGACTTCTATGCTGACTGGTGTGTGTCCTGTAAAGAAATGGAAGCGTTTACTTTCACAGATCCTATGGTCATGGAGCAAATGCAAAAGGCCATGCTGTTGCGTGCAGATGTGACCAAGAATGACAAACTGGATCGCGAGCTGTTAAAGCGGTTTAAACTATTCGGCCCACCGGCAATTTTATTTTTCGCGCCTAACGGTGAAGAGACACGCAATGGTCGCGTGGTCGGCTTTATGAACAAAGAGAAGTTTCGCGAGCACCTGGTGCTTGTGTACAACGACATAGCCCAAACTATGCAGGCAGCTAATTTGCCATCAACCGAATCCACCGGGCAAGCCCGGCAGATCACTCAGGCAGCGACCTTCTAGCCTGCAACCTGCAATTAAGCACCAGCGACTGGTGCGGCTGGCAACACCAAATCACTGTCGTTTATGTGGTTAAACGTATTGGTCAGGAAAATAGTCGACACCACCAGCACCAGATCCATCAGATTCTGATCACTCAAACCGGCCTGTCGTGCCTGTTCAAGCTGATCGGTATTCATCGGACCCTGTGCTCGGGCGAGATTTGACGTTAACTCCAACAACGCATCCAGTCGCACCTCACCTGTCATCTCTCCGCGTCGGACTGCCAACTGCTGAGACACATCAAGTCCTGCGGCTGTTGCTTTGGCGGTATGAACAGACAGACAGAATTCGCAGCGGTTAATCTCACTGACTAATAATTTGATTGCTTCGACTTCACGTTCGTCCAGACTACAGGATGCGACTGATTGCTCCATCGTGAGATAGCTATCCAGCGCAAGCGAGCTGTTACCCATCTCCCGAAAAACCGGTGCGATTGCACGCTTACCGGTATGTGCCTGGAGTCGTTTCAACAGAGGCGCCGTCAACTCATCATCATTACACTGTTTGAGTCTGCCCATAATATTTATCTGCCATTTGATGAATTCTGTTAGCTGCAGCGCAACAGGAAGAACAAAAACATTGTCGAAGCAAGGCACGACAAAGACGAGCCAATGATAAAACACGAATGAGAATCAATGCGAACAGGAATCAATTTGGCTAGCCTGCTCAAAATTGAGATTGCGCGCTCAGGCAAGGCGTGTGTCGCTCGAGCAGCGCAGAACGGCACACAACGCAGAATCAGCGTGCAGGACTCGGCGTCCCCGACTAGGCGTCCCCGATCAATTTTGAGATGGCTTCTAGTGATACTGTCGCCCGCAGAAAAACCCGCAAAGACGCGTGCAGAAACTCTGAAAAGAAAAAAGTGTATGCATAAAGTACATGCATAAAAAAGGGCTGCGTTAAGCAGCCCCCGTGTCTTGGCTGTTTGGTCAGCCAACATCGGGTGTGTCACACACCCCGACAGATTTACCTGTCAGGCTAAGCGTGCGCACCCAGGACTGACCAGCCCAGATTCAAAACACTAGACATTAGATCACCTCCTGAGTAAGTTGCCATTGGAAACCTAAGCGTAGCACTTTCAACACCATTTTCCTATGTTCCCTGTGCTTTATTGCTCTATTTGGTGCGGTTTGCGTTGGTTATACCGAATACCAGCGACTCGCTCGGCACAGATGGTTTCTCGCCTGCGACATTTGCGTCTTATCCAGAACTTGCCGCGAGGTTTGTTCGAGCCAGCGTTTACGCCATTGCGAGGTGCTCACCGGATCAGTCGAACGGTGCAGAACCTCTACACGATTGTCATACAATGGATGGCGCAGCGAGTATCCCGCCCCGACACACGAACTCGCGCGTGCGCTTTTATCGGCATCGATTGCCGGCCGCAGCACGTCAGCGATCGCCTGTTTTTCGCTCTTATTCACCGTGTTAACTACCAGTACTGAGTCTGGCAACAAAACAGACGCAAGCTGCCTGGACCAACCGCGATCAATATCCACGCTTCGCAGAGTATCTGCTTCAGCGTGACCAAATAAATCATCAATAACGATGTCAAAGCCGTCGCCTTGATAATGCGGCAACCAATCTCTGACATCAGCGCACTGCAGCGTCACATTGTCGAACTTCGATAATCCAAACCAGCGTTGAGCGATCTGAAGATGTGTCCGGTCAAGTTCCACTCCAACAATCTCGTCGATGTCCAACAAGGCCAGCAGCTGACGGATCACAGCACCGCCACCAACGCCCAGTACTAGAACACGCAACGGATGTGATGAATTTAACAAAAAGCCCGGCAGTGTCAGCAAATCCCACAAGGCACCTGTAAAGACGTGACGCGAATTCCACTGGCTGTGAAAAATTCCATTACTATAAAGACGCACTGACTGACCAGCACCACGTACTTCATAGGTCACCCCGTTACGACGGGTTTGCCAGAGAACGGCCATTGCTTTTCTTGTGTAGAAGTTCCGGAATGCCCGGCAGTTTACCGTTATTGGGAATTCGGTATAGCGAAAAGCTGAAGCAATCGCTTATTTCTCCTCGCGTGCATTTGCTAAAGTCCACGGGTCTCGCTGAAATAGTACACTTGGAAATATATGCACACGTCGCAAAAAATTCTTTGTTTTCTTTGCCTTACTGCAGTTTTGACTGCCGGATGCAGTGTTTCCTACACGAAGCAGGATCTGGCAACCGTTGATAAAGCACTGCGTACCGGCAATGCCGATCATTTACGCGGCAAACAACTCTACCTCTACCAGCAAAAAGAACGTAAGTCGCGCGTCGAGAAGGCTGCTATAAGTCGTGATCCGTCGAATCTTGATCGACTCGAACTGGTCATGTACAAGCGAGAGGTGCGACGACTGGAACGTGTGGCCGAAAAAGAGGAACTGACACGTCTTCGTCAGGCTGAGCAGCAACGCCAGGAAGCGAAACAGGTTGCAGAGCAACGTCGCCAGGAAGCTTCGCGGATCGCAGAAGAGGAACGCCTGGCCGCCATCGCCGCACAGGAAGAAAGACAACGTCTGGCTGATGAAGCCAAAGAACAACGCCGCATTGCCAAAGAACAGGAACGCCAACGCAAAATTGCTGATGCCGAGAGAATAAAACGCAAAATGGCCGAGCCGCTGCATGCTGACTGGAAAAGCGACATGCAGGACCTGACAGTATTCCTAAAAGAAAAAGATTTCGAACCGGCTCATCGTTTGGTTGATGTCTATGCGCGTACCATGCAGTTCCTGGTTCATCTGGAACCTGATGCCGATCAATTCAGTGATTTCTACGCGACGCTAACAGATTCTGAACAAATAGATCACCGCCGCCTTTTTCAGGACGGTACCGGGCGGGAGTTGCTGACTGAATTCTGGTCATCGCATGAACGCAGTGATCGAGTACCTTCACTGGGTAACAACTAAGAGCAACCCGAAGGAGCTGTTACCGGGCACCAGCAATAGGCTGGATGTGCCGGACTCCCCTCTCCCAACCCGCGCTCAAACAATCAGGCCAACGAGGCAAGCTGCCGCTGGTATCCCTTTGGCGTTTACCTGGCGCTTGCTTATCACAGATATCGTACGGCTACCGTACATCTGCTCAGCTGAACACGAACCTCTTCTCTCGTCGTTTCAAAAGGCGTAAATTCTATAGCTGACCTGACTCAATACCCCGCGAATACCGCACGCGACTGAAGCGGATACTCATGCCGCGATAGCTGACTCAGGGTATCATCCGGGCTGGAACCTCTGTACCTTTGCAGTACGCTTAACTTTGCACTTACTCGAAGAATGAATCATTCATCCAGCGACATGAACGGTCTACCGGATCGCCACCACAATGAAGTCCCGGCTGCACCAAACGGTGCAGAAGTGCTCGTCGCAACTCTTGAGCAACATGGCGTCGACGTGTGCTTTGCCAACCCGGGCACCTCTGAAATGCATTTCGTTGCAGCCCTGGATCGCAGCGAATCCATGCGCTCAATTCTCTGCCTGGCTGAAACAGTGGTTACAGGTGCTGCGGATGGTTATGCGCGCATGAGCAACAAACCCGGTATTACGCTTTTACATACCGGGCCCGGGCTCGGCAACGGCATAGCTAACCTGCACAATGCCAAGAAAGCACTTTCGCCTGTGGTCAATATTGTCGGTGAACACGCCACCTACCATATCGAATACGATGCACCTCTGACAGCAGATATTGAAGGTCTTGCCAAACCCGTTTCGCAGTGGGTGGGTACCTGCAAACAAGCTGAACAGGTACAGAGCATGACCTGCGAGGCGTTACAGCAGGCAACCCGGCACCCCGGACGAGTTGCAACACTAATCTTACCCGCTGATGCAGCATGGTCTGCTACAAACGAAAAGACTCCGGATGATCCTCCTGCACTACACCGGGATACCAACGGGCCTATCGCCAACTCAGGTAAGGAACAATCGGTTGCTCAACGTCAACCAGGATCACCCCCGTCGCAAGAGCAAGTTCAACACGTCGCCGAGATTTTAAAAACTGGAGAATCTGCGGTACTTATCCTTACCAGTAACGCGCTACAAGAAGCCGGACTCGAGGCTGCCAGTCGATTGCAACAGGCATGCGGTGTGGATTTTCTGGCACAAACCTCGAACGGCAGATTACCCAGAGGCGCAGGACGGGTATTCGTGCGTCAAGTACCGTATCGTGTTGAAGATGCGTTGGCAATGCTAAAAGACTACAAACACGTTATACGTGTCTGTGCAAAATCACCTGTCGCATTTTTTGCTTATCCTGAAAAACCGAGTTCGCTGGTTGCAGTTGATGCCAATATCGTTACGCTTGCCAGTGAATCGGAAGATGGTGTCGCTGCGCTACAGGCACTCGTTGCAACAATGAATGCCTCAGACGTTGAACCCGTAAAAGAATCACGTCGAATACCGGCGCTGCCCACAGGCAATGCCGTCACCGGCAAAACGTTGGGCACTGTGTTGTGTCACTGCCTGCCAAAAGATGCGATTGTTGTCGATGAAGCCATAACCAATAGTGCGCATTTACCTGCAGCGACACGAGGAGCAGAACCGCATGACTGGTTGCAAATATGCGGCGGCGCGATTGGTGATGGCATGCCGTTGTCTACCGGTGCAGCAGTAGCCTGCCCTGATCGCCGTGTGGTGACACTGCAGGCTGATGGCAGTGGCATGTACTCGCTTCAGGCTCTGTGGACACAGGCACGGGAAAATCTGAACGTGACAACTGTCTTGCTGGCTAATCGCAGTTACGCGATTCTTAAATACGAATTTCGTAACGTGGGTGCCCACCGGCAAAGTGCACAACGTCTGTCGCAATCCGATTCGAATCAAGGTGCGATCGATGGTGGGCAAACCGCACGTGATCTAATGGACCTTGATCGCCCGGTACTCGACTGGGTATCGTTGGCTCGCGGTATGGGGGTGGAGGCAGTGCAGGTACGCACTAATGATCAGCTACTGCTGGCATTGCAACAATCGTTCGCTTCCTCAGGTCCCAGATTAATAGAAGTATTAATGTAGAAGTCATGTCAAAATTGATTGGGGACGCCCAGTCGGGGACGCCTAGTCGGGGACGCCGAGTCCTGCACGCTGATTCTGCGTTGTGTGCCGTTCTGCGCTGCTCATTCTGCGCTGCTCATTTTACCGCGTGTAAACTGCGCTTCTCGAGCAACACACACCTTGCCTGAGCGCACAATCTCAATTTTGAAATAACTTCTACTTATTGTTGTCAACTATTCGACAACGCGCGCGCCGCTGCTTCCAGCGCACCGTCGCCGTGGCTGTAGCCAAGCGCTTTCATAGCAGCATCAACCGCGCCGAGTGTTCCCATAATCATCGGTACATTTAAATGTCCCATATGCCCGATACGAAAGAGATTCTCAGGTTGCGTATCCAA
This sequence comes from uncultured Granulosicoccaceae bacterium, assembly GCA_937951345.1. Taxonomy (GTDB): domain Bacteria; phylum Pseudomonadota; class Gammaproteobacteria; order Granulosicoccales; family Granulosicoccaceae; genus CALFCE01. The sequence goes on from CALFCF010000004.1 coordinate 55,736, forward strand.
GACCCCATCCAACGCCAAACCGACACCCAGAGTAACGCCGGCCTCCTGCTCACACCACGCTCTGAGATTTGTCGCGTTGTTGTCACCGGTACGTATCGCAGTCACTGCGGTTGAACGGTGCGACGGGTCGATGATGTTACAGCTGATCGATCCATCCGTTTGCCATCGATCAACAGCCGCCCATACCGCCGATGCAAGCACCGTATGACGTTGCCAGACCGCTTCGATGCCTTCTTCCAGCAGCATATCAAGTGCTTTTCGGAGCCCGAACAAATGGTGTGACGGCGGGGTACCACAAAATTTCTGGTAGAAAATTTTGCCGTTAACCCGTCGGTCCCAGTCCCAATAACCGGTTTTTAAGTCAGCCCGTTTATAAGCTTCCCACGCACGTTTACCTATGAAATTGAACGCCAGCCCGGCTGGCGTCATTAAGCCTTTCTGACAGGCTGCCACAGTAACATCGACACCCCAGTCATCCATTTCAAAGGGTTCACAAGCAAGCGAAGCAATGCAGTCAACCATCAATAGTGCCGGATGACCAACACGATCAATCGCCTGACGCAGCGCTTTGATATCGTTGCGCACCGATGAGGCAGTATCGGTTTGTACAACCAGAATCGCCTTGATTTTATGCTTGCTGTCCTGGCGCAAAGCATCAGCCACTTGTTCAGGATCAAGCGGGCCACGATTACCGAAATCGATGGTGTCGAAATTCAGATCAAAGTTATCCGCAACATCCATCCAGCCGAGCGTGAACCTGCCAGTCAGTAATGCCAGCACGTGGTCACCGCGGCTCAGCGTGTTGCACAAACAGGCTTCCCACGCCGCATGGCCATTACCGATGTAGATGATGGCATCGCCCGCTGTCCGGGCCACCCGGGCAAGATCCGGATAAAGGCTATTGGCAAGGTCAACCAGGTCGCCGCCATAGATATTGGGGGACGGTTGGTGCATGGCTGTCAGTACCGCTTCCGGCAGTACCGATGGCCCGGGGATCGACAATTGCCTGATACCGTTAGCTAAAGTCATAGCGGTTAAAACCCGGTTGCTTACTCTGACAGGAGTCAGCACTGTAAATCACGAAGTCGCCGACCACAACAACGGCATATGATCTAACGTCACTGAGCCCGTTAGCCACACCGCGACCAGCCGACAACAATTCCACTTTTAGTTTGGATAATAAATCTGAAAGACACGTGAATCGTGTCACGTCGTAATCTCCTGCCAAGCCATCCGACGACAGTATTGCAGTTGACAACAGTCGCAACGGCGTACTGTTGCTTTGAATTCACACGCAGACACACAGCTATGGACGGACCTTTGATACGATGGCCCGATGTATTTTAAAACCAAAATCCAAAGATCCGGATGAGTTGTCGGAGATCGTTATGCAATCCCTTCTGAATCAGTATTGCAAGATCAAGCAAACCACCGTTTGGCAAACCCCTGGCGCCGAACACTTGCCCAAAATTACTGGTCTGAACCTGTCAGTATTTGCCACAGTTCTTTTGCTCGGGATTCTGCACAGCCTGCCCGGCCATGCTGTCGAAGGCGACATAGACAATGACTCCGTGCCCGATGAGATTGATCTGGATGCGGATAACGATGCTATACCCAACGTTTTCGAAGGTACTGTAGACACGGATGGCGATGGTCTGCCTGACTACCTTGACCTGGATTCTGACAACGACTCCATACCGGATATTCGCGAGTCGATATTAAACCGTCCTCTACTACTGATGCTCGATAGTAATGGCGATGGTCTGGTGGATGCCGGTGTTGAGCTGGGTGACAATGGCTTCGTTGATATCGTTGAAGCACTAACAGATGCCGGGACTATAGATTTTCGTCTGCCGGATTCCGACCGCGACGGCATACTGAACTTCAGAGATCTGGATAGCGATAACGACGGACTCAGCGATCGCATCGAATTGCGCAACCTGACTGAGTTCGTTCTTCCTCAGATCGCAACTATCGTTGATGGAAATCGAAACGGTCTGGATGACACGGTGCCTGCTCTGAATGCATTCTTCGACACTGATGGTGATCTGGCAGAGAACGCCTATGACCTGGACAGTGACAATGATGGATTGTCAGATCTGCTGGAAACGGCGGGATTGAACCTTGATCAGGACAACAACGGTCAGGTGGATCAGTTTGATGATCTGAATGGCAACGGCTATGCAGATCTTTTAGATAATGCACCATTGCAGGCGAGTGACTTCGATAACGACGGGGTGCCCAACCACCTCGACCTGGACAGCGACAACGATGGAACATTTGATATCGACGAGTTCCTGCAATCCGGTACTGTTACGGGGCCGCAGGCACCAGTCACTGTCTCAACTAATCCCCAGCAGACTCCTGCAACGGTGCCTCCAATTCCGGCCAACGACGGTATCACCAATGTTGGTAGTGACTTAATTGATGCCAATACAGGCAGTGGTCTGGGAAGCTCCGATACCGAGATCGCGCAAACCATTATTACCAGTGGTATTAGCGGTTCAGCGTTGGGTGGCTGCAGTATCTCTGCAATTGACGGCCAAAGTCATTGGACTAACGCACTGCAGTGGTGGTTGTTGCTTGTGCTGCTGTTTCTTTTCAAACACCCGCTTAAGCGCGCCAGACATGCGCTGGCTCGTTCAAGAAACTAACGCTCAAAAAAAATTAACCCGATAGTGTTTTTGCAGGTGTTTAATTAAGACGTTTTGCAGGCGTTTAATTAAGACGAAGTGCGATATCCACGCGCCGGTTAAGCGCACGTCCCGACTCCGTCTGGTTATCGGCAACCGGCAGTAGTTCACCAAGTCCTGCAACTTCAATACGCGCCGCATCTACCGACTGTGCTACCAGATAGTCTTTAACACTGGCAGCGCGGCTCAATGAGAGCACGCTGTTGTAGTTTTGCGAGCCAATCCAGTCAGTATGCCCGGTCAGTACAACGTGTACATCCGGGAATTCGCGCAGTTGTTCGGCGAGTTGGTCCAACTCATTAGCGGTATTACTATCAATGCCAGCTTGATCAAAACCGAAATAGACCGTCTCAAGATTCAACTCGGGTAGCGGTGCAGGTTGCGGTTCAGGATCAACAACTTGCTCAACAGGAGTAACCACAGGGTCTGCAACCGGAATGGGTGCAGCGGAAGCATAAGGGTCATCGAGTGCGAATCGCTTGACCAAAGATGCAGTGAATTGACGGGCATCAGTGTCAAACGAATTAACCTCGGCGCGTACAGCCCACCCATTGTCAAAACCCAGTTGTAAACCGGCACCGACCCAAAACTGAGTTTCGTGATTTTGAACAAATTCAAGATCAGAGTCGTTAAAAAGCGCCCCGCCACCAGCTTTAAGATAAAGCGATAAGCCACCGTCAACAGCTCGATTGCCTGCCATACCCGACGTATCAAACAGATACAGCAAACCACTAACACCCGCTACCTGGTAGTCAACGCTGCCGACGTTGTCACCCAGAAAGGCGATATCCGACTCTCCAAGACGTGCGTATTGTGCTTCCACTGCGAAACGCTTACTGAAATCAATACCTGCATACAGGTTAAAGGCAAGGTCATTGTTATCAGCAACAGAAAGGCTAGTACTGAACGCATCAGGTTCCAGTGTGGAAAAACCCAACCCTCCACCTATGTACCAGTCACTTGAGCCAATAGTACGCGAGCTATCCGGTGTTTGTGCCATCACACCTTGTAAACCGACGCCACTGATCGGCAACAGGCCACCAACGACAGCCCACTGAAAGAATCTTAACTTTCTGCCACAAAATGATAGCGTTACCCGGCTATAGGCCTCTTTGTCAGTCTTTTCAGAGTTCGGGCCGGGCAGTAGAGCAACCTGACCAACAGCGTTACCCGAGCTGCTATCCGGGAGGTAAGGTTGAAACTCACCAAGGTCGTAAAAAATTGCGTCACCGGTTCGAATTTCACTGAGACGTTGACGCAATTCAACATCTGCAAAATTAAGCTCGTCGTCAATTTCAGCGACGGCATCTATGACCATACTCATTAGCTGGCGCCTCGCTTGTCTGCATCCGGATCAAACATACGCTGCTGCAAACGCGTGTTCGCTACTAACGAGTGAAATTTGTGTAGCGAACGAGCAGCCTGTTGTCCGGCACGCAGCCATCTACCGCCAACGGTGACAAACAGAATCAACCACAATGCCAAAGCGTAACCGGTGCCGGTGCCATCTATACCGGTTATCAAACGAAGGTCATTGCAATTACATTCATCGAAATCGTTCAGACCATTGTTATTGATATCACTGAATCTGATCACAGTCAGTGCAACGGGTGCCGCTGCGAGATTACCCTCACCGTCCTGAACGGTATAGATAAAACCCGCCTCACCGATGAAATCGTGAGTGGGCTCAAACACAATGCCATCTTCAACAATTTCAGCTGTTCCGTTCTGCACAGAGCCCACACCCACAATAGTCAGTCCACCGCCTGAGGGATCTATATCGTTCTCAAGGACATTCAGCAGGGTAGGACGATTCTGCGCGATGTCGAAATCATCAGGCACGGCGGCTAGAACACCACCTGAACCATCATCACCTGAACCATCATCACCTGAACCATCATCACCTGAACCATCATCACCTGACCCATCATCACCTGACCCATCATCACCTGACCCATCATCACCTGACCCATCACCGCCTGATCCATCACCGCCTGACCCATCACCGCCTGACCCATCACCGCCTGATCCATCACCACCTGATCCATCACCGCCTGATCCATCACCACCTGATCCATCGCCACCTGATCCGTCACCACCCGGGGGTGTAGATCCATCGAAATCACCGCCATTTCCACCTGATGCATCATTGACTGGCATACCGGCGGCACCGTTTGCCAACGCAAAGGATATAAAAGCTCCCGCAGAAACAGTAAACGGCGCGGGGTTTGATCCACCGGGAGGAAAGAAGCCGATGGGTAAATCCGGATCATTCTCGTCAAGCAGCAGCCAGTAGTTGCCGTTGGGTAAGGCTGGTATGTGGACATTACCATTGCCATCGGTGACAAAAACCTCACCAACCTGCGTATCGCCTTCGTCAAAAACACCGTTGAAATTATCAGCAAACAGCGTTAGCGAAATATCCGGTAAATCAATTTCCCCGTTTTCACGAATGCCGTCGGCATCGGTATCAACAAAGACATGCGCATTGGCAACTGATGTACCACCCAGTAAAAAGTACGCTCCCATACCGCCGTATAAGTCAGCCGAATTTCCTGTATCTGAAGGGAACGTCTGAGGTTGCGTTAAATCGTGCGCACCGGCATTAACGTCAGCTGCAAAAAGCGAGAAACCAAAGTAAGTCTGCCCGGGATTTAAACCAAGATCCCTGGCGCTCACAAATACCATAGCCACAGCGTCATTCGATTCAGCCACCAGCGACGGGCCGTTTCCATTATCACTACCAAGCAAACTGTAATTATGAAAAGTAAACGTGGTGCCATAACAGAGTTGAGGATCACTGCAACCGGTCGGCAGGATTTCCTGCAACGCACCGAAACCCGTCGGGTTACCGGCATCGTCGACTGCAACAATTGCTGCGATCTTGAGTGAATTATCACCACGCATTTCAGCTAGTGCGTGCCCTGCACTGTCGAGCAATCCAGGTTGAACAGGAGTGACGATGCCTTGTTCGAATAACACATCAATACGTTCGACGTCGCCAGCGACCTGAGGTAGTGTCGCGTCGTTCACACCCGCACTATTCGTGAATGTATCAAGTGAACCACGGTTAATCACACGACCGGCAAACAGGTTCTCAAGTTCACAACCGCTCGCATCATTCGATGTAAACGAGGGCGACAGGTTACGTGCATCATCAGCCTGTTCAGCAAATAGATAACAACCACTTGTTTCTGTAACACCATTGGCGAAATGAACATCGACACGTGAAGCGATATTGACGAAACGGTATTCGTTACCCAGAAAATTAAACCCTTCAATGCGCTGATTGGTTGCACTACCCCAGGTGTAGGTATTGCCCAGCGTTTCATAACGAAAAGGGGTCGATTGGCTGCGGCTGGTATCTATGGATTCAACCTCGCCGGCAGCAAAAGCTGCGCTTGAGCCAATCAGTAAGAGAAGTCCCAACGAAGCCGACTTAATACCTGCAAACGCAGCACAAAATATCCTGGATAGTGGATTCGTCATACCCGTGTTAACAGCAGGGACATGGACTTGATCAGCCGTGGCTGGAACCCACTGACTTTTGATATTTTTCAGGGTTTGCATGAAAAACCTCGTATCCCAATGCAACAAATGGTTTGTGTCGCTTCATTGATACCGGCAAGTTTAACATCGGAACCGAGTGTATTAATTGCATGATGGAGAGCACCGTCAACACCCTGCCACCAATAGCAGGCAGGCATTGATCGGGAGACGCATCAAAAATTGCTGAATAGAGGCAGTCGCCCGTAGAGCAACGGCTACAGCGTCAGAGACATGCCGTCAAATGCAGGCTCCACCCCTGCAGGTAGAGTGTTAACAAGTGTCGCGTAGTCAAGATCACCGTGCATATTGGTCAGGATAGCGCGTGCCGGAGAAATCGATTCAATAAAGATAAGAGCCTCATCGACACTCATATGAGTTGGATGAGATTTGTAACGTAGTGCATCAACAATTAGCAGTTCAATTCCATTCAGCAGTTCACGACTTGCCGCAAGCTGCATCGATTTCATATCCGGCAGATAGACTGCATCTCCAATACGCAGACCCAGCGCATGAATATCACCGTGTTCAACCTGTATCGGCGTCAGCGTCACTACACCGCCAGCACCTTCAACTTCAAAGGATCGCGCGGAATTGATTAAACAGGCGTTACAAAACGCCGGGTAACTACTTTCCGGGGCTTGCTCAAAACAATAGCCGAATCCGCGCGACAGGCGTTCAAGCGTTGAATGATCCAGATAAACATCAACACGACGCTGCCACTTTATCCACAATTGCCGAAGATCATCAATGCCCAGAATATGGTCGGCGTGTGCATGAGTGACGACAACGCCATCGAGGTATCCGACAGACGCATCGAGTAGTTGCGCTCGCATATCCGGACCACAGTCGACCAACACGGTTGTCAATTGATCGCGCAACCCATTGGCGATAGCGTCAGGTGCACCTGATTCGATCAGCAACGAACAACGGCGCCGGCGATTACGTGGCTCATTCGGATCACACTGCCCCCAGTCATTGCCGATTCTGGGCACACCGCCGGACGAACCCGTACCTAGAAGCGTTAATCTGATAGCGCTCAGAATCTGTCTCCAGGATAACAAGGTGGGTTCACGAATCGAACTCGAACATTAGATCGTCAGATCAAAAAATACTGCCAGTTATTTTAATCAGATAACAACAAAATAAAACGCCAGGCACCACTGGGTACCTGGCGTTAAATTTTCGGGCCGCTCAAGTCATAGCACCTTGAAGCCCAGCCACACTTCGAAATGTAAACCTGTTGTTACGCAGCTTATTATCAAATACGTGGCAGATTTAACAGTGCTTAGCTGTAAAGCTTTGGCACACCCAGCTTGGCGTGGATCGCGTCGGCATCCGGTTCTGACATACCAAAGCCTTTAACCAGCTGATCGAGATACTGTGCTTCTTCCTGCGAGTCCAGATCAATAGCCAGCAACGACATCAGGTACACCTGTTGTTGCATACCGGCAGGTACGCTGGCAATGAAACCCTGAACATCGAGCGGCTGCGATAGCTCATCGTTAATGAAGTCAGCATCTTCCTGCGTCATGTCGCCTACCTGCTTGAGGATTTTTTCCTGCTCAGCGGCATCGAAGTTGCCATCACTCTTGGCGGAATTCAGCATCGCGCGAATCAGGATTTTAGCCTCTTCTTCCTGTCCGGCCTGTGGCTCAGGCTCCGGTTCTCCGGTGAGTTGCGCATTTAGCATGCCGCCCAGGGAACCACCGCCACCAGCGCCGGCACCACCACCGAGACTGTCCAACAATCCACCGAGACCACCGCTACCACCTTGCTGCGTGTCGCCGCCGAGCAAACCGCCGAGACCGCCGCCGCCACCTTGCTGGCCTTGTTGTCCCTGCCCCAGTGCACTACCGAGCATGCCGCCGAGACCGCCGCCACCTTGTTGCGCACCACCCAGCAAACCACCCAGTGCGCCACCAACACCACCGCCCTGCTGATTGCCACCGAGGAGGCCACCCAATCCACCGGCAAGTCCGCCGCCCTGCTGGCCCTGCCCCAGCGCATTACCCAACATGCCGCCGAGACCGCCACCAGCACCACCGCCGGCTCGTCCTCTTATCATACTGCTGGCCGCTTTCGCAGCAACAACACCTACAGCAATCTTTCCCAGTGTTCCTACAAGACTCATGTTTAATTCCTCAATACGCAGACCACGGAATGTGGCCGGCAGACTCTGTGTATCTATTGTGTCAAAGCAGCGATTTAAAGGCAAAAACTGCAACAGATTGTGAAGCGGCAGTATAGCGATAGCGATATACTGCGGCGACCGCCAATCAAACCTTCAGGGTACACCAGTAATCATGCCTGGACTCGACAATGTGCTTGATGCACTCGATAACGATCTGGACGCTGCACTCGATCGATTGAAAGGATTTCTGCGGCTGCAAAGTATTTCAACCGATCCGGCCTATGCGCAACAGTGTCTTGACGCCGCCAACTGGTTAACCAGTGAGCTTTCCGATATCGGATTCGAAGCCAAACGCCACGACACACCGGGGCATCCGATGGTGGTAGCGAAAAGCCCGAATCAATCAGACGATGGCAAGAGATTACTGTTCTATGGCCACTATGACGTACAACCGGTCGACCCGCTTGAACTCTGGGCACGCGATCCGTTTGACCCGGTAATAGAACAACAAAACGGTCACGATGTCATCCGCGGTCGCGGCTCGGCAGATGATAAAGGTCAGCTGATGACGTTTGTCGAAGCCTGTCGTGCATGGAAAAAAATACACGGCCATGTACCACCGAATCTGACCCTGTTTTTCGAAGGTGAAGAAGAGAGTGGCTCACCTTCACTGGTGCCGTTTATGCAGCAGAACAAAGAACTGCTTGATGCCGATTTGGCGTTGGTTTGCGACACCGGCATGTGGGACACGCAAACCCCGTCCATCTCCACCATGTTGCGTGGCATGGTTGGCGAAGAAGTAACCATCACCGGCCCGTCGAGAGATTTGCACTCCGGTATGTATGGAGGACCGGCAATCAACCCGATACGGGTACTGACACGCATACTCGCCGAACTGCATGACGATGATGGCAGAATTATGCTTCCGGGGTTTTACGACGGTGTTGATGAATTACCCGATGCTGTAAAAGCGCAATGGCAGTCATTGAATTTCGATGAAGCGGCCTTTCTCGGTGATGTCGGCTTATCGAAACCTGCTGGCGAACCCGGCTATAACGTGCTCGAGCAGATCTGGTCACGCCCGACTTGTGAGATCAACGGGATTTCCGGTGGTTACACTGGCGAGGGATTCAAAACCGTGCTGCCTTCAGTTGCTATAGCCAAGCTAAGTTTCAGGCTGGTGGGCAATCAGGACCCGGAAAAGATAGCCGACGCACTACATCAATGGGTTATTGACCGATTGCCGGAAGACTGCACCGCCAGTTTTAAAAGCAAAGACGGTTCAGCTGCGACGGTTATGCCGATTGATGACCCGGTTTTTGCTGAATCGTTGAAAGCGTTAAGTGATGAGTGGCCGAAGCCCGCTGTTTATATGGGCTGCGGCGGCTCGATACCGGTTGTCGGATATATAAAAGATATTCTGAACATGGATTCGTTACTGGTGGGGTTCGGTCTTGATGATGACGCGATACATTCACCCAACGAAAAATACAATGTCGCCAGTTTTCACAAGGGTGCTCGGAGCTGGGCGCGTATTCTGGATGCGATTCAATAACGTTGGCGTTGGCGTTGGCGTTGGCGTTGGCTGTCAGAGGTTCGCTTCCCGGTACGCAGTCACGACAGTCGATTCCATCACACGGGTTTGATGCGATAACAGTGACGGTGCGATTTGTTCCACCAGATCCGCCGGCACATGTTCGAGATTACCGGATGCCAGGCTACTGATTTGCACAAACATTTTAAGGTCAGCTATCGACAACTTACCGCCAGCGAAAAATTCTCCGCCACCGCGTCTTAACAGCTCATCAAAACCGCTAAGAAATGTTTTTAGCCGTATTTCAACCAGCTGTTCTCTGGCGACACGTAGCGAGTCACCCTTTAAACCGAAAGTCTGAACCACATAATGTGTCAGGTCTTCAACTGCATCGCATACCTCATCGCAATACAAAGCCTGTAGCGGATCCTCCGGATACAGGTCAGCCTGTTTCGCAACATAACGGCCAATCGCATTGGACTGCGTGACCATCTGACCATCTATTTGCAGTACCGGAACCGCGCGGAATCGTAAATCACCGCGGCGCTGATTGAATTCCGGAAACTCCCAGCGCTCATCCTGATACTCGATACCAGCAGCATGCAGTGCGATGCGTAGTGGCTCACCACGACCACCAGGTATATCAAAGTAAATGAGTTTGTAGTCTGCCAATGCCTTTCCCCTGACTTGAATTAATTTTCGATACTACCCAGCACTTCGACGACATCACCGTTAGCCGGTGCAGCAGCATTGATGCGTAGCAACACCATTTCACCGGAGGACGGAAAGACATCAGTCAGAGCCGTTATATTGACCTGGTGTGTTACCAGTACAGCAAGTGAATCAACAGCCGAATCTGATTGGCGCTGTAACAACCACTGTCTCAGTTGTGCAGTTTGTACTTCTTCGCGCTCGTAGCGTCGAAAAAACGAGTTGATCGCCGGCAGTTCCTTTACCTCTGATACCGCATTGTCAGACCAGGCCTCACGCATCAACTCAGCGGTATCCAGACACCGACACCATTGGCTGGAATGAAATTCAACTGTTGATAAACCAGCTTGCTTAAGTTTCTCACCCATTACACGTGCCTGCTGACGACCGACATCGTCTAGATTGCGTTGTGTCTCGCAGGCACCGATGGCAAATTCCACTGGATCACCAGTACCGGGGGCAAGCGCATGGCGTATCATAATCGCGTAGGACGCCGGATCTTTGTTGGCCTCGATCACAAAGTTGTGCAAAGCATTGAGCTCACTACTGTTAACTGCGAGCGAAACCATGAACAACGAAGCTGCAACTGTCCACTTTCCGGCTGTCCGGAAAAACCCTCTTTGTTCGCAAATCATCGTGGCTTTCCCAATATGTCAGTAATGCCCGGTGTTTCTAATCCGAGCGCATCAGCACGGTCCTGTTGTAACCGCAGATCAAGCGGCAAACCCGGTATGCCATATCCCTGTACCGCCTGTGTACGATCCTGATAGTCAATACCCCAGTATTCCAGCATACGTACACCAAAACTGTATCGACTAGCTGCCTCGCCACCGGCAATGTTGATGGTGCCGGACTCATTCACCAGATCCAGAGCCAGCGTGCACAGATGTGTAGCCAGCGTCCGGTCGTGTACCGGCTGCCGAATGACATCAGTGAACAATTGCAGTGACTCACCCGCTTCTAGTCGTTGTTTAAATCCGGCGGTACCGCGGTCAATAACATCGGTCCCATAAATCAGCGAAGTACGCACTATGATCGCATCCGGACAAGCCAGCGTAAGCGCGTGTTCACCGTTGGTTTTGGAGACAGCATACAGATTGGCTGGTATCGGATTGGCTTCGGCATCATCGGCAAATGGTGCATCAACACCATTGAATACGGTGTCACTGGAGACACTGACCAGCCGGCAGCGGAGCTTACGGGCAGCTTCTGCGATAAAAGCCGTGCCGCTTTCGTTAACCCGTACCATGTCCGCTTCCTCACCACCGGGATTACAGGCAGCACAGTGAATAATGGCATCCGGCTTCTCAGCCAGAATGGTGTCAAGAACAGCAGCGCGTCGGGTGATATCGAGCTGCAGCGACTGTCCGGGGTCCGGCACCTGCTGCGGATTGCGGCAAACCCCGATCACTTCGGCTCTTTCGGCTGCAATCGGAATTAACGCTTGTGCAAGGTATCCGCTGGCGCCGGTAACAAGGAGTTTTTGCATAGTTAAATGGATGCTGCAGATGAGCCGATATAGGCATTATGTTACTAAAACGGCAGCACATACAGTCCGGCAACATGCTGCAACCAGTCGGCCGCGTTAGCTGTGCAAACATTAGCCATCATGGGCTAGGAGCAACGGTTGTCGACAAGACAAACCGGATTATCAATGGTCGCTGGTAAAAAGTTAGAAAAAACGCCCGGCTCACACCAAAGTCCTGTTTGCAACGGCAAAAACATTTGCAAAGGACTGAGCACAAGCTGCCTGATGCTTGTTGTTCTCACACTTCTATTGACCGGTTGTGTGACAACAACCAACCACTGTGGCAACGAGCAACGCGACTGGTCTGATCTGCAGTTCCCCAAAGAAAACTATTGCTCCGTACCGTCCTACGTCCCGTTTGCGAAACAATACGAAGCGGCCAACAAAGCCGTCTGCAAGGTGCACGACAACAACAGCGGAAAGTACGCGACAATGACGCAGCATGAAGCAGACAAGCGTTTCCTGTGCGACTACATCAAGCACAGTGAGTTTCCCTGGGGTGTCAGACATGTTACCGGCTATCTGAGCTATTTAACTTTACGTGCAGGCGCTGTTAGCTCAACTGAGGCACACACTGATAACACCAATCATTTAACCGAATCAGCCAGTCCGTCAGTTTTATCTGATGGTCACGCAGAGGCGGTAAAAAATTCGCAAGGTCAGTCGATTACTGTTGAGTAGTTCGCCAGCAAGCTGTATGCAACCCTGTCTTGCCTGGACCGAAAAACTGAAAGTTCCAAACGTGTTTGTAACGAGTTCCACGTTACGCACAGTATCAGGCAGCGATTTCTATTTTCCGAATACCTGATCAATCTGCTCAACGATAAACTCATAGTCCGGATTGTAGGTTGTACGGGCTACAGCTGTCCCGTCCGGTGACGGTGTGTGTTGCGCACCGAACCAGTGATTATCCGATCGCATGCATCCAAAAAAGATATCCGGGGTATTACCGTTGCACACTAATATACGGCGAGATTGACCAAACAACGGATTGTCTGCGTGGTTGATCAGACTGAGGTGTGATTGATTCAGCACACGCAGATCAAGATGGCGGGAGAATCGATGAATCTCAGTCGAACGCAAATCGATTGACGTATCGTTTGTGTACAAAATGAATCGCTTGTTATCGCTAACCATACGTTTGCGATAGATATTCCGCGAGTAATCAACATCAACCACTGAATCTTTTGCGGTAGCCACCATAACCACCGGCATATCTAACGTACGCCGCCGCCAGCGGTGTTTCAGGTATCGGCTGGTATTGAAATACTGCGTGGTTGAATTAATCGGAATAGAGTTGTATTTCGCCGGGTTGTCCTCAATGATCATTCCACCAAAAACCCAGGGCTTGAACTGTTGGTACAACCACGCCCATCGCAACAAATGATTGAGCTTGCTGTGATAGGCCGGTGAAACCAAAAACAAACCGGCAATATGCGGATTCTCCAAAGCCAGAATAGTTGCTATAACACCACCCAGTGAAAACCCACCGACATAAAGTGCTACATCGTCAGAGTGCCAGTTAGTGAGATGATCACGTGCAGCTGATAACCATTGCCGATAGGACACATCCAGCATCGCTTCAGGTGTTGTGCCATGGCCGGGTAAAAGAACTGCGCGGACATCAAACCCGAGCGTCGACAGTGATTGCGCCATATCACGCCATACGAACGGTGAATCGTTAAGCCCGTGGAACAACAGAAAACGCCCGCGATAAGGCACTGTCGGATCGGCGGTAATTTCGAAAGGTGCGTTTATTTCAACCGCCAGCGGTTGGCGATGCTGCAATTGATTTTGCGCGATATACCTTTTCGCAGCCAGCACATAGGCATTGAAGTCCTGATCAGCTTCGGGAAAGCCGTCCGATTCAGCTGCACTAACTGCGACAACCGTTAGTTTCCAGATTAGTACAAATAAAAAAAAACTGATGGTGCCATCAACGGTTAGCCTATTTTTGTTTATGCTCTGCAACCCGATCCGTTTGCACACAGTCCAGATGCCTATAATCCATTGAGCGTGTTTAGAAGTTCGACTATTCACCAAAGATATTACCTGTTGAACCACAAACGCTGTTACGAATTCAGCACAGAAAGCCGGTCGCTGGAATGACAACCTATCTGATTCCGGGCCTGCCCCGACGTTCATTTTACCCCGCGCAATGGCACGGGAAGTAATCTTTTAGTCGTCATTATTTACGTGACCCGGCACCTCGCAAAGCATTTTTAGCTACTATGCGTTCACAGAGCGATCACATCCAGCCACCGCCGACGTCTTGACCGGATCACACCAACATGACCAATAGAACCCGCAGCCGGCGCAGATCGCGCAAGTCTCATCAGGCGACCAACCTGCAAAGCGGTGCGTCCCCGTACATCAAACGCAATTTGCCACATTTTGATCCGCTTGATCCAGAACAGGTTGAGCGCATCAATCAGCAGGTTGACTGGATGCTCGAGAATATCGGCATTGCATTTCGCGACGATCCGAAAGCTTTGGCAATCTGGCAGAAAACAGGAACCAAAATCGATGGCGATCGAATATTTGCCGATGCTAAATGGGTACGTGAATTGTGCAGCCAGGCACCGACTGAATTTGAACAACTCGCCCGGAATCCGGACCGATCCGTTGTCATCGGCGGAAACAATCAAGTATTTGCACCAATATACGGTGCACCGTTTGTACGTGACCTCGAAAACGGTCGGCGTTACGCCACATTCGACGACTTTGAAAAACTGGTCAAGCTGGTGGCCATGCACCCCAACCTGCATCACAGCGGATTAGTAGTCGCAGAACCTACCGACATCCCGGTATCCAAACGTCATCTGGATATGGTTCATGCCCATATGACACTGACTGATAAGCCGCATCTTGGTGCAATCACCGAAAAAAGTCGTGCGCAGGACAGCGTGGATCTGGCAGAAATTCTCCACGGTACAGATACCATGGATAACAATGTGGTGATCATGGCTAACGTCAACACTAATTCACCCTTACTGGTTGATCGCGTTGTCAGTGAGGCGATTCAGGTATATTCATCACGCGGTCAGGCAATGGTCGTTACACCGTTCATCCTGACTGGCGCGATGGGGCCGGTATCAACGGCGGCGGCCGTTGCACAAGCCATGGCTGAATCGATGATCTGTTGCGCGTTCACACAATTGGTTAAACCCGGCGCACCTTTTGTCATGGGCAACTTTCTATCCTCAATGAGTCTCAAATCGGGCGCACCCACTTTCGGTATGCCGGAACCTGTTACGTCTAACTATGCCATCGGTCAAATGGCACGAGAACTCGGCTTGCCCTTACGTTGTGGCGGTTCGTTAACCGCATCGAAAATTGAAGATGCGCAGGCAGCTTATGAAAGTGCAGATTCCATGCATTCAACAGTACTGGCAGGCTCGAACTACACGTTACATGCTGCAGGTTGGCTCGAAGGAGGACTGGCAACCGGTTTTGAAAAACTGGTAATGGATGCTGACCGACTCGGCAGTTATCAGAAAATCATGCAGGGGCTTGATGTCAGCGACGATCAATTTGCGCGTGATGCCTACGAAGAAGTCGAACCCGGTGGACATTTCCTCGGGTCGGCGCACACTATGCGCCACTATCAGACCGCGTTTTACGACGCGACATTAAGTGACAGCGAAAACGTCGAAAGCTGGGAGGAAAAAGGCAGTCAGGACATGCGCCGCCGCGCCTTTGACAAATGGAACCGTATGCTTGACGTATACGAGACACCGCCGATGGACATTTCAGTTCGTGAAGCACTGGATGACTATGTCGCGCGACGCAAAAGTGAATTGCCCGATGCGTGGTATTAAAAAATTGCGCTCGCAGATAAAGAAGTCACTCGTCGCTTACCGCTATCACCTCTATTTCAATAACCATATCCTCGTACACCAAATAAGGCACCGGTATTCCGCTGGTTGCGGGACCGGGTGTCTGAAAAGCTTCGGATCGAACCAACAGGTTCTGGTGCAATGCTTCGGCAGAAGCCGTTCCCTGATAAAAGGTAGTGACTTTTACAACATCGTCCATTGTTGCATTAAGATCAGTCAGAATTTTTTTAATATTCTCCAGTGCCACATGCGTTTGAGCCACTATATCCTTCGGATGCAGTACTCGGGCGTTTTTATCCAGTGCTACCTGACCACCCAGATGAATGATTTTTCCATGTCGATTGCCATGCTTGTAAGGAAGTGCGGTCGTCCAGTTCCAATGACCCTCAGGCCAGGAATAGCGAACAACCGGATTGTCTTCAGTTGCTTCAATCAGTTCAGTCGCAGATTTATCAGGCGATAGTTTCTCGGCGTTTTTCTCTGATACTTGTGCCGTAGCATGTGCTGTAGCATGTGCTGTAACCGCAATCTTGGTCATCAACCCTTCCTGCGCGAAACCGCTTAGCGCAATGCCGGTTGCTGCCGGACCCGGATCGCTAAAATAGGATGCGCGGATAGCAGCGGGAGTTTCCCAGTTTTCGGCAGTACCATCGCCACGATAAAAAACATTCAACTTTAAAACCTGGTCGAAGCTTGCACTCGCAAGACTTAACGCACACCCAAGGTTATTCATCATGTTGCGAGTCTGCGAAATCAGATCACCGCTGTCAGCAAGCGTGCCATCAGGCTTTAATGCCGATATGTCACCTGTAAATATCAGATTGTTGCAACAGACAACGTGCGAGAATCGTTTGTTTAATGCAGGCAAAGTTTCACTGCGTATAAAAGCGGGGTTATTGTCTGTACGGTAGTCCGGATCAATCGCAACGCCTTCCAATTCAATGCGCATCCCCGGGTAACACAATGCCGGTAAACAGATAGTTGACACGACAGGGCTTGATGCACCAGCCAACAGATCGGCAAGAATATCAAGCATGTGCTTTTCATCGGATTCATCACCGACAAAATAAATAACCAGTTTTACTAAATCGTCTGTCGTTGCGCCCAGATCAGTCAGAATGGTTTCAACATGTTGATAAACGTTGCGGGTTTGCGCCGATAAATCATCGGGATTTACTACCTGGCCTGCTGAGTTCAAACTGGCTTGACCACCGGTGTATATAAGGCCACCACGCCTTACACCGTGAAAGTGCGATACCGTCACTGGCCAATGCCAATGACCATCCGGCCAACTGTGCGTTTTATTACTCATCGAAAGAGGTGCTGGAAATATTTTCGAGGCAATAGCTATTAATTCCTTTTAAATTGCGATTAAACCGCCATTAGTTTCACTAATCTGAAAAGTACCGAATACTTGCGTATTTATTTCTACTCTTCTCTATCACCTGTGATGCAGCATGCGACCAATGGTATTCATCATCAGTTGTGCAGCAAGCGTACTGGTTGATGTAGTCGGGTCGTAGTCAGGCGCGACTTCGACGAGATCCATTCCAACGATGTTGCCACGTTTACACAAGCCATCAATCAGTTCCAGCACTTCGTAATAATAAAAACCACCGTGACTGGGAGTACCTGTGCCGGATGCAATGGACGGATCAAACGCGTCGATATCAACAGTCAGGTAATAACGCACATTCGCCGGGATGCGTTCGAGCACCGCTTCAACGCCCAGACGTCTGAATTGTCGTACCGACAAAATATCTGAACCGCGCTGTCGGGCATCTTCGTAGCCGTCGCGTGCAGTTGAGGAGACATTGCGAATACCGATCTGGCTGAGACCGGTGACATAATCTTTTTCTGCAGCGCGACGCATCGGGTTGCCATGTCCGTAACGCACACCATGCCGTTCATCAACAAAATCAAGATGTGCATCAACCTGAACCAAATGCACAGGCTCCTGATCAGAGAACGCATTAATACACGGAATATTGATCGAATGATCCCCACCCATCACAACAGGAATTGCGCCGGCTGCCAGAATTTTTCGCACACCCGCTTCAATATTGGCGTGACTTTTCATGGTGTCGGTATGCACGATGTCAGCATCACCAATGTCAACGATGCGGGTTTTATCAGCCGGCAGATAAACGATGTCATCTTCAAAGTCGTAGGCGCCGGCATGTCCGAAAGAAAAAAGTGTTGATGCTTCACGGATGCCACGCGGTCCCATACGAGCACCGGATCGCCATTGACAACCGAAGTCAAAAGGTGCGCCAAGCACCGCGACATCGGCATCAATCGCATCCCAGTCAGCGACATAAGGGTATTTGCCAAAAGTACATATACCGACGAATGGCAGATCGAGGCGCCCTTCTTCATAACCGTGTGTTGTCATACCGTACCTTTTATAATTTGTTTAGCGTCTATGGTCATTGAGCCAAGTCTGCCATAGTCATGGCCTGCTGATAAGCTATGATGAGACCATCACACAATAGCCGTTACAGAACATGAATCAGACAAAACAAAAACACGTCGTCATCACAGGCGCCAGTCGTGGACTCGGCCGGGCTATGGCAGAAGCAATGATCGAGGCCGGGCACACGATCTCCGGCTGTGCGCGCAGTGCAGAAAGCATGCAGGCACTACAGCAGGCTTATGGAGAGCAGCATCGTTTTGATTCAGTCGATTTAAGTTCGCAGGCGGCCATCGACGATTGGTGCAAACATGTAATCGCGCAGGCGGGTGCACCGCATTTGTTACTCAATAACGCCGGTGTAATTAATACCAATGCAGCACTATGGGATGTCGATCCGGCAGAGTTTCAGTCCGTAATGGATGTCAATATTTCAGCCGTGTTCCACACTATCCGGGGCTTTGTGCCGGCGATGATTGAAGCAGGCGAAGGCGTCGTTGTTAATTTCAGCAGTGGCTGGGGACGCTCAGTGTCGCCGGAAGTCGCACCGTACTGCGCCAGCAAATGGGCAATAGAGGGCATGACTCAGGCTATGGCCGCAGAACTTCCCGATGGTATTGCGGCGGTTGCATTGAATCCGGGGGTGATCAATACCGATATGCTGCAAAGCTGCTTTGGTGGCGCAGCAGATAATCACGGTGATGCGACGAGCTGGGCAAAGCAGGCTGTACCGTATCTGCTGTCACTCAATGCCGATCATAACGGGCAATCTTTGTCCGCACCTGGTTGACAGGTAAACAGCTCCTGCAATTGTCTATCGATTTTTAATGTCAGTAGATTGTTGATTCAGAATCTACTGATCAATTCGGGTTGAGTTCACCTGCGCCAACACCTCGCGTAACTGTGCCCGCTCGTCATCTGTCAGACTGATACGAGATAAGGCCTGCAGTGCACCGCGTCGGGTGCGTTGAATTTCAGCATCATTTGATGCTACACCCATCAGTGCCCGCTTAACCTGTCCGTCAACGTATTGATAATTGATCAGTGAATACGTCAAGTCGCGTCTTACACGCGAGTCCGGATCGGACAACCCCTCCAGAATTTGCGGCGTAAAGTTACTCGAATCAGCCCAACCGGCAAGCGCCGTATAACTGCGCGAACGGACTAGCGCATCCTGATGACTGACAAGTTCCGTAGCACGACCCAGGAGTTGCTGACGCTGCGCGCTGGTGGCTGTTGACTGACTGCCAAACGCACCCAATGCGCGGGTTAATACTTTTGAATCCGCTTCGTCCTCAATAATGTCAAGCAAGGTATCGCGCACACCCGGGTTGCTGCTCTGCACTTCGCGTAACAGATTGATTGCAGCCAACCTGTTCTCGGTTGAACCGGTTCGAGCTATATCCTCAGCGACTGCAGCGACCACGCTGCTATCAAAGCGGCTGAGCAATTGCGTCAATCGTGCAAGCTGACCGGGGTCTGTTGTATTGCGGTATTGTTCAAGCACGGCGTCGAGTAACGCCGGGTTGGCATCAAGTTCTGCTATCAGCGCATCGAACTGCGCATCCGACTGCCAGTTTGCTATTCCAAGCTCGGCAACAGGAATTCCGCCGAGCGATAAGTCTGCGTTCTGCGATTGCGAATCATCGACCGGATCAGGGTCCGTCGCCCCGCTATCAGGCGCCTCTGCATTATCTGCATACTGGTTAATGATGTCGTTTTGCGTAGTTGCGTTGGACGATTGCTCATCGAGCGTCGAAAAAGGATTGTCTTCGCCCGACGGAGCGCCTGCAATTGAGGAGTCCGGTGATGCAGAAGTCTGCCTTTGGCTTGCGATAGATTGATCACCCGTGTCCGACTGAGCGCGTTGCGTAGCGGATGGTGCATCCGAGTAAGGATCTCGCAAGTAAAGAAACACCGCGGCAAGCGTGACGAATGCAAACAGAGCGGCAAGCAGATTACGCCACATGGGCCAAATGTCCTCCCGATCAGAAAAGGTGGAAAGGGTGCTGCGACTGCGTCTGATGATAACGGATGCGACCTGTCGTATGCAGATGCTTGGACAGTGTTTGTTGCAAATGGATACAATGTTTACAGCTCTGCAACAAATGCAAGGTTGAAGAGATAAACGGGACACCCATCCGCAGGAAGATTTTGAAGTGCTTACCTGAATGCTTACTTAACAGACTACATCACAGCCAAGCCGATATCAGACAATTATCAGGTAAGTGGTATTGTCACCACTTACCTGATTTAGCAGAGAAGACCCGAACAGGCCTTCTCAGTTTACGATTCCCCGAACTAGAAGCCGGTTGAGAACGGGCCGAAGTTAGGAATGCCGTCAAACGGGCTTTCTTCAAGCTGCCAGCTACCATCAGCAATGTTCTGGTAGAACAGACTTTGCCCCCCGTCACAACCGGGTGTGCGATTATCTATGCCATCCCGGTCCGGATCATAGGGACCGACAAAAAACGCGTTAAAGTTGGCATCAAATTGCAGCGGCTCGAGGGTATCCTGAAGCGCACCCCAGGTTCCGGGGCCAACTATGCCGTCCGGCGTCAAACCATTTTCTTCCTGAAAGGCAATTACAGCCGACTCGGTCAACGGGCCAAAATCCGCATCCGCCGTTAAAGGATGTCCGAGACAATCGAGCAAATTCTGTACGCCGCGCGTATAGCTGCTTTGAGCGTGTGAGCCACCGACAAACAGCTGGCAGTTGTTACCCCAGTCAGCATCGGATGAATTGGTATCCGTACTGCCGTTGGTCGAACCGTCACAAACCTGGCCACCCGGCCCTCCGCCAATCGGATCAGTCTGCTCAAACGCATCATCAATACCGTTAAAGTTTTCATCTACACCGCCGGTTTGATCAACGTCTATGTCGTCGGTTATGCCATCCGCATCAGTGTCCAGGTCACCGAAGCTCTGGAACGCATCATCTACGCCATCGAAATTTGTATCCAATCCGCCAGTAAGGTCGACATCCGATTCATTAGGAATACCGTCAAGATCAACATCTCCCAACGGATCGTCGATCACCGGGTCAATTTCATCTTCAACACCACCGGACCCGCCACCGCAAGCCGTCAGTGCCAGAGCGAATGCCGGAACTACCAGCAGACGCAAAGCGGATCCTGAATTAAGGCGTAATCTCATATGTCACCTATTTGTCCTGTCAATGCTGCAGCCGCAGCTTGTCGTTACTTTACCCATCGGGCTGTCGAACTCGGGTGCATCGCTTTTGGCGCATAACGCTCACAAAAAGCGAATCCTGCGCGGCGCGACTCCCCAAGAATTTGTTACTCGCGGCCATCATGCCACGATGCAATCGTCTCGATTGTAGTCCAGTAATTGCACGGGCAGTGCCTATTGTTAACGAGCCATCACATTTCAAGCACTATAATTCGCGTAATGGGTTCGCAAAATCAGATTTACCTGCCATCGCACGGTGAATCGGGTGCTAAAAAAAAAGCACTGAGCACTAAACCGCGATGACGAGATATTTGTTCTTTTTGCCCTTCTGCACCAGGATAAACTCATCATTCAACAAGTCGGCACCGGTGATTTCCTTATCCAAACCCACCTTTTCGTTATTGATACTGATACTGTTTTGCTTCAACGCACGCGTCGCTTCACTTTTCGACGCAAGGATGCCGGTTTCAGTCGATAAAAAGGAAACAACATCCAGCGTCTGACCGTGGGATTCACGCTGTAGCTCGTGCGTGGGCACCCCTTCGAGTACTTCCAGCAGAGACTGTTTATCGAGTGCCATTAACTGTTCGCGGGTACCTTTAAACAGAATCGCCGACGCATTCACTGCATGCTCCCAGGCTGCCTCACCGTGGACAGCGACTGTGACTTCACGAGCCAGAGTTTTTTGCAGCAAACGCTCGTGCGGTGCGTCAGCATGTTGCGCGATCAACCTGTCAATGTCATCAAGCGGTAACAGTGTAAAACGCTTGATCAACATGCCGGCGTCTTCATCAGACGCGTTCAGCCAGAATTGATAAAACTTGTAGGGGCTGGTTTTCGCAGCGTCCAGCCAGATATTCCCGGATTCACTTTTGCCGAATTTGCTGCCATCCGCTTTGGTAATTAAGGGGCAGGTAAACGCAAACGCCTCACCGCCTTCCATACGTCGAATCAGCTCGGCACCAGCGGTAATGTTGCCCCACTGATCAGATCCACCCATCTGCACTTTCACACCGTGGTTTTTATACTGATGATAAAAGTCATAACCCTGTATCAGCTGGTAGGAAAACTCGGTAAATGAAATACCGGTTTCAATCCGGTTTTTTACCGAGTCTTTGGCCAGCATATAATTAACTGTCAGGTGCTTGCCAACCTGACGCAGAAAATCCAGCATGCGGAAATCTTTGAACCAATCGTAATTGTTCAGGATTGTTGCAGGGTTGTCAGGCGTATCGAAGTCCAGCAGCTTTTTAAATTGCGCGAGGACACCCGCCATATTGTGTTTCAGCGTTTCCTCATCAAGCAGATTGCGTTCAGCGCTTTTGCCCGATGGATCACCGATCATACCCGTCGCACCTCCAATCAGTGCCACAGGCTTATGACCGTGTTTTTGCAGATAGACGAGCAACATCAGCGAACCGAGATTACCCACATGCAGTGAGTCAGCGGTTGGATCAAAGCCGATATAGGCGGTCACCTGTTCCTTTTCGAACAGTTCCTCGGTACCGGGCATGATGTCTTGCACGAGGCCTCGTGCACGTAACTCGTCAAACAGATTCATTGAAAATAGGTGGATTCGACACTACAAAGAATTGTAGCCCGAATCCACCGAAAAAGACCCCTTTAATGACGCCCGGCAGGTTCAAGACGGGCATCGGAGCCGGAGGAGGAACAGAAGAAAAACTAGGAACCGGAACCCGAGGATGTAAATTCCGGATAGGCTTCGAGACCACATTCGGCCACATCGACGCCGTTGTACTCTTCTTCTTCGCTGACGCGTATACCCATAATGCCCTTGAGCAACGCCCATACAAAGACCGAAGCAAAAAACGTCCAGGCAAAGATGACACCGATACCGATCAGCTGCGCCTGAAAATTTGCATCGCCGTTTGTGACCGGCACTAGCAACAAGCCGAGAATACCGACCACACCGTGGACTGAAATTGCGCCGACCGGATCATCAATACGGATGCGATCAAGTGCGATGATCGAAAACACAACCAATATCCCGCCGAGCGCACCAAAACCGGTTGCCTGCAACGGTGTTGGTGTCAGGGGCTCTGCCGTGATAGTAACCAGCCCTGCCAGCGCACCATTGATTGCCATCGTCAAGTCCGCCTTACCCCACAACAGCCGTACAGTTAAAAGTGCTGCGACTACACCACCGGCTGCTGCCAGATTGGTATTTACAAAGATCAAAGCAACCGCATTGGCTTCCTCGACGTTGGAGACTTTCAGCTCTGAACCGCCGTTAAACCCGAACCAACCCATCCAGAGAATAAACGCACCCAGCGTTGCAAGCGGCATGTTCGCGCCCGGCATTGGTCGAACAGAACCATCGGGACCATATTTGCCTTTTCTTGAGCCGAGCAGAAGTACACCTGCAAGCGCAGCGGCTGCACCACACATGTGTACAACACCACTACCGGCAAAGTCAGAAAAACCACGAACATCGAGGAAACCACCACCCCATTTCCAAAAGCCTTGTAGCGGGTAGATAAACGCTGTGAAAACTACAGCGAACAGCAGAAACGCCCACAATTTCATGCGTTCAGCTACTGCACCCGAGACAATCGACATCGCAGTGGCAACAAATACCACCTGAAAAAAGAAGTCTGACATGCCGGAGTAGTACGGCGCGTCATCACCACCGGCAGTCACAGCAGCAACGTCGTTATCGCCACCAATTAGAAACGAGATACCCGGCCAGAGTTCACTGACACTCTCACCCGGATACATAATGTTGTAACCGACCAGCATGTACATGATGCAGGCAATCGCAAACAGACTGATGTTTTTAGTCAGAATTTCAGCCGTGTTTTTGGCCCTGACCATACCGGCTTCCAGCATGGAGAATCCGGCGGCCATCCACATAACGAGCACACCTGACATCAAAAAGTAAAACGTATCAAGCGCGTAACTGAGTTGTAATAGATCTTCCATCGTTTCGTCTCCGGCTATTAAAGGGCTGCTGCGCCGCTTTCAGCGGTGCGGATACGAACAGCATTGATTAATTCAGTGACAAAAATTTTTCCATCACCGATCTTGCCGGTCTGGGCACTCTGGATCAGTACTTCAACTACGCGATCAAGCTGACCATCCTCCACACCGATTTCTATTTTGGTTTTGGGAAGAAAGTCGACGACATACTCAGCCCCCCGGTACAGCTCGGTATGACCTTTCTGTCGACCGAAGCCTTTGACCTCGGTGACGGTAATACCCTGCACCCCTATGGCTGATAGTGCTTCGCGCACTTCCTCCAATTTGAACGGTTTGATGATCGCGGTTATCAGTTTCATAAACATTCTCGACTTGAAAGCTCCACATGGATTTTGATTTCGAGAATCAACAGCGCAGTAACCATGCCTTCACTATAATTCATTATATTTCAATGACTTAGTGAGAAATATCTACTGACGGTTGCGCAAAATGATCTAGATTGGTGCGGCGTGCCCTGGCGAGCGCACTAAACATGTGCGTAAAGGGTGACAATCGTTCAAAGGAGCTGCTCGCGAATGAAAACAGTGCGAGCAAAGGTGGAGCACAAATCAAGTCAAGGCAAAGCAACCCAACGAACGGGCAAGCGTGCCGCGACTAAGTGCTATTTCAGTGGAAATGAAGGGGCTGCGCCCGGCAGTACATCCACGACCGGGCGATCTGTGATGCAGTTAGCGACCGAAATGATAACGGTAGTTGACGCTGACTCCGGTTGAGTTGGCATTACCGCCGACCAGCTCACTGGCGAGTGTGTCATGTGATAATGCTAAGCTTAACTCGTCACCACCGAGCACGCGAAAACCAATCCCGCCTTCAAGCTGCACACCAAAGGCGTTTTCAGGCCAGGAGTAACCGAGGGTACTGTTGATGTAATAACGCGGCGAAGACACTTGCGGATACTCACTGTTAATACCGCCTCGAGCCAACGAGGTACTCCAGCCCAGTGATGTAAATCGCTCAGCAAGTATATTGTCAAAACTACTGTCCGGCGCCAACTGCAATTCATCAGGCAATTGATCTTCGCGATCATAACGGCTGCTAGCCAGCGCAACACTTGACGACCAGATGTTACTGCCGAAACTGCCACGCGTACCTACCTCACCCCTGAGCGATAAACCCCTGGCGATGCGGGCCTCTTCGACTCGCGTGAATAATTCATTCGCATCCGCTCGCAAACGAATGTATTCGCTGGTGCCAAAACTGGCTTGATACTCGAGCGCAGTGCGGTTCTGCAGCGCAGCAACCTGTAACGCAGGTGATTGATTAGCCGGTTCGTTAAAACCGAATTCAGCGGCAATGCTGCGTGAACCGTCATGATTGTTTCTGAAGTAACGACCGCGCGTGTAGGAAACGTCCGTATCGTTAGCATTGACAATGCCTGCGCTCAACTGACCACCGGAGCGACTACCACCGAAACTCAGAGTCAGTATCAACTCGTCACGCTGAGCAATATTGTCAACATCAAACCGGTCAGAGCTGAGACTGGCACGTGCGATTTCAACACCCACACCGGCACTTGAACCACTAAATGAGTGCCGCAGTTGCAAGCCAGTGCGCCGGGTAGTCAGCGAGCTGCTGCGATTCGTTTCTGCTACAGCACCGGTGTAACCCGGATACAAGCCTCGTAAATACACATATTGCTGTTCTGCGATACGCCGATCCGACAACGCGGCCGGCGATCGTAGCGTTTGCTCTGACAAACGCAATGCGCGACGATCTTTACCCAGTGTTGCGAGGGCTAGAATGCGATTTCCAACTGAAACATGTTGACCACTGGCAAGTACGGTGCGTAGCGCATCATGATCTTTATCATGCAAGGCAAGCGCAAGTGTTTGCCAGGCCGGCTGCTTGATACGATCTTCATGCAGTCGCGCCATAATTACCCGTGCATGTTCATGTCGTTGTGTCGACATTAGCCACGCAATGCCTACATCTTCGCGCCAGTATTTATCCACCGGATCAAGTGGCGCATCACTCGACACCAGATACTGCGTCCATTGTTCACCGGCATCCGCACCCGCGTAGCGTGTCACCAGCGTTGCGTACTGACGCAAGCTTGCTATCTTGTCGTCATGCGAGGCGGCGAGCAAAATCGGTCGCAGTTTAGCGACTGCGAACTGACGAACCTTGAATGCTTTGTCCACCTGGCCTGCGCCTTCAAGTGCATCGGCAAAGGTCAGCATCAGGGAATAATCAGATTCCAAAGTGTCAACCAGCTTACTGAACCAACGCAGACTCGTATTAGCATCTCCAACTCGCAGGTAACCCAAAGCATAGGCGGACCACAGCGCGGCTTCAGTTTCTGCTAACGAGGTGTAACGCTCAAGTAAATTCAATAATTTTGTGTCATCAACACTACCTATTTGTTGCCATAAAAATCCGCTGACAATTTGTGGATTACGCGGCTCTATCGCCAGGGCTTTTGCATAAGCGTCATCAGCAGCATCAAGTTCACCGTTACGAATGTGACTCGATGCCAGCAGGGCCCAGTAGCGAGCTTCCTGTCGTAAACGCGAATTCGCAGGCGTGTTAATCGTGTAGCGGTCTATCGCAGCTCGGTCGTCTACTTTTACCGCCATGTCCAACGCAGTCAGTCCGTAGCTGATATCACCACCATCAATCCACCCCCGGTCAGCCAATTCGAAAGCGGTTTCGAAATCTTTTGCATCGATCGCGTCACTGAGTTTGCGCCGATGGTGAAGCGACGCTGCTGACGGATCTTCCAGTCTTGCCAATGCAGGCTCTAAGGCAGCACCCAACGCGGGTTCGTCATAGCGCCATGCTAACTCTGAAAGCAGTCTTATTTGATAGTCTTTGGCATCATCGAACTCTGTCGTTTCATCGAACTGTCGGGCAACCTCAAACGCTTTCTCCGGTTGGCCTAAACGCCAGTTCAATTCAGTACGCGCCAGACGCGACTCAGTCGTTGGTTTGAATTGCGCTTCGTAAGCATCCCACGCAGCCAATGCATCCGTGTATTGCGAATGATGCATATGCAAACGCGCGAGACGAGACAACAGAAACGGAGTCGCTCCCTGACGTTTTATCAAATCACGTACAGCGGCAACCGCTTTGCCGGGCTGGCCGGTGGCTTCCTGAAATTCGATGAGTTGCTCAACTGATTCTTCGTTCTGCGTTTCCATACGCGCAAGAGTCAGTGCGGCATCAGCTGCCACCTCTGTCTCGTATACCATTTTTCCCAGTCGCACCAGGTTGCCATAAGCGCCAGCATCGGCTGACTTACGGGCTACCCACTGCCAGTGTTGCAACGCTTCATCCGCGCGGCCGTTCCATTCTGTTACCTGAGCCAATTGACGCCGGGCGGTAATATCTTCAGGTTCGAGTACAGTGGCGACATTCGCCCAGCGCTCAGCTTCCGGGAGGTTGCCGGCAGCTAAGGCCAGCGTGACCTGCGTGTTGATCGCTTCAACATCGTCCGGGTTCTGCTCCAGCAACTTCGCATTCCAGATTCCTGCTTGCGCAGTCAGGTTAAGCCCACGTGCCAGTGTCACACCCTTTCGCAGAGTTGCAGTGTCATTCGGATGCACATCGAGGCGAGTGAAAATCTGCTCAAGTGCTCGTTCGTTCTCACCTGCGGCAATCCACAGCTCATTGAGCTTTTTTTCGTCACGTACGCTATCGCTGGACAAACCCTGATCCATCACGGTTTGTATATATTCAGCCGCTTTGTCCGGTTCAGACGAAGCTTCAGCCCAGCGTGCTGCTTTGTACAACCAGTCTGCACTGTTAGTTGTATCCTGCGACGCAAGTTCGGCAAACATGGGGTAAGCAAGATCAGGCCGGCCTATAGCAAGCAACGAATCTGCTGTCTCTTCCAATTGTTCAGAAGTTTTCGGCTTGTGATGCAACACAGCAGTGACTACAGCATCCAACTCAGCAGGATTGTCAATCGCGTGAGCTGATGGCAAAGCCAGCAGATTGATCTGGAAATGCTCGTCAGCGTCGGCTGATACCAATAGCGCATCGCTCAAACAATCGATTGCCCGATAGTGTCGGGCGTGGGCACCGAAATATTTACCGCAATCAACAAGCAGCTCTCGTTCGTCGGCAACATTCAGCGCAACAGGCGTTTTACTGCCGATGTTCTCACCACGGCCGAGCGCGATGTCATACCATTCAGCAACAAGATTGTAATTGACCAGGCTCTTCGAAGATTCAATTGAACGCCGAGCGAATGCCGTCGTGTGAAGCTCAGGTTCAGATAAAGCGTTTTCGAGGACGCTACGAAGCCGTTGACCGGATTCACTTGTCGGGTCAGCATTGCCGGCATCAGCGAAGTCGGTAACAGCTTTTGCATAGTCACGTCTCAGCCGTTGCGCGCGCGTTAGCTCGACATTGGGAAATTCTTTGAGAAAATCTTCAAGACGGTTGGTGTCACCTGCGTCGAGCAATTTATTGATCGCACTGTGCATCTCGCTATTCGAGACTTCACCCGATGCAGAGCGAGCTTTCAGATAAGCAAAGTCAAGGTCGTCTACAACTGTTTGCGAGTTATCACTACCCGAATCTTTTCGACTTATTTTACCGATATCAATAAATTTGCTTTTGCCGGGTAACAAAAGAACAAAAGCGATGATAAAGACCAGGCCAATCAGTAACAGACTGAACGGATTGACCAGTCGTTCACGTCTGGCAGTTAAGTCTGACATTGCCGGTATCTCTTGATTGGAAGTTATAGACTGCAGTGCCGCTGGCCGTAATTTTACGGCTGATGCCGGCTACAGATTTCTGGATACCACAAGCACGCGCTGCAACCCCACCCAGTTCTATCTGAACGGGAACATGCCCCTTGATTCTGAATTCAACCGAGTTGCCCTCGCGACGCCAGTTCAACACACGACCATTGGCAGCAACCAGGTGTGGTTGACTGATATCGCCTTCGGTTGTTTGAAACGTGACAACATTTGACCCGTTGGTGTGCAGGTAAACACCATCATGGAGCTCCGTAGCACCGACAACGCCTTCCGCAGTTGTCATATCAGGTCTTTTATTTGAGCCGATGATTCGAAGAGACCGAATATTGCCAAGATCACTGAGTTTCCATGTGCCGTCAAGATAACGTCCCAAAGTCGCTTTGCGAAAATCCGGAACCTTGACCGCGTATTCACTAACATAAACGGGATGAATTGGCTGAGTCAGTGTCCAGTCATACACTTCTTTTAAAGAACGCAAACCCGCGAGCTTAGTACCGATATAGAAGTGATAATAAATATTGATTGGTTTAAGTCGAAATGGCTTATCAGTCATTTCAAAAGTTTCAATAACATGCCTGAAACCATCGAATGGACCCGTCCAGTCATTGGTATACACGTTTTCATTCATGATGGGTGCATAGACTTGTAGCTGCGCTCCAACCGGCCGTGCCATCGGACTCACTCGTGAATGAGCTGGCATCGCTTTGCGTATGGTTGTATTACCCCCGTTTAGATTCACCATTCCTGTTCGTGCAACTGCAGCGAGCATTCGCTCTGTCGGCAACGCATCACCGCTCCAGAGAAACACATCAGTTTGCTTACCTTCAGGTGCCAGATTTTTATCGATGAATTCTTTTGAGCCCTGTGCTTCACGCTCCGGTGAAAAGCTATAACCATCGAGCTTCAAGTTGTACTTGCCACTGTCCGGGTAACCCGCGATCTTTTGCCATTTAAAGGGATGACTGTAAGTATGTGTCGCGATCTCCACATTGGGTAACGCAAAAATTTCACGAGCTGTACTAAACATGCGCTCACGGCTGTCAGCGTATTGCTCAAACCCAGTCATTTCCCCTTCTACAATCGACACCGTGTGTGGCAGATCGTATTGCGAGAGCACGTCATCTTTTATCAACTCGGCCCCTAGCTTGCGCCCGGGAAATTCCGCCCACGACGGCAGCGCATCACCATCGATATGTGCCAGGAAGAGGCGCCTGCCGTTTTCAGTGGTGACGTCCGGCATCGGCGCGTCACTAACACCCAATGCTTCTTTCAAAAATTCAAACGGGTTGATGTGCCAGTAGACGACGTTATCAATATCAGTAAAAAATCCGGTAGGTGAAATAATCATTCCGCCCCAGGGTCCGGTAACAATCGAATCAACCGTACGACCACGCGCATCCTTATAGCTCAAGTGAACCTTATTCTCAGCGCTGGAGTTTGCGACCAGGTAAGAGAAGTTTTCTATTCGCGAAGGCAATTGCTTTTCGAAGTCCAGAGATGAGCTTTTATGCGATACCTTCGCTGTTGCCGAGTCGAATTCAGCAACGTGTTTCAATCCCATTGCGTCAATGGATTCCTGATTCAGGTAAAAACCTGGGTGAGCAAGTGTTATCAACCGCATTCCAGTCGCTACCTGTGCCCCCATCCAATTCTGGAAACCGGGGTGCTTCACCGGCGAAAACCCTGCATAGGCGACTGCTGCGAAGGCACCTTGCAAATTTTGATCAGGCAGTCCTTCGGTCGCAATGTCGTGGTAGTGAGGCACATACCCCATGTACTCCAAAGGCATTGCCAACAACGTATGCACCAACGTAAAGTAGAGCGTCGTACCGTCACTCGAATCATGAAGCATCATCACTTTACGTGGCAGTGATTCAAGCAAGCCGATCCCTACATGATCAAGCGAAGGGGTGGATATCCACGGAACAAAACCGTGCGCGGCAATAACTTTCGCGACAGCTTTGGCTTCCTTGCGCCTCGAAGGCGGCACATAGTCGATAACAATAACGTCAAGGCCATACGTATCTTTGGCTTTGTTCAAGTGACCAAGCAGCCACTGTCGATCCGTGTCATCAACCTCTGTATAGATCTTTTTGTTATTGTCCCATGAGGCATACAAGGACTCAGCTGCCACCGCCTCAAGATATTGCGCAGCCTGATCGAGTATCTCGAAACCGCGATTACTGATTAACTTGAGATCCGGATATTGCTGTTTGATCGCTTGCAGAAGCGTCACCAGTCCGGCTTCCTGACGAACCCGCTCTTCAGGTTGTTTTGCGTACAGCTGATAGCTGTCCATCGTGTCGAGAAACAGGCCTTTGTAACCGGCACGTTGCAATACATCAACACGTTCAAGCAGAAATTTTCGCCACGCTGGATTAGATAGATCCAGGACTTTACTTCCCCACGTATTATTGCTACCCAGTATCCACTCAGCGGGTATACGATTGGCAAATCGACGATGAGGGCCGACTTCACCGACGCTGAGATAGGCATAGGGTGTTGCACCATTGGCTGTCAACTGCGACAGTTCTTCTTCATTGATCGCATCAGCTTCGAGTATGAGTCGATCAAATTGAGAAAGCTGATCGACCGGCGGTTTGTCCCCGTAATACACTGCAACACTGCGACCCACCATCGGTCCGACAAGCTCTTTACGCGCTGCACTGGTTTTCAGGAATTGATAACCCGAATCTTTCTCATCTATCCGATGTTCACCGGCCAGTGCTGCCTGAAGCTGAGGTTCGTATTGATCGGACTGCCCTGCAGCAAGTAAGTGTTTTACCGGTAGTCTCTGGACCAGACGTGTAACTACCTTGTTCGCCGTTGCGGAAACTGCGCCACCGAAAGACCCTACAACTGATTCTTTACCTGTCCACAGGGCTTCAGTCTGTTGAGTGGCGTGCACGCTAAGCGCGACGGAAACTCGTGGGCGGGCACCATTGATATTTCCGGATCGCCAACGGATGATCTCACCGCTTAGGTACTGCGTTACACCCTGTTGCCGAAAAACTTCAAGTTGACGCTCGCGGGGATCACGTGTTGCTGCCAGCACCGGCGTAAAACCCGCATTCCGCAAACTGGTTTCAAGCTGCAACGCGAGTGTGCGCTCAGCAACAACATCTACGAAATCGGACTGTAGTGGCAGGACACCGATCAGTGCCTGTCCGTGCGCTGCAGATGCTCCGCCACCGGCAACCAAAGAAGGTCCGGACACAGAGCATCCTGCAAACAAAAGGAGTAAGCCAAAAATCAACGGTACACGGCAAATTACATGCACTATAGCTTTCATGTGGTTTGTACTTAATTGCAGCTGGCTACGATCTGACGGGTGCTGTACTAGTAAGCATCATATGAATGTCTAGAATGCAGATTGCATTCCAGCGCCGAGCTACGCCAATGTGAGGAAATCACGTGCACAGTCTGTTACGCACACAGACAGTGAAAGCACAGAGAAGTCTAGAGAGAAGTTACAAATAAATTCGATGAACTATGGATCAGGCCTGACTACCAGCGACAACAGTCTCATCTGAAACTGATACGCCGCTGTTTTTTCTACGTCGATCAGCCATGAATGTCTGATATTCAATACCGTCCATTACGGATGACAGACGAATAATGCCAACAAAGGCTGTTAAAGCCATTGATACACCGAAACCGTAGCCATAGAAGTCCGGCCCTGCTTTCAGAGTCAACGCCGTTAATAACGTGTTCGACACCAATAACGTAAGCGTTAACAACAGTGCATCTTTCAGCCGATCAAGATAAAAAAGGACATTTAGTACAGCCAGCATCAATACCTGCGCTGCCACACCAATCAAGTCGATGTAATAGAGATGAACATAACGCGGAGAAATACCCAGCCACTGAATGATAGTCGGCCCGAGTAAATACAGAATCAAAACAGTGACACCCTGGACACGAAGAATCTGATAGATTCCTTCACGTACCGCGACCACCATTTCATTACCAAGTTTTTCAATTTCCAGAAGACTTGCGTTACCACGCACGGCTTTGAAAAACCCCTCATAAGCTTCGGCGAAATCTGTTTCGATTCGCAACAGGAAAACTGCCATACCCGGGATGATACTCAGGTAAGCCAAAAAGATCGGCAGATCGTAAATGGTCGATGTGCGCAGAGGGCCGATAATTGACTCCGATGTACCAGGTGTCAGCCAGAACAGTAGCTTATCGACCCATATACCGAGATTGTAGAAAAACCCGATAAAAATAAGTATCGGAAAAATCTGGCGTCGATCAAAAAAATCCAGCGCCAATGTTCGCTTGACGCGATACTCCGGCACACAAACACCCAACATCAGAAAAAGCAAAACTGCATGACCTGCCAACACACCGAAGAGCAAACCATTCAATCCGTGTGGAATCAACAACACTGAAAACAGAAACGTCAGAAAATAACCGACAGCAAAAGCAACCAGTATCAGCTTGAACTGCTTAAGCCCTGCTACGAATATAACAACGATCCACACATTCGACAGCACAACAAAGTTTGCCACCATTAACAATTCGTAGAAGAACGACTCGTTAAAAAGAAAAAACTTGCACATCAACGCAAACGCCAGCGAGACAACAGTCGTGACCAGCAATGCACCGAACAGATTGGGGTTCACATCGTCTTCACGGTCATTGTAGAGTTTGTCAGCAATGAATCGGGTAAATAGCAATTGAAACAAACCCGTCAGTATCAGCGATGAACCCATAATCCAGGTCACTGATGTGGTGAACTGCCGAATTTCATGACCACCAATCTTTTGTGACACTGCAACAATGCCAATCAGCATGACACCAACGATCGACAATACCCAGGGACCGGCACTAATCAAACCGGCAAATCCGTAGGCTTTTAACGATCCTGTAAAAGAATCGTCATTCAGGTATTTTCGTAGTTCAAAGCCAATGCCAGCCATGGTTCTTGATTACTCAGGATTCTTGCAGTTTACGACCATGATCACGATGCTTTACGGACAGAGGTGTCAGCAGCGTCTCGCTGTTGACCTGTGTGCCGTACATATATCGACCGATAGCGATCGATCATGTCTTTGTCGCTGTAAAACGCTTCAACCCGTTTAATGGCCGCATCACGAGCAGCGCACCACTTGTTTCGATCGGTGAGCAATTGCAACGCAGCTTCGGCAAATTGAGTGGGATTGGATATGGATACAATCTCACCTGATGCACCCAGCGCACGATCTTCTTCGCTGACGCCATAGATCAATTCGCTGCAACTGCCGACATCAGTTGTTAACGCCGGTATACCTGCCGCGTAACCTTCCAGCGTTGTCAATGGTTGCCCCTCTGACACAGAGGTCAGTACATTCAAGCCCAGTTGTGGAAACATTTCAGCAGGTTTTTGAAAGCCGAGGAATT
Source organism: uncultured Granulosicoccaceae bacterium (assembly GCA_937951345.1). Classification (GTDB taxonomy): domain Bacteria; phylum Pseudomonadota; class Gammaproteobacteria; order Granulosicoccales; family Granulosicoccaceae; genus CALFCE01. The sequence goes on from CALFCF010000004.1 coordinate 90,426, forward strand.
TCACCGTGTCAGTAAGATCCAGACTCTCAACCAGCAGTTTACATTCTTCAAAATAATCTTCATCTTCATCCTGCGGCCCGATCAGCCAACCTTCTACGTCCGGTATGGTTTCTTTTATGACGCCCATCGCACGTATAAACGTTTTGATGTCTTTTATCGGGACAACGCGACCAATGAGTCCGAGTACAGGCGGTACCGGTGCATCGTCTGCACGACGCACCTTCTTGAAGGCTTCAATATTGACGCCGTTTGGAATGATGGTTAGCTTTTCCGGTGGACAACCATCAACAATCTGCCGTCGTCTGTTACCGTCATACAACGTGTAAATTTCAGATGCTGCGCTATAGGCCATGCTACCCAGAGACTTGAAAAATTGAATCCAGACGCTGCGCAGGTAACCCATTTCTTCGTTTAAACCCACCTTGAACGGATCCAGCTCCTCCGGAATCCATTCAACCTGCGCCAAATCCAGCTCACGTTCCTTGGTGTAAATGCCATGTTCAGTGATGATATAGGGCACGCCTTTACTGCTATGCAGCATAGCTCCAAGAAAACCCGCGTAGCCGGTGGACACCGAGTGATAAAGCCGGGCCGGTGGTGCAAGCCTGGCGGCTTCACCTAACGTAAAGAGTGGCGTATGCATGCCTCGCACACTCCAGAAATAGTGGTTGAAATCCAGATCTCCGGGTGCTTGCGCATACTTTTCCCGAATGGTTTCCCATGAAGCCTGACTGTAATGCAACTCGTCTTCAGTAATAGCATCTTCACCGGCCAGCAATTCAGCAAAACCTTCCGCAACGTTTGCAGGCAAATGGTTCTGGTTTTCAGACAGTTGTGTGTGCAGATCACTGTTACGAGCAAACTGCGCCTTTTTTATCCGCCGTTTAGCCAAATCGGCTGAGTTACGAACTTTATTGCGAATTCGCGCCGCCAGAGAATCAGAATTCTCTGTCTCCTCTGTACGCGCTAATAGAAAACACATCTCGATATGTACAAGATTATCGGGCAATTCGTAGGCGGGTTCTTCGTATTCTTGTTCGCGGGTGCCAAGAAAAATAATCGAGAAGGTGAGCTCCGGCATACCTTCAATCAGTTGCTTAACCCAGGTCGATACACCACCGCGGACGTAAGGATAAGTACCCTCCAGTAACAGACACACATCCGCCTGCGCGGCCGGGTTATATCGCGGAGACGCACTCACGATGCAACACCCCGAGCAGGCTGTTGCGCCTGCCAGTACCCGGCCACTTGACTCAGCGGCGGATAAACTTTGAATGCGTCCTCAACATTACTTAAATATTTGACCACCCTGGGAAAGTCCCGTTTGTTAAAAGAGACTTCAGCCAGATACGGCAGAATTTTTTCCGAAGGCATACCGAGTGCTGCTGCCTGCTGAAACGCATCATCGGCTGTTTCCAGCTCATGTTGCATCAAAGCAGTACGTCCAAGCGTAAAGTGTGCGTTACGATTCGTGGGTTGAATATCGATAGCTTTACGCGCTGCAGCCGCAGCTTTTTTCAACAACTGCTTGCGTGTCACTGCCTCGCCCTTTTCAAGCGTCAGCAATTCCCAGTAGTTGCTGGCAATTTGCAGCCAGGTATTTGCCTTGTCATGCCCTTCCTGATTGCGAGCGGTGACTTCCAATCGTTGAATTTCGCGATTTAATCCTGTGGCTTTGCTATCGAGAGTCTGATAAGCCGTCAGGCGAATTTTGTCATCCGGATGTCCTACAGCTTGCTTAAGAAGCGGTACCGACAACGATGCTTTGATATTCGACGCAGCCAGAATCTTTTTGTATAGATCATCTGTATCCTCCGAATAGATAAGCTGCTCGAGAAATCCACGACTGTCATAGGCTGCGACCTTCCGTCCGATCGGCGTTACAAAAGGTAAGTCGATATTGTCAGTTACGTGCCAGTAAATATCTTCGGATTCCCGACTGTTGGCAAACCAGATGCCGGTCAACAACGCCACTACGATACCTGGGCCACCAACAATTGGCACAGCAAGCGCAGTGCACAGCGTAAGAATGCCGAGACCGGCAACAGGATGCAATCGGGATTGTTTTTCTTTGTGGTAATCGTCGCTGCTACTATCCAACATCACATCTGCGATCAATGCCACAGAGAAAGCAGTGCCGATCGAAGCAACGACGTGCACAGCCAACCACCAGGCGATCTGCATGGTCGAATCGGATATCGAGAAGATGCGTCCAAGCAAATGAAACTGAAGTGCAAGGCACAATAAGAAAAGTACCCCACCCGTGAAAACACTGACAGGCAATTGTTTAACTCTGTCGAACACGGCTACCGGTCGCGCAGTGGATTCTGCCAGCGACGATGGTTCGTCAGCAGGTGTCACGCGACTTTCTCATCGCCGGAGTCATGCTCCTGCGGCTCTGATCTTTCTGCAGAAAGCCTGGACCCGACAACGCGCTTGCCACGCTTAGCTTTTTTACTCTGCTCTGTGCCACGGATAAAATTGACACAATCGTCCCGCGATACAGATTTAGTCAACTCCAGCATCCGACAGCTGGATGTTGCTTTTTCAAAGTCGATACCAAATTGTGCCGTGATGGAATCTATCAATCGCTGTAGATAACCTTCCGCCTGACTCTTTGAGATCAGCGGTAACAGCACAACTACAGTCTGAAAACCATCACGGGATTGTAGCTGCCAGGACGCATCGAGACTACGTATGCCGCTGGCGATGTGGTCGGATATTTGTCTATCCGCATCAAAACGCTTGAGTCGAATGCAGAGAAGTGACGAGCGCACACTATTTGTGCTTGCGAAACGTAACGCCGTTTCGAGCTCTGCCATAAACCATGCGCCACGCGTATTTGAAGCACCCTTCGAGCGTGTCAACATGTCACCCACATAGCCGCACAATAACGACAGAAGATTCAGATTCTCTTGCTGGAACGCCATGAAATGCATATCACGAATGGCGAGCACACCGTGTAGCTTTCCACCGGCATCAACAATCGGCACGGCTGCGAGCAAATCATTTTGATGCTTATCTTCAGCCAGAGAGTCAAGCTTTACACTTACCAGCTTTTGTTCTTTTATCGCAAGGTTAAGTATTTTGTCGAACATCGGCAATTCACCCATGTTGCCGTGAATCGCAACCGCACGACTGTCTACAATCTTGTCATTTTTCATGGCATAAAGACCGGCAATCTGCACAGAGCAGAACTGCGAGAACACGGCCATTAACTCGGAACCAGCCTGTAGCCCGTTTTCCTCAGCGGTAAGTACTGGTTTTAATTGTTGCAGTGCCTGACGCAGGCTCAAACGCTGGCCCGCCATATACTCTTCTAACTGTCCATGAGAAACCTTCAATACATGGTAGTCATTAGAGAATTCTTTCAATCGGTGTCGCAAATATTGATTCTCGGCACCGGCTTGAGCGGCGCGTTTGCGCCATTCACTGCCTGCATCCCCAACCACCACGGACAGCACAACCATACCTGCAGACAGCACAATTGCCGCTACCAGACTGCCGTAGAAAAGTGCTGCCGTAAACAAGATCGCTGCTGCTGCAACAACCGCACAGACAGCGCCATGTGCAACACCGTAACGCGCTGCAAATATTACCGGACCTACAATCGCCCATGGAAAACCGGCTTGTAGTCCAAGCGGATCGTGAGGAAAAAGGAGTGAGCCGGTGACAGGGGCAGCCAGTGCGAAGACCAATAACTCGATCGCCCGCTTGACGGTGCCGGGGTTACGCCTGGTTTTCCCGGCGGGTGCACGCTCGCGCAGGGAACTCATCCTGTTTCTTATCGATGAATACAACCTGGATATTTGCGTTTGCACGTTGTGGTCCGATGCCTAATTACCCGAGGTAATCGCGGTGTTCAGAGGTTCTATCGACAACTGAGTCTCTGCCGGAGCCTCCGATGTCGACACTGTAGTTTCTGATAGAGCGGAGTCAGCACCTGGAATACGTAATCGTCCGGACGGTATCGGCATCTCTGCTTGTAATGTATCCAATGAACCGGAATTCAAAACCGTATCACTCGGGATAACTGCTTCATCCGCCAACGCCGCACCTAAACCCGGTATAGAAATTTCTATTGGTCCGGTATCTTGTGGAACAACCTGTGGAGGGATGTCTTGCGTAGTGAATGGCGAAACAGATTCATCCACGCCCGATGTTGGATAGGTTGTGTTGTTGATAATTGTTTCAGTCGCAGCACGAATTGACAGCGCATTGTTAGATGCCACCGTATTGCCAATGCTCTGCTGACGTATGCGCAACTCGCCAACCATATCGGCAACAAGGCGGCTACCGACTCGCGAAAGATTAGCGTAACCCCAACCTGTGCGCGCTGCATTCGCTTGCCAGAGTACAGCACCCGTTGGTACATCAACGAGTTTCAGATTGACGCCAACAGCTGGCTCTTTGTCAGTACCTGACTTGTAATGCCATTCGCTGACAGAACCTGTTATTGCATAACGGAAACCACTGTTTAACGCCCAACTGGCGGCTTTTACCGTACGCGCACGACCATCAAGGAGTGCAGCCAGTGTCTCAGGCCGTTCCTCAGGATAGATTTCCAACCGATTGACACCGCGTTTGCGTAACTGGGTTTCAACCAATGTGGCGACCTTATGTCCAGCCATGGGTGTGGTCGACAAGTTCTCAATTGGAAGCACCGCCCAGCTTTGACCGGAATCTACAGTTACCGTGCGCGTAGATGTAATTGAACTGCACGCACTTACTAACAGCAATACAACTGCAATTGCTAATCGATTGAGACTATGCATCGTTGTGAGAGAGCTGAACGCCATTGACTGTCCGGATCTTATTTTTATTGCTCACAGATCAACCAAAATATGCTGCGTGCAAGCTAGTGTATTGATGAAACAGCAAAGCAACTGTTGAGCCAGTCGAAGTTGACCGACCCCTGTGAGTGATACGCAAGTAAATGCATCTATCGGCCGTATCTGAACCGCTAGGCAGCCCTGCCGTTTTGTTCTCGATCAAGCAGAACCTTTTCCCAGGCAAGCGACGTCTGCACAATAATGTCGAGATCATCGTATCGTGGCTTCCATTCAAAGGTGTCGTGTATCTTTTTGACAGCAGCAGTTAAAGACGGCGGATCACCTGCCCTTCTTGGCTCTTCAACTACCGTGATAGGACTATCATTGTGTTTGTTAACTGCGTCGATTACCTGTCGAACGCTGTAACCCCGACCATATCCGCAGTTAACCAGGGTTGAATCACCGCCACTGCGAAGATAATCGAGTGCCGACAGATGAGCAGATGCCAGATCAGACACATGAATGTAATCACGCACACCGGTACCGTCTGGCGTGGGATAGTCTGTACCGAACACAACAAGGTTGTCGCGTTTACCTACGGCAACCTCGGATGCCACTTTGATCAGCAACGTTGCGTTCTTGGTTGACTGACCGATCTTGCCATCCGGATCGCAACCAGCCACATTGAAGTAACGCAGAATTACATGCCGCATATCGCTGGCTGCACTAAGATCCTTCAGCATATGTTCCGACATCAGTTTGGACATACCGTAAGGGTTTATCGGTGCAGTCGGTAATTCCTCATGACAGGGTTCAGAAGCGTCTTCAGGTATACCGTAGGTGGCAGCAGTTGATGAAAAAATGAAATGGCTGACACCTGCATTTTGAGAGCATTCGAGCAGGTTACGCGTGGCAGCTGTGTTGTTGCGATAGTACTTCAGTGGGTTCTCAACACTTTCTGGGACGATAGTGTGAGCAGCAAAATGCATCACCGTCTGAACGTTGAAACGCTCCAATACGTCTTTAACAAGCGCTTCATCACCGGTATTACCCTCGACAAATTCCCCATACAGGACTGCGTCACGGTTACCTTTCGACAAATCATCAAGTACAACAATGGATTCGCCCCGTTCACCCAGTAGTTTTACGACATGACTGCCTATGTAACCGGCGCCACCGGTAACCAGAATTGTGCCGCTTGTATCGTGCATGTTGCATCAGCTCCTGCTAGTGAGGCACGCAGAAAATCGTATAACTGCGCAGCTAGAAGCTTGTTAAATTGCAGATTCAATGCCAGCAAACCGGTGAACATCGCAAGAAATTGCAACGCATTTGAATTAAGGGTGTTGCCTTACGAGCAGGAAGATCATGCAGCGATCGCGTAAAAATCGGGAGTTAGCCAGGCAGTGGAGCAACGGACAGCTTTCCATCCACTGCGTGACGCGCGATGGCCTCAGCCACCTTGCCAGATGTAATCATGCGTATGACAAAGTCATGGACGAAGGCCGCCGCCTCGGGCTTGCCTCGCTGGCAGCCAATGGATTGCTGGATAGCGGTAAAACTCCCATCGAGAATCGTCGCACCTGTCATTTGCATCTGCTGTTTTTGCAATGCCGGACGCAATCCCGCGAGTACTTCAAGCCCGTCTTGCTGAAAGCGCTCAAACGACGCATCGATACTCTCGACGCGTACCAGCTCCGCCTTTTCAAGATTGTCAGTCAACCATAAATCGTAAGCGCTACGGTGTTTAACAGCGATACGATTACCGATCTGATCGACCTGATCAATCCCCTCGATAGGTGACCCGGGTGGCACCATATAGGTCGCCTGGATTTCGCAATAAGCAGGCGAAAATTGTATGGTTTTGGCTCTTTCAGGTTCAGCCGCAATGTTGCCGATGTCCCAACCGTCATCCAGAGCCGCATCCGCGAGTTCACCCGGCCCTTTAAAGGGCACCATCCGCGCGGGTACGCCCAGTTCCGCAGCCAGAGCATGACCGACGTCAGGTGACACGCCAATCGGAACACCGTTGCTGTCTCTTTCAGTAACCAACAGAAAGTTTGACAGATTGATACCCACACGTAGTTCTCCGTGAGGTGCCAGCTGTGCTTTTACGGTTTTTAAATCACTCATGTGACTCTCTGGTATAAGTCTGTATTATGGATCGGTATCAGCACGATAGTAGTCGATCACTGCAAAAAAATAATCTCGGCGTTACAATATCAGCGTGAAATAGCCGTGATATTAGCCGTGATACTCAACAGATTAATTTCGGGGCCATACCTGGAGCCTAATCTATTGCTTCAATATACCCGAAGATAGTAACCTCAGGCGTTATGAGCGACAAACTTGAACAAACCATCCAGCGTCTGGTTGCGTCGAAAAGCGACGAGGAAGCCAAACAGGTTTATGCCGAATGGCAGAGTTATGATTCCGACCTGGATGCTTATGGCTATATCGCACCGCAGTTGATGGCAAATAAGCTCATCGCGGAAATCGATGATCCAGGCGCGCTAATTTACGATGCCGGATGCGGTACCGGAAAGGTCGGTGCTGCGCTGCATACCGCTGGCTATCAACAGCTCGAAGGTGGCGACCTGTCTGAATCAATGCTGGAACGGGCTGAAGCACTGGGGGTTTACCAACACCTGTCGGTTGCCGATTTCGCTCAACGTTTAGACTATAACGATAACTATTTCGATGCAGCCATTTCGGTAGGTGTGTGGAAAGATCATTTCGGGCTCGTTTTAACCAACGAGCTCCTGCGGATCGTTAAACCGGGCGGACACGTTGCATTGAGCATAAGACCCCAGTTTATGCCCGCGTTCGACGCTATCGCGGATACATTGACGAAAGACAAAGCAATCCGTATCTGTTGTAACGATCTCGACGATTATATAAAAGGTCAGCAATCAACTGCGCACTATGTTGTCATGCAAAAGCTGGTTTAGCACCGCTGCAAACCGGTGCATACAACAGTGAACGCTCATCCAGTAGATGATGCAAAACCTGTTTATGAACCTTTGCTCGAACTTGTCGTGCAAGCTTGCAAGCATTGGTCAACTGATTTTCCCGCACAGTTTTATCCCGCTCTAGACACCTGTAGTGATAACTGGATTGAATTACGGGATACAAGCCAGCCAGCACAATTGCGTTGTCGTGCAATCGCCACGCGCGTACTCGATAAACTGGACACGGTATCTACCCAAGAAAAAAAAGTATTCGCCCCACTAATCAAGGCGCTGACAAACTGCCACACGTCACTTTACTGGGAACAAAGTTATACCCGGCAGGACGGTGTTGTCAGCGATATCATGCTCGAGGGTTACACATTCGCAGAACTGGTGGGCAGTTGTGGGCCGGCTTTCAGCAAGCAAATTCGGATCGGTTTTGGTCTATGGGATGCCGGCATTCACTATCCGCAGCACGCGCACCTGGCTGAAGAAGTCTATTGCGTGCTTGACGGAACAGCGACATTTACTGTGGGTTCATCCACTGTGACGGCTTCTGCCGGTCAGGCCGTCTATGTGCCACACAACGAACCACATAGCTTCATAACCCGCTCAAGCCCGCTATTGATAATGTATTTGTGGCAGGGAGGTGACCTGCGACAGAAATCTGTGTTTAATGCTGATACAACAACACAAGAAAGTGAAACTGCCGGGCATCAACCATGACTGCAACAGACCAAAACTCCTACCCCGAAGAAAAGGCCATCGCTGATCTGGAATCAGTAAGTGCTGAGGATTTCGGTAGATCGTTAAATGGTATCGGGCTTAATCTGCTAACCCGCGATGTGCTGTCTCTGCAGACGTTTTTATCTGACGTGTTTGCGATGCGCGCGTCACGGGTATCAAAGGACTTTGCCATCATGCATTACGCAGATACCGTGTTCCAGCTCCACGCCGATGCTACGTTTCACAGCAACCCTTTATTGTCCGTTTTACCTGAGAGTGGATTACGTGGTGCCGGTATTGAAATAAGGCTGTACCAGACAGACCCAGACATCGCCGCGGACGCTGCCGGCTCACATTCGCATGAGTGTCTTTTGCTACAGGCGCCAACAAACAAACCCCATGGATTGCGGGAATGTATCATACTCTGCGAGAACGGCTACGCTTGGGTACCAAGCCGGCCATTAACAGACGCTGAATCAGCAGCGGTTGCGTGATAGGTGCACCGAATTAAAGACGACGATAGATACCAATGCATTACGGTTTAATTGCAAGGCTTATGACGGAAACGACCAAAAAAAAATGACTGCATTTGAGAATATTCAAACACGCATCAATGCCGGTGAAAAAATCTGGCTGGACGCCGGTAACGGCACAGAGTTGCAGGAACGTGGCGTTGCAATGCATCCGGATGTCTGGTGCGGTGTTGCTCACATGCAGCAACCGCAAACCATGATTGATATTCATGCAGACTATATAAAGGCAGGCGCTGACATTATCACGACCAACACGTTTTCATCCAATCGCAATATGATGGGCCCGGCCGGTCTTGGTGATCAGGTAGAAGACACGATACAAACCGGTGTTCGATTAGCACAACAGGCGCGGGCCTCCGTTGATGCCGATGAACGGGTGGCTATCGCCGGCTCCATGTCGCATCAGGTACCGGTAATACTCGGCAGCAATACCCGCGATCCGGATACGGTGCCAGACACTGATATCGCAGCACAGAATTTTGTCGAAATGACCGGAATACTGGCAATGAGCGGTGTTGATTTGATACTGCTTGAAATGATGTCAGATCTAAATCTGGTTCCGGCTGCAAAAAATGCAGCAGTTCAAACAGGTCTACCTGTGTGGATGGGCATGTGTTGCAAGCGTGGTGATTCCGGTGAACTTGTCAACTATGTCAACCCTGCCGTAAGTTTTAACGATACCTGTGCACAACTGATCGACGACAGCATTGCGGCTGTCGGCATCATGCATACCAGTATCGATTGTATTGACGATGCTGTCGCGACAATTCGCAAACACTGGTCAGGGCCGGTTATGGTATATCCTGACAGTGGGCATTTCACCATGCCCAAGTGGCATTTCGAAACCGTGATATCACCCGAGGCTTACGCTGAACACATGAAACGCTGGGCTGATGCCGGTGTACAGATTCTGGGTGCGTGTTGTGGCATGGGTGTTAAACACATAGACGCCTGCGTGCGCAAGCTTGGCTGAGCACCTCAACTTCAGATTTCTACCGGAGAGCAACCGCTGACTTCCCAACGTTCAACCAATCTGTTACGAGAAGATCTTTGCACGCTGGCGCGTTCTTTGTTTGATCGTGGCCTGACAGCCGGCAGTACCGGTAATCTATCTGCGAAAACACCGGACGGCGGACTACTGGTTTCACCAACAGGCACCTGTTTCGGTCGTCTCGATCCGGCGCGACTGAGTTATTTCGATAGCAGTGGACAGTTTGTCAGCGGCGATAAACCCACCAAAGAAATGCCACTGCACTCCGCTTTTTATGAAACACGCGGCGATGCACAAGCGGTCGTACATCTGCATTCATGCCATTCAGTCGCATTATCCCTGGTACAGTCGGATACAAATGAAGATTTTCTTCAACCACTGACCCCGTATGCAATCATGCAGCTCGGTCATGTCAAGCTACTGCCCTACTTTCAACCCGGTGACGCAGCTATGGGTGAGGCTGTGCGTAATCTAAAAGGCAAACATCACGCGGTCATGCTGGCCAATCACGGCCCTGTTGTTGCCGGCAAGTCACTGGATGCCGCTTGCAACGCCATTGAAGAGCTGGAGGCAACTGCCAGACTAAGCCTGCTTGTGCAAGGCCAGAATCCGCGTTTGTTGACCGACAAACAGATAGCCGACCTGGTTCAGACCTTTAACATTGACTGGTAATGCATTCGCTACCCACCCGTTACCCACCGGTTAACAGGCAACAGTGCAAACCGGCCGGCGCTTAACTCCATGAAGAACCATCTTGTACTGTTCGCGCGGGCACCTCGCATCGGTAAAGTTAAAACACGGTTGGCGAGTGATATCGGTAAAACTGCAGCGCTACATTTCTACCGGCGAAACCTTTTACGCATGCAGTATCAATTGAGTCGTGGCCCATGGACGTGCACCGTAGCGGTCGCATCTGCAGGTGACTGTCATCACAATGCTTTTAAAGGCCAACAGGTTATTGTTCAGCCGCCCGGTGATATCGGTAAACGTATGCGTGACACACTGACAACGTTTCGATCGGATCGCTGCGTTATCGTCGGCAGTGACATTCCGTACATAACGCACGAGCACATCAGACGGGCCTTTCACGCGCTGAATAATAAAGACTTTGTCTTCGGTCCAGCCACGGACGGAGGCTTCTGGCTGGTGGGCCGGCGACCATTGGCACAACCCGGTCACCGTTTTATGCGAAACGTACGCTGGTCGAGCCGCTTTGCACTGGAGGACACGCTGAACAGTCTTCCACCGCAACAACAAACTGCGCTGATCGACACCTTATCGGATGTTGACGATGGCGATGAGTACCGTATTTACTGTGAATGGCTGGAAGCGAAGAAGCCGTCAATAAAACCGGCCTTTCAATCTGCCGGCTAGCTGGATCGATAAATCAACTATCACGAGAACAACCATGACAAACCCGGACAACGACATTCTTGTCGATCAGGCACTGGCCTCCAAAAACGCTATGCCAGCCGCGAGCGAACCGACTTTCTCAGGTGTTTGTAGTTTATTCCGTCGACGCTTCAGTAAAGATCTAAGCGCTGTCGATATCGCGACGCTCGGTGTGCCCTACGATTTGTCAGTGACTAATCGCCCCGGTACCCGGTTTGGTCCGCGTGCAATTCGCGAAGCCTCCAGTAACCTCAGCTGGATGGGTGCAGCATGGCCATGGGGGTTTGATCCATTCGAATCACTCACTATGGTTGATTACGGTGATTTGCTGATCGATCACGGCTATCCGCAATCGATACTCGATAATGTGTTTGAGGAGGTTAAAACCGTACTCGAATCCAACGCTTTTTTACTTTCCATGGGTGGAGATCACTCGGTTTCCTATCCGTTAATACGTGCCCACGCGGAAAAATATGGACCCGTTGCACTTGTACAATTCGATGCGCACTCTGATACCTGGGAAGAGCCGGACAAGCGCATCGACCATGGCACTATGTTTTACCACGCGATACAGGAAGGGTTTATAGACAGTAAACGCTCGGTGCAGATTGGTATCAGAACATTAAACGACAGTTCACACGGCTGCACCATTCTTGATGCTGCATACGTGCACCAGCACAGAAGCGAAGACATTGCTAAAAAAATTCACGAAGTAACCGGCGACGGTCCGACGTATGTCACATTGGATATTGACGCACTCGATCCAGCGTACGCTCCGGGCACCGGGACACCGGTGTGCGGAGGACTCTCAACATGGCAACTACAATCGATACTCCGCCTGATGCAGAACATCAATATCGTCGGCATGGATCTGGTTGAAGTGTCACCACCGTATGATCACGCAGGTATCACCGCATTGGCAGCCAGCACACTGTTGATGGATTGTATTTGTTTACGAAAAGCGCGCCTTGACTATCTGGCATCTTAAATTACAGATATCCGACACTACACATTCCTGCAGTAGTAACTGCGCACACAGTTAGTGATCAAATACGATCACACTGCGGGCAACACTACCCGTCAGCATTTCATCATAAGCACTGTTGACATCTTCAAGCGTAACGCGTTTTGAGATCATCTTGTCCAGATGCAATCGTCCCTGCAGGTAAAAATCAACCAGCATGGGCATATCAAGTCGGAAAACGTTTGAGCCCATGTTACAACCCACCAGACGCCGGTCATCAATCAGCGACGCGCCACTGATGTTGATCGTCTGGTTTTCCGGCACCATACCGATCACACAGGCTGTGCCCGAAGGACGCAACATACCAAAGGCCTGTTCAGCAGTGGTCTTTGTACCAAGCGCTTCAAAACTGTAGTCTACGCCGCCGTCTGTCATGTCAATTATTCTGTCGACAATATCGGGCCCGGTCAGCACACCTTCGGTAGCACCAAATTCGCGTGCCAGCGCCAGCTTCTGATCTTGCGTGTCAATCGCAATGATGCGAGCCGCCCCGGCAATGGCAGCGCCATTAACTGCAGATAAGCCAATGCCACCACAGCCTATGACAACCACAGTCGCGCCCGGTTTAACAGCTGCAGTATTAAAAACCGCACCGACACCGGTCATTACCGCACAGCCAATCAATGCGGCACGATCGAGCGGCATATCTTCAGAAATTTTTACCAATGCCTGTTCAGGCAACAGCATAGCTTCAGCGAAAGAACCCAACTCGTAGGCCAGATGAATTTGCTGCCCGTTCTGCTGAACGCGCGGTCTATTACTGTCAGGACGCAGTAGACGGTCTGTTTGTTCACAACTGTAAGCTTGACCGCGTAAACAGTAACGACAGGAGCCACAAAACATCGACATGCAACTGATGACTCGGTCGCCCGGTTTTAAATAACTAACACCCTTACCAACCTGTTCAACAATGCCTGCCGCTTCATGACCCATGATGCTCGGCAACGGTGTTGCATAAGCTCCATTCATAAAATGGTAGTCACTGTGACATACACCCGCAGCAGCAGTACGGACCAGTACTTCACCGTATTGCGGCTCGTCTATGTCGACCGACTCCACGCTCAGTGGTTGCTTGGTTTGCCGGAGAATGGCGGCAGATATTGTGGTCACAGGTACTCGTAAACAGCGATCAGAATATGCAGTAGAAAACGTTTTCCTGTGCTTGTCAATGTCATCTGTCAAACCACAAAAAAAGCCGCACCCCGGAGGAAAGGTGCGGCCCTTCTAATGCTTAACTATTAGTAGCGGTCGATCACATAGATCTGGAACAAACGCGAGAGACAGATCGTGTCATGCGTCGATACTCAAACTGATCAGATTGCCGAACCACCCCAGAGAACTGAGTAGGCTTCACAGTGAATCAGTATGGAGCTGAAGTCACTGAGTGAAACACCCTGCGGCAATACATACTCTTGTGCACCTTTGTTGCTCGCCAGAACATCAAGTTTGATGGCATCCTGTGTTGCATTACGACCGTTCACGTTGGCAATATCTTTTCGCGAAAGAAATACTTTTAAATCGGGCCCTGATTTAGTCTTGAAATCATCGGAGAAGCGGATAACTGTTTGACCATTCTTTTGCTTAACTTCCCAGCCGCCCTGAATGGAGTACTGTTTACCCACCCATCCTCCCTGGCTGAGAACTTCAGCAGATACCTTGGAAGACATAAACATCAGCGAAAGCGCGAGCAGAAAAGTTATACCAACACTCATGATGATATTTTGCGGACGGATTGCGTTTGCAGTGTTCATATAGGGTTCCTCTATCGTGTTTTCTTTAAATTAAAAACCAGCCAGGTTAACGATAAGCGCGTTTCAGCGAACATCACTGTTACCTTCTGTGTTGTAGCTTTAGTGCCACTACACGCACCCAAGTTCCCGTGTACTTACAGCAATTTTCGATAGTTGTGAGCGAATATTTCTATCGGTCATATCCTTCGGTTGCTTTTCCGGGATTTGAGCCGGATTTGCTCATATATGGAGACAAAGAAGGCTAACAATAGGCGAATTTGAATTAGTTCCGTAATTTTGCAGAATTGGTATATTTGTCGGTTTTTTCACACTTTGAGTGACGATTCCACAGGTTCCGGATAGACTTAATTCACGGTAAGACATCATGCCATTGCCGAATCACAGGGGACCGATAATATGAGTGCAATAACACGCGTGGGATTGATTGGCGTGGGATTGATGGGTCACGGGATAGCACAGAATATTCTCCGTGGTGGATGCCAACTTGATTTACTCGAACACCCGGGAAATCAACCTGTGGATGATCTGGTATCAAGCGGTGCAAAGTCGCACACCACCCTACAATCGTTAGCAGAAACTGTTGATGTGATTATTCTGTGCGTCACAGGAAGCCCGCAGGTTGAAGCTGTCCTAAGTGGCAAGGACGGATTGCTGGAACACTGGCGCAGTGGTTCATTGTTGATCGACTGTTCAACTGCAATACCGGAATCAACTCGACAACTGGCCACAATCGCCGGGAAAAACGGCATCCGGTTTCTGGATGCACCGATGACGCGCACACCCAAAGAAGCCAGGGAAGGTCGTTTAAATCTACTGGTTGGTGGCGACAAACAGGATTTCGAGCAGGCGTTACCACTACTCCAACTGTTCGCTGAAAACATTACACATATTGGAGCCACCGGCACCGGGCACGCAATGAAACTGATACACAACTATGTATCACTCGGTTTCTCAGCTGTTCTTTCGGAAGCTGTCGCCTCAGCCAATAAAGCCGGTGTTGACATTACTGTATTGCAGAAAGTACTCGATACCGGCGGCGGCAAAGGTGTTGTGCTTGATCGGATGACACCTTATATGCTTGACAATGATCTATCAGCTTACGCGTTCTCACTTGCCAACAGCTTTAAAGACATTGGTTATTACACCGCCATGTGCAACACTCTCGACGCAGACATAGAGATAGCACAGGCGGTGCTACGACGTTTTGAACAACCAGTCAACGATTCGCAAGGGCATCGGTTTGTTCCCGAACTAATCGAAATGCTGACAGACAAATAGGAGCACGCTATTTCCTCGCCAGATACAACTAGATGTGCAGTGGTTACCGGTGGTGCAAGCGGCATTGGTGAAGCCATTGCAAAAACACTAGCCGGTAAACATGTAACCGTTATCGCCGGTTCACGTCGTAGTGAAAAACTGGAGTCGGCAAGCGCCACTGGCGAATACGAAGGTGCCAACCTGATCACACACCCTCTCGATGTTGCAGATAACGACAGCATTGAGGCATTTATGGCCTTCGCGAAATCACATGCACCGAACGGCATTATCGACATACTCGTCAATGCAGCAGGAATCAGCGTCTCTCAGCCTGTGTGCGGTCACGACGACATCGCGTGGCAGTCAGTTATAGATATTAACCTTACCGGCGCTTTTCGCATGACACGTGCTGTGCTGCCAGCAATGATGTCACAAAAGTGGGGACGCATTGTCAATATAGGTTCAACAGCCGCGACTACCGGCGATGTTGACAGCCCTGCTTACTGTGCGTCAAAAGCCGGGTTGCTCGGCCTGACACGCTGTGTTGCACTGGAGGGTGCGGCTCACGCGGTGACGTGCAATATGGTAAGCCCAACCTGGATTGATACACCGATGATGCGTAACAGTATGGCGCGGTGGGTGAATAAACCGAAAGGTCCGAACAACGTCAGTGAAGCCATGCAGCGGGTAGCGACCGACAATCCACAACAACGCGTTCTGCAGGCTGAAGAAGTCGCTTCAGTCGTTAAACATCTATGTAGCGAAGAAGCTAAAGGTCTGACTATGGAAAATATTAAGGTTACCGGTGGTGCAAACTGGTAAATCGGCAATCTGTTTCGTTTAAATATCTGGTCTGAAAAATTGATCTAACTATTTGGACTAAATACTTGAGCTAATTACTAGGGCTAAATACTTGGGTTAAATAAACCGCCCGAGCACCACGGACCACGGACCACGGACTCGAGTTACGGCAATCGCATATATTCACCGATCGCGGACGCAGTAAGTGTATCGTAACCTTGCAACATCTCCAAAAGTGAATCCGCCTCATTCCCCAGCACAGCGCGCGCTTTTGATTCCAGCCGTTGTAACAGCAGCTCGACCGATTGTGATGCAGACAGGTCATAATCAAACACAACCTTCCTGCCTCCGGCGAACTCAACCTCAACATTCGCCTCTTCATCAGCAATACTCGCGTCACCAGTGACTTCAACCTTAGCTGCCAGGCTGGCAAGCCGCGAGTCGGCTGCTAACTCATCCGTGTAGAGTCGATCATCAGCTGTCGAATATCCTGCAAACACCATTGCTGCAAGCCATGCATAACTGAATTTCACCTCAAGACCGGTTTTCGGTGACGGGATGTTGCATACACTCATCCAGCGCGGATTAGTGCGAAGCCTGATCGATACCGGTTTATCTACGGATAAGTCAGAAGCTCTAAGTATTTCCTGCAAGGCTTCGATCATTGCATGCGTACCGTGACAACAGGCATGGAATTTATAGCTGTTGTTCATAAAACGAAAATGCCCGGGCGGTGGTTCCTGCCATACAGCTTGCAGCCTTGAAGCATCAGATTCGTCGCACTCACCCGTATCAGTATGTGTAGCCAGAAACCCCTGCGTACCAAACAATGCATCATCGGCTGAGGTAATACCCAATGATGCAAACAGTGCGGCCTCTACTCCATTGGACGCCGACAGACCTGCATTCACAGGCTTACCCATGGTTCCAAATTGCGATTTTAATCCAGCAGCACGACTGGCACAGAGTCCCAGTGCATGACGAAGTGCTTGTTGATCCAACTGCAACAATCGACCGGCTGCAAGCGTGGCACCAAACGCACCGGCAGTTGCAGTTTGATGAAAACCTTTGTTGTAGTGCGCGCTACCGAGCAGGCAGCCTGTTCGTATTGCCGCTTCTGCACCGACAAGAAACGCTGCAACAACCTGCTTTGCAGTTGCATCTGTTTGCTCAGCCAAAGCGATAACTGCCGGATAGATACCGACAGACAAATGTCCCACGTGAGCAAAATGGGTATCGTCGTAGTCAAGTGCATGGCTGATTGCGCCATTAACCATTGCCGCTAAGCGAGCACTGGTTGCAGCACCACCAAAAATTGAAGATCCAGCAGTTGACACATCAGTTTCAGCGTACTGACGAAGCTTTTGCGCTACCGGTTCAGAACGCCCGGCACGACCGCAGATCAGCCAATCGAGTAACGATGCCCTCGCTAACTGCAGTGCACTTGCGGGCAGTTCATCATAGGCCAACACCGATAGCTGAATCAGACGGGTGTTCATGTCATCCTCAGGATGCATTACGCTACTCATTACCTGTCCGTTAAATATCCGTAGAATGTCCGCAGGATGTCTGTTGAATAACCACCGATAAAATATAAGTCGACTGGCGTCCTATCGATGTATGCAGATTCAGTGAACAACTTTTATCAATTGCTCGACGGCAAAACCACTTTCTTTAGCACGCATAACCAGCGACTGATAGACAACGTCATCAAGTTCCGGCTGACGGGCAAGCACCCACAGAAACCGCCGCGATGGCCCGGCTACCAGTGCATGATTGTATGTATCGCTATCCAGTTCAATTATCACATAGCTGCCATAGAATGGACCGAAGAACGATACCTTCAGGTGCCCAAGCGCCGCATCACCGACAAACCTGGCACGACCAGTCGCCGTTTTTCGTTTGCCGGTTGATTCAGAAACACCACTATTGACCACTTTAACCGAACCGTCTGCATTCAGACTGTATTCGGCTGTCACTTGCTGAAGACCCCGCTCAAAACGATGATCAAGGCGTGCTATCTCATACCAACGACCCAGATAACGATCAAGCTCAAACCCGCTAACCGGCGAGAGTCCATCCGGTACACCGGTCAGCGAACATGCAGACAAAAACAACAGACTTAACCCGATGGCAAGTCGTACGATGAGCTTACGCAATACGGCTGATACCGCTCGATAACTGAACACCAGCAATAGATTGTTAATAAAAGTCATCTCAAATTCGATCGGGGACGCCGAGTTCTGTACGCTGACCCTGCGTTGTGTGCCATTCTGCGCTGCCTATTTACTAACAAGAGATTGTTATTAGCAATTTTTTTAAATGGATGAGTCACAACACAAGCACGGCAGAAATTCACGGAAGATCCTTTATAACGCGTTTGCAACTCGGCTATCATTACAACCGCAACCATCGATACCGGTTTAGTCATGAATGCAGACGTGCCTAAGCAACCCACTGCCTGACACCCACCATGACAGTTGCGCTCATCAAAGAACCGAAAAATGAAATCTCAAATTGGGGATATTGCTGAGGTTATTGCAAAAGGTTTCTTGCGAAGACCTGCAAACCAGAGGACGGCAACGGGGTGTTAAGAGAACTTTGCCGGTAGCAGATCAGGCTGCTTTGTCACCAGCTACAAGCTTTTTGAAGCGCACGCAATTTCTGCCAGCGCGCTTGGCTTCGTAGAGGGCGCTATCAGCACTGGCCATCAGCCCTCTGGGGGTAATATCGCCATCAGCGGCTTCCACACCTGTCACTCCGATACTGGCAGTGATGTTGGCCGGACCGTCTTTCGTGTCAATGACTTGCGTTTCAATCATGCGCCTGACACGTCGTGCAAAGATCAACGCGTTCAATGGTGATGTTTTAGGTAGAAGAATCATAAACTCCTCGCCACCGAAACGCCCCGCGATATCGGTGTTTCGGCCACAGGCGGACAGTACGTTACCCAGCACTTTAAGTGCAGCGTCGCCTCCTTCGTGGCCATAATCATCATTAAACTGTTTGAATCGATCAATGTCGAGCATCACTAATGACAGCGGGTCCGGATAGCGGTTTCGTCGCGCCACTTCTGACTCCACTGCCAGATCGATATATCGCCGGTTATATAATTGCGTAAGACTATCGGTACTGGCCTGCAGCATTAACTCATCATTTAATTCACGAAGTCGCTCGTTGGCATCGCGCAACATATCCTGGCTGGCGGACAGCTGATCGATTAACCCGGCGTTGTCGCGTTCCAGCTGACTGGCCGCATTCGCACGTCGCACGGTTGATAGAATGAGCTCATGATTATCCAGTGGTTTAGCGATGTAATCGTAAGCACCGAGTCGCAGAGCCTGACGAACCTTGTCATAACTATCATAGGCTGTGATCACAATCGGACTGATGTACGGGTCGAGCACCCGCGCCTGCTGAATCAACTCAAAACCCGTCATACCGTGCATCTGAATATCAGTGACCAGCACGTTCACAGACTGAACACGCAGGATTTCGATAGCCGATTCACCGCTTAAAGCTGTTTCGATCTCAAATTTTTCGTCACCTAACAGGATCGAAAGCAACTCCACAACAGCAGGGTCGTCGTCCACGATTAAGAGGCGGTGCGCTGGTTTAAAGTGTGCGGATTCAGGCATTACTTAATGTGTTCAGATTACTCAGTTCGTTGGGAACGTCATGGTCGGGACGCACTATTCAGTGTTCGTAGCGGCTTGCGCAGGTTTTACTCCTGCAAAAACCCATCGAAGACGTGACGTTTGTGAGGGATATCACATATTGCGGTGGCACGACTGTACGCATGATTGTGCAATTTACACATCACCCACCGTACCGCTCGAAAAGGCCAGGTACCCGTTTCACTTTGTCACCCCGCTACAAAACCAGATACCTGACCACCCGGCAGATACCAACACGCACAAGGCCGTGCGATACTTCACCGAATTCCACACACCAAAGGCAGCAACGGATGATTGATTTCTATACCTGGACAACACCCAACGGGCGAAAAGTGTCGATATTGCTCGAGGAGTTGGGATTGGACTACCAGACCCACGCTATTGATATCGGTAAAGACGAGCAGTTCGCCGAAGAATTTCTGGCGATCAGCCCGAACAATAAAATCCCGGCTATCAAAGACCATGACAATGGACTGACGTTGATGGAATCCGGTGCAATTCTCTGGTACCTGGCTGACAAACATAATCAATTTATCGGGACTGACGCTGAATCGCGACACCGGGTACTGGAGTGGCTGATGTGGCAGATGGGTGGCCTTGGCCCCATGGCAGGACAGACACACCATTTTCTCAAGTTTAACCCCGGGGTATCAGACTATGCGGAGAAACGATTTTCCGGTGAAACACGTCGTTTGTATGGTGTGCTGGAAAAAGAACTCGGCAAAAAACCTTACATTGCAGGTGACTACTCGATTGCTGATATGGCGTGCTGGCCCTGGATTTCGCGTTTCGAATGGCAGCAACTGGATTTAAACGAGTTCCCGTCACTGAAACGCTGGTATGTTGAAGTGGCGGAGCGGCCGGCTGTTCAAAAGGGTTATCACATACCATCGTTCACGACCGATATCCCGATGCCCTGAGTAACGCCAGCCCCGGCATGCGCGCTGCAAAACCTGACACCGTTCTAAGAACAGTTTTGTAGCGAACTCTTTGCGCTCAGTGGCGTCAAAGTTCCACACACTATTCTTAAATGTAGGACTCCGTTATGGCTGAAGCCTCCTGCTCAACACATACTGCAGCGCAATCACGAACCACAAACCCTGTTCGATGGATCGCACTGTTCCTGTCTGCTTGCGTTTCACTGGTCACAGGCCTGGCGCTGGCACAGGATGCCCCCTCCCGCAATGTCACACCCCATGCGATTGAACAATTTGGCGAGCCGCCGGAAATACCCGACGGTGAGCTGAGCGAAGAGCTGGCTACTGCGGTGGAGACTGCTTTCATCTTAAGTACAAGTAATGGCCAATGGGGGCGCGACCAATCCGACGCGCTGCGTGTCATTGCTGAGTCTGGCGACCCAAGGCTGGTCTGGCCGGTCAGCGATATGATGCGTTTCATCACGCAGCCGGAACTGTTGAAAGAACTGGGGGCGACAGCCACCAGTCTGATGGGTGTCGAGTACCCGGTTGCGAACTACTGGGGCATCACGACGGATCACCTGATTGCCTGGGACATACCCGAACCACCGGACTACCTGCGTCTTAAGCGGCAAATTTTTACAACCATCGTTCCGGGTTGGGAGAAGATTTTCGTTGAAGGAGACATTGATTGGCGCCATGTTTCCTGGGGAGGGGTACTGATCGATGATCGCGCCTTCGACACCACCGACGAAACCTGCAACTGTATCCCTGCAGCCGACAACCCGAAAGTCACCGATGTTGAGGGTGCCACCTGGCTCAAAGATGATGACATCGTATTCGGTATCGAAGTTAACGGTGAACAGCGTGCCTACCCGCGCCGTATTATGGAAGTACGCGAGATGGTTAACGACACACTCGGTGGGCGCGACCTGGGTATTCCCTATTGCACACTCTGTGGTGCAGCGCAGGCCTACTTCACAGATGATGTACCAGAAGGTGTCGAGCGACCGGTTCTTCGAACATCCGGTTTACTGATTCGTTCTAATAAAGTGATGTACGACATCACCAGTCATTCCGTCTTCGATACGTTCCTCGGCAAGGCCGTGACCGGACCACTGCTTGAAAAAAATGTTCAGCTTAAACAGGCGGGTGTTGTAACAACTGACTGGGGCACCTGGAAAAAAGCCTACCCGGAAACAACCGTACTGGTTGAAGAGCTGGCGTTGGGTCGTGATTTCGATTTTCGTAACAACCGTGATGCTGAAGGTCCGATTTTCCCGGTTGGTGATGTCGACCCGCGACTACCGGTACACGAGGATATTGTTGGGATCGTCACTGCGTCAGGTGAGCCGATAGCGTTCCAACGCAGTAAAGCATTTCTGGCCCTGAGCAAAGGTGAGGAAGTCAGTTACGAGAACGTTACCCTTATTCTGTCTGGTGGTGGTGTCAAAGCGGTCGACAAGGATGGCAATGACTTAGGCGGACACCAGGCTTTCTGGTTCGCGTGGTCGCAGTTTTATCCTGAAACACGCTTATGGCCGTCCTGATCGAACAGCACTGATCAACTGGGAGTAACATCAGAATAATCTGTCGTTTTCTGGACAATGCGAAAACAGAAGATCAGGTTTTTGGTGAACTTTCTTGGTCACGATGACTCTTACTATCAGCGTTTGACTGGAATGTCGATTTATCCGGATATCATTCAGATACCGACAATCGATACTCCGGAAAAGCGTCATATCTTCTCCGAGATATCTGCCGACTTGAGGTAAGTCGTAACAGCATTAGCTTATGTAACGCATAGCGAAATGCCTGAGTAAATGCTGGAACAGCTGCCTCGTTATAAACCGACTGGTGACTTTCACTGGTCGGTTTTTTTTTGCTGTTTTCCAGCTCTTGTCCGACCACCCTTCTGTCTCAGTAATTGTGTCCAAGGCTCTGTGCTGAACGGAAGATGAATTGTTGTCGCACTTGTCTACCCACTCCGATAGTATTCATAACTTCCTGCCACCTTTCCTGATCCATCAAAGCGATGAAATTTCCAGGGTGGGCCAATGACAACATGGCCTCTTCTGCCTACATGGCTGCCGCCATGTTCGGCTATGTCGTCAACGACGCTCTGGTCAGACAGGTGGGGCAGACGTTACCGCTCGGTCAGATCATGCTGATTCGCAACAGCTTACTGGTTTTCTTGCTGATATTGATTGTGCACTACCGCGGGCACTGGCCTCAGATCAGGCAGGTGTTTGAACCGCGAGTCGCACTACGCTCGGTGTTTGAGCTACTCGCAACACTGACCTTTTTATACGCGTTGATGCGCGTACCGTTTGCCAATACTGCAGCGATCCTGCAGTGTTTGCCACTGGCAGTTGCACTAGGTGCCGTATTCTTTTTCGGAGAACGCGTCGGGGTCTGGCGGTGGACTGCGATTGTCATCGGCTTCATCGGCGTGCTGATAATAGTCAGGCCGGGTATGACCGGTTTTACATCAGCTTCCTTATGGCTATTGGTCACCGTTGTGTTTGCAGCCGGACGAGACTTGTTGGCCCGCACCTTTCCGAAGAGTCTGGCAACAACCATCGTGGCGTTGTCAACGGCGTGCATCATCGCGCTGGCCGGTGCTGTGATGGTACTGTTTCAGGAAACCTGGGTAGCGGTCAGTCTTGCAAACAGCTTGCGCCTGGCAGGTGCCGCATTCTTTTTAACCGGTGCCTATTTGTGTATCGTATTAACCATGCGCGTTGGCGATATCAGCGTCTCGGTTTTCTTCCGTTACACCAGCCTGTTGTGGGCAATATTTTTTGGCTGGCTTTTGTTCAGTGAACTCCCGGATGCCATGACACTGACAGGTTCAGCGCTGGTCATTAGTATGGGTGCGTTAACACTTTACCGTGAAGGTCGTAGTCGCAACGCTCAATCACGGTGATACATATGGCCTGTCGACTGTTCTCTTTCGCTCAAAGTAAATACACCTAAGTTCACTAAACAAAGGCAGCTTGTAACAACCGGTACAGTCTAATGCAGCTGACAGAAATCTCTTTGATACCTCTTCCTTTCAGAATGTCTGGCGGCACCTATGTCACTTCCTATGGCTCAAGAGACCGATTGGATAACCTGTTGTTGCTTGCGCGAACCGACAACAACCTGATCGGCCTGGGTGAGATAGCCCGACGCTCCGGTTCCAACGACATACCGGCAGATGCAGCCATGGCAGCGAGCTACCGCAAACATCTGCAGCCTTTAATGGGTTGTAACCCGGAGAATTTAATTGACGTTGTCAACAAACTCGGCACTTTGTCTGAAGCGCAAAGTAATCTGAAAACTGCGGTGGAATGTGCCTGCCTGGATCTAAGCGCAAGGGCCAGACAGATGCCGCTGTATCAGCTCTTCGGTGGCCAACACAATAGCGATCTCCCTGACTACGCATCAATCAGTCAGGCAGATCCTGACGTCATGCAAGAACAGACACGCAGCAGCATTACAGCGGGCCATCGTGTCATTCAAATCAAGATAGGTGGCGAACGTGACTTGAAACTTGACGTTGCACGCCTATCAGCAATCAGCGAAGTATTGTCTCCCGACAGTCAATTATTGATTGATGCCAACGGAGCGTTTAGCTCACAGCAGGCGGCTGCACTAGTACAACAATGCAACGAGCCGGGCTACCTGTGGGAGGAACCCTGTTCCTCTTATGAACAGAACGCACAATTGGTTACCGAAACCGGCGCACGGGTTATTCTCGATCAGTGCATGACCAGCCCGGTCGTTGCTGCACGCGCATGTGCTGACGGGTTGGTTGCTGGTTACGGCATAAAGTGCACGATGCAGGGTGGACCGATGGCTGCGCGAACAGCCCGTGATCTGGCAATCGCCCACGGTTTGTTGATGAAGGTTGACGACTGCTGGTGTTCCGATGTGGGCTGCGCGCTGGCGGTTCACCTCGCCGCTGGTATTCCTGCCGACCTACTGATTGCAACGGTCAATATGTCGAGCTACCTTGAAGGAGATGTCAGCACGGAAGGACTGCAAAGTCAGGCAGGTGTCATGCAGGTTCAGCAAGGGATTGGTCTCGGATTGACGCCGGATCTGCAGGCGTTGCCGGATCCACTCGAAGTGATCAACCCGACTACTTGAACTTTCCATACTTACCGTTCTATCCAGAGGCGCGGGATGGTGTGCGAATAATATTTTATCCAGGTTAGTAACTATGTTAATTCCAGTACATACAACAAACAGTATCAGACGGTGTCTCGAATCGAAGCGCGACGTGCGATTATTAAACAGAGCACCCCTAAAAGCGGTGATGTTGCTGCTAGTCTTAGCGAGCTCACAAACACTTGCCGCTGAGGGCGATTTTCCGTTAATCCCGTTTGGGGAAAAAGTGTCATCAGAGGGCACAGGGATCACTAGCGCCTGGTACAGTTGCGCAACGGATCGGTACCGGCACGGTGTACTTGGCGATGCCATCGAAGGTGGCTGCCTGGTCGCGGTAAACAGCGACGGCAAATTGATGTCGCTGAAACTCTCTGATCAGTTTGTTTTCGAAGATAATCTGCCGCGTCTCGCCGATATCGACAACGATGGCCGCAACGACATCATCACAGTTCGCGCCGATACATCCGAAGGTGCAGCACTTGTGGTGTACAACGAAGTGGACGGCGAACTTCAAGAACTGGCAGCAACCCCTACTATCGGAACCGCTCATCGCTGGCTTGCTCCTGCCGGTATCGCCGATTTCAACAAAGATGGTATTAATGACATCGCTTACGTACAAACACCGCATATCGGTGGTAAGCTTCGTATCTGGTCGCTAATTGAAAATAAATTTACAGAAATAGCGAGCCTTTCCGGATTCTCCAACCATGCAATCGGCGCGACCAGAGTCAGCATCAGCCGCGTCGACGATTTCAACAATGACGGTGTTGCAGATCTTGCGGTTCCTGCCCGCAATGGTCGCGAAACCGTTTTAATCACGCTTTATCCGAAGGTCGTGGAAATCGCCCGACAACCGTTTGAGTTGGATTTTTTCGACTAACCACAACCTGACGTTAAACCATGCCGGCAGAATCAACGCGTTCGATTTCATTGCAGCACTGGTGCGCGTATGTACTCGGCATGGTTTTTTTCCTTTATGCGTTTATCCAACGTGTCGCGCCAAGCGTGATGACCGACGAGTTGATGCATGATTTTCGCGTCGGCGCCACCCGGCTTGGCATTTTATCAGGTACCTATTTCGCCACCTATGCGCTTTTGCAAATGCCCATCGGTCTGTTGATTGATCGCTATGGTGCACGACGATTGTTAAGCGCAGCGGCAGCGCTCGCCTGTCTTGCGTCGATTGGTTTTGCCGCCAGCGACAGTCTGACTATGGCCACTTTCTATCGCGCAATGACAGGTGCAACCGTCGCCTTTGCTTTTGTCGGCACGCTCAGTATTCTGTCATTGAACTTCCCGCCCAGGCTATTCAACACACTTGCCGGTGTGTTGCAAACCATGGGTATGGCAGGTGCGCTGGTTGGTCAGGCACCGCTTCGCTGGCTGATAGAACAACGGGGTTGGCAGCAGGTCTTTCGCGATCTGGGTTGGATGGCAGCGCTACTGGCACTCGCATTATTTTTTGCGGTCCCGCGACGAAAAAAGAACAATCAATCTTCCGGGACAGAACAAGATAGTGGCGCGTCGCAGGTCGAGACCAGTCAACAACAGAAAAATGGATCTGCGGATAAGCCTTCGCTTACTGCAAGCCTGGGACAGGTTGTCAGTAATCCACAAAGCTGGTACTGCGCCTTGTTTGGTTTCGGTATGGCGGCACCCATGCTGGCATTTGCCGGCCTGTGGGCTATCCCCTGGGCACGTAGCACCTATGGGATACCACCGACACAGGCTGCCGGTATTGTCTCGCTACTGTTTCTCGGTTGGGGTATCGCTGCGCCAATTGCCGGATGGTTTGCCGATGCGTCAGGCAAGCGTAAATTGATTGAAGTTGCCGGTGCGTTATTGGCGCTGATTGCTCTGAGTCTGTTGATCTACATCCCCGGCTGGTCGTTGCGCAGCATGTCAATACTGTTTTTTCTGACCGGTTGCGGCGGTTCCACCATGATCCTCCTGTTCAGTTCGATACGACGGGTTAACAGTGACAAAAATTCTGCAGCTGCGATGGGTTTTGCCAACATGTTTGTTGTCGGTGCCGGGGGCATCCTGCAGGCGGTTATCGGTTGGCTGCTGGACCGCAATGATGTTCAACTTAGCGCTGGTATACCGGAGTACACCGCAGCGCATTTCCAGTCAGCCCTGCTCATTCTAATTGGTACCAGCGTACTCGCCTTGATTTCGGCATTGCTGATCCGCGAGAGTTACCCGCAAGCTCATACCGCGTAACGCTTAAAAAAATTATCACTCAAGTCAAAAACTACTCAGGTTAATTCTTCGCGGAAAGCCCTCACTGCACAGGAGAATTCCGCCGTACTCGCCCCAGGTGACAGAAAACCGTCATCACAACCGGAGTAAATTGGTTCCGGTATAGTGATCTGGTCAATTTCTTGCGGTAACGCAGGTATAGCAGCGCGGGCTTCTGCAAAACGATGGCATCGAGCGAAACTAACGACACAAAACGGCAAGGTACCAGCAGTCGATCGACTGAGGGTAAGGCACTGCGAATAAACCTCGACGAACGAAAGTACGGAACGATTGCTGAAATCGGTGCCGGGCAAGAGGTTGCGCGTCAGTTTTTTATGGCTGGCGCAGCCGCAGGCACTGTCGCCAAGACGATCTCGGCTTACGACATGCAGTTTTCCGATGCTATCTACGGCATCCAGGAAGGTGGCAGGTATGTCAGTAAGAATCGTGTCAACGCGATGCTGGACAAGGAATTCAAACTGGTGGTTGACCGCGTCGGCGATTCGCGTTCGAAATCCTCCCGCTTCTTCAGCTACGCAGCAACTGTTGCTGCAAAAAGCTTTAACCGTGATAACGAGTGCCATGCATGGTGTGGGCTGCACGTACAAACCTATCCGGGCGCTCCACCTTCAGAAATCATCATCCATGTACGGATGCTCGATAAAACCGTTGAGCAACAGCAGGAATGCCTGGGCATTCTGGGTGTAAATCTGATTTACGCCGGGTTTTATTTTTTTGAAAATCCCCACGAGTTTATTGACTCGTTGACTGACAATATTGAGTTTGATCGCCTGGAAATCGATTCCATCGAGTTTAAAGGCCCCTACTTCGAGGAAATCGACAACCGCGAAATCAATCTTCATCTGATTCGTAGCTGGAAAACACGTGCGATTATGTTCCAGCCAGACGGCAGCGTCGCAGTACCAGCTGAAATGCTGTACAAGAAAAATGTCCTGACGATTCGCGGGTCATTCAAACCGGTAACGAAACTCAATGTCGACATGATTGAGCAAGGCTCATCGTCGTTCTATCAGTTGCCCGGTGTTAAAACTGAAAACACAGTGGTATTAGCTGAAATTTCAATCAATGATCAACGCGGCAAAGATCTGGGTGCCAGCGTTAGCGATCTTATCGAGCGGGTACGTTTACTCAACACGCTTGGTTATAGCGTTATGGTCTCTGACTACACACGCTACTTCTCGTTACGTGCTTATCTACGCCGCTACACAAAACTACAGATAGGCATTGTGCTCGGTATGATGAATATCAAACAAATTTTTGACGAAAGTAATTACGAAGGTGTAGAAGGTGGCATTCTCGAGGGATTCGGCAAACTGTTTCCTGACAATACGCGGTTGTTTGTTTACCCGGAGCTTGACGAGAATGGCGAACTCCGTGATTTCACAAATATTATGGTGCCAGACCATCTTCGCTATCTGTATCGGCATCTGCTCGAAAACCGATTTGTATTCGGCATAGACTGCAGTGATCTGGAATTATTAAAAATTTACTCGCGCGAAGTATTGGCTATGATCGAGCAAGGCAACCCGGAATGGAAAAAATGCCTGCAAGCGGACACAGTTACTCAAATAGTAAAGCGCAAATTGTTTAACTACTCAGGTTCAGCAACACTGTCGAAGCCGGCAGCAGAAAACAAGAGTGACAAGAAAAACCGAAAGAAAAATACTAAGGGTGGAAAAAACGCGAAGAAATAATATCTTTTTCGCACGTTAAACAGAATTTAGTGGCGGGTCCGATGTGAATACCTGCCCAAGCCCCGGATCTTCAGAGAACAACTGCAACGTAAACCCGGGTTGCTCGGCTATTACGCGGTGAATCATGTTGTCGTAACGACCCTCTTCACCGTATTCCCAGTAACTATCGCCGCTGGTCATTTTGCGGGCTTCACGCATCGCGACTTTGTCACTCTCAGTACGATCATATAATTCCATCGTAAAGCTGCCTTCAATAACGTGGTAGAAGGTAAACGCCGGGTGACCGTGTACAGAGGAGCTGGCACCCGCCTCCCAGCGACAAATCAGCCCTGTCCAGCCCTGATCTTCACCGATAATGTTCCGACTGTAGCAACAATGTCTGGACAGCGAATTCAGCTGTTCGGAGCGATCACCCAACCGTGAAGCAATTTCAGCGGTGATGCTTGCCATCTCATCGGGTAACAACGTTTTACACTGACCGCAAGCTTGTCGACAACGCAGCGCAGTCGTAAAAACATCCGCGAATTCATTATTCAAATTGAATGTTTGACCCGATGATGCCTGGTCTAACTTTATGGCTTGCATTACTGCCACTCCTGTTCAAGCTGACGAGACTCGTGCATCCACAAATCAAAGAAGCGTGTGATATCACTGGCGACCACGTCTATGTTTGCAATAATCAACCGGATGGTTAACTCATCACCAATATATGCCTGATTAACAAATGTACTGCCTGCAGCCTTCAATCGATCGCGCACGGTTTGATTGAATCGGTTCAATGTTTCCGTGTCATTAATACCAGCCGGCCGGTAGCGGAAACAGATATTGTTTATCCATCGGTCAGCTTGCAGTTCAAGCGCGCTTTCCTGCTCAACACGCCGTTCAGCCAGAGCCGAGAGTTGCATAAAATGATCAATCCGCCGGGTGAATCCGTGATGTCCGTAAAAAAGGTATTCGAGCCACATTTTGAACATGTCGACTCGGCGTCCACACTGTAGCGAAGACGGCCCGAGATCATGGCTGTCAGCGTCATCATGGAAAATGTAAGAGGTATCCCCCAAATTAAACGATCGAGCTAACACACCGCTTTCCCTGACATACAGTAACGAGCACATTAACGGTACGCCGAGCATTTTATGCGCATCCCATGAAAATGAATCTGCGCGCTCAACACCGGTCAGAAATTTTCTCTCATCAGTAGCATAGGTCATTGCCCCGCCCCATGCGCCGTCAACATGCAACCAGCACTGATACTCGTTAGCCAGATCTGCAAGCGTTGTGAATGGATCGAACGCGCCCCTGACTGTGGTACCTGCCGTGCCGACGATCAGACAGGGTGTTTTGCCGTTGGCCTTATCCTGTTCAAGTAATTGCTTAAGCGCCTCACAATCCATAGCACCGCGTGTATCAGCCGGCACTTTCACCAGCGCACCCAACCCAAGCCCGGCCATCATGACGGCCTTATCTACAGAATAGTGCGCTTCTGCTGAGACATAAACACGCGGTTGGCTCGCACCGATACCCGCGTTTTTGTATTCAGGAAGTGTTTTGTTCAGTGCCAGCAACAACGCGAGAAAATTACTGTTACTGCCACCCGTTGTCACCTGACTCTCCCAGCCAGACAGACCAAGTTGTTCCGCGAAAACGGCACGCATCTCGTTCTCGACGACAGTCGCCATGGGTGCAACTTCGAAGGTGTACATCGATGTGTTCGCTAACAATTCGATGACACCACCGATTAGCGCAGGCTCGGATTGACCGGCCCAGAGTTGATTGAAATACAGTGGATGGGCAGTTTTAACGCTGTCGTCGAGATAGTGATCAACCATCTCCCAGATATCACTCCAGGTCTCGCCCCCTGCTCTCGATTTGAGATGCGCGAGCTTATCGCGCAGCGCGTGATAATCCTGAGTATCGACGACTTCGCCTTCGCGTTGACGCTTGCGGTATTCGCTCATCAAATGAGCGAGTTCACGGTACGGTGATGTCTGTGCCGATTCGAGCATATTGTTCTTGATGTCTATAAGTTTTCAGCGTTGGCGGTGCAACTGAGCCGACAGACAGCCGGCATTGGTATACACGGTTACTTTCTACCTTTGGTTTGAGTTGTAGTGCACGCATGAGTTCCGGGCAATTCCTTCAAAAACTGCCCGATTCCTGCCCCGTTCACACCGGATTAGGGTACTGATTGGGCAGTTTGTGAAACCCGGTGGTTGGCTCATGAACTAAATATCGACCTACAAACGGGCTGATGCCGTGAGACGGTCGCATCAATTCAAATTCTAATAGCCAAATACCACGCATTTTGAAGAGATTGGACGGTAACGGGGGCATTTCTGCCCGGAAAGGTGGGCTATGCCGGCGATTCCAAAGTGACTGCATAGACTGTTGCAGGTACCTTGTTAATACATTGATTAATACAATGGTTTGCTTCGAAAAGACGAGCTACCCGTCTGGCAGCCGCCTGATGCTGGTCAAATTTCAGGTCAACAAGGGATGATGCTTATGGATTGCATCGTCTTTACCAGCCGGGTGCAACAGTCTATGCACCCACTTTGAAGGATTACTGCTGTTCGATCGCCTCATCGAAACACGCACCAGCCTTCTCCTCCGGATACCCGGCTTCTTCATAGACGTTTTTCGGGCACTCTTCGATGATGTCGTTCTGCAACTCAGCAAGCCCGATGCGCTCTGGCAGCGGCGCCAGGCACTGCAGGATAGACTCTTCAGACAATGCCAGACAGGCTTCCTGCGTAAACCCCATGCACTGCGTAAACGCACTGGAACCACACAGCGTCTGCCCCTGGTCGCGCGCGAGTTTGATTAACAGCGTGCGTGACACACTCTGATCCTGCGAGGAAACAACCCCGGGTACAACAATCACCGCAAAGATACACAGAACCAAACCGAGTATTCGAATCATATTTAGTTACCTGAAAAAGCGGCTTCTACAAACAACACCGAAGCCTCGGGAAAAATAACAAACTTTATTGTAGTGTGGTTGGGTAACAGGCGCTGTGACATCTATTCCACTAACGCGACTCTAATACGCGTTAGTCACAGGAAAACTACGAACAGCGTGTAGTGTGGCAAGTAATCTAACACGTCAGCAGATTTTTGCAGGTCCCGGTTTTTCGTTCCTTGGGATGGAATCCAGTATTGTGTTAACCGGCAACACCGTCGATAGTAACCAGCTTGCCGTCAACACTCGCGTCAACACCGTAAATCTGACGCAAGCGATCTGCGTCAAGCGTCTCGTCCGGTGGACCATCCGCAACGATACAACCGCGTTGCATCCAGATAAGACGCGATGCATAGCGTGCCGCGAGCTGCACGTCATGTAGGACAACCAATGCGCCGCCGCCATCACGCACATAAGCGGCTATCAAATCCATTATGCGGAACTGATGCCGTGGATCAAGGGCTGCTGTGGGTTCGTCAGCAATTAACAAGGGCGTTTGCGCAACAAACGCACGTGCACAATGCATGCGCGCAAGTTCACCGCCGGACAAGGTATGCACTTGACGCCGCGCCAACGCAGTCAGATCACAATCCGTTAATGCACGTTCAACGGCTGCTGCATCCTCACTACCCAGTTTGCCCAGTGTCACACCGTGCGCGAATCGACCAAGAGCCACCACATCATAAACATAACCCGGCCATGCCAAAGGACGCATTTGTGGCAGATAAGCGAGCGTTTTTGCGCGCTTTATCGGACTCATGTAACGCGTATCGTGATCATCGAGTATTGCCCTGCCTGCTGTGGGTGCCGACAATCCCAGACTCGTCTGAATCAGGCTGGTCTTACCGGAACCATTAGGCCCCAGCAACACCACCAGTTCTCCCTGTGACAGTTTGAAGCTGGCATTTTCTATCAGCGTCGTGTCGCGCACACGTCGGGTCAAAGCACTTGCTATCAATTCACTCATGGCCAGCCCTGCGTTGCATCGCGATCCACACGAAAACCGGTGCACCAATCAATGCTGCGACCACACCCAGCTTTAACTCACTACTGGTTGGAATAAGCCGGACACCAATATCTGCAAGCACAAGAATCAAACCGGACAACAATGCAGAGGGTATGAGTGAGCGCGCCGGATCGTATCCCACCAGCGGCCGAATCAGATGGGGTGCAACAATGCCAACGAAACCAATAACACCTGCCAGCGCAACAGACGCACCGGTTGCGAGACCCGCACCCAGCACTGTGTAAATACGCTGACGCTGCAGATTCAACCCAATACCGTTCGCTGCTTCTTCACCAAGCGTAAGCGCAGACAGACCACGCCGAGTTGTCAACAAGATAACAGCACCAAGCAGGATGAACGGGAATACAAGCCCGATGTCGGTAAAGCTTCGATTGGCAACTGACCCGAGCATCCAGTTCACCATGTCAGACAACGAGAATGGATTGGGTGCCAGATTCAGTATCAGGCTCATCGCAGCGCCGGCAAAACTGGATAACCCGACACCAATTAATATAAGTGTCACAACCGACTGCGTACGCACGGCGGCAATCGCCAGAAAAGCGGTTGCCAATAACGCACCTGTTATCGCAGCGATTGGCAGTACCCATGCGCTGTAGGCGGCAAGCCCGTAATACAGTGTAGTGGTAGCCGCCAGCGAGGCAGTTGCTGACACACCGAGCACGCCGGGTTCAGCCAGCGGGTTTCGTAACAATCCCTGCAACGCTGCACCGCTTAAACCAAGCGCTGCACCGACCAGAAATGCAGCCAGCGCTCGCGGCAGGCGAATACTCCAGACAACGATGTGCTCACCGTGCTCCGCCTGCCCCAATAGAGCCGCCACAACTCGTTCGGCCGGCAGTGATGTCGAGCCAAGCAGGCAAGCCGCGAACAACGCCAGTAAACAAGCGAACAGCAGGCACGGATTTAACCAGCGCGCTACCGTCATGATTTCTGTCGCGCGGCAAGCGCTTCAACCGCTTCAATCAGATACCATCCGCCACAGGTCATCCACGCACCCTGCAAATGAACAACCTCTGTGTCAGTGTTTGAAAACAACGCGCGTGCAACCGGGTGACGGGAAGCGCTCCACTCACCCGGGTGTCTGTTCTGCATCTGGAAAAAGGCTGCCGCAACCACCGCCGGTTGCTCATAAGCGAGGCGCTCGAGCGGCAGTGACCGCCAGCCCGCTTCCGTTTGAAAATTTCTCAAGCCAGCGGTTTCAAATAGCTCATGCACCAGTGAACCGGCACCGGTTGTGGCCCCTGATGGCGTCATGTACAACGCTTCAGTGTTTTGATTCAATCCGGACAGATTACTCAAGCGCTTGCGTACATCTGCAACTGTCTCAAGCCCCTGTTGTGTAGCACCCAGGCTGGATGCCATGCGCTCGACATTATCCAGTACACCGTCTATATCACCGGCCCAGCCAACATCGAGTACAGGAATGCCCAATTGCTTGAAATAGTCACCGCTGTTGGCACCACCCCCATAGGACCGAACAATCAGATCAGGCTCAAGCAGTATCACATCCTCGGCACGGGCCTGCACGCTCGGTAAGCCATGTGCCTGCTGACGCATGTAAGAAAACTCTTTGGTCGCATCAGGAGAAACTGCAGCAATGCGATTGCGCGGCACAAATTTAAGCACAAACTGGTCAGCGCAATAGTCAAGACTGACGATGCGTTTGTATTGCTTTGACTGCGCGGCCTGTGCGGCTATCGGGTCAGAACCAGCAACGCCATCAACACCCGTTTGATGAACGTTCACGTCTTCGCGGTTACAACCCGACAACAACACGCAGAACAAGACAGGCACCAGCGCAGCCTTTAGGTTTAACCTAAACAAAGGCACTGCCATCAAGACAGATAAGCGACGGGCACCGAACGGATAACTACTGAGTAAACACAATACTGCTGGGTACGAATTCAGTAGCAACCCGTTCAAATATGACTTCGTTGGTAGCAGGGTCCAATACAACCAGCCCGGGGTTATCCTCACCACCGACGCCTACCCAGACACGACCGGCTGGCCCAAGTGCCAATAAGGTCAGGTCAAGACCCTCCAACCCGGCAACAACACCCTCTTCAATAACACCTGTGGTTGGATTGAATGAACGCAATGTATTGTTAGCAAATGATTCCGAGCTAATGATGTATCCACGCTCGGCGCTCGCTACAACTGACCCAACGATAAAGGGTCGATTCTCAACATTGATGTCATCAACCAATTCGTCATCATCAACCAGCACGTCAAGCGCATAGGTATCAACATCGATAGTCTCAAGTGCACCTTGGTAGGGGTCGCCTGGCAATTCATTAAAACCAACGCCGGTGTTACCGCGACCGGTGATCACCACTTCATTAAACTCCGGTACATATTGAATGCCTTCCGGGTTTAACGAGTTAAGAATAATGCCGTTCAAGCCATCAACACCACTACCTGTGTCAATTTCCGTATCAGTAGCAATATCAAAAACTGCGACGGCACCTGACATCTCGGGTTGAAATAGCGGACCTGTCAGCCGTTGCATCAATACGAATAACTGTCCATTGGCAATTACGGCACCTGAAGCCTGTGGAATACCGTCCGGGTCGTAGCCACTGATATCGATCTGGCCAGTGATAAATTCTTCTTCTGTCATCGCTGAAGGATTCACGATTAGAACAAACGGCGTGCCGAGTTGTACAACGTAAGCCTTTGACTCATCAACAAACACCATGGCCTGCGGGTTAGGTGAGCCGCCCTGGGCAACCGAATATTGGTAGATGGGCGTGTTCAGATCGGTTTGTGAAAAACGCGTTATCGACTCAAGGCCAAAACGACCGATCTGATAAACGTCGCTGCCATCAGTGGCAACACGTATATCGGATGAGGTTGCCGGAAACACCGCGCTGCCTTCCAGACTGATTTGCTCAATTTGACCCGCGTCAAACGAAGGCGTTCTGGCTGAAATAAATACCGATACACCATCAGGCAGCAACACCATTGCGGTTTCATCGCCATTACCGGGATCTGCAGGGTCACCGGCATTTGCACCGTCATCATCATTCGATGAACAACCGACGGCGAACAATACACTTAACACAATTACTAAAGCACGTATCGGCCTGAGGTGGCTCATAAGAGAATCGTACGTTCGTGATAACAATAAAATCGGGAGAATTTTCATAGTGCAGTCTTTAATGAGAAAGTAAATGAACGTCCGGGACGTGGCAGACCGTTGAAGTCTTCCACGTTACGGTCTGTGAGATTATTAAGCGTTGCCGCGAACGACCAGCGGCCGTGATGCCAGTCAATGCCAACGTTTTGCAGGAAAAAGTCTTCAGCAGGAAGCACGTTTGCCTGATCATAAAAACGATCACGGGAACCGTTGGCTTCGATAAACAGTGTCAACGCAGGGGTTTTGTACTGAGCGCGAAGAAACGTGCTGAGTTGCGCTTCGCCGGGTAGCTGACTTCCATTGATCGCATTAAAATTACGTAGGGCTTGCGCATCCTGATAAGTCAGATTGGCAACCAGCGAGACAAACGGATTTAACTGCCAGTTAGAGCCCAGCTCCACCCCGAGTATACGTGCACGGCTGATATTAACGGCCCGCCCGATACCTCTGGCATCGAACACCGTGGCTATTAAATCATCCCGCCAACTACCAAACAGCGATGCATCAAGCTTTAACCCTGCACGCGGTTGCCAGGTGAAACCGATGTCCGCATTAACGCCCTCCTCAGACAACAAATTGTTGTTGCCCTCGAACAACCCGCGACTGCCAAACAGCTCATCAAAGGAAGGCTCACGAAAGTAACGGCCAACGTTAGCCCGGTATCGCAGTTGTTCATTCACATCAAACCGAAAACCGAGCGTTGGCGTCAGTCTGTCTGCACGTCTGCCTTGCTGATCGACGCGTGTAATGCGTTGATAGTCGTCATCGGTTGATTGATAACGTAATGCCGGGATCAACAGAACACGATCATCGCCGAAATAGAACACACGCTGTGCTGTCAAATTAACTGCACGTCGTCGAGCAACGCTGTCGAATCGCGGTTCGAGTAAATCGCGATTTGTCTGTCGCTCATTGCGAAGCTCCAGATGCAAGCTGCTCGTTGATGTATCGCCGAGATACTCCCAATAGCTGGTCAGTCCCAGATTGCGATTATCGATCGATAAATTTTGTGCACCGAGCCCGACCTGACTGAAACGGTCATCAAAAATGTCTTCATCAGAATATCGAAACAACGTGTGTCTGCTATTCCAGTTCCCGTCCGGATTCCAGGTCTGCGATACCTGGACACGTACACTATCGGTATCAAACGACGATTGATTGTCCTGCAAATTACGAATTTCCGGTACACCCAAATCGCGCGAAGTCGTCTGCAGCAGTACATCTGTACGTGCACTGTTACTCCAGCTTAAACCTGCCTTGACCAGACTACTTAGCTGTTCAGCTGCTGCGTTGTTACGTGTTTGACGGGTATCATCGTTTGGATTTAACGGAGTTGTGTTGTCATTTAAAAACGGATAATCGTTATCGGATTGCTGCAGACTGAAGGCGCCGGTCAATTCAAGTTCACCGACACGGGCACTGTGCAAAAGCTGGGCGCGTTGTGTGTTGAAACTGCCACCACCGATTAACAACTTGGTTTGCTCGCGCCCGGCAGAGAGGCTTTTGATATTAACGGCGCCGCCGATTGTACCGGCACCGAATTGCGCTGGTGTTGTACCGCGGTAAATATCAACAGAGCCGGCGTTCAACAGATCGAGCAGCGATAAATCAACCACTGCATTGCCACCGCTATTGAGCAGTACGCCGTCAAGGTAGACACCGGTTTGGGCAGCAGTGGCTGCACGAACGGTGATACTGGAGAACGTACCAAAACCGCCAGCCTGTCGACTCTGTACACCGGTTTCATTCGCCAGAATATCCGCCAGCGTCACATCACGACGTTCAAGCTGGCTGCGTTCAATACGCTGATAACTGCCGCTGAATTCCGCATGTTCAACCTCGCCGACCGGCGCTACCTCGGCTTCTATTTCGAGGGTATCGAGCCTATTGTCGATTGTGTCCTGCGCATGCAAAGCGTTAGCGCCACAGCACAATCCGCCGGACAGCAGCAGTACTGTTCTGACGGAACAGCCTGATATAAATTGTGAAAATGACAGTGGCATCAATCCAACCGTGTTGCTCTGTTACTTTGTTCGGTTTGTACAGAACACGACCGAAGGATTCGAGCACCGCAATGCTCAAACGGAACGAATCAAGATGGATTGATGATCAAGACGAGTGACAGGCAGGTGACGGGTGAGGCGAATCAGTTGCGGATAATGCCGGGAACCGTCAGGCAGCACAGGTGAACTCTCAAGACCCAAAACACCCCGTTTTGGTCGTGCATTCTGTACAGCCTGGCAGGTCTCCTGGCTCATGATGATGACCGGCAAAAACCAGGTCAATGCATGCAACCCCTTCCCGGATTCGATCGCTTTTCGCAGTTGTTTGGCGAGAAACTTCCGCAAATCCAGTGGCTCTGTACCAACAGGGTTGGCCAGAGTTTGTTGCACACTCATCATTCACAGTTGCGGGGGCAGCCGGAGCCTTCACTCCGTTCCCTATTAATCCACACTTGGAACCATGCTGTAGCCATAGGATAGCGCAAATAAACAGCCGCCGCCTAGTACCTAAAGATCGAATAACGTTACGAGGTGATGCCGGTCGCCATCAGAGACAGCCAGGTGCCGTCTGCGGATATATCCAATGTGCGAGTCAATGGTGTGACAGAACGAAACTGCTAACGCGGGTGGTCGCGCGTCTGATCGCCGAGGTAGGTGGCGCCGGGATTGACTTAACCGGCTTGCTTGTATTCGACTGCGGCCGACGTGAGCGATTCGAGCATGGCAACATCGTGAACGATATAGTTTCCGGGGCGCCAGGTAATCACTTCCTTTCTTTCGAGGTTTTTCAGTTCGCGGGTGACGGCTTCCCGGTGCGTGCTGATGCGCGAGGCGATGTCAGCATGCGTCGGTACCCTGTCAAATCTGACAGTGTTCGCAAAGTCGTTGGTGGAGGCATCCCTGGCCATACGCAACAGCTCCAGTCGCACACGGGCGCCCACGGTTTCCGTGCTGAATTCATAGATGCGCTGCATATGCACCCGCAAACGTTCTGTCAGATGACGCATCACAACAGCGGCAACAGAGGGGTAGCGGGCGAGAATTTGCAGGAACACCTCTGCTGTAACAGTTGCCGCAACAACGGGTGTTCTGGCAATCGTTTCGGTCTGACGCGGTTTGCCGTCGATGGCAGTGAGATGACCACACATCATGCCCGCGGTGTATTCAAAGTACTGAACCTGCTTACCGCTCGGAGACAGGTTATGAGCGCAGGCCCTGCCGCTGATGATAAAAAAAACATCCGTGTTGTCTTCCATAACGGAAGTCAACGACTGTCCGCTGCGAAAGTCCTTCAAAATCATCAGGTCCGCAATGCTACTGCGCTCCTGGTGCGACAGTGAACTGAAAGCATCAAACGCGGAAAGTGTTGTAGCGGTCGCTTTATTCAAGAAACGTCTCCTAACATCAATACCGACAACACAATCCATGCACCCGGTTGCTGAATCCTTGCGGTTCGGACTTACGATTCTAAGATGAACGATTTGTCACGAAGATTGACAATCTATCACTTGACGCGCGAAAAGTTAATATAAACGAAAGTACCAATTTTCGGGTTTTTGAATTCAACGATCCAGGGTTATACAAGCTATTGATTTCTTGCAGAAAGTCTTAGTCAGTGGCTACAAATACGCGAACTTGGTACCCGTAACGAAGGCGCAAAGCACAACGCATAATCAGTCTGTCGTTAAAACTAATCTTTAGATTAATAACTAAACGAAAGATTAGTTTTTTCAAGCAACTACAAAACCGTTCATCACGCAAAACTGCACACAGCAAAGACCACAAAACGCGTTAATATCGATCCCTGAAATACCTCCGATTCAAAAAATACGTCCAGGTGAATGAAAGCCTGACAAAGCCTCGAATTTCAATGGAAACCCAGCCTTCAGCGCAGGAAATCAGAGACCACCTGTATGCCGAGCTGATCACATTGGTTTACAAGCAGAATCTGCGTGCCTTTTTGTCAATGCTGATTCCGATTTGTCTGATCGCTTTTTTGATACAGCGCTCGGCCAGCACATTACCGGCTTTCTCTTGGGCCGCACTAGCCGTGGTAGTACTGGTTTTCAGACTCTGTGTTCTCCAGCTCATTTCTAAGAAAATCAGCTGGAACAACGAGCGCAAGCTTCAGATTCTGTGCGCGTTAAGCATCCTGCATAGCATCACCCACGCTTCGTCGTTGTTGTTCTTCGCAGATATGCCGGCTATTGACCGAACCGTGTTATCGATGATCCTTGTTGCGTTGAGTGCTGGTTCGATCGGTACAAGTGCTGGCTATCAGCCACTGTTCTGGTGCTACTCAGCACCAGTGATTATCACCGCATCCCTCTGTTGGTTTATCAACTTCAACAGTCCGGTCGAACAGATGTTCGCTGTTATCATCGGATTCGCGATGCTTGCATTGATGCTGACACTCGCAACGCTGAGTCATCATACCTTCCGTTTTTTCTCCTCATCAGTAACTGCGATACAACGCGAGAAATCATTAACACTGCAGTTAACAGGCGCGTTAGATAAAGCCAAACAGGAAAAACAACGCGCCGAGGCGAGCAATCAGTCCAAGGTCAGATTTCTTGCTTCCGCGAGTCATGATCTGCGCCAACCGGTGCATGTACTGACACTTTTCTCGGCCGCATTGCAGCAGCATAAATTAGCTCCGGAAGCACGACAGATTTGCGACGGCATGGACAATGCCATTGACTCGCTGGCCAGTCAGATTCACTCGCTGCTTGATGTGTCAAAACTCGATGCCGGTTTGGTGAAACCGGAATTAACCCGAATATCATTATCAGCACTATTGCAAACTCTGGTGCGCGAACATGTACAGGATGCGGAGGCTGCCGGTATAACGCTCAATATTGATCTGGCACCGGATATCCGCGTGAATACCGATCAGGTGATGCTGACACAAATTATCCGTAATCTTCTGACCAATGCCATCAAATATACCAATACGGGCGAAGTCGAAGTAAATCTGTCTAAAGAAGGTGGCAATGCGGTACTGGTGATCCGTGATACCGGGATCGGCATCGCTGAATCTGACCTCGAAAAGGTCTTTGAAGAATTTTTTCAGGTGAGCAACACGCAGCGTGACGCCTCACAGGGACTTGGGCTAGGGTTGGCGATTGTACGACGATTGTGCAGTTTGCTTGATGCGCAAATCGAACTGACATCTTCACTCGGTGAAGGAACAACCGTTCGTGTCTGCTATCCACTGGCATCCAAAGACCAGACGCTATCCGACAGTAACACTGCCAGAACTCCAATCTCCCGTGCTTATGATCTGAGCGTACATATTCTTGATGATGCTGAGCTTGTCAGAGACAGCACGAAGAAACTTCTGGAACCACTGGGCTGCGAGGTTAGTGTTGCCGGTTCGACCAGTGAATCACTGGCAGTGACAAGAAATACAGACCCGGATGTATTTCTGATTGATCTGAGGCTTGGCGGTGGAGACTCAGGCATCATGGCCATAGATGCACTAAGTGACATATTCCCGCAAGCAACGTTTGTAATGGTCTCCGGAGAGTCGGAACTTGAGCAACTGGGCCTGGAACCCCGTGGAATCAAAGCACTGAAAAAGCCTCTAAAAATAGACAACCTGGTGGAGCTGTTAGATGAAATCCGGGAACAAAAAACAACAAAGAGTTACATCGCTTGAGACTGAATGCTGTACGTGGATATCGAGCCGCTTCGAGAATTACCTGACTGATCTCGAACGTAACCAGATAGCAGGCAGTGCATCTGAGCCAATTGATTTCCTGATTCTTGGCAGTGGTTATGGTGCTGCTGTTGCGGCACAAAAACTTGCCCGCAACTACCCTGACAACACCCGCAAAGTCGTGCTTTTCGAGCGCGGTGATGAGTATTTGCCCGGAAGCTTTCCGGAAGCAATAGCAGATCTTCCGGGGCATCTGCGAATCAGCCCGGTCGCAAAAACTCAGGTTGTCGGCAACAAACACGGCCTGTTCGATATGCGCATCGGCAATCAATTGAATTGTCTGATTGCCAACGGACTGGGCGGCGGATCATTGATAAATGCCGGTGTAATGCGCAGACCTCCGGCACATGCCTATGAAACTGAATGGCCCGACGCGATTACGCAAACGGTACTGGAACCGTACCTGACGCGGTCAGAAGTTCTGCTTGGCAGTCATACCCGCGACACAACAACGGATTCGAATGTACCGGTGACAGTCAATCTGGACACCGATACCGAATCCCACAGTAAAACACGTTTACTGCAGCAATCCGTCAACAGGCTTCGCGCAGGTAATCCGAATAGTACATTTGCTTTCGAGCCTGCAGCCATCACTGTAGCGGTCAACGACGGTGAAAATCAATCAG
Organism: uncultured Granulosicoccaceae bacterium; assembly: GCA_937951345.1. Taxonomy (GTDB): domain Bacteria; phylum Pseudomonadota; class Gammaproteobacteria; order Granulosicoccales; family Granulosicoccaceae; genus CALFCE01. Next base: position 132,810 of record CALFCF010000004.1, read on the forward strand.
GTGTTGAACTGTCAAAATGCATCAACTGCGCCGACTGCGCTACGGGATGTAACCACAACGCCAAGAATTCGCTCGATGTAAATCTGCTGGTCGAGGCATACCGCGACGGCGCCACACTGATTACCGGTGTGACAGCGTTGAAGCTTGTCAAACACACACTCAATAACAATAAAGATAACAGCACAGGGAACAGCACGAGCGACTCAACGCTTTGGCAGGTTGATTGCCGCTTTACTGATGACAGGCTCTTCGAGCGGGATACCGGCGGTACCGCAGGCATTCGTTCAGTGTACGCACACAATGTGCTGGTGTGTTGTGGCGCACTTGGCAGCACCGAGCTGTTGTTGAACTCGCAAACGGATACGCTCGCGTTCTCTCACAAGCTCGGACACAACTTCTCAGGCAATGGTGACTTACTCGCCTTCTATCCGACAGATCATTTTAAAAGCAGCGGGATCCGGCCCAACAGTTCTGCCCGGCCACATGTGCCACCTGCAGAGCGCCATATAGGACCAACGATAGGCGGTGTTGTCAGCACAACAGGCACTAAGGACAGTGGCTTGCAAACACTGTTGATCGAAGAAATGGCCATTCCGGGCACCATCCGCAGCTTCTTCGAACAACCGATTGAACTCAACCGGTATATACGCGGTGTACTGACAAACTTTCAGAAAAGGCTGACCGACGACGAGAAGATTCACCCCCTGGCAGTCGACAACACCGGCATCTATGCAGCGATAGGCGATGATCAATCCAAAGGTATTGTTTCATTGCCTCAGGAAGGCAATCTCAAGAACCCGCAAGCGCAGCACGACGGCATCGCTCAAGTTAGCTGGTCTGACTTCAACACAATCGAGAAGCTTTTCAATGAGCAGACCAGACGCATAAACGAACTATTTGCTGAAAAGCCGAATAGACGCGGTGTACTACCTAATCCTATGTGGCGATTTTTCAAGCGGTTGCAGCGCCTTCTCACTGATGAAAACCGTTTGAACACTGCCTTGAGCGTTCACCCACTGGGTGGATGCCGTATGGCAGACTCAGTCAGTCAGGGTGTTACCGACGACAAAGGCAGAGTTTTCAATCCGCAGACCAATCAGGGTGTGCACGACGGGCTGTACGTGCTCGATGGTGCCATCGTTCCGCGTGCACTAAGTGCAAACCCTGCACTGACAATTACCGCACTGGCACTTCGCGCGACCGAACAACTGGTAGACGAACAACTGTTTAATCTCCCCGACCTGCACACATCCGACACTGCAATTGCACCGCAATTGCTTTCAAGTAACCCGTCAATCGATAATAGTATCGCGACACACGGACGACGCAAACTGCCGTCGCAACGCCCACGCATAAACAAACACGAAAACCAGCTGGCAACCAATGCGCGAAGCCAGAGTCGCTTCACCCTGCTTGAGCGCCTTGGCGGTGAGGTTACCCTCAAGATAAAAGGGGTGAAACACACGGTCTTTCTGGAACTCACCATCAGAAGTGCGGCGAAAAACCTGAATGAGTTCAGTGATGCTGACTATCGCTCGAATAGTGAACATGAACAGTTTCAGGTATCTGCTAACTGGAGCCACAAAGGGTTTAGTTCAACTTTACGCATTTACCCGTCACGGGCCGCCTATGACGATGCAGAGCGTCGCGCAATGGTTCAGCTTCCAATGCTGTCGGACAATGATTTCGGTTCGTCCTGGCAAGGCGACAGGTCTCTTTTTGGCGCACTGATATCCAACCAGAGTGCTCGTGAAAAGATCCTCACGGAAGCTGCATTGACAGTAATTTCTTTAGAGGGAAGTGTGCGGGTTTTACACACCAAGCCTTACGCATTTTTTCGTCGCGCGAAAACCGGTGTAAAAAATATTATCAAACTCGGGTTCTTAGTTTGGCAAACCCGTAGTTTCCGCCTTGCGCTTGCTACTACACAATGGCGATATTTAACCTACCGGCTGCTTCCGGCCCAAGCCATTTACAGAACCGATGCTGATAGCAAGACCCAGGCACTGGTTGATCGCCTGCAACACAGAATCCGCAAATCCATTGCTCGCGGTGAGACACTACTGATAGGCGAGAAATGTGTGTACACCGATAGGCCAGAAACCATCATTTCTCAACTTAGTGAAGTCAACATCAGGAAATTTCCGTTTTTTTCCAGGCTCGAATCCGAGCGACTGGTGCTCGACCCCAAACTCTTTGCAGCAACAGCGCATCCACTGATCGCGATCGAAAAACAAACCAACCTGATTGACAGTTTCACTGACCTTGCAAGCTTTTCGCTGTTTTGTTTTAAGCGGCTACTGCCCATTCACGCCCCGGCCATCGCAGCCGCAGCAGCTGATATCTTTGCCACTTCCGCTGCGACACAAACAGACGAACTCACCGCTCCAGCAGATGTTAAGCGTACACCGGGTGAAATTCCGGGAGCCAATCGCACACTGTATTTACTGGAAGTTCCGAAAACGATTTCAAGTCCAGACAGCAACAGCAAGACAAGCGGGCGACTCAATATTCACCCATCGGATGATACGTCACCGGTTTTTATCGGCCTGACCCGGTATCAAGGCAAACACCATGAACAGGTGAACACAACACATCAACGAGCACCCATACTGTTGATCCACGGCTATATCGCCGGTGGCAATACCTTTACTCACCATTCACTCGAGTACCCGCTGGCACAAACGCTAATCGAAGACGGTTACGATGTGTGGGTGCTGGACATGCGCGACAGTTGCCGCTTCTACGCACAGGCGCAGAAGATCTGGACGTTCGAACAAGTTGGGCTGATCGATATCAGAGTAGCAATTGATTTTGTTTGCAAAACCAGTAGGCAGCCGGCAATTGAGGTATTGGCCCACTGTATCGGTTCTGCGAAATTTTCATTAGCGATGCTGTCAGACAAAGCATCAATTCAAGTATTCGAGTATGAAGCCAAGCAAGTGCGCGACTGGTCGGTACACGACTGGGAACCCCGGCCACGCGCACCGGCTGGACATGCAGATTCCACGCAGTACAGCGAATCCACATGGCAAAGATACACGATTGATGCAACGCATCCTGCCGAACGTATCGCCAAAGCAGTTCTGTCACAAGTGACACCCATACTCAGCGTTAGTGACGGTAACCTGCTGCGTGCTTATCTACTCGACAACTGGCTGAAATTTACCCCGTTCTCGGCTTATCAACTGCAGTACAGGCGCGATAACAGCGGATTCGCACTCATGGCTGAGAAACTGTTGGATGCCGGTCTGCAAATGATCCCCTACGCCTATGACAAATCAGACAAACGTCTGGATGCAACAGAATTCAAAGAGGCGATGCGCATACGGCGCCGAATGGATTTGTTGTACAACAAAGTGTTTGAACTTAAACATACCAGTGACAAAACACTTCATCACCTGCATGAGTTATTCGGTCCGGTTAATCTGCACACACTCCTGCAAGGCGTTCATTTTGCCAGAGAGAGTCAGGTTACCGGTCATCTCGGTGAAGGCGTCTCTTATCGCAACAATCGTATCCTGGAGCGAATGGCCGAACAATGGACCTTCCCGACACTGTGCTTCATTGGTGCTGATAACAATGTCTTCCACGCGGATGGCTTTCAGGCATTTAAACAGGCAGTAGATGTCAATGAACTCACCAACTTCCACGTCATGACACCGATAAATGACTACGGACATCAGGATGCTTTCACTGGCACAAAAGCGCACACTGAAATTCATCCGTTAATACTGGCATGGCTTGATAATCCCATCAGTGTGCCGGGCGACACCCAACATCGCAAAAATTTAAACAAAAAAGCACAGCGGAAATTCATCTCTGTCACGCAACAGGTCAGCCATAACATACAGCCAATAGCAGACGGTCTGGCTCTGACCTTACGTAAGAGCGATTTGCCTCGTGGCGTGTCCACTGTACGCCTGGCAAACCGGGCACATCCACAACCAGCGGTTTTTGACTACCGTTACCTGCAGCAATCGACCTATACCGATAACTTCGCCGACATCTCACATGACAAGGCTTCTGTGTACTTTCTTATCAAACGTAACAAAGCCAACGATTTGTTTACAGATAGCGGGCGAATCGCTGCAATAGATATACAGGTTGATGCCTTACATTTTTCATCCCCAGTGACCGAATAGGACGAGCACTAGCCTGCTCTATTCATGAAGGCGAAAACAGTGACAATGAAAACTAAGCAATTTCCAGTTAGAAAAGCAGTTTTAGCGTCGCTGCGGGTATTCGCACACTGTTTTCTATTCACCACCAGAGCCAGTCTGCCGTCGCAGCTCACTCGATTGAGCTCAACCCGTAGATTTCTACGAATTTCGCTCAATCGAGCGACCAGCTTAGGTAGCCAGACTCTGGTGGCGAACCCTTCATGAATAGAGCAGGCTAAAAGAACACAATTAAGCACAACATCAAAAACGTACCCGACAACAAACACAAACAGATCGGAAAATCCCAGCGGCATGGAAACTACAAAAGAGCAGACCCTCGCAAACGAACAAACGGTCGCCATCGGCAGCTGCCAGTATCCGGGTAGTTTTTTTGATAACAACTACGCCTACCAAGCCTGGCGACAGCTGACTGATGACAACGGCGATTTGCGCGCTCAAACGATGATTCTGCTGGGCGATCAGATCTACGCAGATGCGACTGCCGGCCTGTTCGAAACGGAAAATCCGATAGCACAGTATCTTTATCCGTATGAACAGCTCCACACGCGGCTTCGTAACGTTAAGACACCACCGGGCAAATATTCACTGAACGACGATCACGAGATGATTGAAAACTGGGAACCGGTGTCACCACATAGCGCAAGTGCCGAGAAAGTGGAAATCGCTAGAAACTACGGCCTCGATTGCTACCGCGATCACGGGTATTGCAAGGGATACCCACAAAACTACAATCAAGCCCCCTACTTTCGGGCGCTTGATTATCTGCCGTTCCCAATATTTCTCTGTGACACACGGACAGAACGAGAACATCGGTCAACCGGTAATTTTCTCGATGCAAAAATGTTCAGTGAACAACAGATGCAGGCACTTAAAGAATGGCTGATAACACACAGACAAGACGAGCTTAAGATAATCACGTCACCCGCTGCCCTACTGCCACGTTCAGCTGCCGCCAACAGACCTCAGCCTTCTGATGATCAACAGGTTCACGGACTGCCATTTACATCGAGTGTGCTGCGCAGTGATGCATGGGACGGCTATCCGGCAACTTTCAGCGAATTACTAACGTTTATCGCAAAGGAGTCCTTGACCGGCATCGTATTCGTATCCGGTGATTTCCATTTCTCTTCCGTCAGCAGTTTGAACATGATGCATGGCGGGAATCAAACCACTGTGCACTTGATTCACTGCTCCGGGTTATATTCACCCTTTCCCTTTGCCAACGCCACACCCCCGGATTTGCTATTAAACGATGAGTTCTGGTTACCGGCATCCATGCAGGGAAGTCTGTTAGACGTCTGTCAGCACTCAACGCAAATCAGTGACTGTATTCACTGCCAGGTAGCAACTGAAGTGGTTGAGGCCGGAGATGGATTTTGTTTTATCAAAGTATCTGCAGACGGGTTTCTGGAGATTGAATTCTCACGTCATCACAAGCCGGAGAATCCGATATACCGTAAGCCGTTACAAGAAAAACAGTTTGTGTGATGGGCTAGCCTGCTCTATTCATGAAGGGTTCGTGAATAGAGCAGGCTAGGTTTAACGCGTTTCAGTTAGGGCGCGTTACGGTGTTTTTGCCACAAAGTTTCAAAGGAAATTGGCAGAAACTAAGTACAAAGCTATTGAAGTACAACGTGAGTAAAACACTACTGCACGTTTGTATCATCCGTACCTTCCAAACCAGCTAACATCAATAACGCTTCTGTTCTGCTTTTTACCCCCAGCGTCTTGTAAGCTGTAGACAAATGCGCCTTCACTGTGCCTTCAGAAATATTCAACTCGTTGGCTATTACCCGATTGGTCGCACCCCGAACAGCCAATAAAGTAGTTTCACGCTGCCGCAACGATAAACTTGCCAGTGCTGTCTCTATGCTGTCGCTGATGGAGACACAGGTAAACCCGCGTAACTCCTCTGTTGCAGGATCCTGTTCAACTAGCGCTTCAGGGGGAAGGTATATGCCACCGGCCAAAACAAGTCTTAACGCCTGGACTAATAACTCTTTGGATGAATGTTTCGGAATGAAACCGGATGCACCGCCATCGAGCACACTGCGGATAAGATCCGGGCGATCATCCCCGGATAACACGACAACTGCGGCGGTTGGAAAACTATCCTGGATTCTTGCAATTGCAGCCGAACCACCAATGCAAGGCAGATGGTAGTCGAGCAATACGAGATCCACGTTCCCGGCACCCAGATCATCGAGCCTGTCGACACTACCCGTATCGAAAAACTCGACATCGCTTGCGAGCTCCTTCAGCAGTAAACGTAGCCCTGATCTGAAGAGCTCGTGATCGTCCACAATGAGTACTTTCACGCGCTTCCAATGATTGATTAAACACTCCCTGGTATTTCCTCCTAACTACTTGACACAACTACACGTGCAGCTGACCGTCCAACCGGATCCTCGCAACGTTCACAAAAAAAACTAATCTTTAGTTTATTTTCTAAACCAAAGATTAGTTGATTAGCGTACTGACTGAATAGCTACCAGTCATGGTTAATATTCTCGACGTGCATATTTCGTCCCTAAATCGTGCAATCGGGACCGATTGCCTACTAAGAGTGCTTATCACTAATAACGCTCGACGGATGGCTTTTAATGCGGAGTAGCTCAGTAAATGTTCTCTTGCCTGCCCTTAAGTCTAGCCTACTCGACCGACACTGAACAGATAAACCTGACACTGACTGCATGCGCAGGTACATGACTACAGCAACCGCCTGGCTGCAATAACAAAGGGCTTTTAACCCATTTTCGATTTAAGTCCATAGTGCGATCGCCGGTCGCCAAGAAAACCATACTGACGACGCGCGTCATCAATTTCCTGTAGCGCCAGCGTGAAACTTAAAAGCTGCTCATCACAATCGTGGAAGACATAAGGCGGGCGTTGTCCGTCAACCCACGGATAACTGATGATAGATGCACCGTAGTTCGAACCCGCCCGGTTAAGCCCCAAAAAGAACAACTGATTTTCAACGGAGCGTGTGATCACAAAGGGGTGCCAGCTGTAGAACGACTGATCGCGGAAGTACGCACTGCACTGGAGTATCAAATCAACCTGATGTGTTGTTGCCAGCTCACGAACAATTTCCGGGGTTCTGATATCGACACAGATAATCGGAGCAACTGTAAAACCGCCAACACTAAAAACCAACAGCCCGTCGCCTGGGACAAAAAAGTTCTTCTCGGCAGATGCACCAAATTGAGCAAGATGTATTTTGTCGTAATAACCGATCAGATTTCCGTCGGGTCCGACAACCGCCGAAGTGATGGTGTAACCTTGATCTGTAACTCGCGGGAATCCGAATACGATATGCGTTGAATATTCCTTCGCAACTTCACACCACGTATTAAACGAAGGACCATCTAAAGGTTCAGCCAGCGTATCAAGAAGATCAAAAGCCTCACCGGAATATTCAATACTCGAGAGTTCAGGTAGCACAACCAGATCAGCCGATTGCTTAGAGAGACTTTCGCGAACGCGCCGTGCACTAGACAGTAAGTGCTGATCACGCTCAACCTCCGTTCGCGTTTCGGGTATCGCAAGCTGCGCTGCCAGCAAGGTGAGTGTATGTGTTGTCGTCATGTGTCCTCCGGGACCCACAGGAGGGGCACGATTTACGAAGCACTTTCGTTGTATTGCGACTTACGTTGTATTGCGACTTACGATCAAGGGTTACGCCGATAGTTGCTGTGACGCAGTTGCACAGGGTAACTGGTTTCTCGCAGTTTAATCGAAAACACGCGATAATCCAGCCGATCAAAGACAAACTCCATCGATTCGCACCGTTAATCGCGAAAAAAGCAACGGAAACAGAATACTCAGATGTCCGAAAATCAGATCCGACTTGGCGTGGATATCGGTGGCACATTCACCGACGTCGTGCTTGAAACACCTGACAACAGCTATTCGACAAAAGTGCTGACAACCTATGCGGCACCTGAAGATGCCATCCTGACAGGAATCGACAAGGTTTGTAGTCTTGGCGGCGTCAACCCGGCTTCTGTCGAGCAGATGATTCACGGAACCACACTTGCCACCAATGCGTTGATTGAACGACGCGGCGCAAAAACCGCTCTTGTGACGACCAGCGGTTTTCGCGATGTAATGGAAATGCGTACGGAAAGTCGCTTTGAGCAGTACGATCTGAATTTGACTTTGCCAACACCGTTACTACCTCGCAACCGTCGCTACGTGCTACCCGAACGCATGGACGCACGCGGCGAGGTGTTGATCCCTCTTGAGCGTCCGGCAATTGAACAACTTGCCGATGAGCTGGCCGCGGCAAACTACGAAAGTATCGCCATCGGTTTGCTGCATTCCTATGTCAACGATGCCCACGAAAAAATGATCAGAGATGTATTCACTGAGCGCATGCCAGAAGTCATGCTTTCATTGTCGAGTGAAGTATCACCGCAGATGCGCGAATACGAACGATTCAATACGACTGTTGCTAACGCCTATATTAAACCTTTGATGAAAAGTTACCTGAGTCGGCTCGAAGGCCGGTTGCGGGAATCCGGTATTACCTGCCCGGTATTTTTGATGCATTCCGGCGGTGGCATTATCAGTCTCGAAAACGCTGCTGAATTTCCGGTTCGACTGGTTGAATCAGGCCCTGCAGGTGGTGCGGTCTTCGCAGCAGATGTTGCTGCGCGTCACGGCCTTGAAAACGTGCTGTCGTTTGATATGGGTGGTACAACTGCAAAAATCTGCCTGATTAAAAATCAAACACCAAAAACCGCGCGCGTTTTTGAGGTGGCACGAACCTATCGTTTCAAAAAAGGGTCGGGTATGCCCATTTCGATCCCGGTTATCGATATGGTGGAAATCGGCGCCGGCGGCGGATCACTTGCCCACGTTGATGCGATGAATCAGATTCGTGTGGGTCCGGAAAGCGCAGGCTCTGAACCGGGTCCGGCGTGCTACGGCCGCGGTGGTAAACATGCGGCAGTCACTGATGCCGACCTGACACTCGGCAAACTCGATCCGGATAATTTCGCCGGTGGCACGATTCCATTAAACAAAGCAGACTCTGAAGCCGCACTGCAATGCGATATCGGTTCACAACTGGGTATGGACGCCAACGAATCCGCCTGGGGTGTGGCAGAAGTTGTTGATGAAAACATGGCCAATGCCGCGCGAGTACATGCGGTCGAAAACGGTGAAGACTTAAGCCAGTACACAATGATTGCATTCGGCGGTGCCGCGCCCTTACACGCTGCTCGTCTTTGTCAGAAACTCGGTATCGAGCGCTGCCTAGTGCCACAGGGAGCCGGTGTCGGCTCAGCCATCGGTTTTCTGCGTGCACCGTTCAGCTTCGAATCAAACCGTACTGTTTTCATGAAGCTCACAGCATTCGAACCGGAAAGGATCAAACAGTTGTTCACGGAAATGGAGGAAGAAGCAACAACATTTGTGCGCGCCTGCGATGCGACTGCGGATATACTGAAAGACCACAAAATCTACATGCGCTATGCCGGTCAAGGCTGGGAAATTCCTGTACCACTGACAACCGACGAGGCACGTACGCCGAACGTTGACACTTACACTGAACGTTTTGAAACAACCTACCGGACACTGTTCGGGCGTTCGGTAGAAGGCATGGAAATCGAAGTCACTGTCTGGTCGGTCAACGCCTATACAACCCCTCTGGCATCCGAAAAGTTGCTGCAACAACCTGCCCCTGAAAATGTGCAAACGCAAACTACCCGAGCGTTGTTTGATTCTGCCACCGGCAAGTCGATAGACGCGGCCGTTCACTCGCGGACTGCACTTGCTGCCGGCAATCAAGTCGCAGGGCCTGCGATCATCACTGAAGACGAGACAACCGTTATTGTCCCGTCAGATCGTTTTGCACGGGTACTCACAGACAACACGGTCGAGGTAGCAGTTAAAGGAGAATCCAGATGAACCAGATTAGTCAGGTCGCCTATCAAGTGATGTGGAATCGACTGATATCAGTCGTCGAAGAGCAGGCTCAGGCGTTGGTTCGTACTGCGTTTTCAACGTCAGTGCGTGAGGCGGGGGATTTATCTGCCGGCGTGTACAACGATCAGGGTGAGATGCTGGCACAAGCAGTAACCGGCACACCCGGGCATGTCAATGCAATGGCCGATGCGGTTGGTCATTTTATTCGGCGTATTGGCCGCGACAATATGTATGAAGGTGATGTGTACATCACTAATGACCCTTGGGAAGGTACTGGTCACCTACACGATATCACTGTCGTTACACCGTCGTTTTACCAAAGCCAGCTCATTGGTTTCTTTGCGTGCACTGCACACATTGTTGATATCGGCGGTCGGGGTTTTGGTGCAGACGCCAACTCTGTCTATGAAGAAGGTTTATATATCCCGATCATGAAATTTGCCGAACGCGGCAGCGTTGATCAGACACTGATCAAACTGATACGCGGCAACGTGCGTGAACCGGATCAATTAGTGGGTGATGTTTATGCGCTGGAAACCTGCAACGAAGTGGGACATCGTCGCCTGATTGATATGTTATCTGAATTCAACCTCAGCAACCTCGACGGCATTTCGCGTTTTATTATGGAAAACTCGCGCGCTGCAACACTGGCACGCATCAATGCACTGACGCCGGGTACTGCCGACGGCCATATGCGTATTGACGGTTACACAAATCCGATTGATCTGCACGTAAAATTAAGCATCGAGCAGGACCGTATGCACTGCGACTGGGAAGGAACGTCAGGGCTCGACAAAAAAGGGATCAACGTACCGCTGGTGTACACCAAGGCTTACACCTGTTACGCACTGAAGTGTGCCATTGCTCCAGATATTCCAAACAATGCTGCATCGCTGGCACCGTTTGAAATCACAGCACCGGAAAACAGCATTGTCAATGCAGTACACCCGGCACCGGTTGCGTTACGTCATGTCATCGGTCACATGGTGCCCGACACCGTATACGACGCGCTCGACAAGCTGCTTCCGAATACAGTACCGGCAGAAGGCGCCGGTAGTCTGTGTAACTTCCAGGTGTCGTTGCGTCCGCGCTCGGACGAAGATGCACCGGAGGATGCAGTCAGATCAGAAGTCCTGACCTTCAACTCCGGTGGCTCGGGTGCACGCCCGACGCTCGACGGTATGAATGCAACCGCCTTTCCGTCAGGCGTCATGACCATGCCGGTTGAAGCCACGGAACAAGTGGGACCGGTTATTATCTGGCGCAAGGAATTACGCCAGGATAGCGGTGGTGGCGGACAGTACCGTGGCGGACTCGGACAGCATATGGAAGTGGGTGCCCGCGAGGGACACGAATTCGATATTCAAGCGATGTTTGATCGTGTTGACCATCCTGCACGCGGTCGACGTGGCGGACACAACGGTGCGCCAACAACTATCGCACAAGATGATGGAACACCGATGCAAGGCAAGGGTAAACAGTTTGTTCCTCACGGACGCAAAGTGATTATGGCTTTTCCGGGAGGTGCCGGTTACGGTGAGCCTGCGTCAAGAAGTAAACAGCAAGTGTGCAGTGATCTTGCCAACGGATACATCTCAAAACAAATGGCAATTGACACGTATGGCTTATCGTCGGCTGAGGCCAGCGACGTATTGCAACGTTCTAAAAATGGTGACTCTATCTAGCCTAGACGCTGCTTAGAAGTAGCATCTGACTCAGCGTCTGACTCGCAATCGATTTTACCTATCTCGAACATCCCAATCGTTCCAATGGACAGTAAATCCACCCACGAAACACATTCCCGCAATGACCGGAGCGGTCACTGTTTATGCGGTGATGTTTCGTGGCAATACACGGGTGAACATACCTGGGCCTGTTACTGCCACTGCGATGACTGCCGCCGTAATTGCGCTGCACCTGTTGTTGCCTTTATCGGTGTCAGGCTGGACGACTTTGCCTGGACCGGGCAACAACCAGCACACTATGCCTCATCACCCGGTGTTAAACGATACTTCTGCAACCGTTGCGGAACGCCCATGGCGTTTCAGGCAGAACACTACGAGGGCGAAATTCATGTCTATGCGGCGTCGCTACAGAACCCGGGCATGTTTGAGCCGGCCTTTCACGTGCATACCGATGAACAATTACCGTGGTTGAAACTGCAGGACAATTTGCCTCGTCATGCCGGCTCTGCGGAGTCTACCCCGGCTTCTGACGGGTGATTTGACGATAACGGGTTTGACAAGAAGTCTTACCCAAACCTGAAGCGCTCGATATCTACCGGACGGCACCGGCAATTTACTGCCGAGCAGCTCACATCAATAACTGTGCGGCGTGTCAATGAATTTCAAATCTACGCTGGAACTAGTTTGAGGCTGTTCTGTCTACTGCCGCAAAGGTAGGATGTTTAGCTGGTTAAACACCCGGACATCATTTGCAGATTTACAAGTATCTCAGGAGCTCAAGGAACCATGATACGGCCCATATTTATCGCAGCAGCTTTCGCAATCACATCCACTGTGGTAACAACCTTCAGCTCTCCGGCTATTGCATCCGGAGGCGGTGGCTATGATACCGGCAGTTTCTCGCAACAGCGGATTGATCAACTGTACGAACTAGGTAAAGCCTACTACAAGGCACCGCAGGCTGACGGTAAACGATTGGAATACTGCATTAAAACGAATGACGGCTTGAAAAAGCTAAGCCGCAGTTCAGTCAGACCATTCAAACGTGGTGCAGCCGCAACGTTTGTAAACAGTCTTTACAGCTGCCAGGACCCGTCGTTGAAAATTTCAGATGCTGTGGCTGACGATCAGGGCGATGCCATACTGCATTACCTGAACAAGCGGTTTAAGCTCCGTCTAGCCGGCAGCTGATCAATCCGCCTTTGAAAACCGACACTATCAACAGCCGGTTCTTTGTTAACAATTGGTGCGTTGGCGTGCGCTGCGGCTGATAGTCCAGGCAATAAACGGGATAGTTATTGCCAGACTGTACTCCACTACAATCACAGGCAGGGGTAGCTGCAACGCTGTAGCACCCGTTGCTGCAACGTAACTCCCGTACCAGTACGACATCAACACAACCGCGCTGGCAGTCCATGACCACCAGCGCGGAAACAGTGTGGCGAACGGTAAAATCCAGGCGACATACCATGGATTAATCACCGGCAGCGATAACAGGAACAACATAAACACCCAGTCCCCGCGAAATGCCGCTGCGGATTGCACCCACCAGTCAGTTGACCCACCCGTCTCCGGATCAGCACTGCACCTATCCGCGCTGCGTGTTAATCGTCGAACGAACACAAGCAGCAAATAGCCGGCAAACAAGCCGAGCAAAATCAGTTTGATCGATTGAAACTGAAATACATTCAGTAATATCAGGTAGACCGGGGCGTTAAATAACCAGCTATCTGCCATAGCACACAACCCCTCCGGCACCCAGATCGTAAACGTGCCATACCAAAAGGTAACGGCCGAAAGCGTCAGCAGAAATCCGGCACCGGCAATTGCGACCTGTTTAAACCAGTCAGACCAGGAGTCCCGCCTGATACCGCTGACCAGAAAGGGTAAAACAAGTATCGCAAAGACCTTACAGGCGAAGGCCAGGCCGAGGCAGGTACCGGCGAAAAAAAGCATTCTGCGAGAAAGCAGATAAATGCTCATGAAAACGAACAGGATGGCAAAGACATCCGGGTGCGCAGTCAGGGAAAATTCCTTCAACAACAACGGCGACCACGCATAGAGCAACAGGGCGTTACCGGCACCCAGTCTCCAGAGCAACAGCATAATCAGCAAGTCAGCAAAGCCTGCCAGCAGTTGCAACGGCCGAACATCAGCGGACTGGATCCAGTACGCAAGCGCGAATATCCATTCGGTTACCGGGCCGTAAACTGTGGCTATCTCCGGGTAGTTGATCAGCGAAAGAATTTCTTCAAACTCCACTGGCACATCAACATCAAAATAGTCCGACGGTGGTTTTGAATAAGGGTTACCTGTGGTTGCTGTCTGATAGCCATCCCACAGGTAGCGGTAAAAATCATCTTCAAACAGTGGCTCCCCGGTCATCGACAGCAGACGCAGGGCCACCGCTGTTGCGAAAATCCATGTTAACGGTATTTTTTCGCAGTTTTTATGCGCATGTGCGAGTGCCGCCAGCGTGCAGAAAAGCATTCCCGATGCGCACAGCAATACCCCCACCAGGGCGTGCGGACCGGGCTGTCGTGATATATGGCAGATCACCAGCCACAGCAACGCAACGACCAAACTTGAGGCAAAAAGTACGTTTTTTTGCCGAATCCGGTAGAAACTACACAAATTCAGCTTTAAAGATGAAAACCCGTATTGCCGTTGTTGAACCATTGAAATCAACCGCACTCTGAATAGGCGTGTACAGAGACCGCAAAGTGTGCGTAATTATACCGGCCCTGAATGAGGCACCTTCTATTGGCCGCGTAATCGATGGTCTGCTGGCGCTGTCGGTCAGTGATGGTCATGAGCCATCACTCAGGGTTGTAGATGATGTCGTTGTCGGTGACAACGGTTCAACCGATGACACAGCAGCGATCGCACACCGCGCCGGCGCACAGGTAGTGACAGAAACAGACCCCGGGTACGGTTCAGCCTGTCTGGCTGCCCTTTCGGCACCTGTTGAAAAAGATATTGTAGTTTTTGTAGACGGTGACCATTCCGTGGTCGCCGATGAGCTAACGACGCTGCTCGATCCGATAGTAGAAGGCGCGGACATCGTCATAGGCTCGCGAACGCTGGGGAATTGTCATAAAGGTGCATTATCGATACCACAGCGATTCGGTAATCGTGTTGCCGGCATATTAATTCGCGTGCTGTGGAATACAAAGGTGACTGATCTCGGGCCGTTTCGTGCAGTGACTAACGAGGCGTTGAGCAAAATCGGTATGCAGGACAGACGCTTTGGTTGGACGGTTGAAATGCAAGTCCGGGCAATTCAGTTGACATTGAAAATGGTTGAGGTTCCGGTCACGACACGAGTGCGGATCGGTAAATCGAAAATAGGTGGGACGGTAAAAGGCGTTATCGGAGCGTCGCAAGGTATTTTGGGCACAATTTTTAAGTTGTATCTGAAAGGACGCAAATCAGGCGAGTACAAGTAAAGCTGCTGGAATTTTGCAATCAATGTTAGACCACAACAGAACGTACAAGGAACACACAAGATAATGCGTAAGCCATGGATCGCAATTATTGCTATCGGCGCGATAGTGCTTACGTTGGCAGCCTTTGGCTACTACCGCTATTTAGGCAGTACCAATAACGCTGTGCTGGACGATCGTTGGGCAACCTTTGACGACAGCAGTGAAACATCGGTAGACAATAGTGTGTGGCAGCAGATTCTTGACGATTACCTGGTAACAGACACCAACTCCGGTGTGTACCTGTTCGACTACGAAGGTCTGCTTGATGATGGTCGCGAATCGATTGACGGGTACGTCGAATTGCTTGAATCAACCGACCCACTCAAGCTTAATCGCCAGGAACAGAAGTCCTACTGGATAAATCTGTACAACGCCGCAACCGTTCAGTTGATCATCGACAACTACCCACTTAATTCCATAACCACACTCGGGAATAATCCGGTGGATTTTGGACCCTGGAACGATGATGCTGTGACTGTTAACGACATTGATCTGAGTCTCAATGACGTTGAACATCGGATCATCCGGCCGCTCTACAACGACTATCGTATTCACTTTGGCGTCAACTGCGCCAGCATCGGCTGCCCGGACCTGGCGACAACGGCCTACAACGCCGAACAAATCGATCAGCAGCTGGATGACGCCGCCGCACGATATCTTGCACACCCGCGTGGGTTGCGTATCGAGAACGGGAAATTACACCTCTCAACCTTATTCGAGTGGTATAGCTCTGACTTCGGTGAATCATTAAGCGAAGTGCTGACAACACTCGGAAAACACACCCCGGACAACATCCGCACTCAGCTGGCCGAGTATGCCGGTGAGCCTGAATATGCCTATGACTGGTCCTTGAACGGATATTGCAGTGAAGAAGGCGGTTGCGGCCAATAAACGGAAAACATCTTTACCTGACAAGAGCACTGGTATTTCCAGGAATTTTAAAAAACAATGAATCATAAATTTCGTTTAACTACATTACTTGCACTGACGCTTTCCAGCGGCGCCTTGTTCGCCGATGGATCACCCTGGGTTCCCGCACATGGCTCAACGACATTGAGCGCAAATGTGACCAGCGGTTCTACAGAAGACTTTTTCGCTGGTGAAGACACTATCAATCTGGGCGGCGAACTCAGCGGTACCTATCTATGGCTAAACGCCATCTACGGTTACGATGATATATGGGCTTTTGATGCACGTATTGGTTATGCTGAAACAGAACTTAGCTCGAACTCACTGAACGACCAAAGCGACCTGGCCGATACGACGTTCGGTGTCAGCTATCAGTTTATCAACGAATTTGAAGCGGACAATGGCTGGCCGACCATTACGGGTAGACTGGCCTACACCATCGGTGGCGACTACGACCCCAACCTTACCAACGCCATCGGTGATGGTGCCTCTGGTATAGACGCCAGTATTCTGGTTGGAAAATCACTGAATTCTTCTTTCGCTTTAATTGGTGATATCACATTACGGCAACGCGATAACAATGTTGCTAACGGCGTGAAATATCTTTTTGGAACGGCTTATACATCACCAATCCGCGGTCTTGGTTTCCAGTTAGCCCTTGCCGGCATTCGAACAGACAGCGATCTGGATCTGGGTGAAGTAGGTTTTGATCAATTCTCAGAAACCAACCGTGATACAGATTTTCTAGTCGGGGGTGTGAACTACGGGTTCGGGAATGGCATTAGCCTCGGCTTTTCATACACCGCCCTTATCAACGGAAGAAACGTCCCTGATACAGATGTCGGTAACTTCAGCATCAGCTACTCATTTTGATTCAAGCAAAAGGCAAAACTCATGAAACATAAAAAAATATTTGCTCCTCTGGTTCTTTCACTGCTTATTACTGCGTGCGGCGGTGGTAGCTCTGACTCGGTGACTGAACCCGTGGCACCACCTGCAGCGGCGCCACCTGCAGCTGCTGCACCTCCGCCCGCGGCTAATGTACAAACACTAACCGGACAATTTCTGGACTCTGCAGTAGCCGGCATGGCCTACACAACAGAAACCCAGAGCGGTGCGACAGACGCTAACGGTAACTTCAGTTATGTACCCGGTGAGAACATCACTTTTTCTATCGGTGATATTGATTTGCCGACTGTACCAGCATCTGCGCTGATGACACCGTTGAGCGTTTTTTCTACTGATCAAATTACTGATGTGCGCGTGATGAATCTTGCCCGTCTGCTGCAAACGCTCGATGCAGATGCCAACCCGGATAACGGTATTCTACTTACAGACTCAGCCCAGGCGAGTGCCGGCGGTCTTTCAGTAGACTTCGCATCTCCTGCGTTCGATAACCAGGTGGTTAATCTTGTTGCCAACAGCGGTTCAACTAATGTAACACTGGTTGAAGGTCTCGATGCACTGGAACACTTACAGGAAACGTTGTTCGATGCCGGAATTCAGGAACGACCACCTGCTATAACAGAATCAGCCATGGTAAATGCCGCGAGCACTGCCGGAGCGACCCACCCCTTGGTTGGTAGAAGTGCGGAGTTCAGTACGATAGCCCATGAGGTCAGTGGCACCATGACGGTACTCGATGACCGTACAATAGAAATATCGAACTTCAACTATGACGGCCTGGGAGTAGAAGTGATTTTCTACTACGGCACTGATGGCGACTACCGAAGCGGCGGAGCGATCGGCCCGGAGCTCACTGGAACACGATTTGTGAATGAAACGTTCACCCTCACTCTGCCGGATAATCTTACGCTCGACGACTTTAACGGCTTAAGTGTCTGGTGCGTACCATTCAATGCTAATTTTGGTGACGCCCAGTTGTAATCCGAACAGGTAATACGAAAAGGTAATAAGAAAATCCCCTGAACTAGCCTGCTCTATTCTTGAAGGGTTCGCCACCAGAGTCTGGCTACCTAAGCAGGTCGCACGATTGAGCGAAATTCGTAGCAATCTACGGGTTGAGCTCAATCGAGTGACCTGCGACGGCAGACTGGCACTGGTGGTGAATAGAAAACAGTGTGCGAACACCCACAGCGACGCTAACACTGCTTTTCTAACTGGAAATGGCTTAGGGAGCCTCTGATTTATTAAGCGAGGCAGTCAGAGTAAGGCGAAATTTGGCGAAAAGGCGCAGTGTATATGCAAATACATGAGCATTTTGAGTCAAATTTCAACGCCGCTATGACAACGCAGGTAATAAATCAAAGTTTCCTTAGTTTTCAATGTCACTGTTTTCGCCTTCGTGAATAGAGCAGGCTAGAGACCAACCTGTTTTTTTTTAATTTTTTGCTCAAGGATAGAGCCATGTCATACGATCACCCGACTTTTTTTTTATTTTACAGACTCTCCATCGAAAGCAT
>CALFCF010000005.1 GCA_937951345.1 uncultured Granulosicoccaceae bacterium
GTTGACCTTGTTGACCTTGTTGACCTTGTTGACCTTGTTGACCTTGTTGACCTTGTTGACCTTGTTGACCTTGTTGACCTTGTTGACCTTGTTGACCTTGTTGACCTTGTTGACCTTGCTCAAGTAGTTCACGCAGCTCACGTATCTGCTCGACAGCATCAGCTACGCGAATCTCATCATCACCACCTGACCAATCAGGCTGAGAGGATTCGAGTGCATCGACAGCCTCTTCCAAAAGATCACGAAAATCTCTAATCGAATTTGTCACTAACGACTCCGCAATAGCCGCTCCCGATAAATTACCAGTTTCGATGGCATCAGCCCCGACCCCCAGCATTTCCGATGTCTGGTTATCCTCGAGTACGTTCAGAGCCTGATTAAGCAGATCACTTGCAGCAGCAGACTGACTTTCCTCGAGTGATCGCCGGATGTTTTCAACATCACCACGTACAGACTCCAGCTCTCGCTGCATCTGGTTCTTCTCATCAACCAATTGCTGTCGCTCTCGTTGACTCAAACCATTCGAAACCCCACCTTGCAATCGTTGTTGCAACTGTCGCTGCTCGGCACGACGAACTTCCTGCTCGATGTTGCGTTGTTGGTTTGCTAGTTCAGACGACCGACGTAGTGCACTATTGAGCTCAGCAAGTTGTGAATCAAGTTGTTGTTGGGCAAGTTGTTGAAGCGCACTTTCTATTGCTGTTTGCGCTTGCGCCTCAGCATCTGACAGTTCCGACGCACTGTCAGCACCGCTTTCGTCGCTATTGCTCAACGCTTCGTTCAGCGTTTGTTCGGCTTGGCGTAGCTCGTCTGCAGCATTGCGGGCAGTTTCGGCCAGTCGCTCCTGTTGTTCTGCATTTTGTCTTGCATTATCACTATTTGTACTACCCGCACCCGACTGTTGTTGTCCTTGTTGTTCACTTTCTGAACCGCCGCCTTCAGCTTCGTTAGTCGCTTGTTGCTCAACCTCTTCAAGCTGGCGACGCAGTTCCGCCAACTGGCGCTGCAACTTTTCCTGATGCCAGCGTTCCTCGTTAGGATTCTGGGCACGCTGTTGTTCTCGTCGACGCTGCTCTTCCAATTGCCGCCTGGCAAGCTCCTTTAACTTTTCGAAAACATTTTCAACATTTTCCTGGGGTTGCTGTTGTCTGACCGATTCCTGCGTCTCGTACTGATTACGCGCCAAATCCATCTCTAACTCAAACATCTCAGCGAGATCCTGCGAAGCCTGGCTGCCACCACTGCCACTACCTTGATTCTGAGTAATCTGAAAATCAGAAAACACAGCTTCTGCCTGCTGCAAAAATTTCAATGCCTCCTGCTGTGGCTGTATCGCCATTTCATACTCGAATCGCCGTAAGTGATTAGCGGAAGGCTCCATACGTTTTGCCGCTTCACGCAGCAATTCAACGAAGCGCGCAATTTCTTCCTGCTGACTCGCCAGCTGGCGGGCCTCTGTTCTATCTGCGAGCGTGATCGCCTGTTGCTGCAACGTCGTCTGTAAATCCGCAAGCAGTGTTGCATTATCCCGCTGCGCATCTTCATTCACGACATCCTGACGACCAGAGCGCACAAGATTCCAGGTAGCAACCAATATTTCGCGCTGGCGTCTGGAAATTTCACGGCTATCACCACCGTCACCTTGCTGATTGCCGCCGCCGCCGCCACCGCCGCCGGCCGCCGTCCAGCTGCGATCAAAAGGACGGATATCGATTAGCAACATATCGGTTTCAACATGGTTGATACGATCTTCCGCTGTTACGTAATACGAAATAAGATCACCGGGAGATAACTGTGAGTTACCGGAACCTAAAGATTCGGCGAAAAAAACGTGTTCGTTAATTTCCTGAGTTTGATCAAGCGTAAGTTCCTGCCACTCGCCTGCGTTTACCGAGTAGTGCAACGTGAGCGACTCGATTGCAAAGTCGTCGCGAGACTCAACATGTATGACAGCTTCTTCAACTGGCGTAACACTGACATCACGCCCCGGTTTTCGAATTCTTAACTCTGGCGGCCTGTCCTCTTCTGCTACGATTCGATAGGTGCGAGTCAGATCAACCTGCCTGTCCAGTAGTCTGTCAACGATTCGATAATCAGCATGTCCGGTTATTGGAAATTCTGCCGTGTAACGAAATATCTGATCATTTGATTCAGCACTACTATCCGCAGACGCCGACAAGGACAGCACCAAAGGAACAGCAGTTTCGGCAACTACCAAACTACCATCGGCTAATGCTTTATCGGTCTCTATTTGCATCTTTATTAGACTGTCCGACGGCGCTATAACATCGGTCAGCCCACGATAGGTTTGTACCTGTCGTTGCGCCCACGCAGGTGGTACTACCTGCAACTCGACGCTGGTTACTCGTGAAGGGACAACGGTTTCAACAACAAAGACCGGACTCTGCGTGTGACCTGACGTCAGACGATATTCCAGATCGCGAGAAATACGGTAGAAAGTATATTCATATGCGCCGCTAGCATTTCTGGTCAAGCTCGTGTTCTGCCAGTCACTGTCATCAACCGGACTTTTGTCCCTTACAAGAAGATTCAATTGCTCCGGCGCAAACCCCTCAGTGACCGCAGAAAACTGAAAATTCTCGCCGTCCAGTACCTTAACGTTGCCGGGCGAGACCGTGATTACGCGCGGCTGAACAAGACCCGGCGTGCGCCATCCCATCAAAACATGCTTGATACCATTGATTTGCGATTGCGGTGCGAATTTACCGTACCAGTGAACGCCGGCAACGATCAGTGTCAACAGCATCAGTGGCAATAACCACGAGCGCGTTGGCACCAATTTAGGCAGCGGGGTTTTGTCGGCGACATTTAACGCATCGGCGACTAACAGGTTGGAAAAACGGTGCTGACCGGCGGCAGAAGAAGTATTTGCTGAATAGCTCGTTACCAGCCGTCGTTCTGTGACGGGCTCTTGGCGATTGCTGTAACCGTCACGAATCTCGACATAAGTTTCAATGCGGCCGTAAAACCCGGCTTTGGCGTCTTCCAGCAATCCAACACCACGATCTTTACGCAGGCGAACCAGCGGCACGATCAATAATGCAATTAGAATAGCCACAGGTGCTATTACAAGAAAACCACGCCCTGCAATAACAACCTTGTCGAGATACCCGATTTGCTCACTGGTTAAAACGGTTATTGCTATGACGAGCAGCATAGCGGCGACGACTGCAACCAAAGCCCAAAGTACATACACCCAGCTTCGTCGCCTGATCGCACGACGAATGTAATCGTCCAGTCGATTCGGTACGTGCAAGTGAGAGCGGCTCTTTGGCCGCACGGACGACCGGGTTCGGCTGACAGTGCTTGGCGGGTTTCTACGCATCAGCTCTGTTCGAGATCTCGGTGGTCGTTATTATCACGCTTACTTGCAAACTGTGTAATTTCACTAAATATCCGGACAAACGGATGAAAACGGTAACCCAACATCATTACTCCCCAAACACTCTGGTGTTTATGCACTGCCCGTTCTGAATCCCGTAAATGCGCGGTTCGCCAGTAACGATTCAATCAACAATAGAACGACCAGCAACGGTAACAACCACTGCCACAGCGCAATAGAGCGCACCGTATCGTTGGTCCCGGTTTTTGAAACGCTATCCGCTTGGACAACATTATCGCCGGATTGTGCGGTTTCACTGTCACCGGCTGCTTCTGTACTATCTGTCGTATATTGCTGTTGCCATGCAATAACATTTTGCGTTGACAGCATCTCAATATCAGATTCAGCAGGATCAATACCGACCTGAATCAAATGGCTGCCCTTCGGCTCCAATATTGTGTACGTCCCGGTTGAATCGAACAAATGCGTGCGTGCTGAGCCAACTGATGCCAGTTCGTAAACAGGTTTCAGCTCCGGCGATAGCAACTGTGTATTACTATTTAACACTAATGTATCACCGGTATACAGTCGCTTCGGGTACCGACCACTTTGCAACATATGCGAGGACAACGATTGCATAAATGGCAGAAAAACCGGATGAACAGGAAGGTTGGAACTAATCCCGTCAAGCGGTGCCATCAAAACCAGTAGTGGTACAACATCGACCTTCCCATTCAACGAATTACGCTGCTTAACACTGGCGCCTGCTCCGACGGTCGGTTGCAATATCACCGGCATGCCTGATTCAGTGGCAACCAATACGTCAGCCACCTGACTAAAAACGTTTTCTTCACTGCTGTTATCGTTACCGGGGTCTGTCCCGGATGACTCACCGGAAAGCAGTGTTGAAACTGCATCTGCAATGCCTTTCAAGTCCTCGCTGCGCCACAAAGGCCGGTTAATTGTAACGCTCGTCCAAATCGAGCGTTGCAATGCCAATGGATGAACCGGATCCACCGTAACAACCCGATCCACCCCGGTAAAGGCGGTGAGCGAATTTTCCTCGGTTACTGCATCATTCACTGCGTTTGTATTTATACCGCCCAGATAAACGGGGGGCTCTGATCCTCCTGCAAGCACCTGCACTACAGGACCTCCGCGCCTGAAAAAGTCAACAGCAGGCGAAGGTAAAGATACTTCGCCACTGCGCTGTAATACAAACAACAGAGCAACATCCTCTTCTATTGCATTGGTACGCGAATCAAGCTCGACTACCTGATGATTGTGCATCTGACGAAATGCAGATTGTAAATACGCAATATCACGTTGTTGATTTTCTGGATCGAGCGGCAAAATACCAATTCGCGCGGGTAAGTTCTGCGGCAAACCGAGCTTTACCTGATTATCATCCGCTAACTGATCCGACAGTACTATCTCACCTCGCACCTCGACGATCAGATCGATCACCGGCCCGTCATCAGCAATATCCAATTGTCGTGCTCGCACAATCTCGTCCATACCGGGCAATTGCAATTGAACCTGTGCTTGATTGCCCGGTTGCAAAACCACACTGTCACGTGCAAGCACAGTCTCATCTTCTGTCAATACAACAAGTTCCACGCGGTGGCCGACTGGTGTATTGTCCAATCGCTCTGCAGAACCGAGCGCTTGTTGGCCCGACTGGTCATCACCATTGCTATGGTCTGCGACGCCGAGAAGCACCTGGGCATCGACACGAGCGTTCGTCTCATCCAGCCAAATTACTCGTGCTTCAATGGCAATATTGTGATCTGCACGCTCACCGACTGAGTGCAAGGTGACACTTTCCAGACTCTCCCGATAAAGTTTATTCGTGCCACCACCAGCGGCGCTGCGCTGCATATCTGAAAAAATATGAATATGCACAGGCGTCTCGACATCCTTTGCAAAACGCTCCGCCCGATCCATCACGTCACTAAATTTTAATGAGTAATTCGTTGGAGCAGAGCCGCGCAAACGATCCAGTTCTGCCTTAGCATTTACATGTCGGTCTCGATTTGAGCCAGCATCAGTTGAAGGATTCCCGTTAACCTGGGTATTCAGCGAGTTACCGATGGCGCCGGCCACATTGAAGGCTGATGCACGCGTTACGAATATTCTGGAACTACCATCACTGACAGAAACGATTGCCGAGTCAGCAGCTGTTAGCGCTTGTTGCCAGCGCTCACCATGTCGCATGGAAAAAGAATCATCGATAATGTACAGATGCACTTCAGCTCGCTCATCGAGTAACTCATCTGCAAGCTTCAGCAATGGCTCCGCAAACAATAACGACAATACCGCCAGCGCTAGAATTCGGGCTGCCAACAGCCACCGATATCGTATACGGCGATGACGTGTCGTCGTCTGGCGGGTTTCTTCGAGCAATAGTGATGAGGGAAACGGCTTTACAACAGCACGCTGCTCATGCAAGCGATGGACGAATACCGGTATGGCTATCCCTAGCAACCCAAGCAAAAAAAGGGGTGCGAGTAATGTCACGATGACTCACCTGTTTTGCCGAAATTCGTGAGGTTAGACCGCATGTACTCTACCTGCTTCTCAAATAGTTTACGGTTCAACGGTTTATTGCTTCCGCTGCCTGAACAGAAGATAACGAAGTAGTGCGTCATCTAACGGCTCGTTGATTTCAATACGACAATAATCAGCGCCATTTCTCAGTGCCAGCGTTTCCAGCTCTTCGCAGTGCGATTGGATGCGTTGGCGATAGGTACTATTTAACCATTGTGCATCGACATCAATTTTTCGTTCTGTCTCAAGGTCCTGTAAAGACACAACATCACGATACGCAGGGGCAAGCTCATCTGACGTGAGCAAATGAAACAAGATAATGTCCTGCTGTCGATGAACCAACGGTTGTAAACTACTCATCAGCTCGGCTGGATCAGTATAAAAATCAGAAACGACTGCAACCAACCCACGCCTGCCCGCAACGGCATTGAGGGACTCAAGTGCTGTGTCAACATCTGTACCGGCAGCAGCTTGCTGTCTTTCCAATGTCGCATAAATTCGGGACAATGTATCCGGTCGCGATGACGGCGGCACCAACTCGCCTACGGCATCATCAAAAACAATCAATCCGACGGCATCATGTTGACGTTTCGCCAATTGAGATAAACAAGCGGCCAGGTAACGAGCGTAATCAAACTTGGTAATAGCCTCAGTGTGTTTATCGGAGCGCGTAGTTAGCGTTGAGCCCTCACTGAAATTCATCGATGCGCTGGCATCGAGTAGTATGGTCATTGAGGTATTGGTTTCACCACGGAATCTCTTGATGTAGGTTTTGTCAGTACGCGCGAACACGTTCCAATCGACGTGCCTAAGATCATCACCTTCGTTATAAGCGCGATATTCTGCAAATTCCTGGCTGAACCCGAAGTGCGGCGAGCGATGCAATCCAGTTAACAAACCATCCACTACCGTGCGCGCCAGCAGCTCAAAATTGCCGAGACGTGCCAGTACACCCGGCTGTATCCAGCGTGTTGCTGACGTCTTGTTCTGATTCGACGTGACAGACATTCGGTCATTCAGCGCTGGTAACAAGGGCCATCACTGACTTCAAGCCGGCGCACCGCTTGCAGTTGCACGAGCTACTGACGGTCTCACCAGATCATCAAGCACGTCGTCAACGGTTACACCATCAGCTTCTGCAAAGTAGTTCGCCAGCACACGGTGGCGCAGTACCGGTTTTGCAAGCGCATCAATGTCTTCACGGGTTACGTGATAGCGCCCTTCCATCAATGCCCGGGCTTTTGCTGCTAGCGTAATAAACAACGTGGCGCGTACACTGGCACCGAACTTAATGTACTTACGTACCATGTCAGAAGCCTGAATTTCAGTCGGGCGGGTTGCACGCACAAGATCGACGGCATACTGCGCCACTGCATCAGATACGGGAACTTGTCTGACCAATTGCTGAAACGCACGAATCTCGGTGGCGTTTGTACAGGCCTTTACCGGCTCAGGATCATCGCCACTGGTAAATCTCCGTACAACCTCCTGCTCTTCATCAGCTGACAGATAATCAAGAAGGATATTAAATAGAAATCGATCAAGTTGCGCTTCAGGTAACGGATACGTACCTTCCAGTTCAAGCGGGTTTTGTGTCGCTAACACAAAGAAAGGTTTGTCGATCGTGTGGATCGAACCGCGCACCGTAGCCGAGTATTCCTGCATCGCCTCAAGTAGTGCAGCCTGGGTTTTGGGTGGAGTCCTGTTTATCTCATCAGCCAACAACACGTTGGTAAAGATAGGGCCCGAGACAAATCGCCATTGCTTGCCGCCGTTGCCGTCTTCTTCAATAATGTCCGTACCGGTTATATCCGTCGGCATTAAATCGGGCGTAAATTGAATTCTATTGAAATTCAAACCCAGCGCATCTGCCATAGTCCGGACGAGCAATGTTTTCGCTGTACCCGGCATACCGGTTACCAGACAGTGTCCGCCGACAAACAACGTGATGAGCATGTGATCAACCACATCTTCCTGTCCGACAATTACTCGGCCTACTTCCTGGCGCATGCTATCGACTACTGTCGAAAAACGCTGTGACAGTTCGGCGGCGTCGTGATCAAGGTCCAGATCAAGCGAATTTGTCAAATTAGTCTCCAGAATTAAGTGTGCTGAGTTCGAGTAGCAGGTGCTGAGCATCACGATAAAACGGCGATTGCTCGAGCGCCAGCAATACATTCTTGCGCGCCTGAGTAATGTTATTTTGCTGATGGAACGCACGGGCTTTACCCAACAGCACAACGCTTGCTGCAGTAGGTCTGACACCTAACAATGCATTGAATTCACGTATAGCCTTTGCCGGTTTACCTTTGGCGAGGTAATAGTTGCCTAAACGTTCATGTTCGGAAACCGTGTAAGGCATGACCCAGTTAAGTGACTCCAGAACCGCAAACGCATCATCTTCTCGTCCGTCGGACTCAAGATCTTCTGCCAGTCTTTGCAGTTCCGCAGGTAAGGCACCACCGCGTTGATACCATTGCCAGCGGGCGTCGAGCGCGCCTTTTCTGTCACCCAGCTGATCAGCAATAGTTGCGAGAGACAACCAGGCAGAACCAACACCAACATGCGCTGGAAAATAGTCCCGTCTTTGTATGGCGACCTGTCTGAGTGCTTCCAGATTTTCAGCGTTTAGCGGACTACCTCCTTCAGCCAAATTACGTTCCGCCCGACTTAAACTACTTTGTAAGATTTGACCTAACTGCTGCCAGTGTGTTCGCCCGTCGAGTATATTGGCAAATCGCTCTTGTACATGCGCGTTGAACAAACGGTCAAATTCTGAGGCCTCGATTTTAATGGCAATCTTAAGTGCATCGGCCGTACTGCTGCCCACCGAGAAGGCCCGCAGCATAGTAACCAACGCTTCATGACCCCAACGCTCGGCAATAAAGTCGCATATTAGCCCTGCCTGCATATAAGACACGGTGACCTGACCTTCGTAGCTCGGTCGGACAAACCCGGCATCGAGACCATCCACCGGCAGGAACCGGCCCTGTTCAAACATATCAAACACCTGCATCGGCAACTCGCGACTGGTGAGCGGGCCTGTGTTCCATTCTTCGTAAACAGAAACACCTTCGCTGAACCAGCGAGGTAGCAGGTGATTGGCCGCTTCCAATGTAAATACGTGAGCAATCTCATGCCAAAGCGTACTCCCCCAGTGAAAATCGTCAGTGGAGCGGGCTTTAGGACTGTCCATCGCCACGACATACCCAAACGCAACACCAAGAAGACCGACACCGGGCGTACTGACTGTTCGTACCGCAAAATCATCATGATCATGATAAAGCTCAACCACAACTGGCTTTTCGAGTTTGAAGCGATAACGCTCGGTAAATGTTCTTATGGCATCAGAGACGAGCTCGATAACGTAGGGCTCGAGCGCATCAACACTATCGCGATCGAGTCTGAGAATCATACGCCCCACCGGCTCCTGCTCCGTGGTATCTGAATCGAGCGGGTAAACGTCAGCGTAGGACACTCTCATATCATCCAGGTCATCAAGCAAACGTAGCGTGTTGACCGTTTCAATATTGAACGGATCAGCATCGTATGCCACCTGTAAATGATGGCGCGCGCCGTTGATATCGTTAGTGCGCAATAAATTAATACCTAAATTCGCATGAGCTGTGGCAAGAGTGGGTTCCACTTCGACTGCCAGCCGGAACAAATCAACAGCTTCCCTGTAGCGGTAGGTAATCAAATAAAAATGTGCCGGTATTTCATAGATTCCACCGTAAGAGGCATTTTCAGCCAACGCTTTGTCTGTCCACATGCTCGGGTAATTACCATCGAGCAGATCAGCTGACGCATACAATGCATAAACTTCCAACAATGGTGCGTCCTGCGCCTCAGCGAGCGCAGTAGTTTGTGCAAGTACATCGCGAGCCTCTTCAGTGTCGCCAATTTCCAACAACATACGCGCTAGCAACAGATTGGCAGGCACTGAATCGGGGTGATCATCAAGAATGCCAAGTACTTCGTCACGTGCACCACCAGCATATTGACTGGCCAGCGCATACGCCAACCCATGCCGTGCCGGCAGGTAACCCCGGTTCGACAGCAAAACCTCTCTGAATAAAGCAGCGGCCTCGCCGTTTTGATGAGTCTGCAGATACAACCGTCCCCAGGCGGTTAGTACCATCGGGTGATCACTAAAATTGGAGGCTTCCCGAAAAAGGCTGTTGGCCTGCCGGAAATCGCCGAGCGCACTGGCCGCCATGGCCTGTAGAAGTACCGCTGGTATCTCGCTGGATGCCGCGTCACTTGCATCGATCAGTATGCGCTGATAGCACGCATTCGCATTAGAGCTACCGGCATACAGCAATTGATCACATACACGTAAAACGTCAGGTCGATCGAGACTGTAATCGATCGTCAGCGCTGCGAGTTTGCCAGGTAGCAGACAGCAACAAACGCACAAACCTGCAAGTACAAGCACCTGATGGGTAGTCGGTAAAAATCGAGCTAAGATTTTTTCAGCAGTTTGTTTGACTGTTTTTCGCAATGATCAATCCGTCTGGTAATTCCGTCTGCTCAAGTTTGTTACTGAGGCTCAACTGTCGACGCAGTGATAGCATCAATTTTTTGTTGTAAACGGGCAATCCTGACAAGAACCACTTCAAGTTCATCGAGGTAAATGGATTGTGGCGAATTGCCTCGATTATCACGGATGGCATTAAATTCCTGCTCCAGCGACTGGCGTTGCTCCAACAACGCATTGACGCGTTTGTCGTTCTCAGTACCCGCCAGCGAACCGATACGTTTGAGCACCGTTGGCTCAGATCTGATTCCAGTCAAGCGGGCATGCTCCGTTGCAAGTTGTTGACGGTTTTCGTAATGATCGGCTACCGCCTGTACAGTGTAGTCGTATGCCTCGGTTATGCTCAGCTGTTCATCGTGATCACTATCTGCAACCAGACCGGTCAATGCTTCTGTCCAGTACCGCGGGAATTGCACAACATTACTTTCGGCTCCGCTCTTGGTTGCAGTCACTAGAATTCTGTCATCGTGCTCCAACCATTGTGTTGCCGCACCACTGGCACTCGTTGCCAGAACCAGAAGCTGTGATACGCCATCAAGATGACTGAGTCGTTCGTTAAGATCGCGTGCGGTGATATCGGGGCCGGGCACGTTGAATTTGTAATCATCACCGTCGTAATTGCCATGTCCGAACAAGGCCAGAACAAATTGATGCTTACGTCCCAAGCCATCCTCCTGCTCCAGAAATTCGATGTGAGCATCCAGATAAGCGAGGATAGTTTCTCTGTCCGCGGCGTTCTCCAGCAATAAGTCCATCCGACCGGGATTGGCGGTTCCCGGTGCCGAGTCGTCAGAAACAGCAACAGTTGCTGCACCTGACAACGCGTTGCGTGTCTCGTTGGCTGCCGTCTCGAACATTTGGCGATACTCACTGGTGCCGCCAAGACCAACAACAATCAAGCCGCTGACTCCGGCATAAACCGGCTGCAAACCGTAGCAGCCAACGACCAGAAGCAATTTCCAGCAACGCAACATAACAGTCGATAGTTCTGCCGATGTATTACGTATCATAGCGAATCATTGCACTCATCAACGCCTATACGCGACCGGAACGCCAACGTACTAACCATTCTAAAACTTTGAACAAAAGCACCAATAAGAATAGCAGCGGCATATTCCACAGTGGCAACTGACTGGTGCGCACTAACAGCGAATCGCTCGACGCAATAAGCCCGGGCAAAGTTTCTATCTGATCAAGCTCAACGACAGCACCACCTGTGACACTGGCAATGCGCTCCAATAGCTGTTGATTGCGCCGCACCTGAAAGCTCTCCACGCGACCGTCCTCACGGTAGAACCAACGGGTTTCACTGATTTCCTCAGCATCTGAGTACGCCACATCGAGGCGATAGACACCCTCGCCGGAGGCACCTATTGACAGCTGATAACGCCCTGCCAGCGTGCGGTCTGCTACCGCTGAAACCGTTTGTCGCGTACCATCCGGCAGCGTCAGTGTGATTTGCGGTTGTTCAATCTGTGATGGCTGATATTGCGAATTGCGGGCATCAACAGTAACAACCACTTCATGCGTGTCGAGATACTCGTTCTGATCAAGTGACACGGAAAGTCGTGGCAACACCCCCTGCACCAGCTCATTCATTAACCCCTGCCAGAACAATTCATGGCGTTGGTCCTCGGATGGCAGACGCATCTGCCAACGCCATGTGCCGCTGGTGGCCAGCAAAAAACTCTTACCGCGCCCATATCGCTGCCACAGCAAAACCGGCAATTTTCTATTCGCGGCAACGCCACGTGTCTGCAGTAAAACCGAGGCGCCTGACTTTATCTGACCCAAGTGATGGATGTCTGCCAATTCGGGCAGATCCTGCCAGCGTGTATCTGCTTCAGATGTTTGCGACGCAGCAGCCCTTTGCGCACCACTATTCCCGGCACCTTTAGTTTCGTTAAGGTGCAACCACTGAGCTTGTTTACCCAACAGAGATCGCTCAACACTCGAGCGCTGCCGCACAAATCCGGGTTGTTGTCCTTCCAGCGTTGCAGGCAGTGCCTGGGCAACCTCTGTACGTCCCCACCCACCATCACCAAGCCCGCTTTTACCGGCTAGCATAAGTAAAGTGCCGCCACGCTCGGATACAAATTCGCGAATCATGCGTTGCTGTTCACCCGACAGATAAGCTGCCTCCAGACTGCCTATTATCAGTGCGTCATAGTCGAACAGTTCTTTGCGCGAAGTCGGGAAACCCTCGCGCAGTTCAGACTCATCTTTGACTCCCTGGCGGTAGAGTTTGTTGGTCGACGTGCGCAGCAGACTTACCAACTCAACACCGGGATGATTCTCCAGCGCACGACGGATAAATTTGTACTCCCAGCGCGGTTCCCCTTCTACATAAAGAACGCGCCCGGGGCTATCGCTAAGTGCCACAACACGAGAGCGGGTGTTATTGTCCGGCAATGGATCAGAAATCAACGAACCATCATCAGCGATAAACGAGCTGTCCAACTCGACAGTCAGCTGAAGTAATCCTTCATCAGGTACAACGATATCGAGCGAATGCGACACACGTGTATTGCCCGCAGTCAACTGAATCTCGTCACGGCCTATAAGCTGATCACCGCTTCGCGCCCTCACCGTGGCTGATGCAGCTTGTATTCCGACAGGCAGATCATAGATTAACGACACGGTGATCGGAACGGTTGACGAGGGCGCAACCTTCGCCGGCAAATCGATACTGTCGAGCTCAAGATCACCGGGAAACCGTGTTTGACCCGCTGCAATCACGTAGACCGGTACACGCAACGTTGACAGTTCGTTCCACCAGTTGGTATCCCTGCCCCCGGTGTTGTGAGCTCCGTCTGTAACGACAATTACCGCCGCTTGCGATTCGTCACTCGCGTCTCGGGCGGTGTTGGTGAGGGCCGGCAACAACGCTGTACCAGCGCCAGCCGACGGCAATTCGTCAACAGACGGCAGAATTGTTGGGTTTTGGTCATCGCTGAACTGTCGGAGATTAACGGTAAAACGATTCTCCAGTGATCCGATAAGATCTTTTTCATCTATTGCTTCGATAACACGCCCCAAACGGGATGACGGTAACAGCGACTGCAACGATTGAGCATCTTCTGACTGTAACTCACCAGTACCGGACAGATCTGCAGGACCAGAACTACCGGACCCGTTGGTGTACATGCTCAGGCTGTTGTCCATAAGCAGTGTAATAGTGTTGTCACCGGGATCAGTATTTTTGACTTCTAACGCAGGCAACCACAGCATAAAAAGGACAATCGATACAGTCGACCACTGCATCAGGGATATCGCCACACGCTTTAACGGTTTAACTGATCGCGAAGACGCGCTTCTGCTCAACATCCACCAGATTAACGGCAATGCCAGAACTATCAACGCGACCAACAACCATGGTGACCAGCCCCGCATGAATATCCATTCAGACTGCGCAAAAAGATCGACAGGGTATTTGATCAGAAAATCAAGCATCAGCAATGGCAGGCTGCAGGGAAAAACAGCGGATCGACATTTGTCTTGAGCAGGTACATCAGCGAAATAACTCCACCAATTTAATGTGTCATTGAATAAAGAACATAGTTAGTACCGATACGATAAGCCAGCGATGAATACGATTGGGGGTACTGCGGATCATCCGCATGCTCCCACGCATCCCCTAAATCCATATTAAAATTAATCGCCACCATCACCCGACGGTCATCGTCACGAATAAACCGCCAGCGCGGAACAGTACCACCGTATTCCCAGGTGCGGCTCGAAAGCCACGGTCGTATGCCTGGAATCTGCTGCGTCTCTCCGATGTCAAACAACACGGAATATACACCGACGCCGTTAATTGGCTCTTCAATTTCCCGATCCGGGAATACCTGTCGCATGACATACTCAAACTGATGCCACTGATCGATACCGTGAAAATCATCGACGATCAGAAATCCACCGCGTAAAAGGTATTCGCGTAATGTTTGCAACTCGTGGCTGGATAGATTAAGTGACCCCACCTCTACAGCGTACAGCCACGGATAATCAAACACCGAATCGTCATCCAGTCGGATCAGCACCCCTTCCTGGTGTGTGTCGATTCGCGTCAATCGATCAAGTGCACGCGAAAAATGCCATTCAGCTTCAGGCCAATCTGCCTGCCAGCGAGGCCAGTCAGACCATGAGTTTATGCCTTCATAGACAAGCCGGGCGAAAGTAAATTCACTTTGATCATTTATACCGGAGACCATTTCGCCGCTTTGACGACCGCCCTCAGCGGTAGCGGAATTGCGCGTAGAGTTATCGTGGTGTGCAGATACTGAGAAGGAAGCCAGAGTGACCAGACAGATCAGCAATCGGCAGGAGTTAATAGTCCGATTGTGCCGGATTTCAGAGAGAGATCCGCATAACCGAAAAGCACGAGTAAAAACAGCATGTAAAAACAGACACGGGCGATGGCGTTTGGTCCTGTTGCGGCGAGAGACCGCTTGCCTGTCACGCTGTGTTATCAGCGGTAGCTGTGTGGGAGGTGGGCAGTTCAGGCTTGATCGCATTAAATCCGGTGCGTCAGTGGGCATCCAGTGATACCCACATCATAACCGATCAATTACAGGCTGCCACCTTCGAAACAAACAGTGGCTCTGTGTGCGAGACTGCCGTCAGGTCGCCTTGCGCTTGAGTTCTACAACAACACCGCGTCGCGGCATTTTTTCATCAAAGTGGACCGGTGCCCAACAACCTTCGTCGAGCACACGGTTCACAGGGATGCCCTGTTCAACCAGGTACTGCCTGACGCGCTTCGAACGACCAATAGCTAACAGTGCGTTACCGTTCTCAAGTGCAGTATTGCCATGTGAACAACCGATCACCGACAGAACATCAGTCTCAGGCTTGAATCTGTCAGCAAATTGATTCAACTCTGACATTACGTCGTCTGACATGGCCAGCGAATCATTCGGGAATGCGAGAACCTGTTTGTATATACCCTTGTAACCGCGTGTGAATTTAGCAAAAGACGACACTCTGGTTTCATGCATGTTTTGACGCTCGATACCATCAAGATTCGATGGTAAATCCGGCGTAATCGTTTGCTGCTCGCCAACTGTATTCACCTGCACCGCAGATGGTGTTACGGGGGTATGGCCACGGCTTAGCGGAATGTCCCGCTGTGACGCTGAAGTATCTGTCAGTGCCCCGAAAGAACCTGTCGAGGAGGATGCCACTGTCAAAGGTTCTGTAGCTCCATCTATCATGTCTGTTAATAACGCAGTGGCCGGGTAGATGCCGCTGCTGTCCTGCACATAGGTTCTGCTGAGCAGCAGACTACCTACCGACAAGCGGTAATCGTTACTGGCACCCTGCTGCGTTTGTCGTGCCGATACTTCGAATGCCACAGTTGGGGCGAGTTCATGCTTGACTCTGGCCAGCGAAAAACCGACACGTTGCAGTGCTTCGTGTAACGCTAAACCAAATTCGGCAGACGTCGGCGGGAAGTAAATTGCTTGACCTGTACGTTCCGGATCAAGCATAGCCGCCAGGTTGGTTGCAAAATCAGCCGCAGCAATACTCGCCGGGCTTTCTGTTTTGCCGTGCGCTCCGTTGTTAAGAGCCGACTTTGTCGCTGCGCAGCCGGTGGCCAGCAGAGCGAGTAGAATTGCAGCTAGGTTGAGCGCTGAGAACAGGTGTGAGCGAACAGAGATAGACGATTTCATGCAAGATTTCCAACGGCAGACCCGAATGACCTGCCGCTCACGCTACGACTACGGCGAAGTGCAATGCAACGATAACTGCCGGTCCGGGCCTGAGATTGTGCGCAATTTGGCGCTAATCGCCATGTTGTGAATTCCGTCAATGACGCAACTGGTTCGCTACTAGACTTTTCTCGTGCGCTTGGGTGCGTGTTGCTGTTGCGCCACACACTACTACCGATACGTCAACAATGGTCGCAATATTCGCCGAAATTAAGCCACATACTGCAAAAGCAGCATATACTCGACGAACAAGCATTACGCTTATTACAAGTAGTTGCTCGCAGTCATATTTTTTAGATGTATCTACTACGACAGGATGGATTCTGGCAGATGTAACTCGAGCAGGTCATCGGGTCCGACCAGACAAGGGAACGGACAGATAATCGCACCACTGGAGATATACATTGAGACCTTTCAGAAACTACCGGCGACGGCCAGTCGTCTCAGCCTTGGCGGCATCTTTCGCCCTTTGTGCCGGATCATTGAATACAGCAAACGCAGGCGGATTCGCACTCATTGAAATTGGTGCATCCGGTCTGGGTAACGCCTATGCCGGTGCGGCAGCGGTGGCAGCCGACACATCTACTGTGTGGTTCAACCCGGCTGGTATGCTCAATCTGGCACCACGTGAATTTTCAGCTGCCGCGCACGTGATTGCCACTGACGCGTCTTTTTCAAACCGCGGTACGACACTTAGTTCGCTGCTGGGCGGGTCTGAAATAAGCGGCCCTGCATCAGAGGACATCAGCCGCAACACCGGGATCCCGAACATTTTCTATGTACAGCAATTCTCCGATGACCTGGCATTTGGATTTGGCTTTACCGTGCCGTTCGGTTCTGCCACAGAATATGATGAAGAGTGGGTGGGACGCTATAGCAGCGTCGAATCAGGGGTAACCGTTTTTGATTTGAACCCGACCGTGGCTTATCGGGTCAACGATCGATTATCCATCGGTGGTGGTATCAGCGTGCAAATTATGGAAGCAACGCTCAGTAGTGCTGTCGATAGCGGTGCGACGTGTCTCGGGCTTGCGGCGCAAGCGCCGACATTGTCTACTGCAGACTGTATTAATGCGGGCCTTGCACCAGGCAATCTAGCCACTGATGGCTTTGCGGAAATTACCGGTGACAGTGTTGAGGCGACATTCAACCTATCAGCACTCTTTGAACCACGAGATGGCACACGATTCGGTGTTGCATATCGACACAGCGTTGACCACTCACTTGACGGCGATGCGGATTTTGACGTCAATCCAGCGCTCGCCGGCGTACTGCAAACCGCTCAGATTCCCCTTCTGATAGACGGTGGAGCCACAGCAGGTGCAGATTTACCCCCGCAGTTGATGTTTTCAGCAGCTCATCAATTGAATGATCGCGTGCAATTGCTGGCAGACGCTACCTGGACAGGCTGGAGTAGTCTGGAAGAAATACGGATCGTATTTGATAATCCGGCACAGCCTGATTCACCGACACCGCTACAGTGGGATGATGTCTGGCGGGTTTCTGCAGGCGTGAACTTCGCACTGAACGAACAATGGACACTGCGCGGTGGACTCGCGTTCGATCAGGAGCCCATCCCCAACGCAACGCTGCGATCTGCCCGTGTGCCACGCGATGACACCAGCTGGGTGTCTGTAGGCGCAGGCTACCGTTTCAGTAACACGATTTCCTTTGACTTTGGTCTGGCGTTGTTATCCATCGATGAGATACCGATTAATAACGATGTCCTCGATGCCACTGGTGGTTCAACGGTCCGCGGCTTGTTTGATACATCCGCAACCATAGTCAGCGCCCAGTTCAACTGGAATTTCTAGCAGGAGACTCGCCATGAAACTCAATACACACACAGGTTTATCGCGACGTATGACTGCTGTTAACAAGAACCGTTTCGGGCTCGCAGCAACCGCAGCTGGCATTGCGCTGATTGTCGGGTGTTCCAGTTCCAGTGATTTCGACTTTGACAGCAGGCTTGAAGAGGCGACAGCGGCAGTCGCACCATCTGCTGCCTTCGATCCGGCCAATGCGGTTTTCCCGTTCCCGAACAACCTGCTTTTTGCGGGCACAGAAGATCGTACGCTGAACATACCGGTTGCAGATCCTACGGATCTTTCCAACCCGCAGGTCGCGCTGAATTCAGTCGACGGTTTTTCAACCACCGAGGCAATCACGGCGCCATTTAATCAGCCACTGGATCCGGCATCTCTGATTGTCGGTGAAACTATCCACGTATTCGAAATTGCGGCCGACCCTCTGACACTGGCACCGCAGGGAATCAACCGTGAACTGACCGCTCAGGAAATGATCGCGATACCGGCCGGCGACGGTACGACGCTCGCGCTGATTCCAACGCAGCCGTTGCCGGAAAGCACCAGCTTTATGGTGCTGGTCACTAATGGAGTCATGGATACGCAAGGGAGACCGGTAGGCCGCGCAGCTTTGTTCGATCTGGCGGTCGAGGAGACAGGTGATATTGATCCGCAAGGACCTGCCGGTGCGTTAATTCCGCTCGGGCAGCTGGCAGGCGGCTTGATACAGCTAGGTGCAGCAGCCGGCGTCGCTAGCGACAGCGTTGTGATGGCCTGGAACTTCACGACGCAATCGACCACACCGGTTCTGCAAGCGGTCAGAGCGTCGGCGGCGCCAAGCCAAATCGCAGTGCAGCCCACTGGTTTGTCGACTGCTGATGTCGGTGCAGTCGGTGCTGCTGATATTATGGTCGGCTTTATCGCCTTGCCCTATTACCTGCAAGCACCGACTGCCGAGAATCCGCTGGGACCGGTCAACGGTTTCTGGACCGGTGCCGGTGGCAGCAACCTGACAGCGTTCAATCCGCAACCGGTTGCAAACAGCATGCAAAATGCACCGGTGATTATGACCGTGCCAAACGCGGCATCCAGTCAGACAATGCCCGCTGCCGGCTGGCCAATAGCGATATTCCAGCACGGTATAACGGCTAACCGCAGTAATGTGATTGGCATTGCGGACTCCATGGCAGCTGCAGGCTTTGCAGTTATCGGAATTGATCTGCCGCTGCACGGCATAACCGACACCACATCGCCGCTGTATCAGCCCGGTATGGAGCGCACCTTTGATCTTGATTTGAGCAACAACACCAGTGGCGCGCCCGGCCCGGATGGTGAGATCGATGGGTCAGGTAGCCTGTTTGTGAATCTCACCAATCTTCAGAATGCGCGCGACAATCTACGTCAGGGTGTTGCTGATTTGTTCACCTTGAGTGCAAGCGTTGGCAGCCTGCCGATGATCGACGGCTCGCGCAAAGCATTCATTGGTCACTCACTGGGCGCCATTGTTGGCTCGACCGCGCTGGCATTCGATGATTCATTTTCCAGTGCAACGCTCGCCAACGGTGGTAGCGGTATCGCACGACTGTTTGCCGGATCTCCGACATTTGGACCGACGGTTGTTGATGGTCTTGCCGCTGCCGGGATTGATCTTGCAAGCGCACAGGGACAGCAGTTTCTGAACGCAACGCAAACAGTCATTGACTCGGCCGATCCAGCCAATCATGCGGCCGCAACCGCTGCGAACGCGCCCATACACCTGATTCAGGTACTGGGTGATCAGGTCATTACCGGAACCGTACCGGGTGCACCGTTTTCCGCGACGGAGCCGCACGCAAACCTGCTGGGATTACCTATCGTTTCTGCAACAACAAGCGGCAGCGGTTGGGTTCGGTTCACGGGAGGCACGCACAGCTCTGTACTTAACCCGGGCCCGGATATGGCTGTGACGGTCGAAATGCAGACACAGGTCGCAACGTTTGCGGCAAGCGCCGGTCAACTGTTGCAAATAAACGATGCCAGCCTGCTGGAAGCAGCTCCGTAGTCGTACAGCAATGACTGACCGCTTGAGCGGTCATGGTATTGACCAAAGTAAGGCGAAAGTAAAAACAACAAAGCCGGCATTAAGCCGGCTTTGTTGTTATCTGATTTCAGACTTTACAGGGATTCATTCAACCCCGAATCTTTGCTCCAACCCCGAACTTACGCAGCATTGACTCCGACGTTACCATCAGCTTTAACGCCACCTTGAGCGAAATCATTGGGGAAGTCATCAACCATGATGACTTTATGCGCTGCTTTTTGAGCCTTAACCAGTAGATCGGCTTCACTGCTATCAATGATGTCTTTTTCAACCAGCTGCTGCATCCAGGCGGCATAGTCAGCGTTGTAAGGCTGATCTTCGCGACTCTTTTTAACTTTACGTTGAGCATCTGCAGCAGCAATGGTGCATTCGAGCGCATATTCCAGACATCCCGTTACATCGTCCGGGTCACGGTTGATAAACGCACCTTCGGTCAGGCGATCACGTGCTTCAGACGGAGACAGCAACAATTCCGCCGATTTTCGTGTCAGACGATCATTCGGCGTCCGATAGCGACGACCCAACGGGAATACAATGCCACGCAGTAGCAAGCCGACAATCGTACTTGGAAAATTACGTAATATCTGATCAAGGGCTACCTGAACGTTGAACAAACAGTTTCTGACAGCCCACTCCATTAACGGACGGTCGGCCGCTGGTCGGCCGGTATCTTCAAATCGCTTCAGTACCGCAGAAGCCATGTACAGGTTAACCAAGCCATCGGCAAAACGTCCTGACAGCATTTCTTTACGCTTTAAGGCACCACCGAGAAACAACATGGCGAAATCGGCCAGAAACGCATAAGCCGCGCTCATGCGAGATAGACGACGATAATACTTGGCACTCGAATCAGCGACCGGACTGCCGGCAAACCGGCCTTTGGTCAACCCGTGAAAGAAAGCACGCGCACCGTTCTGGATTCCGTAACCAATGTGTCCACGCAGCGCCGTATCAAAACTTTCCAACGCCTGCTCATGATCATCATTCGACGCCGCATTGATTTCATCAACGAGAAACGGGTGACAACGCATGGCTCCCTGACCAAACACAATCATACTGCGAGTCAGAATATTTGCGCCTTCAACCGTTATACCAATCGGCACACCCTGGTAAGGCCTGCCAACGAAGTTACTGGGCCCCAGACAAATACCTTTACCACCAACGATGTCCATACCGTCATTGACAGTCTGGCGCATCGCTTCAGTGTTATAGAGTTTGAGGATGCCTGAAACCACCGACGGCTTTTCGCCCATATCAATGGCTGCACAGGTCAAGTAGCGCCCGGCATCCATCGTATAGGTGTAACCGGCAATGCGGCCGAGGGCTTCCTGCACACCTTCGAACTTGCCGATCGGTAGATTGAACTGTGTGCGAACGCGCGCGTAAGCACCCACATGCCTGGAAAGCGACTTGCCACTGGCAACCCCGGACGAAGGTAACGAAATCCCCCGGCCTACTGACAAAGATTCCATCAACATGCGCCATCCCTGCCCTAACATGGGCTGCCCGCCGATAATCCATTCCATCGGGATAAACACATCCTTACCGCTATTAGGACCGTTCATAAATGCCTGGTTGAGCGGGAAATGACGTCGGCCGATATTGACCCCGGGTGTGTCGGTCGGAATCAATGCGCAGGTAATACCGAGATCCTCTTGATCGCCGAGCAAATGATCCGGATCATAGGCTTTGAATGCCAGCCCGAGTAGCGTCGCAATCGGGCCAAGCGTGATGTAACGTTTCTCCCAGGTGACGCGTAGCCCGAGTACCTCACGGCCGTCATGCTGCCCCTTACAGACGATGCCAAAATCGGGCATTGCACCGGCATCAGAACCAGAGGTTGGCCCAGTCAGGGCAAAGCACGGAATCTCCTCACCTTTGGCCAGACGCGGTAGATAGTGATTCTTTTGCTCGTCAGTGCCGTAGTGCAGCAGCAACTCCGCCGGACCCAGCGAGTTCGGCACCATGACGCAGACACCACCGGTAACGCTGCGCGTTGACAACTTCATCACGACAGCCGAATGCCCCAGCGCTGAGAAACCCAGGCCGCCATATTCTTTCGGTATGACCATACCGAGAAAGCGGTTGTCCTTAATATACTGCCAGACAGCCTCTGGCAGATCGTTACGCTCGTATGTGATTTCCCAATCGTCCATCATCGCGCACAGCTCGTGCGTCGGGCCATCGACAAACGCCTGCTCCTCTGCTGTCAGGGTCGCTGGCGTATAGTTAAGCAGTTTTTTCCAGTCGGGGTTACCGCGAAACAGATCGGCTTCCCACCAGACGGTGCCTGCATCAATTGCCGCACGCTCAGTCTCAGACATCGGCGGCAGCACCTTGTTGACATAGTTCAGCAAGGGCTGGCTGACGAACTGCCGGCGTAGCGAGGTCACGTTGAAAAGCACCGCAATTGCGACACCTATCAGGGTCAGCACAATACCTATGGCGCCGGACAGGAATCCGAACGCCCAGGCAACCAGCGCGATCACGCCGGCCGCAATTGTGCCAGTCACCAGATTGGGCCGCAGAGTTGCAATCAGGTAGGCTGAACCCAGTATCACCACCAGCCAGAAAAGAATGCCAGCCATATTAGCTCCGTTTGTCTTGTTTCTAAATTGATCGTTAACGCCGATTGTGTACAATCTCG
Organism: uncultured Granulosicoccaceae bacterium; assembly: GCA_937951345.1. GTDB lineage: Bacteria > Pseudomonadota > Gammaproteobacteria > Granulosicoccales > Granulosicoccaceae > CALFCE01. Next base: position 22,677 of record CALFCF010000005.1, read on the forward strand.
GGCACTACCCGGCGCTTTTCGCAGTTTAACAGCTTGTTGTAGAACCACCGTAATCTACAGTACTATCCTGCAGACCGAGCATTTCGGCAGTTTGTTCCGCCAACTGCCGTTTTTCGTCGGATGGCGTCGTGCTGCGCATCCACGCTCAAGCGAAGTTGCATTGGGTTACGTTAAATCGATGTACACGAATCCTTGTATTCTACCGATGCCGTGCCGGCTTCAAGCCTGCGCAGCAGAACCACCACCCCGTGCGGGCACAATCCTCGAATCTGCTTACTATTGTTATCGACATAATCACTAATTTCTGGCACAAACACTAGCTGCACGCACTACACTGCAACTACACCGACTTCCGGCAGTATCATGACTTCTGTATCTGACTCATACCTCAACATTCTGACATCCATCGGCGAGGATCCGTCCCGTGATGGATTGCACGGCACGCCCGCACGTGCTGCACGTGCCATGGAGTTTCTGACGCAGGGTTACAAGATGTCCCTGCATGAAGTGGTCAATAATGCAGTGTTTGAATCCGCAAGTGACGACATGGTGATTGTCAGAGACATTGAGCTGTATTCGCTCTGCGAACACCATCTGTTACCGTTCATTGGCAAATGCCATGTCGGGTATCTGCCGAGCGGCAAGGTCATCGGTTTAAGCAAGGTGGCGCGGATTGTCGATATGTACGCACGCCGCCTGCAGATTCAGGAAAACCTGACTCAGCAAATTGCAGCTGCAATCAGTGAGGTTACCGGCGGTCTCGGTGTCGGTGTAATTGTCGAAGCACAACACATGTGTATGATGATGCGCGGTGTGCAAAAGCAGAATTCGTCAATGACAACGTCCAGCATGCTGGGACGATTCCGTGCGGACATTAACACGCGCAACGAATTTCTAGCTCTGCTCGATCGATAACCTGCCCGTATCACTGCGATAACATCACTACTATAACCAGTGCGATTTGCATCAACGAAGCGCCAACTAGCCTGCTCTATTCATGAAGGGTTCGCCACCAGAGTCTGGCTGCCTAAGCAGGTCGCTCGATTGAGCGAAATTCGTAGAAATCTACGGGTTGAGCTCAATCGACTGAGCTGCGACGGGAGACGGGCACTGGTGGTGAAAAGAAAACAGTGTGCGAACACCCACAGCGACGCTAACACTGGTTTTCTAACTGGAAATTGCTTAGTTTTCAGTGTCACTGTTTTCGCCTTCGTGAATAAAGCAGGCTAGTGTTCGTCGATTTGCTGCAAATGCCAAAGGCTCGCGTACTGATTGCCAGCAGCGAGTAGCGCTGCGTGCGTACCACTTTCAACGATTCTGCCTTTATTCAGCACCAGTATCTTGTCAGCATCGATTATGGTTGACAGTCGATGAGCGATAACGAGCGTTGTCGTACGCATGGCGGCTTGCTGCAGGCTTTCAACGATAGATTGCTCGGTTTTTGTATCAAGACTGGATGTTGCTTCATCAAACACCAGTATCGGCGGCGCTTTGAGCATCACACGGGCAATACCGACACGCTGTTTCTCACCCCCGGAAAGCTTCAGCCCACGCTCTCCAACAACGGTTGCCAACCCGTCGGGTAACTCGTCAATCAACTCTCGCAAATTCGCAGCATCTATGGCGTTTCTTATATCGTCATCGGTCGCATTTGCGTTTGCGTAACGCAGGTTATAGTCAATCGACTTATTGAACATCACCGTATCCTGCGGCACGACACCCAAAGCCGAGCGTAAACTTTGCTGGGTAACGTCGGCTATATTCTGACCGTCTATCTGGATACTGCCACTGTCAGTTTCATAGAAACGAAACAATAGCCGTGACAACGTGGATTTACCTGCACCGGATGGTCCGACCACTGCCACCTTGCTGCCGGGTTCAATCACAAAACTGACACCCCGCAATATCGGTCGCTCTGCCAGATAGGAAAAACAGACATCACGAAACTCCACCCGCCCTTCAGGAACGATCAGCTCGGCAGCTCCCTGTCGATCAACCACATCCGGCTCACGTTCGAGTAGCTTGATCACCATATCCATATCGGCAAGCGCGTATTGCAGGCTGCGATAAACAACGCCAAGAAAATTCAACGGCACAAACAACTGCAACATCAGGGCATTGATCATCACAATATCACCAAGCGTTATCTGCCCTTGTGCAACATCGCGCGTCGCGAGATACATCAGTGCCGTAACACCTAACGTAACAATAGCTGACTGACCGAAATTCAACGACGACATCGTCACCTGGCTTTTTACACCGGCATCTGCCCAGTCAGAAAGACTCTGATCGTATTGCGACACTTCCCTGTGTTCATTGTTAAAGTACTTTACGGTCTCATAGTTCAGCAAACTATCGACCGCACTTCCATTGGCTCCTGAATCCAGTCGATTCATTTCATGCCGGAACTGCATACGCCAACCTGAATATTTCACTGTAAAAATGACATAGACAACAACAGTCACCAACACAACAACAACGTACAAAGAGGAATAGTTTGCAAATAAAATCGTTGCGACCAACGCAAATTCTGCGATTGTCGGGATGATGTTGAACACCAGATAGTTGACGATCGAACTTAAACTTGCTGTACCTCGTGACAGATCTCTGGAAATACTACCGGTGTGGCGTTCTAGATGATAAGCCAGTGACAATTCGTGCAAATGTTTCAACACCCTCACTGACAGTTGATGCATCGCACGGTAACGAACCCGGGAAAAGAGTGCATCACGCAGCTCATTGAATAAAGAGCTACAAATGCGCAGCGCGCCATACGCTGCGACCAGTCCCAGAGGAACAACAATCAGTGCTGTGGTAGTACCGCTATCCGCATCCAGCGCGTTAATGATTTCTTTCAGTACGAGCGGCACCGCAACCACAGCGAGCTTTGCCAGAATCAAACACGACAGAGCGAGTAAAACCCGTCCGCGGTACTCCCACAGATAGGATGAGAGTTGTTTGATATTATCGAAGTCCCGCCGGTTACTGTGCGGCGCTTCAAGTCGAGCGTGGGTTACATGAGCCACTAGCGTATCGTCTAGCGCGTAACCGGGCGTGTGCCCGATAAACGATCAACAGCTACATTACCGCTTAATGTATTGCCAGCAGGTACTGAGGAGGCTGCGTATTTATTGTTCACCACATAGTCGACGACCGGTGCCAATGCATACTCGACCAGTTCAATTGCGTCCGTGTGTGAGCGATTTATGCTGCTGAGCGTTCGACGCCACTGTCGTGCACCGGGTTGCTCACGAAACAACGCGATCAAATGGCGACTCATGGCAGTCAGGGGCACGTTCTTATCAATTTGTTTCTGCATATAGTTAGCATAGTTACGTGCCGCCGAGACTTTCAGGTCAAAATCGGTTGAATCAGTACCCCCGCAAGGCTTGCCCGCAGCGGCTATCGGTTCACCGAACAGATGATCATCTACTTTTAACAGCAGGTCGAGATTGTTATACGCAGCACGCCCAAGCATCACACCATCGACGTGCTCCAGGTGCTCGTCCACACTGACCAATGAATCGATACCTCCGTTTATACAAATTTGCAGATCGGGATGTTCCTGTTTAATTCGATAGACGAAGTCATAGCGCAGCGGCGGTACGTCGCGATTCTGTTTCGGGCTTAAGCCGTCCAGCCACGCCTTACGCGCGTGCACATAAAACCGCTTGCAACCACTTCGCTCGGCTACAACACGAATGAAAGACTCAAATAAATCGTAGCTGTCGTCCCGGTCTATCCCGACACGGCATTTCACGGTTACCGGTAGACTGACAGCCGCTTGCATTGCAGCAATACAGTCGGCTACCAGTTCAGGCTCGGCCATCAGACAGGCGCCAAAACGTCCGCTTTGCACACGATCGCTCGGACAACCGACATTCAAATTTATCTCGTCGTATCCAAACGACTCACCCAATTGCGCGGCTTGCGTAAGTTCCTGAGGGTCGGCCCCACCGAGTTGCAGCGCCAGCGGGTGCTCCTCGCGGTTGAATCCGAGTAAATAGTCCTGATCACCATGGATTACAGCCTTTGCAGTTACCATCTCAGTGAACAGCAGTGCCCGACCACAGAGGCTACGAGCGAGATAACGGTAGTGGCGGTCGGTCAATTCCATCATGGGGGCTACCGAAAATCTCCAGGCAGGGAGCAGTCCGGTACCGGCGGGTTGTGAGGATTCGGGTAGTTCAGTCATAGGCAAGATCGACAGCGCGCATTTGAATCGGGTTGGCTGTGTCCTGTATACAATTCTATGAAGCCGCCAGCGACGGCAGTGCTGCCGCGATCAGCGTGCGCGCTTTCTCCATACCCGTTGGAATCGCGGCTTGAAGCTGTGCAGGATCAATCGACTTGTTACCAACTCCTGCGGCTGGATTAACGACGACGGCGCAGCTCGCATAGCTTATATCCAGCTCGCGCGCTAACGACGCTTCTGGCATCGCCGTCATGCCAACAATCGTGCAACCATCGGCTGACATTCGCCTTATTTCAGCTGCAGTTTCAAGTCGCGGACCTTGTGTCACGCCGTACACGCCACCGTCGAGCGTATCGATGTTTGCAACTTTCCCAGCCGCCAATAGCGCTGCCCGCAACTGCTCATCATAAGGAAAACTGAAATCAATATGATGAACATCATGCGGTTTACCATCGAAGAATGTGCCCTCACGAGAATGAGAATAATCGATGATCTGATTTGGAACCACGATGGCGCCCGTGGTGCATTCCGGCGCGATGCCGCCAACCGCCCCCACTGCCACAACACGTCTGATGCCGACTGAATGCAGTGCCCAGATATTTGCACGGTAATTTATCCGGTGAGGCGGTATGGAGTGTTTGTGACCGTGACGGGCCAGAAACGTAACCGCATGACCATCCAATTCACCGAAAATCATGGGACCGGAAGGCGAACCATAAGGTGTCTTTATCATTTCACGCCGCACAATGGCCAAACCTTCCATACTGGTAAGACCGGTACCACCGATTATTGCAAGTTCTGCTGACAAGTTAATTCCTCCGATTCACAGTAACTGGAACCCGTGTAAAAGTTTTAAGCTGCGCGCGCGGCCATGCGCATTTGAACACAGCGCGGCGTGTTGACCGGGCAGGATTCGCTCCCTGATAGTTGCAACACCATTTTGCTGTGCAAGACTGGCGTTCCGAACCCGTTTTGCTGCAAGTTCTTACAGCGACTCAGGAAATGGGTGTTTCATCAAGTAAAACGACAGCGTATGCCTCAATCCCTTCTTCGCGCCCGCAAAAACCCAGCTTTTCACTGGTGGTTGCCTTGATGTTGACACGGTTTAAAGGCATACCCAGATCCAATGCAATGTTACGAGTCATATCAGGTAGCCACTCAGACAGTTTAGGACGCTGCGCGACGACTGTCATATCAGCACTAATACACGTGCAGCCTAAATGCTTAACTTTTGCATAAGCCTCGCGCAGCAGGTCGCGGCTGTCAGCATTACAAAACTGCGGATCTGTATCCGGAAAATGCCGACCAATATCGCCCAGTGCAGCGGCCCCCAGCAGCGCATCTGTCAATGCATGAAGCAGGACATCACCGTCCGAATGCGCGCGAAACGCTTGATTGTGCGGTATGCGCACACCACCCAGTATGATGTTATCCCCTGCTTCGAAAGCATGCACATCGTAGCCGTGTCCGATTCTCAATCAGCACCTATGTAATTCGTTGTCATGCGTATTACACTCGCCAACACGTGTGCCCGCAGAACCTGGTTGGTTTGACATTTCAATAAAGCGCTACACCAGCCGCTGATTAGCCAGCAACGCTTCAGCCACGGCCAGATCCTGCGGAAGTGTGATTTTTATATTATCGCTGGAACCTTTAACAAGCATCACGCGGTAACCGGCTCGCTCCATCGCTGATGACTCATCAGTCACAAGTCGCTTTTGTTCAGAAGAAAGCGTAGCGTCTGTCGCCTGTTTCAAGGCGCCGATCAGTTGATCAAGCTGAAACAACTGAGGTGTCATCGCACGCCATAATCTTTCGCGCGGTACGGTTTTCAGAATATCTGCTGTCGTCTGATTAGCAGTGTCACTCATCCCGGTTTCACCGCTTGACTCCTTAATCGTATCGGTGACTTCACTTGCCAGCAACCCGCCATCAGCCCTTCCACTAGTACGTGCATCTGCTACGGTGTTGAACAGATTCAACACATCTTCCTTTATTACCAAAGGTCTGGCGGCATCATGCACTAAAACAGCGGAATCTGATGCTGTCTGGTTGGTGATTTCCGACAAACCATTGAGCACAGAATCAACACGTTCAGTACCGCCTTTGACAACAGTCACACGGTTATCAAAGGCCAGCGGCACGGTGTGTTGTGCAAGCACATCCGGATCGACAACCAGCGCAATCCGCAAGGAATCCGACCATGACAGACAACGCGCGAGTGTGTGCTGCAAAACCGGCTTGCCTGCCAGTGGCAGATAAGGCTTTGGAATCGCAGTATTCATGCGCTTGCCGTAACCGGCAGCTGCAATCAGTACCCATGCGTTATCAATAGTGAACGTCATTGGCAACAACCTGCTATGCAGGCTGCAAAGTGGATTGTTCTAATGAAGTTAACGGTTGGATCGTCAACCATAAAATTGCCAACATGGCTAACTAAAACGTACGACCACGGTCAGCTCAATGCCGCGTGGGCGAAACAGCACTCAGCGCTCGATGGACGATTTCGTTACTGGAGCTATTTCTGCGCTGCGACCGATAAACTGGTAGAACGTTTCGTCATTACCGATCATGCCCAGCTCCAGCCGTGCGCGTTCCTCGATAGCATCCAGACCGGTTTTCAGGTCTTCCACTTCAGCTCGAAGTGCCTGATTACGGTTCTGCACCCGCGTGAGCTCTGTTCGCGCTTCGCGCAATTCGGTGTTTAGTCGTGTCAGCTCCTGCAGGCTACCGTCACCAAATACCAGCCGATAGGACATCAGTGCCAGTAACATACCGAGAGCTACTACCGTCAATTTCATTATGCTGCTACCTGTGATGTCATATACCCATGGAGCAATGCCCATTAAGCGACCAGCAACCAGCAACCAGCAACCAGCAACCAGTGATTAGCCACTCATTAGAGCGGCCACTAGTATAACCTATCTGCGCGATTATTAGCTGTCTCTACATACACCGGAACCCGCGCAGTATAATCAGGAACAGGCGGTTTGAAGCCCCCACTACGCCTGTCGGACTCACCAATCCGGTTATCGTTACTAAAAAATCACCGATATAATCGAAAGAGCAAACTTATGAACAGCAAAAGCACTTCAAACCCTTTGGCTTTAGTGACCGGTGCTGCCCGTGGGATCGGACTTGCCTGTGCACGTGCACTCCAGGCAGATGGAGCGGAAATTGTACTGGCAGATATCGATAAGGAAGGTGTTGAAAAATCAGCTGAACTACTGGGTACAGGGGTGCAGGGGCTGGCCTGCGATGTATCGGAGCAGAAGCAGCTGGATGCCCTGTTTGACCATATCGAATCCGAAATTGGCACCGTCAACATACTCGTAAACAATGCTGGAATCGCCAAACCTTGTGACTTTCTGGACGTCACACTTGATGAGTTCAAACAGGTTATTGATACGAATTTGACCAGCGTATTCTACGCCACACAACGGGCAGCACGAAAAATGGTGGCAGAGAAAATCAGTGGCAGCATCATCAATATGTCATCGATTAACGCCCAGGTTGCAATCCCAGCAATAGTCTCCTATTGCGCATCAAAGGGAGGCATTATGCAATTAACCAAGGCGACCGCTCTGGCACTGGCGTCTCATGGCATCCGCGTTAACGCGGTTGGTCCGGGGTCAATCGATACTGACATGCTGGCAAGTGTCAACGCCAATCCGGAAGCCATGAAGATGGTGATGTCTCGAACACCATTGGGTCGCCTCGGCGAGGCTGAGGAAATTGCAAATACGGTGGCCTTTCTTGCCAGTGATAAAGCGAGCTACATTACCGGCGAAACCATTTATGTCGATGGCGGGCGTCTCGGCCTGAACTATGTTTGTTAACCTGCTCTATTCACGAAGGCGAAAACAGTGACAATGAAAACTGAGCCATTTCCAGTTAGAAAAGCAGTTTTCGCGTCGCTGCGGGTATTCGCACACTGTTTTCTATTCACCCCCAGTGCCCGTCTGCCGTCGCAGCTCATTCGATTGAGCTCAACCCGTAGATTTCTACGAATTTCGCTCAATCGAGCGACCTGCTTAGGTAGCCAGACTCTGGTGGCGAACCCTTCATGAATAGAGCAGGTTAAAACGCACGGCCTGTTAATTATGCATAATGTATCTGCAGGTTATGCATGGGATAAAAAACTGGAAAAAAACTGGGACAAGGACTGCCTGGCCTGCTCTATTCATGAAGGGTTCGTGAATAGAGCAGGCAAGGCACTCGTTTATAGTTAACCTCAAATCCAGCATCGCACGTGCTTGCAATAGTTTTCAAAGTCGACACCAAAACGCTTGGCCAGCACCCGTTCCTCCGGGTTGATCTGAAAGATTTGAATATAAACAACAAATACGACCAGTAACACCAGTGCCCCGAGATTAGCCAGTGCGATGCACAATGCCGTGAGCATCAGCAGTACACCGAGATACATCGGATTGCGCGAGAAGCGGTAAACGCCGCTGGTCACCAGCACACGGGTAGCCTCCGGATCCAGCGGGTTCACTGTTGTTTTATGTCGACGAAAGCTCAGTACCGCTGCCAGTCCGATCAGCAGCCCTGCTGATAACAGCACTAGCGCCGGTGTCAAACGCCAGACACGAGGCACATGCCAATACAGACTCAGGTCAAGCCCCGGCAACTGCTGTGCGACCAACCACATCATCACAGCACAAAACATGGCAACAATGGGTGGCGGTATTTTAAGTTCCATGATCGATAGTCTGTCCAACTTCCAAATCAGCTGTAGTTCAGATCGTACGTCCGGTCAAAGTACTCAGCCAGCGCAATATCTCGTAGCGTTACGCAGGGATTCTCTGCATCCCACGTTTTCAGTGTTACAGTCAACTTGCGATAGCTGTGAAGAAAAACCGGATGATGGTCAGCAACATCACAGCCGAGAGAAACGCAGTCCATAAAGTGGATTGCCTGAGCAAATGATTTAAACTGAAAAGTACGTTGCAATGAATCCACGGGGCCATTTTTTTGACCTTCTTCCCGGGTTTTATTTTGCGAATCGTTGCCAGCATTTATTTGTGCATCAGCATTTTCAGTGTCAACCAGCCACTCGCGGGCGACTGCTGGATTGATACTTTCGATGTCAATACCGGTCAACGGTATTTTAGGCCGATAGCGCCCTACGGGATAACCATTGATGCCATTCAACGCCCCACTGCAAGGACCACAATCCAGATCACTGTAGACTCTGGAGCGCAGCAATTCGAGATCATGTAACAGGTGTGTAGAGCGCACACACACGGATCGAAACCGCTTTCCAATATCGCTCCCAGTGTCTGTCGCGGCGTTACGTTCATGTACAGCTGCGTCATTGTTCGGCAAGCGTTTTGGCATACTAGTGAATACCGAGTCACTTGACGACTGAAGCAGGACGGGTAAAAGACGGCAACCAGTTGCAGCGATAGCACACAGCCAGTCCGCCATTTCAATCGACGCATCCGGTAACTTTTCCGGTGACACTGAAGGGTGCAGATAGGCTGGTGCACCTGCGACAGCATGACGTAATGTCTTTGCATGAAGCGCCCCGGATTCATGGGAATGATGTGTTGAACCATCAAGCAACACAACGCATAAGTCACCATCATTGAGTGACCGCTCAAGCAGTACCGGATTCGTCCCATCGTGCTGATCCGGTAATACCTGCTCAGAACGGGTGTCGACGCTTACAGCCAACGGATTGTCCAGACGGGTATTCCAAAAACAAATAAGTGACGGTGCAACGGTTAGCGATTTTGATGCACTGCCGTTTGCGGATGACTCCGAATCAGTGCTGAAAATAGCGCTAAACAGCGAGTTAATAATCGCTGCAGGTGCAGAAGTCGCCAAAACCAGCGCTATCTGGCGGCAGGGAGTTGCTGACATAGTATTGCCGGACTGAAATCTGGCTATATTGTAGCGCTTAACGCCAATACATACAGAAGTACATACAGAAGTACAGACAGAAGTACAGACAGAAGTACAGACAGCAACTCTTACGGCAATACAATCCGGTCAGTAATACAAACACCAGGTGGTGTGTAGCTCGGGTGTCGATCGTACAGCGGGAGATTCAAGCGGATGATTCAAATGACTGCCATCAAACAATATCACCAGAATGGCATCGTCATTGGTAAAAATCGGTAACTACTTCGGTCTGAGGGCTGACAACAAGATCGATAACAAGATCGAGCAATAGAGGACTTTGAAGTGTCCCGGCATTGTGCAACGGTTACGACACCGATGACTTTACCGGTTCTGCCAAGTCAACAAGTAGATCCGGGTATTGCTGATTAGCCTTATCTATCATCCTGCTGGAGTTTCGTAACCAATGACGATGAAATTTGTCTTTGTAGTTCAAATATAACTTGCCATCCACAACCGCCCAGCTGTACGGATCTATCTTGACCAGATAGCCGTTCGCAACACCATGTGCGGAATAACCGCCATATTGAGGGGCAAACACTTCCGGGTTTTTTATAAAAATATCCCGGTTTGCTGCACTCGAAAAATACCAGGTCGCACCGCGCCAACTGAATTTATAATTCATGCTGCCCTTCGTTGCGCGATGGTTCAGAAAGTAAGACACCGGGTCATACCCCATGATCGCTATTCCACTTTCCTGCCAGACACCGGGCCCCAGCTGCCTCAGTGTGTTGATGGGTTGCTCGTGATTCAAAGCAATGATATCCGGCAAACCTTCTTCACCAGAATTGTCCGTACCGGCATGAAGGCTAAGCGCCACCAACGTCGAAAGCAGCACAGTACAGCAGGTGCGGCATATCAACCCCCGGTTGAGGAATCCGCTTGAAACTGCAAAAGCTGAGAAAAGTCTGATTATTGAGTGTCTGTGCATCCCGGCGCCTGTTGTACTACTCGTTTGCTAGTAGGACGCAAATTCCAGGCGATCGTTCCGGTTCGCAGATTAAAAAAAATGATTAGTTGGATTAGTTAGTTCGATGGGTTGCTATCTATTTGCGCAGGTATCTGCTCACCACCGGTTCTGATTATTGCCTATGATTAGTACGCCCGATCTATACACCGGGCGCAGTTCTCTTGTCGGAAAGTAGCTATGCAGGGGTGAAACTGTGACGGCCGTTGCGGTTTAAATCGATTGCCTGAATGCTGCTTTGCCTGCATATTGTGCACGATCACCAAGATACTCTTCGATACGAAGTAATTGGTTATATTTTGCAATACGGTCTGAACGTGAGAGACTGCCGGTTTTTATCTGGCGTGCATTGGTCGCAACCGACAAGTCAGCAATAGTTGTATCCTCACTTTCGCCGGAGCGATGTGACGTTACCGTTGTGTAGCCGGCATTATGTGCCATTTCAATCGTCTCAAGTGTTTCTGTCAGCGTTCCGATCTGATTGACTTTGACGAGGACCGAATTGGCAATTTGTTGTTGTATTCCCTGCGCGACGATCTTCGGGTTTGTCACAAACAAATCATCGCCAACCAGTTGAATGCGATCACGCAGTCGATCTGAAAGTATCTTCCACCCGTCCCAGTCACTTTCATCCAGACCATCTTCGATCGAAATGATCGGGTATTTGTCCACCAGACTTTCAAGGTAACCGACAAACCCCGCAGAATCGAATTGCCGACCTTCAGATGCAAGGTCATAAACACCATTCTCACAAAACTCTGAACTCGCCACATCAAGCGCTAGATAAACATCTTCCCCGGCTTTGTACCCGGCACGATCGATAGCAATCAAAATAGTCTCTATTGCCTCTTCGTTAGAAGACAGATTAGGTGCAAAACCACCTTCGTCACCCACGTTTGTATTCATGCCGCGTGATTGCAAAACCTGACGAAGATTGTGGAAAATTTCCGCGCCACAACGCAAAGCTTCACTGAACGACGGCACGCCAACAGGCATGACCATAAATTCCTGCAGATCCACACTATTGTCTGCATGCGAGCCGCCATTGATGATATTCATCATCGGCACAGGCAAATTGACGGCGCTGGCGCCTCCGAGATATTCAAACAGCGGTTTGCCGCTGGAACGGGCCGCAGCCTGGGCGCAGGCAAGCGAAACTGCCAACAACGCGTTGGCACCGAGACGGTCTTTGTTATCAGTACCATCAAGCGTCAACATGGTGCTGTCGATCGCAGTCTGATCGGCAACATCCTTTCCCAGCACGGCATCACGGATTTCCGTGTTCACGTTTTTAACCGCCTTCAACACACCTTTGCCCAGGTAACGGCTCTTGTCGCCGTCCCGCAGTTCGAGCGCTTCGCGTATACCGGTAGACGCGCCGGATGGTACAACGGCACTGGCTGTCACACCGTCTGCCAACGTAATCACCGCCTCGACGGTCGGATTGCCGCGCGAATCCAGCACTTCGCGCGCATGCACGTCGGAAATTGTATTGCTCATGGGTACTCCGGAATTTTTATCTGTGGACGTCTATCGTCCGCTTAATTTTTTATCAATGCGTCTTCAGCAAAGGGCTGCTGTTTAACCAATCTGTCCATTGCCATCAACTGTTCCAACAGGGGTTCAAGTTGACCCAGTGGCCAGGCATTCGGGCCGTCACTAAGGGCCTTGTCCGGCTCCGCATGTGTCTCCATAAACAACCCGGCGACGCCGGACGCGACCGCCGCTCGCGCCAGTAAAGGCACAAACTCCCGCTGACCTCCTGATGCATCTCCCTTGCCACCCGGTAGCTGGACCGAATGAGTGGCATCAAATACCACCGGCGCACCGGTCTGGCGCATGATTGCGATCGCGCGCATGTCAGAAACTAGGTTGTTGTAGCCAAACGACACGCCCCGCTCGCACAACATAATCGATTGATTACCTGTCTCGGTCGCTTTGTTGAGCACATTGACCATATCGCCGGGTGCCAGAAACTGGCCTTTCTTAATGTTGACCGGTTTACCGGTTTTTGCGACCGACTGGATAAAATTGGTTTGTCTGCACAAAAACGCAGGTGTTTGCAACACATCTACAACATCCGCCACTTCGTTCACCGGTGTGTCTTCATGCACATCTGTTAGCACCGGAAGCCCGACATCGCGTCTGACTGTTTCAAGAATTCGTAAACCAGCTTCAATACCCGGTCCGCGGTAGCTTCCCGACGAGGAACGATTGGCTTTATCAAACGAGGATTTATAGATGAGATGCAATCCCAGCCGGCCGGCAATACCTTTCAATATCTGCGCGGTTTCGAGGGCGTGGGATTCAGATTCAATAACGCAGGGACCGGCAATAACAAACAGCGGTTTGTCATTGTCCGCTTCAAACTGACACAGGTTCATTGAGATTTTCAGATTGCTTACGGTGCGTCAGCGCCGCTTTGATAAAGCCCGTGAATAACGGGTGACCGTCACGGGGGGTGGATGTGTACTCAGGATGGAACTGACAGCCGATGAACCAGGGATGATCCGGGATTTCAATCATTTCCACCAGCGTCTCGCTACCCTCTGATTCGGCAGACAGTACAAGACCCGCCTGCTCAAGCTGTTGACGATAACGGTTATTGAATTCGTAACGATGACGATGGCGTTCTGTAATGCTGGTCTGACCGTAGGTTTGCGCTGCCAGAGAGCCTGGTTTCAATCGGCACAGTTGCCCCCCCAGACGCATTGTACCGCCAAGCTCCGACTTTTCACTGCGCTTCTGTATATGCCCGTCACTCGTCTGCCATTCGGTGACCAGCGCAATCACCGGATCTGGCGTGTCCGGGTTAAATTCGCTGCTGTTGGCATCGGCAATCCCGGCACGATGCCGGGCGAAATCAATCACAGCCACCTGCATACCCAGGCAAATACCCAGGTACGGAATCCTGTTTTCCCTTGCCAGGCGGGCAGCTAGAACTTTTCCTTCCACCCCTCGCAATCCGAAGCCACCGGGAACCAGAATCGCATCCAGATTTAGCAGGTGATCAGTCCTGCCCTGCTCAAGTATTTCAGCATCAACGTATTCGATGTTCACTTTGCAGGAGTTTTGAATACCGGCATGAACCAGTGCTTCGTTCAACGACTTGTAGGATTCTGTCAGTTCGGTGTACTTGCCGATCATACCGACGGTGACTTCATGCGCCGGATTCATAATGCGATGCACAACGTGTGACCAGTCGCTGAGGTCGGCCGGAGGCAGGCTCATGCGAAATTGATCCACCACCAGTTCGTCAAGTTTCTGTGCGTGCAGCAGGCGTGGTAAATCATAGATACAGCTAACGTCGGTGGCAGCAATAACTGCTTCTTCAGCGACGTTGGTAAACAATGCAATCTTGCGGCGTTCGCCCTCTGGCAGAGGTCTGTCCGCACGACACAGAAGCACATCAGGCTGTATACCTATTGAGCGGAGTTCCTTGACAGAATGCTGGGTTGGCTTGGTTTTCATCTCACCAGCAGCTGGTATGTAGGGTACCAACGTCAGGTGCATGAACAGCGTTCGCTGTTTACCGAGCTCGACGCCGAGCTGTCTGATGGCTTCCAGAAATGGCAACGACTCAATGTCACCTACGGTGCCGCCAATTTCGATCATGGCGACATCAACATCACCACTGCCCTGGATGATGCGGCGTTTTATCTCGTCGGTGATGTGCGGAATAACCTGGACCGTGGCACCGAGGTAATCACCTCTTCGCTCGCGGGAAATAACTGTTTCGTAGACCCTGCCCGTAGTGAACGTGTGATGCTGATGAGTCTTTATCCGCACAAATCGTTCATAGTGACCAAGATCAAGATCTGTCTCGGCACCATCCTCGGTGACAAACACCTCGCCGTGCTGGTAAGGGCTCATGGTGCCGGGGTCGACGTTGATATAGGGATCGAGCTTCAGCATGGCTATGCGCAGGCCACGGGCTTCGAGCAAAGCGGCTAACGATGCTGCAGAGATACCCTTGCCGAGCGAAGAGACAACACCACCGGTGACAAACAGGTAACAGGTGTTACCGGATTTTGCCTGGCGAATAATTTCGGCGGGAAGAGTGTAAGCAGACTCGGTCGCGAACGAACCGGATTGCAACTCAGACGAGGCTCCACTCGTACCATTACAGTTCGATCGCTCGGATGTGTCAGATATATTAATAATGCCCGTCCGGAAGTCTGCTATTGGCCTTGTGTCTGGCTCGACTTTGTCATTGCGCTTTGTCGTTGTTATCGTTGTTGTAGCGCGTTGTCGTTGAAATCTGACTGCGGCTAGACCGGTATCTGCCTCGGTTTTGCCTCGGTTCTGTGTCGGTTTTGCCTCGTATTTGCTGTGTATGTGCTTTAACAGCTAAGGCATCTATCACCGGCAGTCGATTCCGACAGTATTTTCCGGATATGAGGATTTTCAGAGCTCGCTGAATTTCCATACCGGACGGCACACAAATCTACCAGATCGGGACACAAACCAAAACCTCTAATGTGTATCTGCTGGTTTAAAAGAGTGGTCACGCGGCACCCGGAGTCATCCCGACCAGTGATTAACGCCAATAATCGCTACCCCGCCTACAGGTACAGGGCGGAAACCGCCAGACCATACACTGCAGCTATTTCACCATTGATATAAATCAAGGGATAACGGATACGCTCCCACGGTGGCACACCTGCCTCCTGGAACAGCTTTTTTATCGACTTGTGACTGATGCCGGAAGTTTGTACCCCCGTTACCGAGTGCAAGTGGAGCGCAATTCGCTCTCCACCTGCTCTGCTGCGAACCTGCACTAACGCACCCGGTGGAATACGCAGACCACGCTCAGACAGTTGTTGACGCGTGAGCGTACAATCAATTTCGGAAATCACCAGCTCCTCCTGGCTTGCGGGCCATGTATGACAAAAAGCACTGCCGTGCTGTTGAGGCTTCTCCAGTAAGTAGAGGTGTTCCCGGTAACGGCGCAAATCATAGCTGCTGCCGTTAACAGCACCCGTCGTCGCTGCTGAATTCAGAAGCTCTCGCTCGACAGAATCGAGCAGTTGACGCGAAGGCATTGGCAAGCACTGACGCCTGATCCATTCGCGCAGCGCGTTGTTACGCCTCGCCTCGCTCATATCACGCAACAATGCAATATCAAGTTTGCCTCCCTGCGCTGGATTGCTGCTGAGGTTTTCCAGATCTATCGCTGCCAGCGCCGTTTGCAGTTCAGCGGTTGTTTGACAGTTCGCTGCAGTACGGGTGAGTGTTTGTGTCGCAGATGGCCAACGCTCCCTGAGCAGGGGAAGCACTTTGTGTCGAACGAAATTCCGATCGAATTTCAGATTCTCGTTGGATGGGTCATTGATGTAGTACAGCTGATGGAGAATGGCATAGGCGGATAGCTCATCACGATTACAGGCTAACAACGGTCGCAGCAATAGACCATCGCAAAACTTCCGCCTCACCGCCATACCGGCGAGCCCGTCAGGACCACTACCGCGGATGGCACGCATCAGCAACAGCTCAGCTTGGTCATCTGCGTGATGGCCGAGCAATAGCACATCACTATCGCGCATCAATTGCTCGAAAACGCGGTAACGCGCATCACGCAGTGCCGACTCCAGCCCCTGCTTGCTCTTGACCCGGTCAAAACGATCATCCTGGGCAATGCTCTGGCTTTGAAAAAATATCTGCAAGTCATCACACACCCGCTGACAGTGATTAACCCACTGCGGGCTTTCGACATGCTGCGCATGGTTTACATGCACTGCCAACACACGCCCAAATTGCGATTTCGGTAGAGACGCTAACAATGAATGCAGCAGTACATGAGAATCGAGTCCACCGCTAAAACCAACAATAAGGCGGGGTGTTCCGGGGATTTCCAACAGTGATGCCGCCACAGCCTGCACCGGCGCAAACGCAGTGGCAGTGTCGGAGTTTTCGGTCACAATTCAGTCACAGGTTTACGGCAGGCTAGACGGCTCCGTCGATAAGGGATCCGATCCGGTGCACTTACGATCCGGTGCATTTACAAAGTGGCGACGTGAAAATGGGCATTAAAGCCGACCTGCAATACCCACACGGCCCAGGCTGTGAACAACAGTTCGAACAGTCCTGAGCGGGTTGTCACGCGTTATTCTCTTCCTGGAATTCGCCGAACTGACGCCATTTCTCGCGTCTGTTGCGAATTAACTCATCGATACTTAGCTGTTGTTGAGCCGCTAGCTCTTCTTTCAGAGCGGCAGCCAGAGTGGCCGCCATTTTATCCGGATTCTGATGAGCACCACCGAGCGGTTCATTGACCACACGATCCACTAGCTTCAGCCCCAGCAGTCGGCTCGATGTTATGCCCATGGCTTCTGCCGCATCAGATGCTTTTTCGGCACTCTTGTAGAGTATCGAGGCACAACCTTCCGGCGATATAACCGAGTAAATTGCATACTCCAGCATCAATACACGATCCGCGATTCCAATCGCTAAAGCACCTCCCGATCCGCCTTCACCAATTACGGTCGATATGATCGGTGTTCTTAATTCCGACATCACAAATAAATTTCTCGCGATGGCCTCTGATTGACCTCGCTCCTCGGCTCCAATTCCGGGATAGGCGCCCGGTGTATCGATGAACGTCAGTACCGGCAACTCAAATCGTTCAGCCAGTTCCATCAACCGTTTTGCCTTGCGATAACCCTCGGGTCTGGGCATACCGAAATTGTGCTTGATCTTGGCTTTGGTATCGCGGCCTTTCTCGTGACCGATAATAACCACCGGATGACCGTCCAGTCTTGCCATACCTCCAATGATCGCGCGGTCATCGCCATACAAACGGTCGCCGTGTAACTCTTTAAAATCGGTAAACAGGGCGTCGATGTAAAATCGCAGATAGGGTCGCAGTTTGTGACGTGCGATCTGCGCTACTTGCCAGGCGTTGAGTTTGCTGAAAATTCCCTGCGTCAGAGAATCGAGTTTATTTTCGAGTTTGGTGACTTCATCGCTGATATTTATATCAGCGTCCTCAGTGGCAAACTGCAGCTCGCGTATTTTCGCCTGAAGTTCCGCAATCGGCTGTTCGAAGTCTAGGTAGTCCGGATTCATGGTTGAATTATAACGCGATGTCGCATACTGGCGGTAAGCCGTATACACATTGGCTTCAATAGATAAGTTCTGTCACGTCGTTGCCGGCGATTTCGTCCAGCCGCTCGATCAGCCGTGGCTCGGGTTTTACGTGCCAGCGATTACCGGCCAGAATCCGGACACTCGCCTCGCCATTGTGATAGTCGAAACAGACCGGGGTCGCACCAGGTGCGTGTGAAGCGAGCGTAGCCAGTAACTGTTCGAACGAGTCTCCCTGCTGTAATTGCGGGTTGAAACGAATCAATAGACTACGAGCGAAACGCTCGCGCGCAGCCGCCAGGCTGTAAATAGCATTGGCACGGACGCGGTAGCCACCGCTGAATTCGTCGACCGACAGCTCCCCCTCGACCACCAGTACCTCTTCTGCCTGTAACACATTCGGATTGCTATCAAGCAGCGAAACGTCAATCACGGCATCCACGCGACCGCCTCTGTCATCGAGAGTCACGATTGCAAGCCTGCCAACTGGCGTCTCGCGCATGCGAGTGCCAATGACAAGACCTGCGAGCAGCACCGATATGCCACGTTGCCGGCGCCCGTATTGACGCGAAGCCTGGCCGTGTTTGTCAGCTGCTCGAGCACACAATTCAGACAACCGCCCACTGGTAAAGCGCCCCAGTTCTTCGAGATAATCATTTATTGGATGACCGCTGAGATACAACCCGAGCGTTTCTTTCTCGTGGCGTAATCGCTCGCGTTCGCTCCATTCGTCAATTTGCTGTAACGGAATCGACGACTGTGACTCAGCCGGGTCATTCAAACCAAAAAGATCAACCTGCCCGGTGGCCTGATCGCGATGATACTGATCAGCCGCACGCATTACCGCGGGCAGATTTTCCATCATGCTGGCGCGGTTAACACCCAGAGAGTCTGCAGCGCCGGAACGAATCAGGGCTTCAAGGACGCGACGTGATACCGTCCCTGTCGGCACGCGGCGCATCAATGATTCGAGATCGGTGTAAACCCCGTTTCGAGTACGCTCCTCCAGCATTTCGGCAAGCGCCGCCTCTCCCAGACCTTTGATTGCACCCAGCCCGTAACTGATTGTCTGCGTATCTATCACATCGAATTTGATCTGCGACGAATTAACATCAGGCGATGCGACAGTGATACCAAGCGCTGCGCATTCCTCTATTAAACCAACCACCTTATCGGTGTTGTCCATGTCGGCTGAGAGTACTGCACACATGAAGGCGGCTGGATGATGTGCTTTCAGCCAGGCGGTTTGGTAGGACAACAATGCGTAAGCCGCTGAGTGCGACTTGTTGAAACCATACCCGGCAAACTTCTCGACCAGATCGAAAATGTTTGCAGCAAGGTCTGCGTTAATCTGGTTGGCAACACACCCTTCCAGAAAACCTTGCCGCTGTTTAGCCATTTCCTCCGGCTTCTTTTTGCCCATGGCACGGCGCAGAAGATCAGATCGACCAAGCGTGAAACCCGCCATGGTTTGTGCAATCTGTATGACTTGCTCCTGATACAGAATTACACCGTAAGTGGGTTCCAGTATGGGTTGCAGGATCTCGAGCTGATAATCTTCATGCGGCCAGGCAAGCGCTTTTCTACCGTGTTTACGATCAATAAAATCGTCTACCATCCCTGACTGCAACGGACCGGGACGGTATAGCGCGACCAACGCGATAATGTCCTCGAATTTGTCAGGTCGCAGACGTTCGATCAGACGTTTCATGCCGGCTGACTCGAGTTGAAACACTGCTGTAGTGCAGGCCTTCTGCAACAGCTCATAAGTCGCCGCATCGTCAAGCGGCAGTTCATCGATATTGAGCGACTCTCCTGCGGCAAGGCGTTCAATTAAATGCACTGCATTAT
The DNA here is from genome assembly GCA_937951345.1 of uncultured Granulosicoccaceae bacterium. GTDB lineage: Bacteria > Pseudomonadota > Gammaproteobacteria > Granulosicoccales > Granulosicoccaceae > CALFCE01. The sequence continues at coordinate 42,686 of CALFCF010000005.1, forward strand.
CAATAATGGTCAGCGTACGCAGGCCCAGGAAATCAAACTTCACCAGACCAACCGCTTCAGCGTCATCTTTGTCGAACTGTGTCACGAGACTACTGCCGTCAGCCTCGCAGTAAAGCGGCGTGAAATCCGTCAGGGATGTGGGCGCGATGACAACACCGCCCGCATGCTTGCCGGCATTGCGCGACAGACCTTCAAGCGCCAGTGCCATATCCAGCAGCTCCGATACCTCCTCATCCTCACGACGTAGGCTTGCAAGTTCTTCTGATTCCGCTAGGGCCTTGTCGAGTGTCATGCCCACTTCGAACGGCACCATCTTAGCAATGCGATCAACAAAGCCATACGGGTGTCCCATAACCCGCCCTACATCGCGAACAACCGCCTTGGCTGCCATGGTGCCGTACGTGATGATTTGAGAAACACGATGCTCGCCGTATTTTTCAGCCACATACTGAATCACACGATCACGACCATCCATACAGAAGTCGATATCAAAATCCGGCATCGATACCCGTTCCGGGTTAAGGAAGCGCTCAAACAACAAATCGTATTCAAGCGGGTCCAGGTTTGTAATTCCCAGTGCATAGGCCACTAACGAGCCAGCTCCGGAACCCCGACCCGGACCGACGGGTACCTGATTTTCACGCGCCCAGCGGACAAAGTCGGCAACGATAAGAAAGTATCCGGGAAAGCCCATGTCGTTGATAACCGCGAGTTCGCGATTCAGCCGGGATTTGTAGTCTTCACGATCCGGCTGAGTTTGCGCGTTCTCACTCATCACCGTGCCCGCAATACGTTGACGCAGACCGTTCTCAGCTTGTTCTCGTAAATACTGAGTCTCATCCATACCTGCAGGTACCGGAAAATCGGGCAACACAGGTTCGCCCAGCGAGACGTCCAGATTGCAACGCCGCGCGATCTGCAGAGTGTTTTCAATCGACTCGGGTAAATCAGCGAACAATTCACGCATTTCGTCTGCGGTTTTCAGGTACTGTTCTTCCGAATGGCTTTGCGCGCGTGCACTATCGGCAAGAACGCGGCCTTGCTGGATACATAATCGAGCCTCGTGAACAGCAAAGTCATCACGCTCGATAAAGCACACATCATTGGTGGCAACCGGCGCAAAACCGAATTGATGCGACAACTCGCACGCCTCATCATTCCATCGCGCTTCACCGGGTCGATTCGTTCGCCTGAGTTCCAGATAAAACCGATCACCAAACGCTGATCGCCATTGTTCAGCCAGCCGATGCTGTTGATCACGTTCTTTGGCGACAACCGGATGGGCGAGTTCACCTTCTACACCACCGGAGAGCGCGATCAAACCGGCATGACTATCCAATAACCAATCGCGCTGGATAACCGGATACCCGTCTTGCTGACCTTCCTGGTAGGCACGCGACACCAGTCGCGTCAGATTGTGATAACCGGGTGTGTTCTGAGCAAAAAGTAACAGTCTTGAAGTGCCCGAATAATCGTCGGGTAAGCTGATTCGAGCATCGACACCAATCAATGGCTTTATGCCATTTCGAGTCGCCGAACGAAAAAATTTGACCAATGCAAACAGGTTATAGGTGTCTGTCATGGCGATGGCCGGTGCAAAACTTGATTCGTTTTGCGCCGCAAATTCTATCGTCTGATCAGAATTCGCCGAATCGAGGGGCACCAGCAGTTTCTGCATCAACGCGTCAATGCGCACGATGCTGTGCTGTAGCGAAAACTCCGTGTGAACATTCAGGTGAACAAATCCACTCACGCGCCGGACTCCTCACATACTGAACGCACCGGAGAAAAACTACGACGATGTATCGGAAGAGCCCCTTGTTCGCGCAATGCGCACAGGTGCTGTCTGGTCGGATAACCCTTATGTTTGTCAAAACCAAATTCAGGATACTGCAGATGCAGGTCGCACATCAGCGCATCACGATAAACTTTGGCAAGAATGGAAGCCGCGGAAATACAGGCTTCGGTTTGATCACCTTTGACAATAGCACGCGCGGGAAACGCCAGTTGCGGACACCGATTGCCATCGACCAATGCCAGTTGCGGTTGTGGCGTGAGTTGCTGCGCTGCGCGCTGCATGGCAAGCATACTGGCGTGTAGGATGTTCAGCGAATCAATTTCCTCGACACTCGCTTCGGCTACCGCATACGCGACTGCTTCGTCACGAATCTGCTGATCGAGTTTGATGCGCCTGGATTCACTCAGCCGTTTGGAGTCGGCCAGACCTTCTATCAGGCACGGCTCCGGGAGAATAACGGCAGCTGCCACGACAGGACCCGCCAGCGGGCCGCGACCTACTTCGTCAATGCCGGCTACCAGCCTGAATCGGGATTTGTGCATGGTGAAATTTCTGCCGGATCGATACCGTTAGAGTGACTATACGATCAGGACGGCAGCGCCACAAGCAGCACTATTATGCACCATGCATGGTAAGTTGCCGGAGCAGGAATTTAAAGCGTCACGGCGATCACAGCTGCACGTAACCAAAGGTACGACTGATGCAGCTACTTATGAATATAGGCGTTGAATGCCGTGCTGTTGCGGGTAACAAAAGCATCGCCTTGGCGCATCGTTAGCGACACCGCGAGACCTGCAGCCTCCGCTCTGGAGAGCGACTCTTCTTCACCTAGAACCATAAACGCGGTCGCCCAAGCGTCTGCTTGCTCCGTCGTACCATGCAGAACGGTCACAGATGCAACGTTATTTTCAATCGGATAGCCAGTACGGCCGTCGATAACATGGCTGATGCGTTTGCCGTCGATTTCCCGGTAATTGCGGTAATCACCGGAAGTCGCAATGTGCGCATTCTCGACGGCAATACCGAGATAGCCACTTGTCGCCACGGAAGGGTCCGGTGATTCAATGCCAATCGTCCATGGCGTATGATCAGATGACTGGCCACGTGTGCGAATTTCACCCCCCAATTCGACGATGTATCTATCAAGACCTTGTTGCTCGAGTAACTCGCCAACACGGTCTACCGCATAGCCTTTGGCGATTGATGACAGATCGACCTGCAGACTGGAAACAGTTTTCCTGACTTGCTTTTCATCCTTGGATACCAGCAGTAACTGATAACCGACATTGTTCATTTCATCCAGTATGACATCGAGAGTCGGTGTGTTTTCCGGTACCTCATCATCACCGAAACCCCAGAGATTGACGACGCTGCCGAGCGTGATATCAAAAGCGCCTTGAGTGGCTTTACTGACGCGGCGGGCTGCGTTGACCACACTAACAACGGGACCAGGCATTTCCTTCCAGTCAGTGGTCGTATCGGCGTTGAAATCACTGACAGCGGATGCGGCGTCATACGATGACATGTGCATCGTAAGGGTGGCGAGCAACGTATCAATCTCGCTTTTGAGTTTCGCGGTGTCCGGATTTTTGTCTGTTGCTAACGTCACCTGCCATGCAGTACCCATTGCCTCACCGTCAAGCGACAGCTGTGGCAGAGGCTTTTGTTTACAAGCTGATAGCTGGGCGGCGAACACCAGCGCCGTAAGTACGAGCACGAAACGACGCACATACCTGCGCAGCGCCGAATCGCCTTGCATGGGATTTAGTTGCAGCCGTGCGTTTTGCAGGGCTGCAATATCGGTGGATGTGGAGTTCAACCACATAGTAATCGATGATACTTTTCCGGTGGTTTCTTACACGACTTACATTGTGCTTGTCGCGCGCTCACCTTCAAGCAAACCAGCAAGAATTTCTTCAATCGCCTGCTTGCCTTTATCGCTTTCGTCATCAAAACGTACACCAATGCCTGCTGTTTTATTTCCCTGGGCACCGGCCGGTGTAATCCAGACGACTTCACCGCGTAACGCCATTGGCGTCGGGTCGTCCATTATCTGCAATAACAAAAACACGCGATCACCGAGATCATACTGACGCGCTGTTGGTACAAACACGCCCCCGTTGCTGACAAAACGCATGTAAGACGCGTACAACGCACCACGATCGGTGACAGTAAAAGCAATTACACCTTTTAAACTTTCAGTCATATCCAAACCAGCTCTTATCGACACACAGAAGGCCAGAAACCGTATTTGCACCGCCCACTAAGCAAGCAGACAGGCGGTGATAAAAACGAACGGCTACAAATATGAGAGCATTACCAGCGTTAAAACGGGTTACCGGCCAGCTTCTGTATCGGCCGTAATTATCCCAGTGTTAAACTGCTTGATACCTCTCCTGTCTGCCATATAGCGGCAAATATCGTCTCAAGAACAGGCTGAACTTTAATACCGGGTATATCGGTACTCATCAGATGTTGTAGGTCGCGATATAGTGCAAACCATTGCGGTTGACTGAGATGTTCCGCGAGTGTCTGCCAACGGGAAATTTCCTGCGGGTACAGGCAGGACGCTTGCGCATTCAGTCGCACACGCAATATGTCACTGGTGAATTCGGAAAACGCCAGCAGGCAGTCTTTTGCCGAATAATCTTTCAATCGCTCGACGCATACCGCAATTCCGGCCTGGCGGGTCACAATACCGGCAAAACACTGCAGCATGCGTTGTTTATGCTCCCCCTGTCCGTCATCAAGCACTGCAAGCACATGCAGTGGAGCATTGTGTGATTGCCGCAAAAGAGGACCCGGCTGGTCCACACCTCTATCAGATAACCACTGTATCGTCCTTTCTGAAGGTACAGCGTTGACCGGGACCAGAAGACAACGGCTTTTTAACGTTGCCGGCAGCGTACGCAGATTGTCGCTTATCAATACGATAACGGACGAAGCAGCAGGTTCTTCAAGCGTTTTTAAAAGAGCATTGGCAGATGACGCATTCAGTTCATCTGCACAGTCGATGACGCCCACCCGGTAACAATCCGCCGCGCGCGACGTGATCATCAACCAGGCAAGAAATTCCCGCATGTCGTCAATCTTGATAATGTCAGACTTCTCACTGCGTTTTAATACACGCAAATCGATGTGATTACCGGAAGCCAGCTGACGACAATCGTTACACTCCCCACACGCAACAGGCACGTCACGAGACGTAGTCATCGGTGAGCGACACATGCGAAGTGCAATCAGCGTTTCTGCCAGCAAACGCTTGCCCGAACCGGCCGGACCATGGATCAACATCGCGTGATGAGACTGCGACTGCATTACATCAGCATGTAACTGGCGTACCGGTGGCTCAAGCCAGTGCGGGAAATCGACAGCTGTCGCAGCCGTCTTGAACGCAAGCTCACAAAGTCCATGACCTACGTCTGAGGAAGCGGCTGTTGCTGCGCCGGATGTTGCCGGGCTGGATGTGGCTACCCGATCGGGCACTCTGAAACCGTCTAATACAACGTTCCAATTGCCCGGGTCTTTTGTTTCGCTGTCAGCCATCAAACGCGTACTAAAATCGACTAGCCTGCTCTATTCATGAAGGGTTCGCCACCAGAGTCTGGCTACCTAAGCAGGTCGCACGATTGAGCGAAATTCGTAGAAATCTACGGGTTGAGCTCAATCGAGTGAGCTGCGACGGTAGACTGGCACTGGTGGTGAAT
>CALFCF010000006.1 GCA_937951345.1 uncultured Granulosicoccaceae bacterium
TGAATTCCGTTTCAATAGTGCAACATCAGTAAATCTAACAAAAATCATCGAAGTGCGTAGTTGGAATATATAATCTTATAAAAATCAGACTGACAGAATAGTTGGGTAAACGACAAAGCAAGAACTATTAACCGCTAGCAGCGATCAGAATTAACGAGCATGCACACTAATCTTTCGTTTATTGGCAATATATGCGCTGACAATGTAAGTTATATCAAATAGTTGAAAAACATTTGTGCGTTGCTTGTTAGGAGATTATAAGGCATGCACACTAACAGGCTGTTATGCGAAAAAAGGAACATCACTAGAAATTGTTATGGGGCCGAAAACCAAAGAACTTATAGCTGTACTGGAAAGACTAGATATACTCCTATTTGATCATGATGCCGAGAATTGGAGGCTGTGGATTGCCAAATCAAAAAGAAGAATTAAATCTTCAGACTACAGTGGTATAGAGTATTTGCTGAGTGCTTACGGTGGCATGGGTTCTTTTAGTGATCTCGTATTCGGGAATGATAAAGATAGATTCGTTCAAGCTAACGATGAGCTTCTTGAGTTGCGTAGCAAAGCATATGATATCGCAAATGAAATAAGGCGGCTTCAGTAGCTTGGAGTGCTACCGTAAAAGGTATTTAATGGTTTTGGTACGCGCAAAGTCATCAAGAGTAAACTTGCGCTCATCCGCACCGCATAACAAGGCGCTGCAGAGCCGACAGTGTACACGCTGTCGGATTGTTTGCATGCTCGCTGCGCTCCCATTGTTGCACACAAACCGCCATCGCATACACTGCGCCTGAGCGCGGCGTTATGCAGCCGAATTGCCATGAGTAAAAAACGAGCATATACACCCCAGGAAGTCGAAACCATGGTTTTAACCTCTAGTGCACGGAGATGTGCTCTTTGTTTTGGTTTAAATCATGATTTTTCTGAAAAATCAGGTCAAATTGCTCATGTTGATAAAAATAGAAGCGATAGCTCATACGACAATCTTGTTTGGTTATGCCTGGAGCATCATGATAGATATGATTCAAGGACAAGCCAAAGTAAGGGGATTACAAAATTTGAATTAAGAGATTATCGAGATAAATTATACGCGGTAGTTGAGAACATAACAGAAAATCTCTCAAGAACTGCTCAAATCGCACCCGATTTAGAGCGTGCTCAAACCGATCAAGATACAAAACGCAATGAAAGGGCTGAGGAGTTGTATTTATTAGTACAAGGGTGGTCCGCTACTGTTTCAGCAATCTATCGTAATTTGCATTTGTTGGTTGAAGATCGTATTACATTCAATGACCATTTAGATGCGGTAATTTCTCTAGGTAAAAATAACCCTGGTGAGTTTGCCAAACTTTCAATGATTGTCAACATGTACTTCCCTGAGCTAAAGCTAGACCTAGCTAAAGCACAAATCGCAACGAGCAAATCATCACAAATAACTGACAAATTGAGGGAAGAGTGGGAATCTGATTATTATGATGGCTACCGCTACAAAGATGAGTTAAGGGAAGCTGAAGCAAAAATGCACCACTACTGTCGATTGTTACTGGATAGAGTCGCAGATATAGTGCGATCTGCATAACAAGCGCCTGCATGCGAACTTGACCGTTGCCTCCCTTCGCTACCGCTCCGCTCAGCAACCGTCAAGTTCGCCTGAGGCGAGCGTTATGTCTCTGATTTAAGCCGTCAGATGCCTCTCTGATATAATGCAACTCTGAGCAAAAAGGGAACACTAATCGTGGATTGGACAAGCTGTGCTGTAGTTGAAAGTAATCCTGAGATAATGAGCGGTGCACCGGTTATAACAGGCACCCGTATCCCTGTGGCCGCAATTTTTGAGAACATTGAAGGCGGTGCGTCTATTCAAGATATTGTTTCTTGGTTTCCCGGTATCGCAGAAGAGCAGATCCGAGAAGTACTTCGTTTTACCGCTAAGAGCGCCGCGGCCTAGCATTGCGAATACTATTTGACCAAGGTGTTCCTCACCCGCTACGCAGCGCACTAAAGGCGGCTGAAGTTAAGACTGCTTTTGAAATGGGTTGGTCTCAGCTCGAAAATGGATTCCTGATTGATTCAGCTGAGGAATCGGGATTTGACGTATTTATCTCCACTGACAAGAACCTGCGATACCAGCAGGACTTGTCCACCCGCAAAATTGCAATAGTCATACTGCCGACGACATCATGGCCCAAGTTGCAATCCTTCAAAGATGATATCGGTAGCCAAGTGTCACAAATTACACCTGGTAGCTATACTGAGATTAGTTTCGATAGCCCGACATAACCAGTGCTTGCATGCGAAACTTGACAGCTCCCTTCCTACGCTACCGCTCCGGTCGGTTGCTTTCAAGTTCGCATGAAGCAGGCGTTTGGCTGAAAAGGAGACTTCCATGGGAACTCATGAAGACGAAGAAAAATTAGTCGCGTCGGGTCGTGGTAAGTGGTCCGTAGCAGGTGTGCCTCATAAAGGTTGGCAGTGCGTGGACATAGAAGATCTAGGGGAGCCACAAGTACAATGTGAAATGTGTGAGTCTCAGACCATTCGTTATGTCCACTATATGGAGCACCCAAAGTACGAAGAGGTTTTGGAGGTTGGGTGCGTGTGTGCCGGCAATATGGAAGGTGACTTAGTAGCAGCGAAGCACCGTGAGACAACAATGAAAAGCACGAGCTCCAAAAGGAAGCGTTGGCTTACTAGAAAGTGGAAGGTCTCAGCTAAGGGTAATCCTTGGTTACGGGCTGATGGTTATAGAATAACTGTGTATGAGCGTGCTGGTGGTTGGGCTGCCACCGTCAGCGATGATGAGAAAGATAAGGTATTTCATAGCCGTAGAAACTATAAAACAGAGGAGTTAGCAAAGTTGTGGGTATTCGACTACATCACCAAACTTCTAGCACCAAAAGCCTAACAAAATGCTGTACCCGACAATTTACAAGCTGCCCAAATTGCCATGCTCGCAAGCTCACATTTTACGGCAATTTAAGCATCTTATAAATTGCGGGTAAGCATGGCGTTATACGCTAGGGGTATCTTCTGTGTATTCAATTCGGTGATTAACTCAGAATAATGTGAAAGGAGAAAAAATTGCTGTTGAGCTATGGACCGTACTTAATTGCTTTTATTGCTGCTCTAGTTGCAATACGTGGTAATACTTGGAACTCGAGAAAACACAGACCAAGTTTTGGGGGGTGGATTACCGCCATAATAGCGCTACTTGCTCTTTTAGCTGGTGTATTCAACACCCGAACTATCTTAAAAGATCGCAGTATAGACCGTGAAATAGCCATTCAGCGTTTCGTTGATTTATCTATGACGATGACGCTTAATAATTTTACTGTTCAAGATAGCAACTTGGATGAAGAAGAGAAGCTAGATGTAAGGTTTCAAATTGTGGATCACCCTTGTTCTCAGTTGTCTTTGTTGATGACATCAAATGCCACTATTTTGTCGGATGACAGTAGGCAGATAGCTTCAGAGATGGATGAGAATTGTGACATGCTCAGGCTTGAGAAATCAGAAAAACCTTTAGATTTCCTGCTGGAGAAACCAAATGAACTGATTAGTACTATATGTCATAAGCACATAAATGTTGATGAATGTCCTTTTGTAAAAGCGAATCCGCTTCTGAAGTTGATGAGCGGCGTATAACAAACGAATGCATGTGAAGCTTGACCTCGCCCTCCTTACGCTGCCGCTCCAGTCGGTTGCCATCAAGCTCACATGATTCGGGCGTTATGTGACAACGACTACGGTTTACACACCGGGTAAAAAATAATTATAAAAACGAATTAAGCTGGTAATTTGGAGGATATTATTGTCATGGCACCATTTTATTTGAAAGAAGAACTCCTCATTCATAAATACGAATATCCTCAATGAATGAAAAAAGAATAATTGATAGAGATCTACTAGCATCTTTTATCGAATACGCAACTAAACAAAAGGTAGCACCTGCTGAATGGAATCGTTTTGCTATCAATCATTATTCTGACCCAGTGATGGAGACCGCACGGGTGGAATGTGTGCGTCTTCTTAGTGGCTATGGAAGTGCACCACCAAGGTGTAAAGATACAAAGCATGCATTATTCAAAATTGCAAAAGAACTACGAGAAATCACCTAACAAGACGCTGCTGAACCGACAAGGCATATGGTGTTATGTGTAACTAGGGCAATGGAATTTGAATTAGAAAATGTTGAGAGCGAACTGACAGATGAGTTCGAAGGGTTTGACGAGCTAGTAGGCGTATTTAGCGGTGATCTGTATGTATTACAACGACCATTTGGCTATTTCGTCGCATCTATATATCCTGAATCAATGTTGCCTTTGGTAATGCTGGTCTCTGCAATCAATACTGAAAAAAACACAATCGCAACTATCGGTGTCTCCTGCAAGGTAGGCTGCAAGGTAGGCGCACCAGATGTATTGTTGCCTGTGTCACCTTCGTCACTGCCCTGGGGAGATGATGACGATGTATTGTTCTGTAATCACATTTCCCCAGAGGACTATGAGAACTATTCAATTGCCACTCGATTCTTTAAGGCCGCTCAATATATTGTAAATAATGAATCTGACTTATTTGAATATGTTCAGGGAAAAAACACATAACAAGGCGGTGCAAATTGACAAATTACAAGCTAGCCAAACAGGCATTCCGCTGCGCTCCACTGTGCGCCAATTTGACAAGCTTATAAATTGCGATTGACCGCAGCGTTATGCGGATAAACAAGAACATCATTATATTATTTGTTTTCTTAGTCGATGGTTGCACAACTACAGCCAAAAGAATCGAAGATTGTAATTCACAAACAGTAAATGACAGATACCCAATAAAAAAGCCACATGCTATTGAAATTGCCAGAAGCAATGGTTGGGTAGAAATAGCAAGTGAATGGGCAGTAGAAAGATCTTGGAACAATCAAACTGAAAAATGTGTATGGAATCTTACAAGAATTGAAGGTTCTATTCTGAATGGGTGGCACGGACAAGTCATGGCGATGGATGCTACATCCGGCTTAATTATCAATCAAACGCGATGGTATAAGATTCAATAAACTAAAAATATACGATAGTCAGATTGTCCCGCACTCCTGATAAATTTTTAACTGTAGTGGAGCCACCAACGGACCGGGCACTGTTGTTAAATTTTCGGGTGAAATCAGAGAAGGTCATACTGGCGTTATTGCCCGCCTACTAGTGCCAACGTCAAGCGTTTAAATTATGTTCTTCTCTACGACAAGGAGATCCGACCGTGATCCCGCGTATCATTGCGGCACATATCGAATTTCTTTTTGAATACCGTAAACCCTGAAAAACTCACAGATGCATAACAATAAGAGTGTTTCGCTGCCAGTTTTGCCTTAAATTTTTTTGCCGGCAAATTAAGTACATCCGTTGTACTGACCACATTGCCTATGCCCCGCTTTTCAAGCATTCGATATACCTGAACCCGCATGATTGTTGCCAACCCCCCGTTACGATATTTGGGATCAATGAAAGCACCTTGAAGGAATGCCTCGTTAACAGACAATTCGTAGTCACAATTCGGTTCGTCTACCTGATCAAACCGTATCCAGGTATATCCAACCAGACGCTCGCGATGCCGCAAGGCAAAAAACCAATGTCCACTAGCAAGCCTGGATTGAATAGACTCCAGATTGCTCCATTGATTCATAGCCGTAATATCCGACAACGTCGTTTCATCCAGCGAACGTTCGACTATCTCGGCGGAAAAACCGTCTGGCATGTTTTCGTATCTAGCTGGCACCGATTCGCTGTTTTCTTCAGTGAGGTAGTAGAGGTCTATCTCCAGTGACAGTTTACGGGCAATTCTAAGGATCGCATAAATACCCTGGTTATAGTGATGAGCCAAAGACATAAACCGGGTTGTCATCCGACCGTTAGTGGTGGTCATCCTTTGCAACATAATAATAAGACTAATCTGAAGAACCGAAAAGGTAACAATCTTTGGATTCGCGAATGCTAATCCAGTGAAGGACACCAACAAATTGTTACTCATCTGTATGACTCACTATGACTACTAAATTTCGATTTAGTGCTATCAAAAAACTAAAAATCTACACACTGATAAGACCGTGGGGTTGCGTATGAAGTATTCATTTAGTTCGTAGCATTATTCGCAATACAAAGTAGATCCACGCTGTCTAAAAATTACTTTGTGTTGCGCTTGATGTGGGTGTAGAAAACCGGTGCGTGCTACTGAAAGAAGTAGGTCTTGAGAATAAGGAAGGCAGTTATCCCGGTGAATTGTTCGGTGAACTGCAACAACGCATAGCACCTGATGGCTGCGCTATGATTTGGCATTGATAAGAGAATTCGTATGGAATCATTCAAAGTAAATAACTTAACGGCATTTATTTCATCAAAAGATTTTCAGTTAAGTTGTAAGTTCTATGAAGATTTAGGATTTGAGAAGCTGGCAGATATCGGTAGTGCTTTTCGTTACGAAATCTCTAGTTGTAGTTTTGGTTGCAAAATTATTATGTAAAAGAATGGGCGGACAATTGTATGCTGTGTCTGTATGTGGACAGTATTGACCATTGGTTTGAAAAAGTAGTAAACATGGATCTGGAAAAAAACTACGGGGAATTAGCAAAGGTATTTTCTGAGCCACATGCTGATGAGTATGGCAGTCTAATAATGAACATTACAGACCCATCTGGCGTGCTGTGGCATATCTATCAGGGCACCTAGTAAACCGGTACAGATCGATCCTTCATCCCTGAGTCAAGATCACTTTCGCTCCAATCACCTTTAATGTTATTGGAGTCTCGCATAGCGTCTACATTGCGTAAAAACTAACAGCTTAGTACTTTGAAGAATCGTTAGCCTGGTACAATGTTTTTCACGTTAGGTACCCAACTTACCGTCTAATCCATCTGGATCAATCGTGTCGCAACAATTCGAAATTACAAAATGCTTATTGACCATATAGGGATAGCAGTATCCAACTACGATATAAGTAAAGCTTTTTACTCGAAGGTGCTGGCGCCTTTGGATATCGTATTGCTAACAGAGGTGGAGGGTTGGGCAGGGTTCGGTAGGGACGGCAAAGCTGATTTCTGGTTTGGTCCAGATGACATAGTGCTTCCGCCTATGCACATCGCATTTGCCGCTGATAGCAGAGAAAAGGTAGATCGGTTTTACGAGGTAGCTATTTCTGCTGGAGCTATAGATAATGGCAAACCTGGATTAAGAGAGCACTACCATTCCAATTACTATGGCGCGTTTGTTCTTGATCCTGATGGTCATAATATAGAAGCTGTATGCCATCGAGAATGATCTCTCAGGTTGCGTGAATACACTTAGCCTGTTTTTTTGTCTCGCTAAAAAAGGTTGTTACATCGATTTTTCACATCTATGGGTGAATGATGGTGCGTCGGTATGCGCTGCGGTTGAGTTCATCTCTAAATATTCAGGAAGAATTCGCGCATGAAAGTTAGTTGTCCAATCCCGATATTGCGTTCTTTCGATGAAGGAAAAGCCAGACAGTTTTATGTTGAGTTTCTGGGTTTTTCTGTGGATTGGGAGCATCGTTTCGAGGAAGGGTTTCCTTTGTACATGCAGATATCAAAAGACGAATGCGTGATTCATCTATCGGAACATCATGGTGATTGTTGCCCCGGCGCTTCGCTGAGGATCGAAGTTGATGATTTGGAAAATTACCAGAGAGAGCTTCTTGATAAAAGGTACGGCAACTCACGCCCAAGTGTCAATAAACAGCCTTGGGGTAAGGATATGTCAATTGCCGATCCTTTCGGCAATAAGGTCATTTTTAGCAGTTTGGATAGTGATTAAGAAGTCGATCTGACCTGTCTGCATTGGCCTCAATATATTACTTTTAATCTCCTTGAAAGAAAAAGCTGATTTAAAGACCGGTGAGTAGTTCTGAGAAACAATTTATTGAAGGTCGAGCTGCTCTTATCGTCATAGATATACAGGCAGAAACCTTTGGTGATCGCTCGGACGAAGCTATTCCGACCATGCCCGACTATGCCAGCCGTATGCTAGATGCTCGTCAGTTGATCGACAAAGCCCGCGAAAAAGATATACCGGTGATTTTTATTCAAGAAGTCCATCGCCCCGATCTAATCGATTTCGGCCGTGAGCTTGATGGCAGTGAAGAAATACATTGCCTGGAATCTAACCCGGGAACCGCAATCGCTGTAGAAGAAATGGGTTTTCAGCCCGACGATTATTTAATCAAAAAAAGACGTTATTCTGCGTTTTTCGGTACTGATTTCGAGATTCTTTTGCGCGGTTTAAAGATTGATACGTTGCTGCTTTGCGGTGGGCTTACCGATGTTTGTGTGCATTACACGTTTGTCGATGGGCATCAGTCAGACTATTTCTGTCGCGTTATCGAAGATTGTGTTGCAGGTTCCAGTGTCGAAGCGCACGAGGCGTCCCTGCGGGCGATGGAATATTTGCAAACCGGTGCGCGCAGCTCTCTCAGTAAAGCACTGCTTGAAATGGACGGGTATTCGCTGGGTTAACACTTTCTGGGTCGGCGAAATACTGATCAAAAAGATGTATTTTTATGCTGCTATGCGCTGTTCAGCAGATCTAGCCTGCTAGTGACTTAATCCGTTGTGCACTGGCAATCCATTTCTACAAAGATTTCTATTCGGACGGTCATTTTGGCGCGTCATCTGCGTGCACTACACTTGCTTGAATATAGCGATTTCAGCGACTTTTTCGTTATGGTACAGCATATGGTGAATAATGTTGCCAAGTTGATACTACCTGCTGAATAAACTGTATAAATCGCTCATTATTCCTGCTTAAGACGCAAAGCATAGAAGACTCCTAGCTATCGATATGACCACTAAAGTAATAGTACTCGCTGCGGGCAAAGGCACCCGCATGAAATCTGCAAAACCAAAGGTTCTGCACCACCTTGCTGGCAAATCCATGTTGGCACATGTACTGGATGGTGTGGGTGTTCTCGAGCCTGAGACGACAGTTGTTGTCATCGGTCATGGCTCTGAAATGGTACAACAGGAAATTGAACATAGTGTCTCGTGGGCGATGCAGTCAGAGCAACTGGGTACAGGGCATGCTGTTCAGCAGGCTTTGCCGCACATTGAAGATAACGACAAAGTTGTTATTGCTTATGGTGATGTGCCCCTGACACGTGCTTCAACCTTTGAAGCGTTGTATGCGCTGTGTGATGATAAAACAGTTGGTTTATTGAGCGTCATTCTCGATGACCCTACCGGTTACGGTCGTATCGTTCGTGACGCGGATAACCGCGTGACCGGCATTGTTGAACAGAAAGATGCCTCAGTTGAGCAGCAGGCCATACAGGAATCCAATTCAGGTATGTTATCGATTACTGGTGCACGCCTTAAAGATTTCCTGGCACGGATAGATAACAACAATGCCCAGAAAGAATATTACCTGACTGATATCTTCAAGCTGGCCGTATCCGACGGACTTACAATTGAAACTGTGCATCCGCAGGATGTCTGGGAGGTTTTCGGTGTGAATAGTCGAATTCAGTTAGCGGAGCTTGAGCGCATTCATCAGAATAATTGCGCAACTGAATTAATGGAGAACGGTGTCACATTACGAGATCCATCCCGAATTGATGTACGTGGACCTATAACAACAGGCACGGACATCGAAATGGATGTGAACATTGTTTTCGAGGGTGTAAATTCGATTGGCACGGGTGTAAAAATAGGCGCTAACTGTGTAATCATCGATTCGAAAATTGGTGATAACACGCTCATCCTGCCCAACTCCGTATTGGAGGGGGCAACCATTGCCTCCGGATGTTCGATTGGCCCTTACGCTCGTCTTCGCCCGGGTACTGAGCTTGCAGACGGCGCCAAAATCGGTAATTTTGTTGAAGTAAAGCAAGCAAAAATTGGCGATGGTAGTAAAGTCAATCACCTTAGTTATGTGGGTGATGCCGAGGTTGGCAACAATGTTAATGTCGGGGCAGGAACCATTACCTGTAATTACGATGGTGCAAATAAACATAAAACTGTGCTTGAAGACGATGTTTTCATTGGTTCTAACAGCGCGTTGGTTGCACCGGTGACGATAGGCAGTGGGTCAACCATCGGGGCAGGGTCAACCATATCCAAAGATGTTGCCGCAGGTAAGCTTGCCGTTACTCGAGCCAAGCAGGCTCAGATAGATGGATGGGAGAGACCTGAAAAGAAGCGTTAATGTGACGTTTGTTCGTCAGGTATCTGTTAAGCGATTGTAAAGCGACTATAAGGTGTCTGAACTGATTGTTGTCTGAATGAAAACAACCATAATTATTATGATCTAATCAGTCAGATGATTTTAAATTTGTATATTTGATAATTGGAATTTAGCTGAAATGTGTGGAATTGTTGGTGCTGTTGCGCAAAGGGATGTTGCGGATATATTGGTCATGGGGCTGCAAAGCCTTGAGTATCGTGGTTACGATTCAGCCGGTATTGCAACAATAAATGATACGGGGGCAATCGATCGAATTCGGCGTGTTGGCAAAGTTCAGTCACTTGCTGATAGTGTCGAAGAGGCCGGCTTGCCGGGCGGTACTGGTATTGCCCATACGCGGTGGGCAACGCACGGTGAGCCTAATGAAGCTAATGCCCACCCGCATATGTCTTCAGAGCGTATTGCAGTAGTCCACAACGGTATTATTGAAAATCATGATGAGTTGCGTGAGATGTTAAAAGCGCAAGGCTATCAGTTTACCTCTGATACAGATACTGAGGTTATGGCTCATCTGGTAGATCACGAGCTAAAAAGCAGTAGCAATCTGCTATCTGCAGTACAAAAAACTGTCAAGCAGCTTGATGGAGCGTATGGCGCGGTCATCATGGATCGGGAACAGCCTGATCAGTTAGTTGTTGCTCGTGCTGGTAGTCCGCTGGTCGTGGGCTATGGCGTCGGTGAAAATTTTATTGCCTCTGATCAATTGGCATTGCTGCCTGTAACGCGACGGTTTTCTTTTCTGGAAGAAGGTGACGTTGCACTTGTAACTCGTAAGTCGGTTGAAATTTACGATGTCAACGATCAGCCGGTTGAACGTGAAATTACGGAATCTTCTGTATCGCATGACCCATCGGACAAGGGTAACTACCGACATTATATGCAGAAGGAGATTTACGAACAGCCTGCGGCCATTCAACGAACACTTGCGGGCCGGTTGGAGAATGGAAAAGTCCTTGAAACAGCTTTTGGTCCTGAAGCCGTAGAGCATTTGAAGCGTGTTAAACATGTACAGATCATTGCGTGCGGTACCAGCTACCATGCGGGTATGACTGCTCGCTACTGGTTTGAGGAGTTGGCTGGTGTCTCATGTAATGTTGAAATCGCATCCGAGTACCGTTATCGAAAATCTTTTGTTCGACCTGATAGCTTGCTAGTAACCATCTCTCAGTCTGGCGAAACCGCTGATACGCTGGCGGCATTGCGTCTGGCTAAAGAACAGGGCTATGTTTCGAGTCTGACAATTTGCAACGTACCGGGCTCGTCACTGGTTCGTGAATCAGATATGAGCTACATGATGGAAGCAGGTGCCGAAATAGGTGTGGCTTCCACAAAGGCATTTACTGTTCAGTTGGCTGGTTTACTAATGCTGGTCGGTGCTATAGGGCGGCATAACGGATTGGATAGCGATGGCGAAGAACGCCTGGTAAAAGCTTTGATGAGTTTGCCCGCGAAAATAGAGCAGGCGCTCGGTATGGATGATGCCATTCAGGATCTGGCGGAGGACTTCTCTGAGAAAAACCACAGTCTCTTTCTTGGACGCGGAGATCAATACCCCATTGCCATGGAAGGGGCGCTTAAGCTTAAAGAAATATCGTATATACACGCAGAAGCCTACGCAGCGGGGGAGTTAAAGCACGGTCCACTGGCACTGATTGATGCGGATATGCCGGTAATTGTCGTAGCGCCAAATAATGAATTAGTAGAGAAACTAAAATCCAATGTAGAGGAAGTGCGCGCACGTGGTGGTTTGATGTACGTGTTTGCTGATAAAGATGCAAAGTTCGTGAATGACGACACCATGAAGGTACTGGAAGTACCGGTATGCGATGCGTTGATCGCACCGGTAATTTATACCATTCCGCTGCAGTTACTTTCTTATCACGTCGCCGTTATAAAAGGCACGGATGTTGATCAGCCACGTAATCTGGCGAAAAGTGTCACTGTTGAATAAGCAGTAGTACCACACAGTAGAAAATGTCATCCGATAGTTTGGTTGATAACCTTCGAATGCTGTTGATAATTTCACCAGAAAGTTGAAATTAATCGTCACAGATTTCACGCATAGTAGGTGTAAACCGAATTTCCGGACTGCGGCACTTGGTAGCACCGATGCCACGCGATTATCGATTACCATTGTGGGAAACCAAAACTGCCATTCCAGATAACTGATCTAACCAAAGTCAGTTATCTCATCCTGTCTGCATGCCGTAGGTCTTTAAATACAATCATCTTACAGTTATCATTGGTGCATCAAGATAAAGGCTCACGTAGCGCTGCCTTGAAACATTTCATGTGACTACCACATGGTCTCGATCAACTCAGACGCTGGAGCCTTTATGCCAACCAAACCCGCCACAAACAGACATGGTCTATCCACCTTAAGTATTTGGGGTGGTGAGCAAGACTACACGCTGTACGAAAGATCAACACAGGTGCCTGTTGTACATAGTGTGTCGTATGGTTACGACGATATTGACACTTGGCACAAGGTTGCACTAGAGGAGGTGCCTGGGCACATTTACTCGCGTAACACCAACCCCACTGTCAGCGTATTCGAGAATAAGGTTAAAGCACTGGAGCAAGCTGAGGCCGCGACTAGTTTCGCCAGTGGAATGGCTGCAATCAGTAATATTTTTGGTACTTTCCTAAAGCCCGGAGATCGTGTTGTCTCCATTAAAGACAGCTACGGTGGTACAAACAGATTGTTCACTGAGTTCCTGCCAAAATTGAACATTGAAGTTGTTCTATGCGACACACATAGCCACGAAGAGATAGAAGAACGAATAAGAGAAAAGTGCACCATGCTTTATCTTGAATCGCCTACCAATCCCAGTTTAAAAATTACTGATATTAGTAAGCTGGCTCACGTTGCAAACGAATGTGGTGCTTTGGTTGTAGTCGACAATACCTTCGCTACCCCTATAAATCAAAAGCCGTTAACTTTGGGGGCTGACATCGTGTTGCACTCCGCGTCGAAATATCTAGGAGGGCATGCTGATGCTTTGGGTGGTGTGGCGTGTGGAAACCAGGAAATTATCAAGAGACTTTATCAATATAGAGAAATCAATGGTGCAACGCTGGCGCCAATGGATGCCTATAGCTTCATTAGAGGAATGAAAACGCTGGCATTACGCATCGAACGACAGAACCAAAGCGCAATGACCATTGCACGCTGGCTGAGCCAACATCCAAAAGTGGAGCAGGTGAATTATCCGGGCCTTGAAAGTCATACTAATCATGACGTTGCAAAACAGCAGATGTCAGGATTTGGCGGCATGCTCAGTTTTTCAATCGATGGTGGTTTGGAAGCTATAAAACGAGCTTTACCAAAGTTGAATCTGGCTCATATGGCAGCCAATCTGGGTTGCGTCGAAACGGTGGTAGGGCCGCCACTTACAACCAGTCATGTCGAATGTACACCGGAAGAACGTGCTGCCGCCGGAATACCTGAGGGGTTAATTCGTTATTCCACAGGAATAGAGGATGTAGAAGACTTATTGGCCGATCTTGATCATGCTCTTGGCTATGCGTAGTAACTCCTTCTACCTTCAGACTACTATAAGAGATTGATGTAACAGCCTGCTCATTGCTGTTGATTCACTCGCTTGCCAGTTCGCTAGTGATTCAGATTGGTTGTAAATATATCGCTCCGAATTTGTTTTGCGTTGTTCCAGTGCCATTTTTATAGATGTCTAAAATTTGCCTGTTGGCTTTCCACATTAATTGCTATGTCTGTAGATAATCCTCATTACTCGGTCAAGGATCTGATGCAACAGGCACCGGTAATACCGGTACTGGTTGTTGATTCGGTCGATGTGGCCGTGCCCTTGGCTGAAGCCTTGTGTCGAGGTGGTTTGACAGTGTTAGAGATAACCCTTCGCTCGAGTGCTGCGTTGGCTGTAATCGAGAAGATCAACGA
>CALFCF010000007.1 GCA_937951345.1 uncultured Granulosicoccaceae bacterium
CGAGAGTGTGGCAGAGCAAAGCGAAACAATGAATGTGTTGATGATAGCTTTTAGTGTGGTGGGGTGACTCATTACCTTTATAAAGGCAGCGTTGAAGGCAGATGCTAAAAGACCTGCAATTGGCAATAGAACAAATGTAGAAGCTAATGCGATAACCAAAGCATTAAATAAACGCGTGCGACTTGCTGGTCGCCAGGTATCCTGGGTTTTTACCGCGCTAAAGGCAATCGGTGCGTTTTCTTTCCAAATGCTGCCTAAAGCTAGCACGCTGAGGCAGATTATCAGTTGAATAACGGCAAGGCTTACTGCGGTGCTTACGTCGAAGTCAAAGCGCAATGCCTGATAAATCGCCACTTCTATGGTAGTCGCACGAGGACCGCCACCCAGCGTTAGTACAATGGCAAAACTGGTTAAGCATAGCGCGAATATCAAAAGGGATGTGCCGATAATTCTGTGTCGAATGGTGGGCCATTCAAGCTGCACGAAACGAGAAAAACCACCTAAGCCTAGTTGCGAAGCCAAACGCCAATGCTGCGGTGGAATACCATCTAAAGCCACTAAGAAAATTCGAGTGGCAAGCGGTAAGTTGAAAAACACATGGGCAATCAATATTCCGTTAAGCCCGTAAAGTGTCAGGGGGGGAATGCCTAGCGTATGAAATGCCTGGTTCACCCAACCGTTTCGACCGAACACCGCCACGATGCCAAAGATCGCAACCAGTGTTGGCATCACCAACGATAAGCTGAATACATTCAGCAACGTGGTACGCCCCGGGAATTGTTGCTCTCTTGATAGAGCGATAGCCACTGGAATGGCAAAGCCGATGCTTAGCAACGTGGACAGGGCGGCTTGCCAAATGCTGAATACAATGACACGCTGAATCCACACATTGGACAAGACCGAAGCTAGAGACAGTTCCCCGGTGTGCTGAATCAGCGCTGCAAAAGGAAGCAAGGTGGCGGACGCTACAAACAGCAGTAGCGCCACTGACAATGCAGGTGTGAGAAAACGACTCACGTGGGTGTTATTTTATGGTGCGCTGGACGCAACTCAACGCGTGGTGGCGTCTAACCATTCATCGGTCCACGCTTTGCGATTCGCTTTGACTTCGTTCTTATCAATCAGCAGGGTTTCAGCTGGTGTGATCAATTGATCAAAGGCTGGGGGTAACGCATCTCCAATATCGGTGGCTGGATACATCACATTCGTCAACGGAAGTGCTTGTTGAAATTCCGGTTGCAGCATGAACGATAAGAATTTACGTGCCAGTTCTTTGTTCTTGGAGCTTTTCAAAAGGGCAGCTACTTCCACCTGCAAGTAATGACCTTCGCTAAATGCAGCTGCTTGATATTGTTCTGTTTCATCCACTGCGATATGGTAACCCGGAGAGGTCGAATAGCTGAGCACCATCGGTGCCTCGTTGTTTAAAAACAGCGAGAAATAGGCTTCGCTCCAGCCTTTAGTGACCGTAAGAATTTTGGGTTGCAAAGCTTCCCACTTAGCCGCCGCCTCATCACCGTAGACGGATTTCATCCACAGCAATAAGCCAAGTCCTGGCGTGCTGGTGCGTGGATCTTGAATAATGATCTTGACATCGTCTGGCGCATTGATCAGTTCATCAAAACTCGTGGGAGGGTTTTCCATGAGCTCTGTGTTGTACACAAACGCAAAGTAACCATAATCAAACGGGACGAAGATGTCGGAATCCCATTCAATCGGTAGCGCCAGGGTGCTGGTGTCTACACCCGATGTGTCTAGAAGGCCGGTATCTTCAGCCAACCCCATCAGGTTGGTGTCTAAGCCCAGCACAACATCGGCGCGGGTTGAATCACCTTCTAATTGCACGCGGTTCAATATGCCCGCGGAGCTGTCTAAAGCGATAAATTCTAAATCGCAATCGCACGACGCTTCGAAAGCCTTTTCGACGATAGGCCCTGCGCCCCACTCAGAGGTGAACGAGTCGTAGGTGTATACAGTGAGCGTATCTTTTGCCGATGCGTTGCCTGAGATGAGCGAACCTGCGCAAAGCCCGGCGATAGATGCGAAAGATTTTAAAGCGAGTTGGCTTTTACGGCCCAAGCGATGGAAAGCCATGAACGGTATCTCCTGAGTAAACATCAATCGAAGATGACGACACAGCGTTAGCATTTCGGACTCAATCCCTACGCCGGCACTATCCGGATCAGGTGCTACGGGTTTTAGATCTCAGCCAAATTGGCACCCCGTTGAGCCATCATCAGCGAAAGCCTGTGTGGCGTCGCTTACAGGTATTGTGAGGTTTGCCCTGCTCAGTTGCAAGGTTCTCGTCATTTCTCCCCTAGATACTGGAAGCCATCTCAAAAGTGAGATGGTGCGCTCAGACAAGGCGTGTGGCGATCGAGTTGCACAGTTAGTTTACGCGCGTAGCAAATGGGCAGCGCGGAACGGCACACAACGCAGGATCAGCATGCAGGACTCGGCGTCCCCGATCAATTTTCAGATGGCTTCTAGTTATCCAAAGCACCCAATGTAATCCAGGCTCTAACCAATTCAGCCATGCTGGCTCCACCAAAGCGCAACATAGAGCCTTGCAATTTTTCAACGAGGTAGCTCTCGTCAGGCTCAAACGGCACCACATAGCTTTGTTCATCTCGCGACGATAGGCTTAAAAGTGTATCGTAAAGTTCATCGGTATTACGGAAATTGCTGTGACAACGTGCGCAAC
The DNA here is from genome assembly GCA_937951345.1 of uncultured Granulosicoccaceae bacterium. Lineage (GTDB taxonomy): Bacteria > Pseudomonadota > Gammaproteobacteria > Granulosicoccales > Granulosicoccaceae > CALFCE01. The sequence goes on from CALFCF010000007.1 coordinate 2,705, forward strand.
GGTTTTCGCTAAACTTGGCTTGAACGCTTTCGAAAGTGACAGGCGTTGAAGAGTCGTTGACCAACGGGTTAGTTTCAGTCCGTAATTCACTGAAATTACTGACGCCATCAACATCATCATCGAAACGAAACGTATTGAACTGATGGGATTCGAACTGTACATATTCGGAACCGTTGTTTCCTGTTTGATAGCTACTTTCAAAGTCGCCAATTGGAAGTTCACCATTTCTATCAAAAAAAGTGATAGTCACCGGCACCAGGGTATCTACGGGTAAATCCACAAAGCCCGTCCAGAATTCATCCCCAAACCAGGCAGCTTGTACCTCTTCATCTCCCCATTGCAGTTGCAGCTGTAGTTCGTCCGACATAATGGCTGGCACTGTGACGCCAAAATCAACACGAATCAGATTTGCTACGGATGGAGCAGGGGCTGCCAGTGGATCCGTTCCTGCTATGGATTCGTCCAGATTGCTCACACCATCACCGTCAACATCCCATCGACTGGTATCGAACTGATCAGCGAATATTTCGACAGTCTCTGACGGGCTGGTACCGGTTCGATAGCTGGTCTCATAGCTACCCAACACAACAGCGCCGTTCCTATCCAGGAAACTAACGTTCAGGAGGTTTTCCGTATCACTCGGAAATTCACCCGTTATTGCCCATGTCTCGTCGACGACCCATGCGGCTGACAGCTCTCTATCACCCCAGGTAAGCTGTACTTGTAGGGAGTCTGATACTAAGGCAGGGACAGTGATATTAAAGTCAACGCGTGTCGCCACGGATGCGAGTGAGCCTGTATCCGGAGTACCTGCGTTCGTTGAACCGATAGAACTACCTGAACCCGGTTCAGAAACCCCGGCATTTGTCTCTACGTCGTTTGCGACTACGTTGTTATCGTTCGTGCTGTCTGCAACAGGTGCGCTGGTTGAATTGTCTTCCTGGCCAATGGCGCTTACACCATCATCCACAACTGGATTTGTAACGTCGCTCACCGGTGTTGCAGGCACATCAGTAACATTCACATCGTTCGCCTCAGAGTTTTGCGAGTCTCCGGAGCCGGAGCAAGCTGCCAGAAATAAAGCACAAGCTGTGGTAGTTGTAGTTAAGCGAAAAAGCTGGAGTAAATTTTTGACGGATAAGTTCATTTTGCGTTCGTTCGTTTTAGTTGATTGACTCTGGCGGCAATACAAACTGCACAACGAAGAGCGCCAAATTGTTCTTCTTGTTTCGAGTAGTGAACGATTATATAGACGGTACACTGGCTACAACGAGTCGCTCCGCAGCAATTTCTTAAATGTCACAATTAGATAGCAATAACTGGTAGGCAAAAAGAGCAGTATACCGCGCGATACGATTTGCTAGCGCGCTGTAAAACGATGTGCGTCAAATTAACATCAAAACTACGGGGTCGGGCGATTTCAATCTATTGCAGTTGGAATGGATTGGTAGTTCTTCGACACCGCTGACTTAACCTGCTTGTGTTACTCAAGTAGCAACAGCCGACATATAAACTGATGCATTGGCATGAATATTCATGCGTTTTGCTACAGAATGAATATGCAATGTGAACAACGGTGAATGAGGTAACTTCAACTCAAACAGGAACAGGGAACGAAGCCGAATCTATCGGGCCTGTTGGTGATAGTTTGCCAACGCTCGCCGGTTTCATGCCGGAGCGGATTCAACCCTATTGGGAGGTCTTGACGCAGTACCCGTTAGTCGGTGCTGTGCTGATCATCTCCCTGTTCTACATACTTGCCTATGTTATCCGCTCCTTCCTGGTGCGGGCGATAGGTCAGCTGGTGAAGAATACACAAACCAACCTTGATGATCGGGTGCTTTCAGGTATCAAGAAACCGCTGTTCAATGTTGTATTTTTGTTTGGTATCGCACTGGCTGTGCCTGTTGCCAAACTGCCGATGGCAAGCGGCTGGATTGTTAAGATCGTTTTTTCGCTAATTGTGGTAATCCTGATTCGTGCAGCCTTCTTTCTGTCGAGTGAATTGCTAGAAGCGCTGGCGAACAACCATCACCGTTTTAACGCGATCGAGGAAAGAACTATTCCTCTATTGGATATCGTAACCAAGCTAGTGATATTGCTGGTTGGCAGTTATTCACTGTTGGTTATATGGGGAATCAATCCAGTGGGGTGGCTCGCTTCAGCCGGCATTGTTGGTCTTGCAGTCGGTTTTGCAGCTCAGGATACGCTTGCCAATCTTTTTGCAGGTTTCTTTGTGCTCATCGACTCGCCTTACAAGATCGGTGATTATGTGAATCTTGATAGTGGTGAAAGAGGTATGGTTACTCAGATCGGTATGCGCAGCACGCGTCTGCTGACTCGTGATGATGTCGAAATAACAGTGCCTAACTCTGTGATGGGTAACGCCAAAATTATCAATGAAAGTGGCGGACCTTACGAGAAAATGAGAGTCCGTATCGCGGTAGGTGTTGCTTACGGCACTGATGTTCATGAAGTTGAAAACGTACTCCACAGAGTCGGCAGTAGTCACATCGAAGTTTGTAAATACCCTGAGCCGCAAGTACGCATGAGAGGGTTTGGCGAGTCCAGTCTGGATTTTGAACTATTGGTGTGGATTGAAGCACCTGAGTACAAAGGGCGTATTGCTCATGACTTGTATATAGCCGTTTATGATTCGTTGAATCAAGCCAATATCGAAATACCCTTTCCCAAGCGGGATTTATACATTAAGGAGATGCCGGCACGGATTCAGTAGTGTGTATTGGGCCGAACGCGAGTTGCAGGATGAAGTGCGATCGTGGGTGACTACAGAATCCCGTGTACCAGCCAATGTTTAGTCACACTGCTACTTTAAGAAACCTCTGATTTATCGCCTGCGTTGCCAGGGCTGCGTTGAAAGTCGGCTCAAAATGCTCATGTATTCACATATACACTCCGCTTTTTCGCCAAATTTCGCCTTGCGCTGCCTGCCTCGCCTAAAAAATCAGAGGTTCCTTAATTTTTAGCAGCAACCTATAACTGCAAAGCGACATGAGGGGCAGGCTTTTATATTACTGCAAGTTCCAGATATGGCTCGCTTGCAGCTATACGGTCATAACAAAGTGGTGTTAAATCCAGTGCTCTGAATTCACCGTAAACAAGCAACTCAGAAGTTGCACGGCCCAATGCAGGGGATTGTTGCAGACCATGCCCTGAAAAACCGTTGACGAAGTAGAAGTTTTCCACTTCGGTATGTGGGCCGATGATTGCGTTCTGGTCCAGTGTATTGAACGCATAGTGCCCGACCCACATATTTGTCAGTTTGATAGCTTCGAATGCAGGCACGCGGTTAGCCAGAACCGGCCAGACTTTTTCTTCAAAAATATCCGGTTGCGGCTCGAAGTCGTCGTATTCAACTGCCGGGTCATCATCAGGTGGGCAACCGGCAAGAAAATATTGGCCGTCCGTTCGCATGTGTATGCCAGTCGGATCGATGGTCAGTGGAAGATCCTGTCCGAGGGGTTCGACAGCGTCGAATATAAATGTGTAGCGTTTGCGTGGTTCAACCGGCAGCTCGATACCAGCCATGCGTGCGGTTACCGTTGCACGCGGTCCGGATGCGTTGACTACTTTGTCGCAGCCAACCTCTGTACCTGATTGCAGTTTGACCTTAGTTACGTGCTTTCCGCTGGCATCAAGTGTCATATCAACCACTTGATTGTGTATGAACTCTGCGCCTTTTTCCCGCGCCATACGTTTCCACCAATCGAAAATGGTAGCGCCGTCGAAGTAACCTTCATTCAGTCGGTTATGACTGCCCAGAACGATGTCATCAACGTTATAGAATGGATAGGCTTCCGCGATTTGCTCACGCGTCATCAACTCAGTGCCAGCGCCGCATTCTTTTTGAATGGCATGTGTCTTTTTAAGAGTCTCTGCAAATTCGTCATTATTTGCCAGATACATGTAGCCATAACTTTGCAGAACAATGTCTGGCACACGTTCATCGTTATCCATGTATTGCTTGAAATTCCGAATGAACTCGGCGCCGAATTGCGATATACGGATGTTTGATTCGGTTGAGAACTGCTGGCGAATGCAGCTGTTGGTGTGTGTCGTCGAGCAGTATTCATAGGAAGGGTCGCGCTCAACAACCAGAATACGTCCATCAAAATCCGGATTGGTAATTGTCCACCATGACACGGAAGAACCGTACATAGCCCCGCCGACAATGACAATATCGTAGTGCTTGTGCGCGGGTTCTGTCGGTAAGGTACCCGGCTTTGGTGGTTGATTCATATGTGGACACCCTTTTAGGAACGCTTAAAATATTACACGACTGTATTTTACATCGTCAGTCGCTGGTATAACGCGCGTCGTTTTCACTCTGGTGTAGTGGCTTGCATGGATGCACGCGACGAGAATTTTTGCGCCCAGGCATCCAGCGCCGGGTGATCGCCGCGCCAGTCTGCCCATCCACCCATCTCTTTGCGGAAGTCGAGGTATTCGAGCGCACAACCGACCCCGATCTGCCCCATATCGAGTTCCTCGTTCAGGTGGTCCATCCAGGAGTCCTGCAGCGCAGAAACTGCTCTGGCAATTTTGCCACGTTGTGCATCCAGCCATTCCGGGCTGTGTATGGATTCATCGCGGCAACGCACTTCGTAAACACACAATATGCATGCGTCCATCATCGCATCCGCATGGGCCTCAAGAGTGTTGGTTGCCAGTGCAGCGGCACCAGTGGGGTAAAGACCGAGGTTGAATTGCTGATCCAGGTAGCGGGTGATAACGCGACTATCGTAAATGGCTGTGCCATCGTCGAGTAAAAGACTCGGTATCTTACCCGTCGGATTGTTTGCCAGTGCAGCGTCATTTGGTGCGACCGGTGAGCCAAAGCCGTCAACTAGTTCTACCTCGCCGCGCTTACCGGCTTCTTCCAGCACTACCATGACTTTTCGTACGAACGGAGAGGGTTTGGCATACATCAATTTCATGGCTTAGCACTCGAGGTTGGTTATTCGGGTTAAAGACAATTCGACAACAGTACAACAGTTTCAATCGCCCAGAAGAAATTCACGAAACACGGGTTGCTTTCGTTCAGCATCACTGACCTTACCTTTGCGAAGATCACCTGCTGCGCAAGTCAGGACATGGATCGGTATGTTGCGTCCACCGGCAGTGGTATGAAAAGCCGACTCGATGTTCCGGTGCACATGGCCGCAAATTATCCGCTCAATCTTGGGGTACTGTGAGATGACCTTACCAAATGCGGCCACATCCGACCAGTCGGCAAACTGTCGGGGATCGGGTATCTCGTCTACCTCAAACGGCGAATGATGCATCACGATGATGATACCTTTACCGTCAGCGGGTTGACTGGATTCGTCCAGCAGGGTCTTTAGCTGAGTCAGTCGCGCGCTGCAAAGCTCGCCTTTGTTACTGGTTTCGCACAGGGTGTCAAGAAAGACCATGTGATGGCGCGGCGTCTCAACCCGGTATTGAATGAAGGGATCGCTCAACTGTAGATAACCCGTAGCCGCAAACGTCTGCTTGAAATGCTGCCGATTATCCTTATTGCCGGGTATCGCATACACAGGGCAGGGTAGTGATGCGAGAAGATCAGCAGCCTGCGCGTACTCATCTATCCGGCCGTTGTGCGTCACATCACCTGTATGAAATACAAGATCAGGTGCGTCGCGACGGTTTATCGCGTCAATACAATTGCGTAAGTCATCACTGCGCGAAGGGTGATCGACCGACAGATGGGTATCGGTTATTTGTGTTACCTTGATTGTCATAAGGCTATCTGTAACTGACACTTGAAAAGGCAGGTTATGAACGAAGAGGCAGGTAATACAACGGCTGACGTGGCTGAAAAACTTGATAGTCGCAACTGTGCAGTCGTTGATTTGCAACACCTGACATCGCGGCTTATAGCGTTCAGGGATGCACGAAACTGGCGACAATTCCACACCCTTAAAAACCTGATTGTCTCATTAAACCTTGAAGCAGCTGAACTCATGGAGCTTACGCAATGGTCAACTGATGAACAGTTTGACACTGCTAGTACGAAAGCCGACGTCCAACAGCAAATCAGGGAGGAATGTGCTGACATCCTGAATTACCTGCTATTGATCTCGGCACACTGCGACTTTGATCTGGCCGCGGCTGCAAACGAAAAAATTGATCACAATGAAACGCGCTATCCGGTGGAAAAATCCTTTGGGAAATCCACCAAGTACACACAATTGTGATTGCTTTTCTAAACGTTTGTTTGTCTCAGGCTTCCGACTGGTAGTGCTGCATCAATATTTCGGCGACTTCCGGGCGTGAGAATTCCGGTGGTGGAGCTTCACCTCTTGATAGCATTTCCCGCACAGCTGTACCCGAAAGTAATACAAAATCCTCTTTGGAGTGATCTGGTGCTTCACGCATCATCACGACACGATCAAGTTTTTTTGAATAGGCTGTGTGGTCGGCCATAAACATTTCTATTGCCAGCGCGCCAGCAGGAATTTTTTCGAATATGTCCTGAGCCTCGAACGGCTCATAGTAATCACCGACGCCGGCATGGTCGCGGCCGATAATAAAGTGTGTCGCTCCCATATTCTGCCGAAACACTGCGTGTAACAGTGCTTCACGCGGGCCGGCGTAGAGCATATCGAAGCCGTAGCCGGTAATCATTGCGGAATTGGCGGGGAAGTAGACGTCAATCATCTTACGGATGGCCGCATCACGAACATCAGCTGGAATATCACCTGCTTTTAATTTACCCAGTAGCATATGAATGACCAGCCCGTCGGCATCGAGGCGCTCCATGGCCATTCTGCAGAGCTCTTCGTGGGCGCGGTGCATGGGATTACGCGTCTGGAACGCGACAATTCGTTGCCAGCCACGCTTGGCAATCTCATCGCGAATTTCTACGGCGGTGCGAAAGGTATCGGGAAACTCGGCGCGGAAGTAACTGAAGTTCAGTACATCGATCTTTCCTGCAACAACAATATTGCCCTGACTCAAAAAAGCTTCGGCGCCGGGATGTTTCGGATCAGTCGTACCGAATACCTGCTCGCAGAGTGTGTTGAGTTCATTGTCGTCAAGCTGTTCAATACTGTCGACAGTTTGTACGGCCAGCACCGGTTGTCCGTCGACGTTCGGGTCGCGCAAAGCCAGTTTTTCTCCCACCGTGATCTCGGGTTTCTCGGTTAGTAAATTCAACACCGGCGTTGGCCAGAACGTACCGGAACCCAGCTTCATGTCCTTGCCGACTGAAAGTGCGTCAGCCTTGTTCATATAGCCTGTCAGCGGAGTGAAATAGCCGGCACCGAGCATCACCGCATTGGCGGCAGTTGCCGAGCTTACAACTACCGACGGCAGCGTCTCGGCTTGCTTTTGCAGCTGTTCGCGGGCGGCAGCGTCATCGAGGTAACACGGTGTCAGAGTGTTCGAGCCGTGCGGGGTAATCATTTTGGTCATGTCTGAATTAGAAAAATGCCATCAAGGCAAGCTGGATAAACGGGTGTTGCAGGTGTCATATGGGTATTCTACCGCGTTGTTCCTGAGACTTCAGGTAATGCCCGTACGCGTTTAGACACCCGGTTGTATCGTTGTAAACTACACGCTGTTGACCGCCGGAACAATGCCGCAGATCGTTTAGGACGTTATGACAAAAAAAACACTGTTTTCGACCGATAATACTGCCTTGATCACAGGCGCAGCGCTCGGTATCGGGCGTTCAGCCGCTGCCTACTGTGCCGGTCAGGGTATGCACGTCTGCCTGGTCGATATATTGGGTGACGATCTTGAAAAAGCCGCCCGCGAGGCGCGTGAAGCCGCGAACCAGGCAGGGCATACCGAAAACAAAATACTGCCTGTCCCACTGGATATTGCTGATCAGAGCGCTTGGCAGGCGTTGCACCAGCAGCTCGAGCAGGAGTTCGGCACGCTCAATTTGTTGATGAACAACGCGGTTACCCGCATCGGCAGAGGATTTGATGCATCGCGTGACCAATGGCGCCAGGCCTTTGAAACCAATTTCTGGAGTATCGTTACAGCCGTCGATTTGTTTCTACCGCAGTTGCGTAAAGCCAACGGTAAATCCGCTATTGTTAACGTCGGATCAAAACAGGGTATTACCAATCCTCCGGGTCACCCGATCTACAACATCGCCAAGTCTGCGATAAAGACGTATTCAGAACAGCTTGAACATGCTTTGCGTACTGAAGAAGAAGGTACTGCCACACAGTCGGTCACCACGCACTTGCTGGTGCCGGGCTGGACAACGACCGGTCGTGCGGAACATAAGCCGGGTGCCTGGTTGCCAGCTCAGGTTGTAGAGCGCATGGTGCAGGCAGTTGATAACGGTGATTTTTACATTATCTGCCCGGACGGTGAAGTCAGTGAGTCAATGGATAAAAAACGTATTCAGTGGGGTGCAGGAGATATAACTGACAACCGTCCACCACTGTCACGATGGCATCAGGACTTCAAAAGCGTTGCGTCAGTCACGTGTGACCGCGACTAGCAATCCATTTAACAATCAATTCGCAAACACGCGGGTCAATGTCGGATTCAGTCAGTTCGCGATAGCGAAACGTGGATGGCGATTCTTCGTCGAAGCGTAAAATATGCGTCAGATCATCGAGCACATGGGCCTCAACAGGTGCGTTGATTAATGACGCGATGCGTTTGGCATCCTCCGGCGAACATTGCAGGTCTTTACTACCACCAATAGACAATGTCGGAATGTTGACTTTGCTGTGTTCCTCCAGCGGGTCTATATCCATATGATCGCGCAGCCACTTGGCATTGACCGGCGTACGCTTTACCTTGATTACAGGGTCCTTCGATCGCTTAACACGTTTCATGATTTTTTGCTGTTTCGCCACTTGATCTCCGCTGACGAATAAAAACAATTTGATCATCAGCCCTTTGAAACCGGTTCGTGCTTTTAGCTCTGCAACCGTACTGACTATCTGTTGTTCGATGATCTTCTCGAGTCGATCAAGAAACGGATTGATCAGAATCTGGCTGTCAATATCATGCCCTTCGTTGGCAAGCATTGATGCCATCAGTGTGCCTTCACTATGGCCCAGCAGTAGAACGGGTATGTTTGAAGCTTCGGGCCACTGTTGCAGCGCTTTAAGTGCTTCGCGTGCGTCATTCAGCAGATCGAAATAGCCGGTTTCAAGGTAATTACCATCACTTTCACCACAGCCGCGTTTGTCGTAGCGATAACTGGCGATATTGTTTTCAGCCAGTGTTTGCCCGATAGCGTTGAAAATATTCAACTGCAAGCGCAAGCCGTTACCATTGCGATCAAGGTCTCCGCTACCGGACAGCATCAGAACGATTGCATCCGGCGTTTTCGAACCCTCTTTTTCGGGCAGACACAGGGTTCCCCGCAATACAAGATCGTCGCTTTTGAGTGTTCTTTCGGATTCTGAAAAAGCTGGCTTTGTCATAGGTTTTTTTTGTCAACTCAGGACGATCATGAGGTACGCACGGAGTTATTTGATTTGCTAAGGTATGCAGGTATAAATATAACATTCACACGCAGGTTAATGACATGACTGGGAAAGTGGCAATCGTAACCGGTGCAGCCCGTGGAATAGGGCTTGCGACAACCAAAAACTTCTGTGCCGATGGCTGGTCAGTGGCTATGGTGGACAACGACGAGCCGGAATTGCAAACCGCCTCTGAAGAGGTGGGTAGCAGTGGCGACGTAATCGCATTGCCCTACGATGTGTCAGTACCAGAGCAGGTCGATCGCATTTTTAAGTCGGTCAGTGACCAATGGGGACGGGTGGACGCATTGGTTAACAATGCGGGCGTGGCTGACTTTAGACCGCTGCAGGACACCGGCTTCGATACCTGGCGGCGCGTATTTGCGAATAACCTTGATGCGGTCTTTCTGTGTTCACAGGCAGCGACTCCGTGGCTTGCAAAATCTGCGGGTGCGATTGTCAACATCGCATCGATATCCGGATTACGTGCCAGTACATTGCGTGTGGCTTACGGCACGTCGAAAGCTGCCGTTATGCATTTAACGAAACAGCAGGCTGCGGAACTTGGCGAGCACAATATACGTGTCAACTGTATTGCACCGGGTCCGGTTAAGACCAAACTGTCGATGGCGGTTCATTCAGAGGAAATCATCAACGCCTACCATGACGCGATTCCGTTGAATCGTTATGGCAGCGAGCAGGAAATTGCCAACGTAATCTGCTTTCTGTGCTCTGAGAAGGCGTCTTATGTTTCCGGGCAGATCGTTGCTGTTGACGGTGGGTTTGAGTCTACCGGAATAGGTTTACCTGCATTACGTGGTTAGCACGGAAAGCAAAACAGTGGTTGGCCGGTTGTTACTCTTCAGGGACTTTTACTGTCACTTCAAAAGACGCGTACCATTTGGCGAGTGCTTTGATTTGCTCATCGCTCAGCGCCTGTGCGATTAACGACATACGCCTGTCCTGCCGTGTACCGTCTTTATATTCACCCATGGATTTTTCAAGATAAAGGGCAGGTTGGCCGGCGAGGTTAGGGGCTATAGGGTCTTTGGATAAACCGTCCCTTCCATGGCATACCGAACATTGCAGTGCCAGTTTTTTACCGCTGAGTTCTTCACCGATATCTTCCGCTGTCTCTCCACTGCCGCCGGCATCGGTATCGTCGGTGTCTGATGCGTGTAGCTGACTGAACGCGATCGTCAGTGCACAAACAATGGTAGTGCAGGTAGTGATGGCTGTGTAACGTAGCATTGACCCTTCCTGTTGGTTTTTTTGTTAAAGGCCTGGCGCACTTTTCTGCAAGCAATTAAAGCGTTGCAATCGGTACTTTTTTGTTTAGGAAAATTTAGGTGTTTACTTGTTGCGGGTTTGTGGAGGTGCGTTACACCCCGACCATTGTTCTTTCGGTATCAGAAAAACATACAAAAAGAACAACGGCCGAGTGTGTCGTTGCAGCCGGGTTAGTCGATTTACTTAACCTTCTTCGTAGGAAATACGATATATCGCACCGGCAAAATCATCAGAGACCAGTAACGATCCGTCTTTCATTTGCGCTATATCGACGGGTCGACCATCGTAGATACCATCATCGTTCAACCAGCCTTCAGCAAATGGTTCAGTGGTGGCGTTACCTTCGTCGTCGATAAAGGTCACCATCACGCGTGCACCGATTGGAGTGGTGCGATTCCATGAGCCGTGTTGCGCCGAGAAGATCGCGTTTTTGTACTTGGACGGAAACATCTTACCGGAGTAGAACGTCATGCCAAGATCCGCAGCATGCGCCACTGTCTCAACTGCGGGCATCACGACATCAACCGGTACGTCCTGATCGGCATACTCGTTGGTTCGCACCGTTCCGCCACCGTAGTAAGGATGGCCAAAGTGTTGACCTGCAGCAGTCTGACGATTGATTTCACCCGGCGGTGTGTCGTCACCCATACCGTCAACCTGATTATCGGTCCACCAGAGTTCGCCGGTCTCAGGATGGAAGTCATGACCGACTGAATTACGAACACCGTAGGTAAAGACTTCGCGATCACTGCCATCGCGATTCATGCGAATAATGCCGCCGATTCCGACTTCATCGTATAACGCAATTTTTTCTTCAGGCACTACGTTGAACGGTTGGCCAAGTGATATGTAGAGTTTGTCGTCAGGACCAACCCGTACGACACGTGCCGTGTGGTTGTAGCTTTCTTCTTCAACCGGTATCAATTCACCCTGCGGTACAACGGGAATTGCCACAACGTCCGGGCTTTCCTGAAAAAATTCAGCTGCGGGAAACATCAACATACGATTACGTTCGGCGATATACAAAAATCCGTCTTTAGTAAATGCCGGACCATTCGGAACATCAAATTCAAGTGAAGGTGCAAAGTCTTTGACTTCATCTGCAACGTAGTCGCGGTCACGGTCCATAACCGTCCAGACTTTTGATTTTTTTGTGCCGACAAACAAGACAGTTCCCTGCGGTGCCATTGCCATATGACGTGCATCAGGCACTTGCGCATAGAGTTCTATTTTGAACCCTTCAGGCATAGTAATACCAGCTAGTACTTCGCGTATTGAATCCGCGCCGGCACCGCCTTGATCTACAACTGTGTGTGCTTTCGTACCGGTGACCTTGAACGATGAAAGCTTATCAAGGTTACTTGCGTAGGCTGACGAAGACAGTACGAACGTAACTGCCAGTGATGTAGCAAGTTTTTTCATGTGTATCCTCCATACATGGTTTAGCGGGCTTAAACGGGCCTGCTTTTCTTCTTTAACGCGATCCTGTAACGGGTAGTCGGGCAGCAATTGCTAAATAGCGATGTTGCTAAATAGCGATGTTGCTAAAGGTGCATTGGCTACCCGCCAAATTCGTTTTGCAATTGTCCGTCAGGCGATTGCACCTGCTGCGTTTGAAACTGCTCGGTCAACTGTATCATGCTCAAGGGCAACGGGGGATTTTCAGTGCGTCGGCCAGACATTTGGCCAGGCAGATCGACTTCGCTTGATACCTTCTTCGCTTGACTGACCGCGGCATTGCGGCGCAAAAGGTAATTGAATTCGTTAAAAATCACGCAGATAGATGGCATTGTTGTTGAACTCTATCGGTAATACATACTCTCAGCGGTATGCCTGCTCTTTTGCATCGAATATTGACCTTTTATCACTGTGCGGTATCGCGTGGTAATGTATTGCCACGCAGGTCACTTTTTTCGATGCTGTGCCTGCGCTCGGTGGAATCGATTTGTCGATTCGGGGACCTTCTGTTTTCGTTTTGGCGTGTGTTGCTATTGGCCGGATGCGTAACTGTGCTTACTGCCTGCGGGAACTCGTTAATACAAAACACACAATCAACCGAATATGAACCGGTTGTTGAATCAGACACTAGTCCAGAACCGGCTCAGCCGATTGCAGTTGAGTTTACTGAAGCTGAATTACTTCAATGGGAAGAGCGGAGTTTTGCCGGTCATACGCAATACACCGCGATAATCGAAGATGACCGCTCCGCACTGAAAGCGACGACTAACGCGACAGCATCGCTATTGTTTCGCCGCCAGCGTGTAGATTTGACAGCGACCCCGACGCTTGAATGGAGCTGGAAGATCAGCGACATTTTTGCAAATGCAACCGGGTCGACCATCGGCGATAACGCTCACGAAAGAACCCGATCGGGTGATGATTTCCCGGCACGCATTTATGTTGTTTATCAGCCGGGTATTCTGCCTTCAGAAGCGCGTGCGATTAACTACGTGTGGTCCAGCCGCGAGCCGGTTGGTGAACACTGGCCCAATCCTTTTCAAGCCAATGCCAAAATGCTGGTAGTCGAATCCGGTGCAGAGCGTATTGGACAATGGATAACCATTACACGCGATGTACGGGATGATTTCAAACGCCTGCACGGTATCGACGCTGATACATTGCACGGCTTCGCTGTGATGGTTGATGGTGATAACACCGGTAGCGTAACCACCAGTTGGTTCGACTATCTTAAGTTTACCAACGGCGTGACCGGGAATACCGCCGCACTGCAATAACCGATATCAGGTGCAGCAACAGTAACGCACCTGAAAGCATCGACAAGCTGCCACCGCCTCCTGAGTTTGATGTGTCTGCTGTATCAGACGTTGCACTATTGCCTGCAGCTGTAGCGGTGGACGCTGTAGTTGCCGCTGTTGCAAACGGATTATCGGTCGTTGCCTGAGCTGCTGTCATCGTTGTCGGATCATTCGTTGTTTCATCCGCTGTAACGTTTGTGTCAGAAGCTTCTGTAAAATCAGTAGCTGTTACTTCTTCTTCCACTGCGTTTTCAATTGTTGTTACAGTAACGCTTTGTGTAGCGCTGTTGTTACCGCTCTCCGGATCAGCCTGATCCGCAGTTGCATACAACGTTAGTGTTGCACTACCCGGCGAAAGTGCGGTGACATCAACCGCCAAATCAACTGTCTCACCACCAGCGAGCTCCGTCACTACAGCCCCGTTGGACAGTTCTGTTGAAATTCCGTCGGTAGCGCTTAGTTGTAGATTGATATTTGTTGCAACGACATCAGTGGTTAAATTGCTGAGAGTGAACGGGACACTTTGGGTTGCGCCGGATTCTATTTCAACAGATACAGTGCTTGCTTCAACCTGTAGATCAGCAGTTTCCGCCACAGCTGTCGTACCGTCATCCAGTGTTAGTGTCAGTGAACGCCAGCGTCCACGGGCAAAGGCGTATTCACCGTTTTCCGGGATCAAACCATTTGACAAAGCGCTGGATTCGACTGCGATTTCATCACCTGCGTTCAAGCCTATATCGTCGAATGTGTGGAATTGCTCGCCCCAGTCAACGTCGACACGTGTATTGAACGCCGAACCGGCTAAAACCCCGTTAATCAGAAAACGAAACTCTCCTTCGCCGTCAATTTCGCCAAGCGCGGTGATGGTTACGTCATACGTACCTGAAGCGCCGTTGAATGTTGTTACCGCGCGTGCATATTTATCACGATACTCAACGTTTGCGGCATTAATAGCCAGCACGTTCCGTTCACCGACGGTATCGATGTAATAAGGTACTTCACCGGATGTCAGGTCGGGGAAATCGGTGATGGCCTGCAGTTCGATAGATTGTGCCGACGCTGCCGGGTGGACGCTGAAAATCGCCCAGGCGACAACAATTTTAAACAGCCATGTTCGCAATTTGTGATTCAACATGTTAGCCGTAAGACGCCCCCAGGTAGAAAAACGGAAAGATCTACTATGGGGATTCGTCCGCATGCTGCTGCGCTTTAGCGCGTATTGGGTGGTTCTGTGTAGCGTGAACCTGTGCTTTGTTGAGGTTGCTGGATTTGTGATGCAGGGGGCAGATTCTGCAGGTGCTTAAACGTCAGAGCCGTTAACAGTTGTATCGCTAAGGAACGGCTGGAGGGCTGGCTGGAATTTGAGTGATCAGCGCTCAGTTGAGCAATCAACGGTAAAACGCTCGCCGGTCTCCAAGGCTACTGCAAGTAGCTGTCCACCCCAGACGCAACCCAAATCCAGCGGTTCTATCCCGTCTATCGCGATGGGGCCGTGGCTCGCCCAATGACCGAACAGCAAGCGATCGCTGATTTCCCGCCTGGCGGGAACAAGATACCAGGGCACCAGTGAGTCAGTTGATTCTGTTGGGGGGCCTTTGACACGAAACTCGAGTGCACCGTCGGTTGAACAAAACCGCATGCGTGTAAATGCTGAGGTAATGAAACGCAGGCGATCGATACCGTCGAGCTTGTCATCCCAGCGTTCAGGGCATTTGCCGGGCAACGCGTGTAGAAATTCAAGATACTGTGGTCCACGCAGCACGCTTTCAACTTCGGCTGCTAACAGCACCGCTTGTCGCATGTCCCACAACGGATAAATACCTGCGTGGGTCATCGTACAGGACAAAACCGGATCACGGTGCAACAGTGGTTGTCGACGCAACCAGTGGAAATAATCGTCGCGTTCGGGGGCGGCCAGAATGTCGTCGAGCGTATCTTTGGACGCAGTACTGCGAAAACCCGCCATCACCATCAGCAAATGCAAATCATGATTGCCGAGCACCGTGATGGCATCATCACCCAGCTCTTTGACAGTGCGCAGCGCCAGCAGAGAGGAGGGGCCGCGATTGACAAGATCACCGGCAAACCAGAGTTTGTCTTTGCCGCTTTCAAATCCGATCACGTCCAACAGCCGCTGCAATGCGTTGCCGCAGCCCTGCAGGTCACCGATCGCATAGGTTGTCATTGCATTAGTGTCGCGGTTGTCGACTGACGATGTGTACGCAAAGTCAATTCACACAGAGGGCAAATCATGCAGCCCGGAGTGTGTTTAGTGCAGTGTTCTGGGTGTCGACAATAGAAAATCCGCTATCGGCGCTTTAAATTCCTTACCCTGATCTGTCACCATGACATAACTGCCACCCATAGTGCCCATACTGGTTTCGAGCATCGTTCCACTGGTGTATTGAAAACCTTCACCGGGTTTCAGGTGCGGTTGTTCGCCGACGACGCCGTCACCCTGAACTTCCTGAATCTTGCCGTTGGCATCGCGGATTATCCAGTGTCGTGTCAGCAGCTGTGCAGGCGTCTCGCCGACGTTACGGATCGTCACGGTGTACGCGAATACAAATTTGTTCTGTTCCGGTTCAGATTCGGATTCCACGTACAGGGATTCGACGTCAATCTCGATGCCATCGCTGTATTCAGTTCCGCTGGGTTGTAGGACCGCCGAATCGTGTTGCATGTTTATCAGTAACTCCTGCGCCGTGTGAGGGGGTAGCCGTCAAAATTTTAGCAGTCTGACAGATTTTTGCAGCCTTCAGATGATCTTACGTAAGATCGATCGTTTTATTTCGTGGTTTCAACAGCGCTGGCCAAACGACTGAAGGCCTCAATGTCGAGGGTTTCGGCGCGTGCTTTTGGATCAATATCCAGGGTGGCCATGTCGTCTGTATTAAGCCATGCTGACAAACTGTTCCTTAATGTTTTACGGCGCTGCGTAAATGCCGCGCTGACAATTTTCTCAAGTGCAGGGCCAATCGCCCGTTCTGTTTCTGTTAGCTGTTTGGGTTGTATGCGGACAACAGCGGAGTTCACCGCAGGCACCGGTTTGAACGCTTCAGGCGGCACATCGAACAGGTGGGCGATTTCACACTGCCATTGCAACATGATTGTCAGTTTGCCGTAGGTCTTGTTGCCGGGTACAGCAACCATACGCTCCACGACTTCCTTTTGCAGCATGAAGTGCATGTCATCAATTTGCTGTGTGGACTTCAACAGATGAAACAGTAAGGGTGTTGAAATGTTGTAGGGGAGATTACCTACCACCCGCACTCTGGTGCCTTGTTCGGCGGCAAACTGATTGAAGTCGAATGCCAATGCATCCGCATTAATGACTTGCAGGGTTTGTCCATTTCCGGCCAACCGGGTCGCGAGTGTCTCGAGCTTTGCAGTTAAATCCCGGTCAAGTTCGACAACGGTCAGTTTGTTACAGCGGGAAATTAACGGCTCGGTCAGTGCGCCAAGGCCCGGCCCGATTTCCACCAGACAGTCATCATGTGACGGATTAACTGCATCTGCGATCGACTGGATGATCGATTTGTCGATGAGGAAATTTTGCCCAAAGCGCTTGCGCGCTCGATGAGTGTGTTTGTCGCTCATCGCAGCCGTTGCGACATCACCGGGCAGGGCGGGTTGCTTCAACATGGGCCAATTCCAGCGCCATATTTATTGCCGCGCGCAAACTGCCGGTTTCGATTTTTCCGCTACCTGCCAGATCCAGTGCTGTTCCATGATCGACTGATGTGCGGATAAGCGGCAAACCCAAAGTGACGTTAACAGCAGTACCGAAACCGGCATATTTCAGCACCGGCAGACCCTGATCGTGATACATGGCTAAAACGGCGTCTGCGTGTTCAAGATGGCGGGGTGTGAAAAGTGTGTCAGCCGGTAACGGACCGGTAAACGACAATTCTTCTGCCCGCAGTTGATCTAGTACCGGCGTAATAACCCCTATCTCTTCATCACCGAGGTGCCCACCTTCTCCAGCATGCGGATTTAATCCGCACACCAGAATACGCGGGCTGGTAATACCGAAGCGATCCTGTAGATCTCGGTACAGTATTCGGCAGGTTTGTAACAATGATCGTTGTGTGATCGCGCTTGCCACCTTCGACAGTGGCAGATGCGTGGTCGCCAGGGCAACGCGAAAATCGCCGGCTGCCAACATCATGACCGGACTGCTTTGGGTGCGTTCGGCGATATACTCAGTGTGTCCACTGAATGCGATGCCAGCATCGTTGATGATGCTTTTTTGAACGGGACCGGTAACCAGACCCGAGAAGCTACCATTCACACACGCATCAACTGCCTGGTCAAGGCAGTTTAGAACGTACGATGCGTTGTCGATGTGCGGTTCACCGCAGGTAACCGGTGTACCAAGCGCCGTGTCCATAACGCATAAGACACCAGCATCGTCCGCTTGCGGCAAAGCTGTCGGATCAAATTCGCGCAAGCTCAATGCTATGCCGAGTAGATCTGCACGCGACTCCAATAGCGCACGGCTCGCGACGCTTACCAGTTCATACTCGCGCGGTTTAGCCGCGAGTAAAACCGCAAGGTCTGGCCCTATACCCGCAGGTTCGCCGGGAGTAAAAGCAAGCCGCAGTGGTGTCGAATCAGTTGGCAGAGTTGGCGTTGTCACCATTGCGGTATTCTACAAATGCCTCATCGCGCAGGCGCAGTGTCCAGTTCTCGATTTCACGACCGAACTTTTGCCGACGCAGCACCTGCGTTGCTTCTGCGCGTTCGCGCGAAAGACCGCCGGTGCTCTCGCGTCGCTCCAGTATTTCCATGATGTGCCAGCCGAAATCTGACCTAAAAGGCTGACTGATCCGGCCGTTCGGCAAGCTGGCCGCTACTTCGGCCATTTGCTGTGGCAGTTGCGAACCGTTGATCCAGGGTAGTTCGCCACCGTTGTCCTTGCTGTCGGGATCCTCTGACAAGGCTTCCGCCAGAGTCGCAAATGACTCGCCGGCGATGATTCGCTCACGTGCTGCCGTCAATATCTGGCGCGCATCGTTGGAGGTATCCGAAGCTGCGGTGATAAAAATGTGCCGGATGCGCAGGTCCTCACCGGGTTCCTCATCGCCTGCACCCTGCGTGCCTTGCAGTAATACAACATGAAAACCATTTTCACTGGCAAGCGGTTCGCTTATGTTGCCTTGCTTGAGGTCCGGCAGGACTGCCGAGATGAATTGCGGTAGTTCCTGCGCTTCACGCCAACCGAGATCACCACCATTTGCTGCGCGGGGGCCGTCGGAAACTTCGCGCGCCACGGTATCGAAACTCTCACCGGCGTTAACTCTGTCGATAACAGCCAACGCCCGCTGCCGTGCAACTTCACGCTGCGCTTCAGAGGATCCGCCAGGCGCTGCAATCAGTATGTGCTGCAACCGATAACGAATGGTTTCCGGTTCGGATAGCTCACGACTTTCCAGATATTCATCAATTTCATTTTCGGTCACCGTGATTGAGCTTTCAACTTCACGTTGCACCAGCCGTTGCAGTAATAGTTCGTGCTCGATAGTTGCGCGGTAATAAGCAAAGTCAAAGCCCTGCTGTTGCAGACGTTCACGGAACTCAAACGTATTCAGTTTATTTTCTGCAGCAATGTTCTCAATGGCGCGGTTGACAGTTGACGCATCGATACTGATACCAGCGGTGGCTGCGCGCTGACGCTGAATCTCTTTGTCGATCAGTCGCTGTATGACCTGCTGGCGGTTCTCCTCATTATCCGGCAACGGCTGATTGTTAACCCGTGCTGTGTTTTGTAGAAAATCAAATTCTTTGGCTATATCGCTTCTCAGGACGATGCCGTCATTGACAATGATGGCAATTTCATCGAGCACCACCTCCTGTGCTGACACGATCATCGGGATCAGCGTTACAAACGCAGCCATTACCCCAGCGCTCGCCGGTAGCGTCCAGGCCTTGCGAAGTGTCTTGAATAGCTTTACGGGCATAATTGCACGGGTAGTAATAATCATTAGTTGCGGTCCTCGTAGCCGAGTATACCGGCTTCCAGCAGTTCACCGACATTTTCACCCAGCGGCGCCAGGCCTTTCAGTACAAGTTGTATATGATAGTTTGTCTCGTGATCGCCGCCATCATCGGTGATAAACCGGCGAACAGCGAATCTGAGCGCCCAGCAACAGTCTTCATATTGCACACCAAGCAGACTCTCCAGGCTGGTGCTGCCAGCTATGGAGTAGTTCCAGCGTGCTGCGACGCGCCAGGTATCGCGTACCGGCCAGATCATCGACAGGTCGATCTGTTCGGTTTCTGCACTGGTACCGTTGTTGACGCGCCGATGGCCGATGTTGAATATTTTCTCATCGCCCGGTCGATAGCTCAGCAAGGCGGAGCTGCGCGAGGTCCTGTTTTCATCACCGTTCCATTGCAGACTGGAACGAAACGCCCAATTGTTATCGAGGTCTGCGTCAAGCTCGGCCACCAGATCCGAGCTGCGGCGCGATTCAATCACGTTGTCGACGGTCACGCGGCGATCATCGAAAAATGCGATTTGCCCGATGCTGGCAAGTAATTGTTCACGGCCACTGGTTGCGTCAATCAAGCGACTGGTCAGAGCCAGAGACATTTGTGTCGCATCAGCCACGCGATCACCACCTGAGAAACGATTTTCACGGAACAATTGCGAAAAATTAAAATCAAGTGGAACACTGTCAAACAGCGGGATGTCGTCCTGATCTTCAAACGGGACGTGCAATAAAAATAATCGCGGCTCGAGTGTTTGTATCTTGCCCCGCCGGTTAACCGGGCGATCAAAAAACAATCCGGCATCAAGTGAAGCCGTTGAAAGCTGACGCTCGATTTGTGATGGCTCGCCTGCTTCGGTATTGTTTAAGCCGTAGAGTGTGTAGCGTGTGGTCAGTCGCGGATTGACATACCAGGCGTTGCGGATAATCGGCAGCGAGAGACTCGGCCATATATCCAGCCGGCTGCCGGTTACTGACTCACCGCGATCGAAAAAAACAAATTCGGCATCAAGGTCTGCCTCGAGACCAAATTTGTAGGCTGGCCAGTCTGCTTGAAAGCGAAGTTGTGGCAGTTTTCTGTAAGGGCGATCTTCAGCTGCGATCGTCTGATCAACCGTTTGAAAGCTTTGTGCCCGCGCCAGAAACGAATAAGTACCGTCGTCGTAGCGAAGATCAGCGCGTCGCTCCAGATGTGAAATACTTGCGACCTGAAGGCTGTCGCCGAGGTCTTCGAAGTATTCGCTATCAGATACATCGCTGGCATCGAGTTCTGTTGTCCAGTGTTGGCCGAACTCACCTAAATGCCGCAGTCGTGCGAATGTACGCCGACGTGTTTCTCTTGGTTCTTCGTCATCGAAGAGTATTTCGTTGTCCAGTCGCCAGATTCCTTGCCTGTTCAAGTAGCGCAATTCAGATTGCAGTTGCGCACCACGGCGCGACATCAACCGCGGCGTCAGTGTTAAGTCCATGTTCGGACGAATATTCCAGTACCAGGGAAGACGTAGTTCGATGCCGGTACTTTCACTGCGCGCCAGCGTCGGTGCCAGAAACCCGGTTTTTCGTGCCGGGCTGATCGGAAAACTAAAGTGTGGCAACGCAAGTATTGGCACGCCTTTGAATCGTAGTGTGATGTTCTTGGCTGTACCGATACCTTCTTCGGTATCGAGCTTGATGTCCCTTGCTTTGATAAACCAGCTTCGATCACCGGGAGGGCAGGTCGAATATGTCGCATCCTCGAGCTGGAAGATGCCGGACTCGCTGCGCGACATCGTGGCTGCTGTGCCGGTCGCCCTGTCATCTTCAAGATTAAGTTGGTAATTCGACTCTCCGGTGGCAAAGGTTGAACTGCCGAGATCAAAACGTGCATCGCGCGTACTAAGCAACACACCGTTAGCTTCGTAACGGATCTCACCGTCCACTTCCACTTCGCCGGTCAACCGGTTGTAGCGTGCGTTTTCAGCGCTGAAGACCCGACCCTGATGTTCGATGCGCGTATCACCGCGCAGCGTCACAACGTTTTCTGTTGATTCAACACTATCGGCGGTCGCTTCAATAGGTTCGTTCGGATCGTACTGATCCGGAGCCGCGGCAGCGACACTCTGAGTACCCTGATAAACAAATGCCGGTGCAACCTCACAGACATGGGCACGTGCGAAATCAGACCACAGCAGCATAGCCGCACATACACATAGAGGTGCAGTCATACGGACGTGGCAAAGCCGGTGTGCGGTTAGCCGATTCGGTATTGAGCTGTGTGGCAGCAACGTTGCGGATAGTGTCGAGAACTGAAAATTCCAGATCGTTATCGCGAGTCCACTGGCGATGACGCGGATGGCCGGGCCGAAGTCCGACTACTCTGGATCATACTTAATAATAGCTGCCTTTTACCGTTGATTGCATGACCGGTACAATAGTGTTTCATTCGTTTATCCGGTGGATTTCTGTATGGCAGACGTTATTGACCCAACGCCAACAACACAGGAGGTACACGCAGAGGCTGCTGTGCCGGAGTTTGCTGACGGCTGGTCTGAGCGTTTGGCGGGAGAATTCTCCAAACCCTACATGCAGCAATTGCGTGGTTTTCTACGTGAGCGCAAATCGCGCAAAGTAGTAATTTACCCGCATTCATCCAACTGGTTCCGTACCCTGCAATTGACAGCATTCGATGATGTTCGCATCGTCATATTGGGACAGGACCCTTACCACGGGCCGGGCCAGGCACACGGTTTATCGTTCTCGGTGCCGGAGGGAGTGCGTGTTCCGCCGTCTTTGGTCAATATTTACAAAGAGTTGGCCGAAGATGTGGGCTTCTCTATACCCGGCCACGGGTTTCTCGAACATTGGGCAGCTCAGGGTGTTGTGCTGTTAAACAGTGTACTCACGGTTGAGCACGGTGCGGCCAACTCACATCAGGGCAGGGGATGGGAGAACTTCACGGATGCGATTATCGAAACACTGAATCGTGATCATGAGCATCTGGTGTTTTTACTGTGGGGAAGTTATGCACAGAAAAAAGGACAGATTATCGACACCCGACGTCACTGTGTGTTGAAAGCTCCTCACCCATCGCCATTATCAGCGCACCGAGGATTCTTCGGCTGTAAACACTTCTCGAAAGCCAATGACTATCTGGAAGCACAGGGTCGTTCAGCGGTTGACTGGTCGCTTGGCTGAAACACCGAAGCAGGAAAGCGGAAAGCGGAAAAAAATCTGCCCCGGGACTAAACAGTCGCCGGGGCAGTTATTTTTACGTTCTTCGACAGAACTGAATCGATCGAACGTTGAGCCGGTTAAAGAATCGGTGCGATAACCAGACTGACGATCGCCATGACGTTGATTAGGATGTTCATCGACGGTCCGGACGTGTCCTTGAAGGGATCGCCGACTGTATCGCCAATTACCACTGCAGCGTGAGTATCGGAACCCTTACCACCGTGGTGACCTTTTTCAACGTATTTCTTTGCGTTATCCCATGCGCCACCGGCATTCGCCATCATCAGTGCCAGCAAAATACAGCCAAGCAGTGCACCGGCGAGCATGCCGCCGAGCGCTTCGCCACCGAGAATAAAACCGACCAGTGGTGGAGCCGATACGGCAATAACGCCAGGTAAAATCATCTTTTTAAGCGCCGCTGTGGTCGCAATATCGATACAACGGTCACTGTCAGGTTTCGCGTTACCTTCCCGCAAACCCGGAATCTCACGGAACTGACGACGAATTTCTTCAATCATCTCCATCGCTGCATCACCGACCGCTGTCATGGTTATAGCTGCGATCAGGAAGGGCAGCGCACCACCGATAAACATTCCGATCAGTACCATCGGATTCGACAATTCCAGCGAGAAATTTTCATGCCGGACTGACATGGTCTCTACATAGGCGGCAATGATTGCCAGTGCAGCCAGTGCAGCTGCGCCGATTGCAAAGCCTTTACCGATTGCTGCAGTGGTGTTACCGACTTCATCAAGCCCGTCGGTGATCTCACGGGTTTCCTTACCGAGTGCTGCCATTTCAGCTATACCACCAGCGTTGTCGGCAACCGGACCATAGGCATCGAGCGCCATAGTCATGCCAACTGTTGCGAGCATACCGACTGCCGCGATACCGACACCATAGAGGCCGGCCATCCAGGTAGATACGAAAATAACACCGCAAATTGTGAAGACCGGTATCACAACAGACTCCATACCAACGGCAAGTCCAGTGATGATTACCGTGGCACTTCCGGTGTTGCCCGATTCGGCAATACGGCGAACCGGTTTCATGGCGGTGTAATACTCAGTCACCAGACCGATCAGAACACCACCGAGTGTACCTGCGACAACCGCAAGCCACACTTTGATGCTGACACCCAGAATTAATACAAGAATCAAAGCACCGCCGATAACCGCAGCTGCTGATATCTGGTGTCCGAGGCGCAATGCTTTCTCAGGCGCTTCGCTGGCTTTAGTGCGAACGATGTGAATACCGAGGATCGAGCACAGTAAGCCCAATGCTGCCAATCCGAGTGGCAGGAACATCAGCACACCGGCGCGATCAGCACCGGCAAGCGCTTCAACACTTTTTGGCCCGACAGCCACCAGCGTTGACGCGATCGCCATAGTTGCAATCATTGATCCGCAGTACGACTCAAAAATATCTGATCCCATACCCGCGACATCACCGACATTGTCACCAACGTTGTCGGCAATAACACCCGGGTTACGTGGATCATCTTCTGGAATACCGGCTTCTATCTTGCCGACCAGGTCAGCACCGACATCTGCTGATTTTGTAAATATTCCGCCACCGACACGCGAGAACAGCGCAACGCTCGACGCGCCCATGCCGAAACCGTGGATCGCGTGGATGGACTCGGCGCTGCCGCCAAAGAACAGGTAGAGAAGCCCCAGTCCGAACAGACCGAGCGCAGCAACACACAAACCCATAATCGAGCCGCCGAAAAACGACACAGTCAGTGCTTCAGCCTGACCTTTTTCATGTGCAGCGACGGTTGTGCGTACGTTTGCCTTGGTAGCCGAGAACATGCCGAGGTAGCCGGCACCAGCTGAGCATAACGCACCGACAATAAACGCAAAGGCAGTACCGATACCCAGCGGAGAGATCAGAATCAATACGATCAGTATGGCTGCAAATATTGCGAGCATCTTGTATTCGCGGTGCATAAACACCATCGCACCGGAGTGAATGGCGTCACCTATCGATTTAAGTTCACCATCGCCCTCGGGATAAGCGATTAGCATTTCGTAGATCTTGTACGCGACAAACAACCCACCGATACCGAATAGCAGCGGAATTATTCCAGACCAACTCATATTTTTGATTCCTCTAGGAAGCTAGGAAGTAGAGAAGGGCCATAGACCCTCGTTCCCACGATAAAAAAGACAAAGCGCGCTATTCTAACGTCAAACTGACAATATTGGCACCGTTGCTTTACCTGCAACGCGGTCTGATAACGTTACAGCTCTCCGATCAAACCACCCGTAAGTGGCATTTGTGCGTGTCCTGAATGCCGCTGAATGCCACTTTCGATAGCGGCTGCCCGTCAAACCACCCAAACCCGGTTTTTAGGGGTTCTGAATACGCCCACCGCGTCGCTGGGCCCGGAGTTTAGAGGGTAACTATCGCTGACTATCGGGTTCTGACTATCAGACTCTCGATGAGTGTAGGGCAGGGCCGCGGGTACGCAAATCCTTGTAGCGGATGCCGTTAGCCCTTTTTCAGGTCTGTCTTTTTGTATACATGTTGTATACTGCGGCTTTGCACAGGTTGGGACTGCACGGCTAATTCAGTGAAATCAGATAACAAACAACGTGCGCTGACTCAGCTGCAGCGACGCATTCTGTCGCTGGATCTTGCGCCCGGTCAGGCGTTGGATGAAGTGGTGCTTTGTCAGCAGTACGGATTGTCGCGCACACCGCTACGTGAGGTGTTGCAACGTCTGGCAGGTCAAGGGTATGTACAGTTGACCATGCATCGCGGTGCGCATGTGTCATCGATGGACATGGTGACGATGCGAAATTTCTTCCAGACAGCACCGATGGTGTATGCCGCCATTTCACGCCTTGCGGTCGAGCATGCCAGCGCCGATCAATTGGTGACGTTAAAAAAAATTCAAATGCGATTTCGACGGGCTGTTAGCAATGCGGCCGTTGCAGATATGGTCGAGCAAAACCATCGTTTTCACGAGGCGATCGGAGAAATGGCAGCTTCACCCTATTTGTCACCGAGCCTCGAACGCTTGTTGATCGACCACACGCGTATGAGTCACCGCTTCTACCGGTCTGCGTTGTCAGGCGCGAACTCGCAAGTGGACGTGGCTTGTGATCAGCATGACAGGTTAATTGCGGCAATCGAAAAGCGGTGCGTATCCGGTGCTGTCGCCGAGACGCTTGCGCATTGGGAATTATCACGTGTTGAAATCGATAAATATGTACAGCCTGACGCATTGCCGTTTGATGTATTGGAAACTGCTGACGCTTCGGAGAGTGTTGGATGATGAAATTTGAAGGTATTTACACACCCGTTGTTACACCTCACACAGCCGACTACGCGATTGATACAGACAGGTTTGCTGCTGCTATCGATCTGCTGATTGATGCAGGAGTGGCCGGTTTGATCATCGCAGGGACGACCGGTGAATACTATGCCCAGTCCTTTGATGAACGTGTATCGCTGATGAGAACCGCGAACGATGTTATTAATAAACGCGTACCGTTAATCATAGGTACCGGTGCTATCCGCACAGAAGATTCGGTAGCTTATGCAGAAGCGGCAGTGAAAGCCGGTGCAGATGCACTGCTTGTCACCACACCACCTTATGCCTATCCAACCGGGCGTGAAATCGCACTTCACGCCATGGCTATCGAACGTGCTGCTAGCTTGCCTGTCATGTTGTACAACTATCCCGGGCGGATGTCGGTCAATATGGACGAGGAAACGCTCGATCGCCTGGGGCGCAATCCGAACTTCTGCGCGATCAAGGAGAGTTCCGGTGATCCGAATCGATTGCATATGCTGGCCCGCGAGTACCCCAACATCCAGTTGTCGTGTGGCATGGATGATCAGGCGCTTGAATTTTTTGCCTGGGGTGCGCGCTCGTGGGTGTGTGCAGGTTCCAACTTTGCGCCGGAAGCACACATTGCGCTCTACAAAGCTTGTGCACTTGAAGGCAACTTCGACAAGGGCCGTCGCATCATGTCAGCCATGCTGCCGTTGATGCGTGTGCTGGAGCAGGGTGGCAAGTTTGTTCAGTGCATAAAGTACGGCCTGACACTCAGGGGTATTGATGCCGGGCCTCCACGCAAACCACTGCAACCGCTTAACAAGGACGAGAAGCGAGCGCTTGCGGAAGTGGTCAACACCATGAACACGACGATTGAACAGATTGAGGCGGAAACGTTAAAGACAGGTGATGCGCGCGGCGTGGCTGCACCGGTCTCGGTAATCGGGCAGCGGGAGAAACGTGCATGAGCGAATTACTGACCGAGGGTGAATACCGTGCGCTCGTTGCATCGATTGATCTGCCGCATATGCCGTTTATTGACGGGCGATTCTCTACTGCCGGTG
The DNA here is from genome assembly GCA_937951345.1 of uncultured Granulosicoccaceae bacterium. GTDB lineage: Bacteria > Pseudomonadota > Gammaproteobacteria > Granulosicoccales > Granulosicoccaceae > CALFCE01. The sequence continues at coordinate 29,783 of CALFCF010000007.1, forward strand.
GTAACGCGTTCGCCACCACTAACCCGGCGACCGGTGAAACACTGGCAGAGATAGGCGGTTGCAGTAGTGCAGATGTAGACAAAGCAGTGGGTAAGGCGCGGCAGGCGTTTGAACAAGGCATTTGGTCACGCATGCACCCGTCAGATCGTAAGGATGTTTTGATCCGTCTGTGCAAACTAATGACGCGTAATCGCCGCGAACTTGCTGTGATGGAGTCAATCGATAGCGGTAAACCGATCCGTGACTGTGTGTTAATTGATTTACCTGAATCGATTAACACCATCAAGTGGCATGCTGAACTGATAGACAAAATATACGATCAGTCGGCACCTGTTGGCGATGATGCGATGGCGCTTGTACAACGTGAGCCTGTCGGTGTTGTTGCCGCCGTGTTGCCCTGGAATTTTCCGTTGCTGATGCTTGCCTGGAAAATTGCGCCGGCGCTTGCTGCCGGTAATTCGGTATTGGTTAAACCGGCAGAACAAACCACACTGACGGCGTTGAAAGTTGCCGAGCTTGCCAGTGAGGCTGGTGTGCCTGATGGGGTGCTGCAAGTGTTACCCGGTGATGGTCCGTCCGTTGGTGAACCGCTCGGTGTGCATCCGGATATTGACCTTGTTACGTTTACCGGATCGACAGAAACTGGCCGCCGTTTTTTGCGCTACGCCGCTGACAGTAATTTAAAACGCGTAGTTCTCGAATGTGGGGGTAAGAATCCGGCGCTGGTGTTTGATGATGCTGAAGACCTTGATCTGGTTGCCGATCATATTGTTAATGGTGCGTTCTGGAATATGGGGGAGAACTGCTCGGCCTGTTCGCGATTGATCGTTGATCGGCAGGTTAAAGATGAGCTGCTTGGACACATAGAGACGCGAGTGCGTAGTTGGCGCACGGGCAATCCGCTGAATCCAGCCAACCATCTCGGTGCATTGATCGACAGCGAGCACGTTAATAAAGTGAAGGGTTATCTGCAGATGACCGGTAGTGGTTCGGTTGTGCGCGGTGGTACGAGTGATGGTCCGTTTATCGAACCCACAATTATCGATAACGTTTCGCCTGATGACAAAATCGCACAGGAAGAAATCTTCGGTCCGCTGTTGTCTGTCATACCGGTCTCGTCATCCGATGAGGCGATTCAAATAGCCAATGCATCACCTTACGGATTAACCGCCAGCGTGTTCTCGGCAAATGGACGGCGGGCGCTTCGGTCAGCGCGTGCTATTCGCGCCGGTACAGTCACTGTCAATTGTTATGGCGAAGGTGATATTACCACGCCCTTCGGTGGTTACAAACAATCCGGGTTTGGCGGGCGCGACAACGGTGTGCATGCACATGAGCAGTACACAGAATTAAAAACAATCTGGTTTGATCTGTCAGATCCAGCAGATGGGGACCGTCTGGTATGACACAAGAGTCGTCAGGTTCAGCAGGCGCAAGTGCTCGACATCCGGGTCTTGCTGAGGGACGTACACGCCGTGGCGGGCGTGATGCATTGCGTAAAAAGCGTGCGAAGCGCAACACCGCCATGCTGCCGGCACTGAAACGTCAATTGCCGCTGGTAGAGCCGATGAGTCAGGAGCAAATCGAGAAGATCGATGATGCATCCATGGCAATTCTTGAAGATGTCGGTGTGGTGTTCCGTGATGATCAGGCGATTGCCGACTGGCGTGCAGCCGGTGCCGACATACGCGATGGCGATCGTGTTCATCTCGACCGCGGGCTTGTACGCGAATTAATCAAAACGATTCCATCGAGCTTTACGTTTCATGCGCGCAACCCGCAAAACAATCTGCCGTTCGGTGGTGACTACTCGATGTTTGTACCGATGACCGGTGCACCATACCTGCGCGATCGTCAGGACAAACGACGTGGTCCGACGCTCGACGATCTGGCCGACTTTCACAAACTCTCACACGTACTGCCCTGCATTCATTCGAGCGCCCATCACATTGTCGAACCGATGGATCATGTGGTGTCGCATCGTCATCTGCGCATCACGTACTCGTCCATGAAACACTCCGACAAAACATTTATGGGCATGACAACTTCGGGTCGTAACGCCGAAGATGTGTTGGATATGTGTGCGATTCTGTTTGGTGAAGAATTTCTTGAAGAGCACGCTGTTGTAACCGGTAATTGCAACGGTAATTCGCCATTGGTCTGGGACGAGACGATGCTCTGCGCAATGCGTGCGTTTAATCGCCGCAATCAACCGGTACTGTGTTCGCCATTTGTACTTGGAGGTGCGAATACACCAGCCTCCACTGCACCCGCAGTTGCGCAATTGAATGCTGAAGCGCTATCAGCACTGGCCTATACACAGGTGGTGCGCAAAGGTTGTCCTGCGATTTACGGTCACTATCTGTCTACGGTATCCATGGCATCCGGTGCACCGATGGCAGGCACACCTGAAATCAGTCTGATGAATTTCATGATCGGTCAGCTGGCGCGTTACTACGATGTCCCGTGGCGTACATCTAACACACTGGGTGGCGCCAAAACACTTGATGCGCAGGCCGGTTACGAAAGTGCATCAACATTGATGGCCGTGATGCTCTCCGGTGCGAACTACCTCTGGCATTCGGCAGGCTGGAATGAAGCCGGTATGCATTGCTCGATGGCGAAATTTGTTGTCGATGCTGAACAGTGCGCAATGGCTTATCGGATGGCCGAGGGGATTCGCTGGGATGACTTCGACGAGGGTCTGGCAGCAGTACGCGATATCGGTCCGGGTGGTCACTATCTCGGACACGCGCACACGCTGGAGAAATTTCAAAGCGCTTTTTTTATGCCAACACTGTTTGACAACAATTCGATTGAGCAATGGATTGCTGACGGCAGCCGCGAGATCACAGCGCGCGCATTGACCGAAGTCGGAAAGTTGCTGGACAGTTATGAAGAGCCAACACTCGATGTGTCAGTTGACGAAGCCTTGCGTGATTACATTGCCCGTCGTGAACGGGAAATACCTGCTGTTGATGCGTTAAACACCGAGCATTAATGCAACACACAGTCAGTCAGTTGCCGGTTGATCCGGGTCCGGCGGCCTGGGATGCGATTCTGCCGCCGGCGACAAAACGAAACAGCCTTGCAGGTAACATTGACTGCGACTGGCTGGTGATCGGTGCCGGCTTTGCCGGTTTGTCAGCTGCCAGACGTCTGACCGAGCTGCACCCGCAACAGACTATTGTGGTGCTTGAAGCCACGCAGGTAGCAACCGGTGCGTCCGGACGTAACTCAGGTTTCATGATAGATGTACCGCACGAACTGACCGCATCCGGCTATACGCGCGATACCGGCACGGGTGCTGACAACAGCAAACTCGACAATACACGGCGAGAAATTCGACTGAATCGTGCTGCCATTGATTATGCGATCAAAGCGCGTGACGAGTTTGCCATGCCTGAGGAAGCGATACGCTTAAGCGGTAAGATCAATGGCGCCTTGTCTGAGCGTGGTCAAACACATAACGATACTTATGTGCGAAACCTCGACGAACTAAACGAGCCCTGGAAACGGCTGGACGGCAATGCCATGCACGCTGTTACCGGATCAAGCGCTTACATCGACGGTTTGCAAACGCCGGGAACGGCCATGCTGCAACCGGCGTTGTACACACGTTTACTGGCAGAGGGTATAGAAAATCGGGGTGTTCGACTGTTTGAATTTTCACCGGTGATATCAATCGGACAACAAGGTGATGAGTGGCGTGTCAGCACACCGGATGGTTCTGTTAGAGCATCTCGGCTTTTTGTAACCGTTAACGGTCATCTGCAAAGTTTCGGATTTTACACCCGGCATCTGGCCCACGTGTTTACGTATGGTTCGATGACGCGGGCGCTGACGCCACATGAAATTGCAGCGCTCGGTGGGGAATCTCATTGGGCGTTAACACCGGCAGATGCATTGGGTACAACAGTACGACGCGTCTCAGGTGTCGGTGGTGATCGTTTGATCATTCGAAACCGCGCCAGCTACGATCCGTCAATGACGATCAATGAAGCACGTCTTAAAGACGTCTCTGCGACGCATGACCGATCATTCAGTGTGCGCTTTCCAATGCTTGACGATGTTCAAATGGAATACCGCTGGGGTGGCCGTTTGTGTATGGCACGCAACGGCGGTACGGTGTTTGGCGAAATAGCCCCGGGTGTCTACAGTGCCTGTTGTCAGAACGGTCTGGGTACGGCACGTGGCACGATTGGCGGTAAACTGGTTGCTGAACTTGCCAGTGGCCATGAGTCAACGCTGCTCGATGCTATGCAACGCGAGCCCAAACCGGATCGCTTGCCGCCGAAGGTGCTGGCGAAAATTGGTGCTACGCTGCAGATCCGCTGGGGTGAGCATCGCGCCGGGCGCGAACTGTAACCCGGGATAACTCAGAAACAGGTAAGGGACCGGCATGCCAGAGCTTCGTATTCTTGATTGCCATCATCACTTTTGGCACCCGCAGGATGACAACCATCCCTGGCTATGCCGTCGACCGTTGATACCTTTTCGCTACGGCGACTATTCCGCTATCTGCAAGCCGTTTATGCCACCTGATTATGATGCAGCAGTAAAACCATGGAATGTGGTGGCGTCCGTAACAATGGAAGGCGAGTGGAACCCGAGCGATCCGATCGGTGAATTGCACTGGCTACACGCACTGCAGGAGTCCTGTGGACGTCCACAGGCGCATGCTGCTCAAATCTGGCTTGATCGCGACGATCTGGGCTCGGTACTTGAACAAACGGCGGCCTTCCCGTTTGTGCGCTCGGTGCGTCAGAAACCCCGGGTGTATGACAGGCCCGGGCAGGGGCGCAGTAGCATGAACGATCAGGCATTTATTAACGGGTTCAAGCAACTGTCAAACTATGGTTTGCATTTCGAGCTGCAAACACCGTGGTGGCACTTACCCGAAGCGCTTGACCTCGCGCGGCATGATGACAGCACGATGCTGATTATCAATCACACCGGTCTGCCGGGTGATCGTACGGCAGAGAGTTTGTCCGGTTGGGAGGCGGCCTTGCGCGAACTTGCCGTGTTACCGCAAACGCGAATAAAAATATCCGGTCTGGGTGAACCCGATAACGCGTTCACGCTGGATGCCAATCGGGAGGTGGTGTTGAAGACGATCGATATATTCGGGGTGGAGCGTTGTATGTTCGCATCCAACTATCCGGTTGACAGTCTGTTTGTGGATTTCAATACACTGTATTCAATATTCGATGCGATCACGGCGGATTTCACGGCGGCCGAACGTGATCGGCTTTTCTGCACCAATGCCGCTGACGTCTACGCGGTGGCTGTGGGATAGCCATTCCTGATTGCCGTATCAGGTGGTTGCGACAAAGCTGGTTGCAGCAACCTAAGTTGTAATGAAAATGATCTGATTTTCCGTCAAACAAGACGGGCGCACTTGCACTCCATGGTCTATCTTTACAGGTTGGCCCAATCCAACCACCATCCGGGTATTTACGGTGCGCTTGAATCCCATATCCATCAAAACTGAGTCTTTGCCATTGCCAGGCAGGCCCTGCCGCTGGCTGATCGCAGTTATTCCAGCCTTCATGCTGTCGCTAGTGTTTGCACTGCCTTCGCAGGCGGAATCCGGTAGTTATCTGGAACGTGCCGATGTCCAGGCCTGGGTTGACGAAACCGTTAAAAAAACGCTACTCGAAAAAGACTGGGTGACTTTACAACTCTCGCGCGCGACCCGTCAGCAATCAGTGATCGAACGGATTTCCAAGCCTGCTGAAAAGACATTGAACTGGGGTGAGTATCGCCAGATTTTTATAAAACCGAAACGCATCGATGCCGGCCGGCAGTTTCTGGTAGAACATAAAAAACTCTTCGATGAGGCGGAGGCGCGATACGGCGTGCCGGCTTCTGTGATTGCCGCGATCATTGGTGTTGAAACCTTTTATGGACGTTACAAAGGCAAGGATGAAGCGCTCTCGGCGCTGGCAACGCTCGCTTTTGATTATCCGCGGCGCGCCAAATTTTTCAGTAATGAACTGCGTGAGTTTTTATTGCTTGCCAAAGAAGAATCTCTTGATCCTCTGGCAATAAAGGGGAGCTATGCGGCGGCGATGGGTATGCCACAGTTCATTGCCAGTAGTTATCGACACTATGCGGTGGATTTTGATAACGATGGTACGCGCGATTTGTGGTCAAGCCATGCGGATATTATTGGCAGCGTTGCAAATTACCTTTCTGTGCATGGCTGGATTGCCAATGACCCGGTGGCTGAGCGGGTAAAACCGGGTACTGCAGACTATTCGAACCTGCTGACAAAAGGATTGGATCCGCAACTGCGGCGCCGGCAGTTACACAGTGTTGGTATACGCACTACTGCCTATTCGGAAAAAGAAAAATCGTTGATGCAGCTGGAAACCGGTGATGGCAACCAGTTGTGGGTTGGTTTCCATAATTTTTATGTGATAACGCGCTATAACCGCAGTCGTTTGTACGCAATGGCGGTGCACGAACTTAGCAAGGCACTCGATGAAAACGTTTAACCGTTCTAACGCTCTGGTCCTAACGCTGCTGGCTGGCATGTTTGCAGGCTGCACAACGTTACCGCCAACACCCGGCAATCCGGAAACGTACAAGCAAACATCTGTGGATGGGCCGGGTATAGCGTCGATGGTGGCTTACGGCAAAGCGGAAGCGCCGCGTGATTTGCCTAAATCGCGAATCGGTAATCCGGCAAGCTACGAAGTTTTTGGCAAGCAGTACCGCGTGATGGACACCGCGCGCGGATTTTCGGAGCGGGGTGTCGCGTCATGGTATGGCAGTAAATTCCATGGCCGAAAAACATCGAGTGGTGAAACCTACAACATGTACAACATGACGGCGGCGCACAAGCATCTGCCCTTACCGACATTTGTAGAAGTGACGAACCTGGATAACGGACGGCAGCTGGTGGTTAAAGTCAATGATCGCGGTCCGTTTGTGGATGATCGCGTCATCGATCTCTCATACGGCGCGGCAGCACGACTTGGTGTTTTAGAAACCGGAACGGCCAATGTGTCGTTGCTTGCGCTCTCCAATCATTTATCAGAACCTGCAAAGAAACCGCTGGTTGCCAAAGCGCCCCAACCCGAAACTGTCGTGCAGACCACAGATGCGCAACCGGATCCGGATGTCATCGTGTTGGCGAGCAGCAACGTAAACACCGCAGCGCAAACAATCACACAGGAAGCCACGGCAATCGAACCGGTACTCGCTCCTGTCGTCGCATCTGTGACTGAGCCGGTAAGCGTCCGCGGTACAGTCATTCAGGTGGGTGCGTTTTCCAGTAGAAGTAATGCTGAAGCCATGCGCATCCGGGTTAACCGGGCAGTTAATGAAGATGCGGCTATTATCGCGGTTGATAACGAGCGGCAACTGCACAAAGTACAGATAGGACCTGTCCCGCACGAGGTGCCGATTGACAGTATTCTGTTGGAATTACAACGGGTAGGTATCAATAGCTACCAGCTGTTGCAACTGTAACAGCCGAAATTCCGCAGTTCTCTCCCTGGCAAGCCGTGCAAAGACGCGCTGCTAAGACGGTGGTAAAATTTATTTTCATCGCTGCGGATGGCATGCTTGGCCCGCTGGTTTTATACTAGCCCAGCCGCTACTTGATCATTAAACCGATCCAATCTCGTCGGAGCGAAAATGTATGATGCGTGATGTTCTATCAGGCGCTCGAATCACCACCTTGCTGATGCTGTCCGGCTTGGCTAATTGTTTGATTTTTTTTAGATCACCGGTCTGTCGGTGGAGCCATTCCAGAGTGGCAAAACGACTCGCTTTCGCCCTGTTGATCACCACCTGTGCATCGGTATCCGCCGGGCCGCTACCTGCACCACCTCAACTGTCTGCCAAAAGCTACATGCTGGTTGATTACCACAGTGGCAGGGTGTTGGCGGAATCCAATGCTGATGAACGCATGGAGCCGGCATCTTTGACCAAAATGATGACAGCCTATGTGGTTTCGCAGGAAGTTGATCGCGGCACGGTTGCCTGGGATGACGATGTCATCATCAGCGAAAAAGCACAGTCCATGGAAGGGTCGCGCATGTTTATCGAGTCAGGCAAAGAGGTCAAATTGTGGGACTTGCTGAAAGGACTTATCATTCAGTCGGGCAATGATGCCAGTGTTGCACTGGCGGAACATGTCGCCGGCAGTGAAGAAGGATTTGTCAGCCTGATGAACCACGCAGCGGGCGAACTCGGTATGCGCGACACGTTCTACGAAAATTCATCCGGACTGCCGCACCCGGATCATTTAACCACCGCCCGTGATCTCGCCATTCTGTCGCGCGCGTTAATTCGCGATTACCCGCAAGAATATATTCTGTACGCAGTCAGACAGTTTGAGTTCAATAACATCGCGCAGCCCAACCGTAATAAGTTGCTATGGCGCGATGACTCTGTCGATGGCATCAAAACCGGGCACACGGAAGCTGCGGGTTACTGTCTTGTTGCATCAGCGGTGCGCAATGATCATCGACTGATCAGCATCGTTATGGGTGCCAAAGGTGAAAAGGTACGTGCTGATGAGAGTCAGCGTTTGTTGAACTACGGGTTTAGATTTTTCAAAACCAAACGTGTTTATGCAGCGGGTGAAACCGTTCGGGAAGCACGGATCTGGATGGGCGACGAGGATCTATTACCATTGGGAGTCGGCGATGACTGGTATGTCACTGTTCCACGTGATGAAGTGGATCTTCTCGAAAGTCAGATTGAACTGAGAAATTACATAAAAGCGCCGGCGCGACTAGGTCAGCAGTTCGGTCGTGTTGTGCTGACATCCGGTGACGAAGTGGTAGGTGAGGCGCCGTTACTGGCATTGCGTAAAGTGGAAGAGGGCAATGTACTGACACGGGTCAAGCACGGCATATTGCGGTACTTCAAGTAAGAGTAGTTGCGTCAAAGCTAAGCTTAGGCGACTTGCGACAAGTGGCAGTAAAGCGTTTATGACAGAATCACTGCTTGAGTTTCCTGCACAAGTGACTGTTAAAGCGATGGGGTTAAGCAGTGATACGTTTGTGCATACGGTCGAAGCACTGGTTCGTCCTCATCTGGAACCGGATGCCGATTGCAACGTGCGCGAACAGCGAAGTAGTAAAGGTAAATACACATCTGTTTCAGTCACCTTTGTGGCGCGTGATCAGGCTCACCTTGAAGGTGTTTATGCATCGTTGAACGACTGCCCTGATATTGTCTTTAAACTTTGATCTCAACGGGTAATAGTTTCGTTTATCAAGATCGAGCCTATTGAAATCGGGTAAATCACACTATCAGCTCAACGGTAATCATCAAACAGCTTGATCGGTGCGGGTACGAACCTGTTTGGCAACGCATGCGCGCGTTTACCGCTGATAGAACGCCGGATATAACTGACGAGATCTGGTTACTCGAACATGATCCTGTGTTCACATTGGGCCAGGCCGGTGATCCGCAGCACGTACTGGATGCAGGTGAAATCCCGGTCGTTGCTTGTGACAGAGGTGGTCAGGTGACCTATCATGGTCCGGGCCAGATAGTTATGTACACCTTAATTAACCTGCGCCGTGCGGGCATAGGTGTGCGCGATCTGGTCAGTTTGCTGGAAAACACAGTCATCGACTTCCTGGAGCGATACGGGGTTAGTGCCAGCAGTCGTCGCGATGCACCCGGCGTTTACGTGGACGGCGCAAAAATTGCGGCGTTAGGTCTGCGTGTGAGTCGTGGGTATTCCTATCACGGGGTAGCATTGAATGTGGATCTTGATCTGTCCCCGTTCAGTCGTATTAACCCGTGTGGTTATGCCCGATTGCCGGTGACATCATTGCAGGAGCTGGGCGTTTTGCAGCGGTTACAACCGCAGTTGCAGAAAAACGATACGGTAGTACGACAAGCGCCAATAGCAGACACATCACAATCACCTGTTTTAAAAGCAGGATTGGAGTTGGCAGAGATTTTTTCTGCAGCCTGTTATCCTGCATCAATACCCGAGAGCTGAACCGTTAACATGTCATTCACTGCACCTTCACGCAACGATCCGGAAAAATTTCAGCGCGGCGCTGACAAGCTTTCACGTATACCCGTTAAGGTTAAACCCACTACAGATTTGCCGCGTAAGCCGGCCTGGATACGGGCTAAGGCGCACTCGCATCCGCGCGTCCAGGAAATCAAGCAAATGCTGCGCGAGTTGAATCTGAGCTCCGTTTGCGAAGAGGCCAGTTGTCCGAACCTGGGTGAATGTTTCAGCCACGGTACGGCTACGTTCATGATTATGGGTGGCATCTGTACACGACGTTGTCCGTTTTGTGATGTCTCGCATGGACGACCGGACCCCCTCGATCCGGATGAACCGGCCAATCTGGCTCACGCCATCGCGCAACTCGGTTTGACCTATGTTGTGATTACGTCTGTGGACCGCGATGATCTACGCGATGGCGGAGCTTCGCATTTCAGTGCCTGTATCAGCGAGGTGCGTAAACTAAACCCGGGAATCAAAGTGGAAGTACTGGTGCCTGATTACCGTGGTCGTATGGACAAAGCCTTTAATTCAATGGAAGGGTTTCCACCGGATGTGTTTAATCACAATCTGGAAACCGTACCGCGTTTGTATCGGCAGTGCCGGCCGGGCTCTGATTACCAGTGGTCACTGAATCTGCTGAAACAACATAAAGAGAAATTCCCAGCTGTACCGACAAAATCCGGATTAATGTTGGGACTGGGCGAGACAATTTCAGAGGTGCGCGAAGTTATGCGCGATTTACGTGAACATAAGGTAGACATGTTAACGCTGGGCCAGTACCTGCAACCTTCACGCGATCACTTGCCGATCGATCGGTTCGTCACGCCCGATGAATTCGATGAACTGGCGGTCTATGGTGATGAAATCGGTTTCGCACACGTAGCCAGCGGGCCGATGGTGCGTTCGTCTTATCATGCTGATCGACAGGCGGCGAGTGCGGTTGCCAGCAATTCCGATCCAAAATCGGCTCAATAAACAGGTTTGTAATCAGCGCCCAACGCATCGCGTTGGCTGCACCGACCACACGGTAATCTGCTTACAGTATTCGACAGTCTACACTCCGGACATGAATGCAAAAATACAAGATGTAGTCGATGTTATCCGTGTAAGGCGTGGTTACCACGTATTTCTGGTCTTGTTGTTATGGGTGTGTTGCAACCTATTCAGTTTGCCTGCACATGCACAGTGGACCGGTGGAATAGAGGGTGGCACGGTGTTCCGTGATGAAGGTAGTGCTACGCGACTGCGTTTGCGTGCTGAAAATCAGTCGCGACCACTCAGTCACTTTGTCTACGTTGACTGGATTCGCCCGGACAGTGGTAGCAACGCGTTTGAATTAGGGTACCGACCTCGTTACTGGTTCAGTACACAATTTTACGGATTCGGCGAGGCCAGCATTCGTACGGATCGTCCGATATTAATCGACCGGCAGTTGTTGTTAATCGGTGGCCTGGGCTACAGCGTAATTTCTACACCGGAACAAGCTTTATTTGTTGAAGCCGGTGTGGGTACGCGCGATACCGAACTTGTCGACATTGATAACAATCCGCAAGAGGATCTGAGTGAAACACTGACGTTATTGCGTGCGGGCTATCGACAAGTGTTGAGTGATCTGTTCCAACTCGAATTTGATGTCGACGTTTTCGATGGCGAGTCTTTGCGACAAACACTGCTAGAGGCAGGTATTTCAGTGAGAATTCCGGGTGGCGCGGTCAAATTCAGTTACCGGGCACGACGCATCGAGCCGGACGGTGGCGAAACGCTCAACGACGATGATTCGTTTGTTAGTTTTACCTATGGTTTCTAACAGAGGGCTGCAGATTATCGCGCAATTACTGTTGAAGTATTTTTAGTGCTCTTTCGATCTGTCATTTCGTTATTACTTTTAGTCACGCTTTAAGTATTACTATGATTCTCGTAGCGCTGATCACCTCGCTTCACTTATGCGTTCAGTGGCTTCCCGCCAATAACCTGTCACTGAGTCCGTTCTTGCGGCGTATATGGACTGCGGTTTTCCGGTTGGTATTGCCAAGGTAACCGTTTGCTGATAGCTTGATCTGGTATACCAGACTGTCGCAGGCTGTTACTGTTGCGATGGTATTCCTGTAAGCGTTAACCGGCCTTTGCTCTGGATTTCCCGCCTATGGAACTGACGGAATATCAGTCCAAACAAGTTCTTGTCGAACTCGGTATCGGTATACCGGAAGGGTTTCTGGCGCGCAGTGATGAAGAAGCCGCTGCTCTTGCTGAACAATTGATGCCATCCAGACTGGTGCTTAAAGCCCAGATACAAGCCGGTGGTCGTGCTCTCGGTTACTTTATCGATAAACACAATGGCTCATCTGCTGCGGCTGTAGACTCATCGCGTGCTGAAAGCGGTGTCCGATTCGTCGATACCGCTGACGAGGTGCGCGAGCATAGTCATCGAATGCTTGGCAGAACACTGGTGACTGAACAAACGGGTGCATTGGGTCAACCGGTCAACCGTGTGTACATCGAAAAGTTTGTCGAGATCATCGATGAACTCTACATCGCTTTCACCGTTGACGCACAAACCGGTGAGGTTGTGTGCCTGGCCAGTAAGGCCGGTGGTGTGTCTGTCGAAGCACAAGCGGTTGCCGACAATCGAATCAGTCGAGCAGGTACCGCATCAGGAATCCAGCGTTTTCCTTTTGACATCGCAACTTTCGATAACAACGGTAGCGACGCGCTTGATCCTGTTTTTACACAGATAGGTGAATGTCTTTCTGACTCACCTGGACATCAAGACGCGTTGACTCAACTGGCTACATCACTGTTTGAGTTATTTATCAGCCGCGATGCAACACTAATAGAATTGAATCCGTTCGGTTTTACTCCCGACGGGAATCTGGTTGTGCTCGATGCGTCGATTATTTGGGATGACAATTCGGTTTTCCGGCAAGGTCACCGTGAAGAACTGGAGGCTAACGAAACTCTCAGCCGGGCTGAACATGATGCACGGGTGGCAGGACTGAACTATCACGATCTCAACGGCAACATTGGGTGTTTGAGTAACGGTGCAGGGCTCGCCATGGCGACAAATGACGCCATAACCACCTGTGGTGGCGTGCCCGGTAACTTTTTGGATGTGCCGCCGTCGGTAACGAGTGAACAATTAACTGAAGGCTTACGCATTCTGTTTGCGAACAGCCGCTTTGATGTTGTTCTGGTTAATGTTTTTGGAGGCGGCGTCATGCGTTGTGGCACCGTGAGCAAGGTAATGCGTGATCTTGTTAAAGCGATGCCGGTAGAAGAAGTGCCACCGGTTGTAGTTCGTCTGGCAGGTGTGGAGTCTGATGAGGCGATACAAGAGCTACGACAGATTGGAACACCGTTTCACTGCTATACAGATCTGGAAAGTGCCGCGCAGCATTCTGTGGCGCTCGCTGATGAGCAGCGAAAACTTAAAAATCCGGATAATAAGAGTGGCGGAATGATGGCACGGCTCCAGAGTATTCTCGGAGGTAGAAAATCGACTGAAACACCCGGTGGTACCCCTGAAGACGCCGACACGACCACAGTTACCCAAACGACTAAAACAACCGTAACCGATGTCGATTCTCGTTGACAGTAATACAAAGGTTATCTGCCAGGGCCTTACAGGAAGGCAGGCTACCTATCATGCCCGGATCGCGTTGGACAGAGGCACGCAGCTTGTCGGTGGAGTCTCTCCCGGCAAGGGTGGCACTGAACATCTCGGCCTACCGGTATTCAACACGGTATCAGAGGCTGTAAGTGCTACCGGTGCAGATGCCAGTACGGTTTTTGTACCACCGGCGTTTGCCGGTCGCGCGATGACTGAAGCGATTGAAGCCGAGCTTGATACGGTTGTTTGCGTGACAGAACGTGTACCCATTCTTGATATGGTACGCGTCAGAGCCGCACTGAATCACCATCCCACCACACTTATCGGCCCAAATTGCGTTGGTATCATTACACCGGGTGAGTGCCTAATGGGTGTAATGCCATCGGAAGTTTTCGTACCGGGGCGTATCGGGATTATCTCGCGTGCATCGACCATGCTTTACGAAGTCGCGCAGCAATTAACGGATGCTGACCTTGGCCAGTCCTCTGCAATAGGCATCGGTGGCGATCCAATCCACGGCTTTTCTTTTGTCGATGCGTTGCGTTGCTTTGCTGAAGATGATGCAACAGATGCCATTGTCATGGTTGGTGAAATAGGCGGCGAGGCGGAAATAGCTGCAGCGGATTTCATCAACAGCTCCAGTGTACTTGGTCGCTCAAAGCCGGTTGTTGCCTGGATAGGTGGACAATCAGCACCGGAAGGCCGGCGTATGGGGCATGCCGGTGCAATCCAGCGCCGGGGTGGTGCATCGGTTGCAGACAAAAAGAAAGCGTTACTGGCTGCAGGTGCTGTTATCTCGGAGTCACCGATGCAGATAGGTCAGACGGTGGCCGAGGCTTTAACAGAAAACGTTTAACCGGCTTTTGTAAGCACCAGCCCCGTCAAGACGCCGGTGCTGATTTCTTCTTTTTCTTCTTTTTCTTTTTCTTGGCTTTTGAATCTGACGTTGACTTGGCAGTAGTCGATTTGGATTTAGACGTTGTTTTCGACTTACTGGTTTTAGACTTTTTGTCCTTCTTTGTGGATTTCTTGGCAGTCTTTTTCGTGTCGCTTGTTTTAGCCGTTTTACTCTTTTTTGCGGTAGTGCTCTTTTTAGCAGAGCTGCTGGTTGATGATTTTTTTGCTTTAGCCTGTTTTTTTGCGGCCGCGTATTTCTTGTCGTCACCGGCCACTGCACCTTTGCTTAATGACAGGTAACGCTTGTTCTTCTTGATCAGACCCGGCCCGATGCCTTTGACGCTCTGTAAATCATCGATACTTGAGAACTTACCGTTCTTCTTTCGGTAGGAGACAATTGCCTCCGCTTTGATAGGCCCTATACCAATCAGATTCTGCTGGATAGCTGCTGCACTGGCTTTATTCAGATTAACCAGGTCTGCCGCGGTTGTAACGCCTGCTGCAAGGAACAGCAGCGCTGCAACCATAATGGTTTGTAGAAACAATTTGGTGCTGGCTTTGTGATTCGTGTCGATCTTCGTACCGGTGTTTGTCATATTCATCAAACATTTCTCCAACATGCTGTATCTATTATCGACCAGTTTGTCTAATGATAGGAGCGAGTTGAGCAGAATTTAGTGAGACATTCGGAACGGACACACTATGTTACAAACTGGCAGGCTGATTTGCTGGTTACGCGGTAACCGTCAGAAAAAGCCGGCTCTTCTGTCGACTATCCCAGCTGTTCAAATCCAGATTCAATAGTGATTTGTCGATATAGAGGTATATATCCGTTGATTTGTACATGTCCTATAGACGGAAAAAGTTCCTCTATATTATCAATACAACTGTTATGCCTTCGGGGTTTGTATGACCACTGAATACCTGAGTCACGTCAATCAGATTCTGGAAGAAATCCAGAGCGCCGGTTTATGGAAAACGGAGCGCTCCATGCTTTCCGCTCAGGCCGGATCGGTCACCGTAACTGATGATGAATCCGCACACAAAGAGATTATCAATCTGTGTGCGAATAACTATCTGGGCCTGGCCAATAACCCGCGACTGATCGAGTCGGCGAAGCAGGCAATGGATAGCCACGGTTATGGTATGGCGAGTGTACGTTTTATCTGCGGCACACAGGATCTCCATCGGCAATTGGAAACAGCAATCGCTGAGTTTCTTGGCAAGGATGACTCCATCCTGTTCGCCGCGTGTTTTGACGCAAATGGTGGTGTGTTCGAGCCTCTACTGACAGCCGAGGATGCGATCGTCTCGGATTCGCTTAATCACGCATCCATTATTGACGGCATCAGATTGTGCAAGGCGAAACGCTATCGCTATAAAAATTCGGACATGCAAGACCTTGAAACCCAGCTAAAGGCAGCAAGAGACGATGGCGCGCGTTTCATCATGATAGCCACTGACGGGGTGTTCTCGATGGACGGATACCTGGCCAACCTCAAAGACGTTACAACCCTGGCTACTCAATACAATGCAATGGTGATGGTGGATGACTGCCACTCCACCGGTTTTATGGGACCTGAGGGCAGGGGAACGGCCGCCCATTTAGGTGTTGAGGATAAAGTGGATATCATTACCGGTACGCTGGGTAAAGCACTCGGTGGTGCCATCGGCGGTTTTATCTCTGGCGCTCAGCCTGTTATTGATTTACTCAGGCAACGCGCCAGACCCTATCTTTTTTCCAACTCGCTTCCGCCGGCTGTGGTTGCTGCAGGTATCGAAGCGCTACATCTGGTGAAGAACGGAGATCACTTACGGGAACAACTCTTCGACAACGCTCGCTTCTGGCGTGACGGGCTGACGCACACCGGGTTCGAACTCCTGCCCGGAGAACATCCGATCATCCCGGTGATGTTGGGTGATGCAAAGCTTGCGCAATCGATTTCACGGCATTTATATGATCAAGGAGTTTACGCATCCGGTTTTTTCTATCCGGTCGTGCCGCAAGGCGCTGCTCGCATTCGTACGCAGATGAGCGCAGCGCATAGTCGAGAAGATCTTGAGCGCGCTCTGGAAGCATTCGAGAAAGCAGGCAAATTGAGCGGAGCCTTGGCATGAGCGACTCGGTTATCAGCACAACCGGCGATACCATGAAGGCATTGGTTAAATCAGATCCGTCGGTTGGCCTGACGTTAACCGACGTACCGGTTCCGGTACCCGGTGATGATGACGTCCTTATTAAAGTTAATAAAACTGGTATTTGCGGAACTGATGTTCACATCTGGAACTGGGATGAGTGGGCCGCCAAAACAGTACCCTTGCCACTTATTGTCGGGCACGAGTTTGCCGGTGAGGTGGTTGCTGTAGGTAATAACGTTACGTCGGTAACGGTTGGGCAGCGTGTTAGCGGTGAAGGTCATTTGGTGGGCAAAACATCAAGGCAGTCACGCTCCGGAAAATTCCACCTTGATCCGGAGACTCGCGGAATCGGTGTCAATGAGCACGGCGCGTTTGCTGAGTACTTAAAGTTGGATGCTTTCAATGTGGTGCCATTGCCGGAAGCAATCGGTGATGACATCGGCGCAATTCTCGATCCGTTAGGCAATGCTGTTCATACCGCATTGAGCTTTGACCTTGTCAGTGAGGATGTGCTGATCACAGGCGCCGGACCAATCGGTATCATGGCGGCAGCTGTTGCCCGCCAGGCCGGTGCCAGACACATTGTTATCACGGATATCAATGCTGAGCGACTGGCACTGGCAGCGGCAGTGACGGATGTTGTACCAGTGAATGTTGCAACGGAAAACCTTCGGGAAACCACTGATCGCCTAGGGCTTGAACAGGGTTTTGATATTGGCATGGAGATGTCCGGCAGTCAGGCAGCACTTGATCAGATGATCGAATCGATGGTTATGGGCGGGCGCATAGCCATGCTCGGGATACCACCGGGTGTGAGTCCCGTGGATTGGTCTCGAATCGTATTCAAGTCCATAACCCTAAAGGGTGTTTACGGTCGTGAGATTTTTGAAACCTGGTACAAGATGATTTCCATGCTCGAGAATGGACTGGATGTATCGAAGGTCATTACCCATCGCTATCCCGCAACCGAATTCAAACAGGGTTTTGCAGACATGTTGGGCGGCTCAAGTGGCAAGGTAGTGCTGGATTGGGCGAATGTTGCGTGACCTGCGATTACTCCAAATTTGATCTTGGGGGTTGATCGGACACATGGTGATAGCGTTCGTATACTGCGTGAGCTATGCGAATGATCGCAAAAAGAACTTGAAGCCAAGACAGGCATTCCTTAGCTTGCCTCATATACCCTCATAGATATGGGGTTGTTTAAATATAAAGCGACTCATATTCTACAACGGGGTGGGTTTCGAAGTGACATTCACTAGTTTCACCACCGTTAAAAGCAATCGATTCCTGCCGTACAAATATAGCTTAAGCCAATAATGAAATACATCACAAAAGCAACTACAGATTGAGCTGCAACACAGAGGATACGTATCCACAGTTTCCGTAGTGGGCTAGTTGCTTTAAACGCCAATAACAAAGAAAGTGCAGCTAGCGCAATCTGTATCAAAAACCAAACTGAAGGTGGCAACCCACCCGTTTTGATATTGCCATCATAGCTTCGCATTAGGTAATCCACCAAAATCTCTGATGCAAAACCAAAGAAAAATACTAGCCATGCCATCAATGCTAATTTCATCGCTTTTTCCCTTTACGATACAATCTACAGTCCGCAATGCGGATTCATAGATTGTCGGCGGTCATATCTGACGGATCCAGTGGTTTAAGCGAAGTGTTAAAATACGGACCTAAACGGTCTGAGGGTTGGAACTGGGGCGAAGTTGCCCCCAATCCAGTCATAGGATAGAAGAATGAGCCAATTGCTTTTTAAAGCGATCAAAGAATAAAAAGGCGAGTTAATTTCAGCTGAGTACGCCATAGAATACGAAGAAACAGTACTTACCAATGGTGCATTCGGTGTAAATCTAGATGGCGAAAAGTATATAGGAACAGTGTGCTACTGGTCTGAATCAACCTTCGAGTTTCAGTTTAATAGTTATGCAACTGGAATGTAGTGGTGTCAAAGACGCGTCAATTCCACTCTGACGAACCGCTGAAGCATTACTTCAAAGAGCTAATTTTCAAACGACTTATTTGAAATTTAAATGTCTACTGTTGGGGGGCACGGCGGTTACCTTGTCTCGACCAAATCTGACATGTATTGCAAGGTTAAGTCTGCGCTGTTGCACCTTGCGTTGCACCTTGCGTTAGCAATGCAGGTTAAAGACGCGCGAATTTGATAGTGCAGGCTCTTGAATAAAAACTGCTGACATGGGTTTGTCAGCTGTCAGATCGACATCTTTAGATCGATTGTCTCCGAGATAAAGCTATCGCGATATGTTTAGCACGTATTTGATCGTATCTGCAACGCGCACTATCGGATTCGAAGCTCTGGTAGCTACGAGTCAGTTTCTCAAGACATTCGCAGTGCGCTTTTAACCCGGCTTTAGCTCTTTTATAGGCAGGCTCATCGTTGCTTTTGTCTGCAATCGCTAATCGATACAACTTGACCCGATCGAAGCGATCCGGTTCTGACTAAGGTCACGGCCGAAAATACTTGATACAGTTCGGGCGCGCCGTGTTCCATCCGTAATCGAGAGCATCCACGACTGCTTGCGGTAGCGAGCCGGCTTTCAATGCCCCCATATTGTCGTTGAAATGCTGCAGCGAGCTGGCACCCACAATCACGCCATCGCCTTTATCCTGATCAAGATCAGAATGATGCGCCAGCCATCGCAGTGCTGCATTCGATGGTGCGATGGATTCGTTTTCACAGGCTGCCTTGAAAGCATCCACCGCGTTGAAATAGTCGTCCTTCCAGTATCGGGTCTGGTATTCGGCATTGCCTGAAAACCGTCCGGCTGCTGGTGTATCACCGACGTTGCCGTGTTTACCTGTCAATATGCCGCCAGCGAGTGGGTTGTACACATAGAAAGCGATATCAAAGTGTTTAAGACAAAGAAATAGTTCGCGCTCGACATCACGTGTTAATGCGTTGTACATGCCTTGATAAACTGTTGGTTTGACAAATCCGTGTTGCTCGCATAATTGGGCTATTTCCGCTACCTGCCACGCGGCATAATTGCTTAAACCGAAACGCTTGAACCGACCGGCATCGAAATGTCGCTGTATTGCTTCAAGCGTTTCCAGAATAGGTGTATCAAGGTCTGGCTGGTGTAAGTACAACAGATCCACACTTTGAAGCCCCATGCGTTGTAGCGATGTGCTGAACTGTTTGTCTACAGACTCAGGTGACAAACCGCCGGCGTTAGGATTGACTTTAGTAGCAAGGTTGCAGCCATTGAGGTGGCCTTTGTCGTTCAGCTGGCCTAACAGATTTTCAGTATCGCCGCCGTTGTAAACATAGGCTGAGTCCAGTTCATCGAACCCGGTTGCTCGAAACCCGTCAATCATTTGTGCTGAGGTTTCTTTATCCACCTGACTGGCGAACGTCATCGTGCCGAGTATTGCTTTCATTGGACTACCTGAATTCAGTGGTTATTGAGTGGTTTGAAAATACCAGAATAATTATCAATACCAAAATATCTATCACCCGGGTTTGAGCCGTCTGAATTTTGCCGTTAACGAGTTTTTTCGGCCCGATCGCGATTAGATCTTGATCATGCAACGACAGCTCTGGCGCGTCCAGAAATTTCTCAGTATGCTGAACAGTGTATAGTTTCTGGCACATAACACGTACGTTCAATGAGACAAAGTTTGTGATGACAGATAGCAGTACGCCTGCTGTGGATATCGAAAACGCTGCAAAACGCTATGGTGATTTTACGGCGATCAAGTCCATGTCGCTCAGCATTCGTGACAATGAGTTTTTTACACTGCTGGGGCCTTCGGGTTGTGGTAAGACGACGCTATTGCGGATGATCGCCGGGTTTGAGGACGTGACCGAGGGTGCGATATTTCTGTTCGGTTCAGAGATCGAGCAGTTGCCACCCAACAAGCGACCGGTGAATACCGTGTTTCAGAACTACGCCCTGTTTCCACATATGACCATTCTGGAGAACGTCAGCTTTGGACTTGAGATGCAGGGTAATTCCAGGGTGGATGCGCACAAGCGAGCTGGCGAGATGCTTGAGTTGGTTCAGTTGTCAGAATTCGCGCAGCGCAAGCCGGCACAGTTATCGGGTGGCCAACAACAACGAGTCGCTTTGGCACGCGCACTGGCACCGTCGCCACGGGTTTTGCTGTTGGACGAACCACTGTCAGCATTGGATCTGAAGTTACGGAAGGCGATGCAGATTGAACTCAAGCATCTGCAGCGCGAGACCGGAATCACTTTCATTTTCGTGACGCATGATCAGGAAGAGGCATTGACGATGTCTGACCGGATCGCGGTCATGTCAGCCGGTGAGCTGCAACAACTAGGCGAGCCACGTGATGTCTACGAGCGCCCGCGTAATCGGTTTGTTGCGGATTTCATCGGAGATACTAATCTGCTCGAAGTCGCTATTACAGACATTGCAGACAACCTGGCCAGTTGCCATGTGCAGGGTGGACATCAGATTCAATGCGGTGCGTCGGAAGGTGTTAGTAAAGGTATGACGGCGCATTTGTCGGTGCGACCCGAGCGGCTGTTGCTCAGTGCAGCGCCTGCTGAGGAAGGATCGTTGCGTGCTTCGGTGAAAGAGAACATTTTTGTCGGCACTGACATCACCACGCTTTTGACGCTTGATGGCGGTCCGGATCTGACAGTGCGCACCTCCAACTCCGCTCGTGGTGCGGCACGTGTATTTGATCCGGGTGCCGACGTGTTTGTTACGGTAGAGGCGGGCGCAGCGCGTCTGTTGATCAACTAATGGCCGGCGGTGGTGTTCATGCCAGTAGTGGTCCGGTCGCTGAAACCTACGCCCGTGCTCGCCATCAGTTGCTGATACCGGCCTGGGCGGTGCTGCTAATTTTCGTAGCAGTGCCTGTCGCCATGATGCTGATCTATTCGTTTCTGACGAAGGAGTTTCGTGGTGGTGTGATCTGGGAATTCTCTCTGGCCGCATACGATCAATTCTTTTTTGATCGAGGCTTGTTTGGTGATGAACCGCCAAAGTTTGAATGGACGTATGTCACGATCTTCTGGCGTTCGATCTGGCAGGCAGGGCTTGCGACCATACTGTCGCTGCTGATCGGGTTTCCAACGGCTTATTTTATTGCCACACGACCTGAGAAAACGCGAGCGATCTGGTTGTTTCTTGTCACCATACCTTACTGGGTCAACCTGTTGATCCGCACGGTGTCAATGAAGTTTCTGCTGCGTGACCAGGGTCCGATGAACGATGCGCTGTTGGCTCTGGGTGTTCTTGAAGAACCGCTGCGCATCATCAATACCAATCTCGCTGTGCAGCTCGGTTTGTTCTACAGCTACCTGCCGTTTATGGTGCTGCCGATTTACGCTGCAGTAGAGCGTTATAACTTTACCTATTCAGAGGCGGCGGCAGATTTGTATGCATCCAAGTGGGCCACGCTGCGCCGTGTCGTGTTGCCGGTGGTTAAGCCGGGCGTGATTGCCGGTTGCATTCTTGTGTTTGTACCGAGTCTCGGTGCGTTCCTGGCGCCGGATCTTTTAGGTGGGGCCAAGAACTTCATGATCGGGTCTTTGATTGAAGAACAATTCAAAGGCAACGCGGGCAACTGGCCGTTTGGAGCCGCCGCTTCAATGATCCTGTTAACGCTGGTTATCATTGTTTTGCTGATCTCGACCACGCAGCAGCGCAAAACGAGGGAACCAGGATGAGCGCGAAAACGGATGTCAAAGCCTACCGGGGATTCTTTACAGTCACGTTGATTTGTCTCTTCGTGCTTTACGCACCATTGATTGTGGTTACCGTGTATTCCTTCAACGACTCCCTTTCGATAACTGTGTGGCAGGGTGTGTCATTACGTTGGTATGCGGATGTATTCACTGGTGTTGAGAGCGCCAAGTTTAAAACTGCGGCGTTCAATTCGTTCTCGATAGCACTGATTGCGGCTACGGTGTCAACGTTGATTGCGATTGCTTCAGCGACTGCTCTGGTACGGGCGGGGCGTTTCCGTTTGCGCCTGCCATCAATGGGGCTGATCATGTTGCCGATCATGGTGCCAGAGATCGTACTAGCTGTGGCGACGCTGATATTTTTCAATTCGATTGGCTTTACGCGTGGCTACCTGACTATTCTGGTCGCTCACATTTCGTTTTGTATTCCGTTTGCCTTTCTACCGATTCAGGCACGCATGCAAGGGATCGAAGACACGTATGAGCAAGCTGCCATGGATCTTTACGCGAGCCGTGCCCAGGCGTTTCGCCGGGTGTTGCTGCCGCTGATGGTGCCTGGCATCATTTCGGGTTTTCTGCTTGCGTTTATTGTCAGCCTCGACGACTTTATTATCACCAATTTCGTCAAGGGGGCAGGTGTCGAGACATTGCCAACCGCAATCTTTGGTTCGGTAAAACAAGGGATCAAGCCCAACATCATGGCGATTTCCACAATGCTGCTCGCGGTCTCGGTGATTTTTGTCGCTGTGTCCTATCTGGCGGCAAAGTGGGACAACACTAAAAGCCACCTCAAAACCGATCCTGCACGCTGATCCTTCGTAGTGTGCCGTTCTACGCTGCTCATTTACTGCGTGTAAATTGCGCTGCTCGAACGCCATACTCCTTGTCAGAGCACACAATCCTGAGCGCACAATCTCAATTTTGAGATGGCTTATAAATAAATATCAATTAAAATCGACGACGCACTTTGTGTGCATCGCTGACTGACAATGTGTATCCGTGGGTGTGCGCATGCGAGATCGTGTGTGTGCCCTGGTAATCCCGTCGCCACTCGGGTGTTATTTTCTCGATCAGCTTTTCTTTGTATAAGGTCGTGCTCAGGGTTTCCACTTCGCTGATATTAAATCCGTAACCATAGTCATAAGCGCAGTTCTGCGATGGTCGATAGAGCTTGCCGTTACGCACGAATAACGCACCGGCGGGTCTGGAACACTTGATATCCGAGACAATCGGGTTCTGCGGGTGCGCTGTCCAATCATTCGATTGCAGATCGTCACTGTAGAACAGGTGAAGCTCATCCCAGCCGTGACCACGCATGCAGCGATGACTTTCGATATTTCCGAACAGCCACCAGCGTCCGTCATAGAAGTACAAGGTTGCATCCAGCAGATTCCGATCCTTTAATAGTGTGCAGTGTAATTCCCATTGGTCCGGAAACCGGGTGCATCGGTAGAGATCAACCGTTTTGTTTTCATTTGATTCCGGCACCATCCATAGTTCGTTGTCGTGTTCGATAAGACCGGGGTAGGACAGGTGAAAATCTTTTTTAAGTACTGTTACCGGCGCGGATGTATTTCCGTCTTGATCGATTTCGATCATCGCTAAATGACCTTTCATAACGTCGGAAGGCATCTCCTCGAAGAACACGTAAAATCTGCCGTCACGGGCTACGACATGAGGGTCTGCCCAAATTCTGTCCCTGGGGGGGACAAGCTCTTTATAGTGGCGCATTACTGTACCGGGACCATCGTCGGTTTCAGCCTTTTGCAAATCAAACAGCAGTATCCATTGCTCAAGCGATGTGCGCCTTTTTATGGTTGTCCGTAGTTTATCGGCTGCCCGTTTGATAGAGAGTGTCAGCGAACTGAAAGGTGTTGGATAGCGATACAGTGGTTTTGAATAAAACTCTGTTTCCGGTTGACGCTGTTTCACGCGATCATAGAAAGTCTCGGGGTGATCTTGTAATTCGCGCAATACACGCGGTAGAAAGGATGAGGCTTTCCAGTACAGTCTGTTGCGTGTATTACTCAATGAAAAGCGGAACACCGGCGCGGTTGATCGGTACAACACCAGGCCATTGTCGAGCTTTTCATCAAGCACTTGTAACATTGCACCGACTTCCGGCCAACCCTGCATAACCTCCCAATAACAAGGTGGTCCACCGCGATTAAACTGATTGTCTCCATGGTGGTAGGACCAGATGCCGTGACGCGCAGCACCGAGAACCTCTCCTTTTAAAATTCTGAATCCAACGCGGAATAGCACATCAAGATCACGTGCCTTGATGGTGTGAATGGCTTCCTCCGGTAGATAGTCACTGTAGGTTGTTTTGTGCGTGGCGACTTCAAGGATTTCAGTGTGTGGCAACAGATCGGAGAGTGAGCGCAGTTCAACTGCCGATTCAACCGACTGGTCACGATCAACATAAACGTCGTTGATAAAAGCAGCAGTTCTTGTTGCGAAGCCGTCGGCTATGCGCTGCACGCGGTTACGTTTATCGGATACAACCGGATTGGGTGTCGTATCCAGAATCAGCAGATCAATCGATGCGAGGTTCTCGGCCAGAATCTGCTCCAGCATTTCATAGACCCAGGCGCGCACTTGCAGGGAGTCGAGCAGTAGACCGACGCGCAGTGGTTTGTGTTGCTTGTCTGCCATGGAATAGCCGGGGAGTCTGAGTACGAGGATGGCAAAACTAAGGGAGGGTAAATATTAGCATGAGCGATGCCAGGAAGTAGTATATTGTTATTTGCACTGTGGTAAAGAATTTGAGTATTGCGCGATTCTTTTATTTTCTCTTCTCACCACGCGACGGTTCAATTGCGTTCAGGTGAAAAACACATTCAGCATCAATGCCACCGCCCGATGGCGATCTCTGACCACTTAATTCTGCGTTGAAATTAGAGGCAAGCGGTGTTAAGTTTCCATTCGCTGGTATACAAAATACCAAGTTGCACCTGCTGCCGGTTCCGTCTTTCGGGATTGCCGCTTGCCACCGCCGCGATGATGCAAATTTCTGATCGTATCAGCGTTGACAGACTGGATGACATAGCGGAAGGTTAGGCGGGTAGGATACTTAACCTCGGATAAAGCCACGGAGTTGGTCCCTGTAAAGGCAAGTGTTGGTGTTTTCAGACATTGGTTGACCAGTGTTTGGATCAACTTTCACTCACGAAGCGAATCAGGGATAACCGGGGAAACGTGCAAATAACGCAATTCGGCCAGAGCGTATGTGCCTGCGGGTTGTTTGCTTACAACTGTTACCAGCAATCACTTGGCTGGATTGGAGGAAATAATGAAAAGATTTTTACGACCACTGGTTGTGACTGCGGTGTCTGCAGTTATTGGCCTGGCTGGCAGTGCATCTGCATTAGCCGCTGACTGGAAACCGAAAAAACCTGTCGAGTTTATTATTATGGCAGGCACTGGCGGGGGCGCTGACCAGATTGCTCGCTTGTTACAGGGTTTGATCGAGCAGAAAAACCTTTCGCCCCGTCCTTTCATCCCGATAAACAAGCCGGGTGGTTCAGGTGGTGAAGCGCTGCGTTATCTGCAAGATAAAGAAGGCGATGACCACACCTTGCTGGTCACACTGAATAGCTTCTACACCACGCCCATCATCCAGGAAGATCTGGGTGTAGATGTATCAGGTTTTACACCCATCGGTCGCATGGCGCTCGATACCTTCCTGTTGTGGGTTAACAACGACAAGTCTGATATCACTGATCTGGATAGCTACGTTGCTGCAGTTAAATCTGCCGGCAAAAGCTGGAAAGTGGGTGGTACCGGTTCCGGTCAGGAAGACTCTATTCTGACTGCAATGATGGAAGCTGCTTTCGATTACGAAGTCACTTACATTCCGTTCCCGGGTGGTGGTACGGTTGCAAAGAATCTGGTGGGTAACCACATTGATTCAACGGTAAACAATCCGGCAGAGCAGAACGAATTCTACCGTGCAGGCAACACCAAGCCTCTGGTTCAATTCACTGGTGAGCGCATGGCTGCTTATCCCGATGTTCCAACAGCCAAAGAACTGGGTATTGATATTGAGTACTACATGCAGCGTTCAATCAATGGACCTCCAGGAATGTCAGACGATGCCAAGGCTTTCTACATCGACCTTTTCAGCCAGCTTTATCAGTCTGAAGAGTGGCAAACGTTCTGTGTTGAAGACGGTCTGGATTGCACCGAATGGGTTGCTGGTGATGATCTTGCCGCATTCCACGGTGAACAGATTGTTCGTCACAAAGAGCTGATCGAACAGGTCGGCGCAGAGGCAATCACAGGCGAATAACAGCCTGGCGATAGTTGTAAATTAAAAGACCGGCTGGCAATAACAATTTGTCGGCCGGTTTATTGATCCTTCCCAATCACGATACCAGCTGCAAGGCTGGCTCCTTAGTCGGCTTAAAGATCGGTTGCGCTGCGCGTAATTCAGAACGCTTTGCTACGCGTAACGAACGTTTAGCTTAAATTGGCTCGTAGAATTAATGGACGTTGTATTCGGTGATACTGATAATTTCAACGGCTTGCTAATAGTGGTGGCGTCATAGTGAGTGTACGTACTGCAGAAATCCTGTTCGCTGTGCTTTTGGCGCTTTGCTCGATCGGGCTCATGGTCAAAAGTGCTGAACTCAATATCGGCTGGATCGAAGACAAAGGCCCGGGCTCAGGTGCCTGGCCGTTCTGGTTGTCCTTTGGCATGCTGCTATGTTGCATCTGGACCATCGTGCGCTGGTTCAAGCGCATTACACCTGAATCCCGTTCAACAGAAGCGTATATAAGCAAAGAAACCGCGCTTGTGGTCGGAACCTCGGCTGGTGCCATACTGTTGTTGTTATTGCTGACGCAATACGCCGGCATTTACATCGCTCTGCCGGTTTTTCTGTTTTTATATCTGAGGTTTCTGGGGCGGCACTCCTGGGCATTGACGCTAACGCTAACCATTTGCGTACCGGTGTTTATTTTCTGTCTGTTTGAATGGGCGCTTAAAATTCCGCTTCCCAAAGCTTTCACTGAAGAAGCCTTCTACCCGGTTTACGACTTAATTTACGCGCAAAGTTCCGGCGAACGCATCAAAGCACTGGCTGCACCGATTACCGGTTTACCAACGCTCGGTGTGGTGATCTCTTTAGCCTACTGGATCCGACATTGGTGGAAGGCGCGCGCTAACCGCAAAAGCATGGCCGGTACAACTCTGCAAAATAATAATGAATCCCGCGAAGAGGTAAGTAACTGATGGACGGTATTCTTGGTCTGTTAGGCGCTGGCATACTGGAAGCGCTGCAACCACTCAACCTGATGATGATCATTCTTGGTTGCACTGTCGGCCTGTTGGTCGGTGCAATGCCGGGACTTGGATCTGTCAACGGTGTTGCGATTCTTCTGCCCATTACTTTTCTGGTACCGCCGACCGCTGCGATTATTTTCCTCGCTGCAATTTATTATGGTGCGATGTATGGTGGTGCAATCAGCTCCATTACACTGGGAATTCCGGGTGCATCGACGGCGGTGGCAACCGTGTTCGACGGTCGCCCGCTGGCACAACAGGGCAGGGCAGACAAGGCGCTGACTGCGGCAGCAATCGCGTCGTTTATCGGCGGAACTGTGTCAGTCATACTTTTCACATTGTTCGCACCGCCGTTGGCTGCATTCGCATTGAAGTTCGGACCACCTGAAGAGTTCGCATTGATGATGCTGGCTTTTGCAACGTTCATCGGGCTCGGTGGTGATGACATTCCCAAGACCATCTTTTCAATACTGATCGGACTGGTGCTCGCGACGATCGGTCTTGACATAATTTCCGGCAAGCCGCGATTAATATTCGGTGACATATCGGGCTTCCTGCATGGCATCAACTTTCTGGTTCTTGCTATTGGTATTTATGGTATTGGTGAGATGCTTTGGACTCTGGAGTCTACGAAGGGCAAGGTCGCTGTACATAAAGTGAAAATGTCTTTCCGTAATCTGATGGGCAACCTGCGCGATCTGAAAGAATATGCAGGCACCTCCACTCTGGGATCGATACTCGGTTATTTTGTGGGTACGTTGCCGGCTGCCGGTGCCACACCTGCGTCGCTGATGTCGTACGGACTGGCAAAAACGTTTTCCAAAAACCCTGAGGAATTCGGTAAGGGAAAGGTCGCTGGTGTTGCTGCACCGGAAGCTGCTAACAATGCAGCGTCGACCGGTTCGATGTTACCGATGATAACTCTGGGTATTCCCGGTTCACCCACCACTGCCATTTTACTCGGCGGCATGATTATCTGGGGCTTGCGACCGGGTCCGTTGCTCTTCAGTGAGCATCCTGATTTCGTCTGGGGTTTGATCGGATCGCTCTACATCGCAAACTTCGCAACGTTATTAATCAACCTGGCTTTCATCCCGTTGTTTGTTCGCGTGCTGACAATGCCATTCACCGTGCTCGCCCCGATCATTTACATTCTTTGTGTTGTTGGCGGATTTGCACCGACACAAACAATGCACGATGTCTGGCTGATGTTTTTGTTTGGTGTTGTCGGTTATCTGCTGCGCAAGTTGAACTATCCGGTAGCGCCTGCTGTTCTTGCGATCGTGCTGGGGCCATTAGCTGAACGTTCGTTGCGTCAGTCGTTACTCGCGTCGCAGGGTGATGTAACTACTTTCTTTACGCGTCCGATCAGCGGAACTTGCATGCTGATCGCTCTGCTACTGATGTGTTATCCGCTGATACGCAAGTATCGAGCGAAGAAGGCAGCCTGAGCATCCTTTCGGGATGCCTGTGAGAGGCAAACGTTATGGCAACGGTCAATTTAGCGCCGCTAGAGAGTAGCTCGGGACTAAAGACGCGTGTCTACGCTGCGCTTCGTGAAGCCATACTGTCGATGGATATATACAGTGAGGCTGAACCGCCACGACTCGATGAACGCAAGCTTGCTGACAAATTGGGTGTTAGTCGCACGCCGGTACGGGAAGCGCTCTCGCGACTGGAACAGGAAGGTTTGGTCCGCAACATTCCTCGTCGAGGCTGTTTCCCGGTTCGAAAAAGCAAAAAGGAAATAGTCGAAATCATACAGGTGTGGGCGGCACTTGAATCCATGGCGGCGCGACTTGTTACGCTCAACGCATCTGATCGTGATCTGCAGAACTTCAGAACGCATTGGGAAGATCAGGTTAAATCGACGACACGCCTGGATGATACAGTTGCATCACCGACGGTTGTTTCAATTGATGAATACTCTGAAAGTAACATTCACTTTCATCAACAGATAATGTCGTTGGCGGGTAACCAGGTGTTGTTAGCAACTGCGGAGTCTTTATTTGCCCACATGCATACGATTCGATCGGCCACCATTCATCAGCGTAATCGTTCAACCCGGTCAATCATTGATCATGGTTTGATTATCGATTCTCTGGTTGCACGGCGCACTGATGTTGCAGAGCAACTTGTCAGAGAACATGCGCTTGAATTAGCGGATCATGTAAACGCGCACATTGATTATCTTGATTAACAGCGCCCCGATTGGCGTGCTGAGTTATCTAAAAAGGTACAAGAAAAAAAGTGTTACTCCTGTTCATAGTGAGCAGACATGTTACAAAAGAAAACTGTCGATGGCAGACTGAACGGAAACATCTCAGGATCAACAGATTGGAGGCCTATCCATGGCAACTGTAGCAAAAGAGGTAAGTGATACAGCAACTGATACGCTGGCGAAGAAAAGCCGCGATAAGGATGTAGTTTCCGGCGGGCACCTGGTTGCCAAAGCGCTAAAGGCGGAAGGTGTGGATACAATTTTCACGCTTTGTGGCGGCCACATTATCGACATCTACGACGGTTGTCTTGATGAAGGTATACGCATTGTCGATGTGCGCCATGAACAAACGGCAGCCCATGCAGCAGACGGTTATGCCAGACAAACCGGTAAACTGGGATGCGTTGTTACCACTGCTGGCCCGGGATGCACCAATGCGGTAACAGGTGTTGCCACAGCGTTTCGCTCGGAAAGCCCGATTCTTCACATTGGCGGTCAGAGTTCACTGACGCAGCATAAGATGGGGTCATTACAGGATTTACCGCATGTGGACATGATGGCACCGATAACCAAGTTCTCTGCCGGTGTCTTTTCTACCGAGCGCGTTGCTGACATGGTATCGATGGCGGCTCGTGAATGTTTCAATGGTCAGTACGGACCGTCCTATCTTGAAATTCCACGCGATGTACTCGATCGTGAAATTCCGTTCGACGAAGCGCGTATCCCGAAGCCGGGACATTACCGTGGTTCTGTCAGATCGATAGGTGATCCGGCTGATATAGAGAAGCTGGCTGATATTCTGGTTAAAGCTGAGCGACCAGCGGTGTTGCTTGGACAACAAGTCTGGGCGTCGCAAGGACATCAGGATGCGATTAGCTTTGTACGCTCGCTGGACATACCGGCTTATATGAACGGTGCAAGTCGTGGCATGTTGCCGCAAGGCGATCCGCATCACTTTGACCGAACCCGTTCTGATGCATTTAAAAATGCTGATGTCATACTGATTGTCGGTACCCCGTTTGATTTTCGCATGGGCTACGGCAAACGTATTTCGAACAATGCAACGCTGGTGCAGATTGATCAAAGTTATGCAACAGTGGGTAAAAATCGTGATATCTCACTGGGGCTGGCGGGTGATCCCGGAGCCATTCTCGCAGCAGTTGAACAGGCTGCCAGCGGACGAATCGACAACGGTGCGAAAGCGGCTCGCCAGAAATGGATGGCCGAGCTTCGTGAGATCGAAGCAACCAAGCTCGAGAAACTGATGCCGATGTTTACCACTGATCAGAATCCTATCCATCCGTATCGTCTTGCCTATGAAATCAACGAATTCCTTAGCGAGGATACGATTTACATTGGTGATGGCGGCGACATAGTCACTATCTCTGCACAGGCCGTCCGACCTCGCAATCCCGGTCAATGGATGGATCCCGGTGCATTGGGTTCGCTGGGTGTGGGTACGGGTTTCAGTATGGCGGCAAAGCTTGCTCACCCTGATAAGGAAGTGGTTTGTCTCTACGGTGATGGATCATTCGGTATGACATCCTTCGACATGGAAACATCTCAACGTTTCGGTGCGCCTTACCTGGCTGTCGTCGGTAACAACTCTGCGATGAACCAGATTCGTTACGGACAGATTGCCAAATACGGACCGGAGCGTGGTGATGTGGGCAACAAGCTGGGTGAAATTCCGTTTGGAAAATTTGGCGAAATGATTGGCGGTTACGGTGAAGAGGTCAGGGAAGCCAAGGATATTCAACCGGCTCTACAACGCGCTCGTGAAGCCATTGCAAAAACCGGCAAATGCGCTGTCGTTAATGTCTGGGTTGACCCTAACGAATATGCACCGGGTACAAAAGCCCAAACAATGTACAAGTAACAACAAGCTTTAAGCCGCTTTGTGTTTACCTGGCTTGGCTGGAGCGATGCGTGCTCCAGCCCGCTGGTGAACATTCAAGGCAGATTCTTTAACTGGAAATTCTCTAACCTTTTATTTATCAGTAGAGGTTCTTAACCACAATGAAAGCACTCGAAGGCGTAAAAATTCTTGATTTTACGCATGTCCAATCAGGACCTACCTGTACCCAGTTGCTGGGATTTTTCGGCGCGGATGTGATGAAAGTAGAGCGTCCGGGCGTTGGGGATGCAACACGTAAGCAACTGGTTGATGTCGAGGGTGCAGACTCCCTCTATTTCACGATGCTCAATCACAACAAGCGATCCCTGACACTCAACACCAAAACCGAGGAAGGCAAAAAGGTCCTCGAGAAAATGATATTGGAGTGCGATGTCATGGTTGAGAATTTTGCCCCGGGTGCGCTTGACCGTATGGGGTTTGGCTGGGAGCGAATTCAGGAATTGAACCCTCGCATGATCATGGCATCCGTCAAAGGATTTGGCCCGGGACCGTACGAGGACTGCAAGGTCTATGAGAATATCGCGCAGTGTGCTGGTGGTTCGGCTTCAACGACAGGATTCCGTGACGGTCCACCGTTGGTGACAGGTTCCCAGATTGGCGACTCTGGCACTGGTTTGCATCTGGCGCTTGGCATAGTGACCGCCCTTTATCAACGTGAGCAATCCGGTAAAGGACAACGTGTTCTTGCTCCGATGCAGGATGGTGTATTGAACCTTTGTCGCGTCAAGTTGCGTGACCAGCAGCGTCTCAAAGCAGGGCCGTTGAAAGAGTATTCTCAATTTGGTGAAGGTGTTGAATTCGGCGAGGCAACCCCGCGAGCCGGTAATGATTCCGGCGGTGGCCAACCCGGGCGCATACTCAAGTGTAAGGGCTGGGAAAAAGATCCCGACGCATATACTTACTTTATAACTCAGGCTGCCGTCTGGGGGAACGTCTGCGAAGTCATTGGCAAGCCTGAATGGAAAGAAGATCCAAACTATGCAACGCCAGCTGCACGGTTACCTCGCCTGAACGAAGTATTTGAAACCATCGAAGCCTGGACCATGACTAAATCGAAGTATGAAGTCATGGATATTTGTAATCCTCTCAACATCCCGGTAGGTCCTATCCTGTCGATGAAGGAACTGGCAGAAGAGCCTTCATTGCGGGAGACGGGAACCATCGTCGAAGTGGATCACCCGGAACGCGGTGCCTATCTGACGGTCGGCTGTCCGATAAAACTCTCGGATAGTGACGTTGACGTCGTACGCTCACCGTTACTTGGTGAACACACGGATGAAATACTAAGTGATGTACTTGGGTACGATGCAGCAGGTATTCAGAAACTGAAGGATGCAGGTGCCGTTTGATTTGTAAGTAGCACCACTCATTGCAACCATTATTAAACAGTTAGGGAGTAAAGCATGCGTATAGTCGTCCACGGGCAGCAGGCATTCGGCAAAGCAGTTCTAGAGCGACTGCTTGCGCAGAATGAAAACATCGTGGCCGTCTGTACAGCGCCTGATAAGGAGGGGAGGCCGGTCGATCCTTTGAAAGAACTGGCTCTTGAAAATGGGTTGCCGGTGCATCAGCCGGCATCCTGGAAAACGCCTGAAGCGCTTGAATTAATGCAGTCGTTCGATGCTGATATTTGCATGATGGCCTATGTACTGTTGTTTGTTCCTCAACCTGTACTCGATGCACCTCGTTTAGGTTCGTTTCAATATCACCCGTCTGTGCTGCCCATGCACCGAGGCCCGTCGTCCATTAACTGGCCTATCGCAATGGGTGCTGAGAAAACCGGCCTAACGATCTTCTGGCCGGATGAAGGGCTGGATGAGGGTCCTGTACTGATGCAAAAGCATTGTGATATCGGCCCTGATGAAACGCTTGGCGATGTGTATTTCAACAAGTTGTTTCCGATGGGAGTCGATGCCATGCTGGAGTCACTTGAATTGGTTAAACAAGGCACTGCACCACGCATGGCGCAAAATCTTGATGACGGCAGTTACGAATCATGGTTCGGTAAGAATGAAGCCAGAATAGACTGGCAACAGCCAGCGGATAAAATCTATAACGTTGTGCGGGCTGCCAACCCGCAACCGGGTGCGTGGAGTCAATATAACGGTGACGTTATCAAGTTTTTTGATGTAGAAAAAACCAGTGATGCCGGTACGCCCGGACAGGTTGTCAGTGTTAGTGATGATGCGTTTGTGGTTGCCTGTGGTAGTGGGAGTCTGAAAGTAAAACGTGTGCGCGCCGATGCCGGAAAAATTTCCGCCAGTGAATTTATCACTGCAAGGGGTTTGTCCAGTGGTGACCAGTTTCACTAGCTGGAACTGCTCTGGTCGTTTGTTGGAGTAGGGCGATCTTGCCAGTTTGTTTGATTTAATCGTTATGATTGCGTTGATCAGCTGCATCTACAATTCGCCCGTTAATCCGATCACTAATTTGACTATCAATTAGGCAGAATTTTTAACCTCATTAGAACCATTCACTGAGTGACTTTGGGCCATTTTTGGGCCACCAAAAGTATTTCATTTGTAAACTTAGGTGTAATTTACCCTTAAGCTCACGGTCCTTTTTATCGCGTCTTGTTCGGCTAAAACTGTTACTGCATTGCTCATTGAGTTGTTGTAATGCTTCTTGATGCATCAATTCTTTGGCAATGCATCACGGTTAAAAAAGTAGTTGAATTACCATAGAGATTCCGAGAAAGCACTGCTGCGACGTTCGTGGGTACGGTTTCCGTTAAATTATCAGCTGCTGCTTTATATCTATTGTAGTTTGACTACTCAAGCTGCTTTCAAATAATAACTATAAGTCTATCCCTGTAGACAGTGTGGGCCGTGTATCAGAACATGTCTGATAATCTGCTCAATAGTTAAAATGTCGTTACGAATCGTTGTTACTTAGAATAGTCACGTAGAATCCATCTTGCGCTGCAAGACGGTCTCTGACGGCATTTATTGCATTGCCAGTTTGTGCGCTTTAATGCCGCACGGTTTGTAATAGATCGCTTATTTTCTGCAGTCTTTTGTCGATATATGTTCTACATAACCACAAAAGATTCGGCGCATAGTCAATCAATCAGTTTTGCCCAAACGGTTTGCCAGACATAAACCGTGGGCTGGATATTCCGGGAATAGGTATGAGTCGTAGATACAACATTCTGATTTTTGGTGCGTCTTACGGATCGCTGCTTGCCAGTAAATTATTGATGGCCGGGCATACGGTCACATTGATCTGCACACCGGGCACTGCAAAACTGATTAACGAGAAAGGTACATTGGTTAAACTGCCTGCCCGTGGCGTCGAAGGTCTGATCGATCTGGATTCAAACGAAATCGCGCGTCGGGTAGAGGGTGCAAGTCTCGCGGCAGCCAGCCCGGCGGAAGTTGATCCAGCAGATTTTGATCTTGTTGTCCTGGGTATGCAGGAACCACAGTACAGTTCACCGGAGGTTGCAGCGTTGCTACGCAAAGTCGCAGCAGCCAAAGTTCCCAGCATGGCGATTATGAATATGCCGCCACTGCCGTTTCTTCGCCGCATTCCGGGACTTGATATCGAGCCACTCCTTGAGTGTTTCACTGAGCCGTCGTTATGGGACGGTTTTGATCCTGGACTGGTGACGCTTGCAAGTCCGGATCCCCAGGCATTCCGACCGGAAGGTGCAGACAAAAATGTGTTGCAAGTGAGCTTGCCGACAAATTTCAAAGTAGCTGCATTTGAGCAGCCTGCCCACACCCAAATGCTCTCTGATATTGAGGAAGGTATTTCGTCGGCAACCTGGGATGTACCCGGACATGGTGACACGGCATTGCCGGTTAAAGTAAAGTTGTTTGATTCGTTGTTCGTACCGCTGGCTAAATGGAGCATGCTGCTAACGGGTAACTACCGCTGTGTGTTAGATAACGATGTTCGCGCGATACGCGATGCAGTACACGGTGACCAGGCATTATCAGAAAGCGTTTACCAGTGGGTGGTTTCAGTTTGTGAGACTCTCGGTGCGGATGCTACTGACATGGTGCCGTTTGTGAAATACGCTAAAGCTGCAGAAGGTCTTGTTAAGCCATCCTCCGCTGCACGGGCGCTGGCAAGCGGTGCTACCGGTATCGAACGTGTTGATCTTCTGGTCAGAAACATTGCACGCCAGCATGGTTTAAGTAACGACAATGTTGATCAGACTGTCGGTTACGTTAATGCATTTCTTGAGAAAAACAAGCGCTCCAGTAAGGCATCTTGATTTTATTTTTGCCTGCCATCCGGTTCAGGCAGCTGGCATCAGTACACTTATCTGAGTAGGGTGTCGTCCATAGCAGGCTCATTGGCAGTCTGCTCCGAATC
>CALFCF010000008.1 GCA_937951345.1 uncultured Granulosicoccaceae bacterium
TGAAGCGACAGCAGTAGAGGATATCGGTCGCATTACACCCAGCTGCCTGGGTTTGTATAACGATGAGAACGAAACTGCAATTGCATCGATCCTGCAAACCATACGTGATGTCAATGCGTCCGCATCTGTTCCGGTTTGTATTCAACTAGGGCATGCCGGGCGCAAAGCATCGAGCTATGAGCCCTGGAACGGAGGTCAATTGGTTCCCCGTGAAAAAGGTGGCTGGGACACTGTCGCTCCGTCTGCGGTGCCTCACTTGAGTGAAGAAGTGCCGCCTGTCGCGCTCAACAAAAAAGGTCTTGAATCTTTAACAGCGAAATTTATTGAAGCACTGAAGCGTTCTGATCGTCTCGGTATTGATGCCGTTGAATTACATGCGGCGCATGGTTACTTGTTACACCAGTTTTTGTCGCCTGTCTCCAATCAGCGTAGTGATGAGTACGGTGGCTCGCTGGAGAACAGAATGCGCTATCCGCTGGAGTTGTTCGAACAAATGCGTGCTGCATGGCCTGATCACAAACCACTCGGAGTGAGAGTTTCAGCTTGTGACTGGGATGAACAAAGTACCTGGACAATTGCTGAGTCCAGCGAATTTGCAAGAAGACTGGAGAAAGCTGGGTGCGACTGGATAGATGTATCAAGTGGTGGTGTATCACAGCATCAGAAAATAGAACCCCAACCCGGTTATCAAACACATTTTGCAGAGGCGATCAAACAGGTTGTGAATATACCGGTTATGGCAGTTGGGTTAATTACTGAAGCACAACAAGCAGAGACAATACTTGAAAAACAACAGGCGGACATGATCGCGCTTGCTAGAGCTTTTCTTTATAACCCGCGATGGGTCTGGCACGCGGCCGCTGAACTCGGTGAAACAGTGGATGCGCCTAAACAGTACTGGCGTAGCTCACCATCAAGTGCAGGGCGTGTTTTCGGTGATACGCCTATCGGTATGCGATGAAATAAGAGCGATAAGAACGGCATGAATTTATACAACGACTTTTTTTCGATTGTTTCCTGTCGCCATGACCACGACAACTGCGATACCGCCGATACCGAGTCCAATCAAACCTCCCAGGGATATAGACTCTCCTAAAATAGGCCATGCAAGAAGCATGGTTGCGGGTGGTGTCAGGTAAATCAGGCTTGACACATTTACTGCGGACATGTGTCTGAGCAAAAAATACAGTAAGCCATAAGATGCAATAGATACCACGATTGCCATGTAGGCAAGTGTGAGCATGTATTCGCGACTCCAGGTCGCTTCGAATCCTTCCAGGAACCAGCCCAGGATACCGAAAAACAATAATGCAGAGGTGCTGTGTACCCAAAGTATCTGGATTAACTGACTGGGTGCCAGTCCCAGCTTTTTTCGCCTTACGGTAACCCGGCGATCTACCAGCGTTGCAATCGAAATTGAGCAAACAGAAATAAACAGCAGCAGATAGGCTATACCTGAGCCACCACCTTGAATATCACTTGCGAGCGTGACGTAAACCGCGAGAATTCCGAGAGCAATGCCAAGCCATTGCAGATGACTGGCACGTTCAGTACCTTCATGTAAGATCCATCCTGCACAAAGGGTGGTGAAAAGTGGCTGCATGGCAGACAAAAATGCCACCATTCCAGCGCTTGCACCAAACGTCATCGCGCCAACACTGCCTGCGAGGTAAATACCATGCGATAGCAACCCGACCAAAGCGTGATCGAATAATTCAGGTAAGGAGATTCGCGCTAGTGGTTTCACAGTGCTCAGAAACGCGATAAACAGCGACAAAGCGATGACTACCAGGAAGTATCGAATCGATAAAAAGGTGAATGGACCGGAATAGCCCAAACCAAATTTTGCGCCTACCCAACCGGAGCTCCACAAAAGCACGAAAACGCCTGAAAGTGCGATGGTCCAGATTGTTGTACTTGATGTTCGATTACGAGAGATTTGATTTACATCGAGGATATCCGCAGAACGATGTTCTGAAGTTACCTCGTCATCCGTCGTTAAAAGTCGCTCTCTTAATGCGGTTGTGCTGGTTTGTGTGTCGTACCTTCGTCCGGTTCGTTGCCATCTCGTGGCCTTTCTCTGATTTCGCTGCCTGAGTTGAAAAGACGAATGAAAAACAGATTCACCAGAATTGAGCCTTAAAACGTGTCCATCATCTGACATGAATCTATCCCTATATACTCTTGTGTAAAACTTCCCTTAGGAGAGTGGCAGAAATTGAGTACCTATTGCCGTCAAAGTGAACACTTCGTTTGCGGGGCATAAACTAACAGCACCTGTAAATCGATTACATACTGTATTTGGCGTATATTGGAGAAAAAGTTGTTAGTAAAAAATCTAGAAAACAGATATGAAATAAAATAGATATTGGACGATGTGTAAGTGTCCACTGTGTTTTAACTGTCCTTATTGCCAGTCAGATTACTGTTGAATAGATGCTACCCCGGACACAGAAAGTATGTGTGTAAAGTCACAATATCCGCTAAGTGGTCTTTCAATTAACCGACAGGTGAAAATTAAGTCAGCGACCCGCATGCAACTAAACTGCTTGGGGTCTGGTGGCTAGTTGGCTATGTAAAAATAAGAATTAACCGCATGAAGCATGTGCAATCGCTGGGGTGAATCTATTTTTTAGTACAAATGGTGTATGAAAAACGGTCGGTATCCCTGATAGACTGATCGGATAGGAATTGTGAACTACTCATATGGATATCAGCACCAGGTCAGTCATTACTAAACTCAAGAACGACTACGAGGATGTGGTCGAATTTGACCAAATAGTCAATGCCTGGAATCAGCTCTGTGAACAGGCTGCCTTAAGCCAGGACGGTGAGCTCAAGTTCGCCGATGTAGAGAGGGCTGCGATCAGTGTGTTATCCGAGGCACCTCGAAAACAATCCCGCTGCACAGTCGGTCCTGACGTTAGTCGCATGATCAATGCGTTCGAATATCCTGCCTATTTAGTTACATCCGGTGGTCTTGTTGCCGCCAGTAATCTGGCGGCGTGGAAAGAATACGATCTCGATGCGCTTGAATCTATTGATCTATTACCTTTTTCGCTCGAAGATTCTGTACCGATCAGCCAACTGATTAGCGATGAACTTAGAAAGGATTTCGACAACGATGAGTCAAAACTGATTGTTAAACGTTCCTACGCGAAACAAGGAGAGCAGGATGCCACGATCGCGATTTCACTCTCTAATGGCGGAAGACCTTCCGCTCTAATTTTCGTTATAACGACAAAGTGGAGACCTGGGTCTGCAAGAATTTTGCAACGACAATTTAATCTTACCAAGACTGAAGCCGCTCTCCTGGTCAGTTTTATAGACGGTTATTCCACTCAGGATATTGCAAAAAACAGGAAACGTTCTCACGACACCATAAGAACACAGTTTCAAACCATACGGGATAAAGTTGGCGCCAAGAATCAAACGGAGCTTTTACGAAAAACGCTGTCTGTTTCTGAGTTC
Organism: uncultured Granulosicoccaceae bacterium; assembly: GCA_937951345.1. Lineage (GTDB taxonomy): Bacteria > Pseudomonadota > Gammaproteobacteria > Granulosicoccales > Granulosicoccaceae > CALFCE01. The sequence continues at coordinate 3,472 of CALFCF010000008.1, forward strand.
ACAAAAGATATCAGTGAAATAACAAATGTATTGGAACATCCTCACAGGCGCAAAGCTGAGCAACTTATAGCCGGCGGACGGTTGGTTGAGTTTTCAACGATGGGGGATTCCAACGGTGATCCATTTGTGATGATTGCCGCTGGAGGTCAATACACATTCAATGCGGAAATTGAACAAAAGTTATTCGATGCTAATTTGCTCGTTATCTGTATTTGCCCTCCAGGTTTTGGCTCAACTGACACCGCACCTGATGGAGTGAAATGGATAGATCAATCTGTAGAAGACGTTGTCGCAGTACTTGGGCAATTGGATGTTAAAAAATGTGGTTTGCTAATTAAGCTCACTAATGCCCACATCGCTTATCGTGCGGCAAAAAAATATCCATCCCTTTTTTATCACATTGTTCAGGTAAGTACATGTGGCCCAGCGATTTACGATAAATACAGCACTGATCGCAGTTCATGGGTGTCGGGCGTGATTACAGCCAGCCTAAAAAACAGTTCTATCAGGCATATACTGATGAGAGGTGGAATCAAAGCATGGGTCACGATAGGGGCCAAACAGTTTATGCGGTTACAGATGACCGGTAACCCAGTGGATGCAAAGTACGCATTGCTTTCAGAGAATATAGCTGAATATGAGCACGCACTTCAAACAGCAACAACTCGTGGCATATCCGGTCTTTTGGAAGAGCACATGTTGGTCTTTGGCGACTGGACCGATGAAATTCACGCTGTAACTCAAGATATAACAGCTATACACGGCATCGAAAATAAACTATTTTCTATCGAAAGTGTGCGATCACTGGCGTCCAACTTTCAGGACAAGATGCAAGTAATCGCGGTTGAAAACGCAGGCTTCACACTGATGCAGAGCCATCCGGATAGAGTAATAGAGATTCTAAAGTCGTTAGTGGAATATCAAAAGACATCTACTGGGGATTGCCTTCAGCAATTGCACTCGGAGGATGGCCTTCAACAAATGGTCGTTCGTGAAAATTCGGTCAATCAGGTCCAATAAAATTAGAAACCACTCATCCTGTTCGTTATTCAGCTAGTTTGCTTTAGTTGTTGGACTGATGTTTCTATTGAAAAAGTCCTGCTCCATTTAACACGATCAGCCTGATTGCCAGAGCGGTTAGTACCCACTTCAATACAATCTTAAACCGCTGATCTGCAATTTTCTTTAACAGTTGTGTGCCTATAAATGTGCCTAACCAGGCTCCGACAAATAACACAACGATATGTGGCA
>CALFCF010000009.1 GCA_937951345.1 uncultured Granulosicoccaceae bacterium
ACACTGCCAAACGGAAAAATATCGCATAACGCATTGATCAAGCAGCTGGAAATTAATGCGGTAGAGGTTAGAGCAGTCGATGATGAAATTTCCGATAATTTATCAGATAAATTTCTTTCGCCAGCAAAAAGGGCGGTATTACAAACCCTCACCGATACTTTCGAAACAACATCACTGAATCTGAAGAATAGTTTTATTGACAACGGCGGTGATTCTATAATGGCAATGCGGCTGTGTGCAAAGCTGTCAGAGAATTTTAACTGTAAAGTAAGCTTAAAACAGGTCATGGAGACCGCCGCGCTAAATATATTAGTAGAGAACATTGCTGGCAAACAGATTCACACCGAAAATCAATCGAATCTGGATAAGAAACAAAGTCTATCGTTAGAACATTCTCCACTGTCTTTTAATCAGCGTGCAATCTGGTTTATGGAACAACTGGGTGTTCCATCAGCTCTTTATGCTGTGTGCTCATCTCACAAGTTCAACGGTAGCATTGATATCGATGCTACTCAGAATGCTTTGAATCAACTGGTAACAAAACATCAAATCCTTAGAACTGTATACCTTACAGATAACAACGGAGATCCTTACCAAAAGGTTAAAAATTCCAGCTCGGTTGAGCTAGTTACAATACCTGCAGACGATTTAACAACAACTATTGAAGAGGATCAGATTAAAGCGCTTGACAGACCGTTTGATTTTACAAGCGATATATTTCTTAGAGCGATTGTTTACACTGGTAGCTATGGTGATACATTGTTTTTACACTCACATCATATTGCAATGGATGGTTGGGCGTTTGAGACGTTACACAAGAACTTTTCTACTCTTTATAATAATATTCTCACGCAGGACGCAAATCCTGCGGATAATTCAATAGAGACAAAATCACTAGAACCGAATCCTCGTCAATATATCGATTACGCAATTGCAGAAAATCTAAAAATAGAAAACGGCGATTTCGATGATTCTATAAAGTTTTGGAAAAATATTTTATCTTTACCCTTACCCGTATCATCTATAAAAAAACAGACATTAAACGGTGCTGAAAAAAATAAAATAGTTCGCACTGATGACAGATTTAGTGGCGATAATCTCGATAGAGAGATACCTTCTCACGTAATAAAAAAGTTTGAAATCATTGCAAAAAAACAAAATACCACACAATTTGTAACTTATTTAGCTGCTTATTATGTGTTTCTTTACGGACAAAATAAGCAGCACGAACAAATTATCGGTACGCTGGTCGCAAACAGAGACGAGACAGATTGGCAGAATGAACTCGGTTTTTTTAGCAATGTTCTGGCATTGCGAATGAAAGTTGATTCATCCACTACATTTAGAAAATATATTTCATCTGTTCGTGACACAGTGAACGAATGTTTTGAACATCGTCATTTGCCATTTGAGAAAATTGTCAACGATATACTTCCCGAGCGAAGTCTACATATACATCCGATTTTTCAAATACTTTTCCTGTACCAGAACGCCACCACCAACGCTGTTTATTTGTCCGGTCTCGAATCTGTGCCGGCGAAACAACTGCCAATGCAACAGGCCAAGTACGATTTTGCATTGGAAATCCAGCCTGGCACGTCGAGTGTTTCTGGTAACTATACATACCGTATTAATTATCGAACAGCATTGTTTTCTAAGGATCAAGTCACTAAATTAGCGGATTACTTTGATCAACTGTTAAATCGTCTTTGCAAGAACATAGACGAACCAATCGCAGATGCGCTTAAGCATACTGAGACAACATTATCCGCTGGAAATCTCACCGAATTACAACACCGGACGTACGCGCGTCCTTCGCAATCCCTGGAGTCCCAAGGGCTAGCACAGAATCTTTTTGATATATTTTGGAAGCAATGTCTTGAGCGACCGGAAAGCACAGCGCTGATACACCATCAAGAGCACTACAGCTATCGTACTCTGGCAGATGCGACTAATAATCTGGCTGAATACCTTGTCGAAATTGGATGTGCGCGCGGCGAGATAATATGCATTGAATTACCCCGCTCTATTGCCTATGTAGCGTCAATACTTGCAACGCTCAAGATAGGCGCAATCTGGTGTCCTGTAGATCCAGACTATCCGGACGAGAGAAAGTCTTTCATGCTTGAAGACAGCGGGTCAAGGATTGTTATTCGGGAAGCGACTAACGAATTGCTCAGCCAGCCTCGTAACAGCGACACAGGTAGTACCTATCTGTCAAAGAGTACCTGTGTATATATTGTCCCCGGCCCAGATAAACTCTCGTTTACATTAAGTCATACAGGTGTTACGAGAAAAGAGAACAAGGAATACTTTGGCGAATGTGCTTTACGTGATCAACAAGGAGCTGCCTATCTTATTTATACATCCGGCTCATCCGGCAAACCAAAGGGTGTAGTTGGAACATTGAAAGCCATTAACAATCGTTTGACATGGATGTGGACACAGTATCCTTTCTTATCCAATGAAGTTAATAGCCTAAAAACTGCGACAAGTTTTGTTGATAGCATCTGGGAAACATTGGGTGCTTTGCTCAAAGGTGTTCCGTCAGTGATTTATGATAACAATGCCTTACTTGATATTGCTGCCTTTGCTGAGTCTCTTGAAAAACACAAAATAACGCGAATAGTACTCGTACCATCACTTCTTTCGGCTTTAATTAAACAACTTAATGCTTCCGACGCCAGACTGCCGAATTTGTTGTATGTCGCATCGAGCGGTGAATCACTGCCTGCTCCACTGGCAAAGGATTTTTTCAACCGGTTTAAAGGTGCAACCTTAATAAATTTGTATGGCTCTTCAGAAGTTGCTGGTGATGTTACTTTTTATGAGGTTCAAAATGAATCAACAGACTCAAAAATAAGTCTTGGAAAACCAATTTCGAACACCCGCATTTATGTCGTAGACGAAAACGGCAATCAATTGGATGAAAACATTACTGGTGAAATTGTAATTGGAGGTCACTCCGTAGCGCTGGGTTACCATCGCCAGCCGGAATTGACAAGTAAATCATTTATTGTTGACGCAAATTCACTGACAACCAGTTTCAGAACTGGTGATTCTGGGTATCTGGATGATTCTGGCAACCTGTTCTACCAAGGTCGACTCGATAGCCAGCTAAAAGTTCGCGGATTTCGTATAGATGCTAACGAAATTGTTGACCATATCAACAGAATTTTAAACATCGACAACTCTCAAGTATTTACCCGTGGAAATCTGGACGAGAGCCAACTGATTGCAGTGGTTTCTCCACCCTCGATCTACAAGCCATCAATAAAAACACTCAAACAACAACTAAAAAACTCGCTGCCCGCGTATATGGTGCCTGATATCGTTCATTCAATCGATACCTTTCCATTACTTCCCAACGGAAAGATTGATAGAAATGCGATTAAGAAAACTATCGATAAAAAATACGGAAATGTTTCTTCTGTCAGTAATGCGCACATCCCGGACATGTATTTAAAAAGCAAGAGTGATATTAGTATTCCCAACAATAAGGATGACGCATTACCAATTGCAAAACAGATCATCGGACCTATGATCGAACAATGGCATCAATTGCTAAATTATAAAAATTTAACTATCAATGACAATTTTTTTGATATTGGTGGCCACTCTCTTATGGCCGTTAAGTTAACGAACCGTATTAATAATACGGTTTTGAAGAAACACGGTTTAAGTATGTCAGTTGCAGATTTGTTTGAAGCGCCAACCATTGCTGAACTCATGCAACTGATAGCCCCCCAGAACGATAACGGATTGAAACGACAACGATCCGTGATGAAATTAAAAGCAGGAAATATTCATGATGACATATTGAGAGTCTTGTTTATTGTTCCTCCAGCCGCGCATACCGGCGTATATTTTAGAAAGCTGTCGTCCTTTATTTCGGACGAAATTCCATTTTACTCTTTTGATACTTCTATATGTGTTGAATGCTCATCGGTTGAAGAACTGGCCTCTCATATGGTGCAGGATATACTCAGCATTCAACCACAAGGCCCTTACCTCATCGGAGCGGCCTGCCTTGGAAGTGTTATTGCGTTCGAAATAGCGCGTCAAATTGAGCAAGCGACTGGAGAAGTATCGCATTTGGTATTTATAGACACCAGTGCTCCACTCAATGGTCCGAACTGGAATAAGAAAGATAATACAAAGCTAAAAAAAGCAACCAAAAAGGTGCGTTTTATTAAGATGTTGAAATCAGAATATCAACACGATTACGCTACTAGTTATCTTCGACGTAAGCTGTTCACACAACCAAGGCTGATAAAACGTGCAATCCGCAATATAAAATCAAAGTATAGCGAACATGTCAGAAATTATATGTATGTTCAGAATGTACAATCTACACAGTTCAACAGCTACTATGCCAAACAAATAAGTTCAGACATTACATTAATTCTATCTAGACAATTTAGACAAAAATCGATAGAGATCGAACGATGGCAATATTTGACTCACGGTTCATGCGATATTTACCCGGCAAAGGCAGATAATCACTTTGATCTTGTACATGAAAAATCCAGACACTGGAGTGAGGTAGCGCAAGTGCTGGAGTCTTTGTATAAACGGCTGGCTAACCAGAATAACCCTGTAGCTCAGAATAACTCTAAAGCTGTGCCAACTGACACACTTTATCGTTTGTAATTAATCCTCCAGACACACTATTACCATAGACATCTTCGTGAGATCTGGATTCAAAACGTTCTCTAAGTTACTTGCATTGGTACTTATAGTCTCTGCAATTACATTCCTTGCAGGGATCTATACGTCTGAAAACGACCTGCCACCTGCCGTCTTTTTAAGAGACGTTAACCAAAATGGGTTGGCTTCTCTTGATCAGTTTCGTCAATCAAGAACAGGAGAACAAACTTCACGTACATTGTCATCTATAAATTTTGGTCTTGATGAAACTAAAATGGAGGTCCCTGTATCACGTTCCGGCGCAGGTGGCGGACTTACCAGTGTAGGAGATGAGTTGGTTCTATTGACTCACGAAGGAACTATATTCACCTATTATGACGAGGAACTAAAGAAAACCTTATTAAAGGTTCCGGATAATGGTTACTCTGACTACGTAAAGGCTGCTGAATCGGAAAAATTCCGGCATCTCAAACATAATACTTACAGTTTTAGATATAACGACATTCTATTCATAGAGAGTAATTCTGTTTCTAGACTAGCAATCTCATATACACAATGGTATGCGGAAAATGAATGTTATGGCAATACCGTGGCGATATTGGATTTTGATGAAAAAATTGACTCTATACAAAATTTAGAAGCATCACCTGACGACTGGAAAATATTATATGAATCCCAACCTTGCCTGGTACTGAAAGATGTTAGTAATGCTCTGGAAGGCTATATGAGCGGTGGGAGGATATCGCAGCAAGATGCACAACATATCGTATTGGCAAATGGTGATTACTATTGGGACGGTGTCTACACGGCAGACAAGCTGTCACAAAGCGATAAAAACGATTACGGAAAAATTGTACAAATCAATATCGGTACCGCCACCTCACGACATATAGCAAAAGGAGTCAGAAATCCTCAAGGCATACATATAGATGTAAATCGCAATATCTGGGTAACAGAGCACGGGCCTCGAGGGGGTGATGAACTTAATCTAATTAAGGAAGGCGCGAATTACGGCTGGCCGCTGGAAACCTATGGAACACGTTACAGCAGATCACCTTGGCCTATGGCGAGGCAACCAGGCCGCCATACAACATACGAAAAACCTGTATTTTCCTGGGTGCCCTCGATTGCTGTCTCTAACATTATTACTATCGATAATTTTGAACCTAGCTGGGATGGTGATTTGCTTGTTGCATCGCTTAACGATCAGCAACTTTATCGACTGCGTATGGATGACGAGCGGGTTGTCTTTGCAGAGCCAATCACAATTAAAGAGCGTATAAGGTATGTGCATCAGCATAGCGACAATCGGATTGTGCTTTGGACAGATAGCAAAAAACTGTTATTCCTGAAACCGAGCACTCAGACTTATACTAACGAACTGATTGGAAAATTCATCGACGAATCTGATCGCACGAGTAAACAAAAAAGTGTATTGCACTCCATAGTCGATAGCTGCTCCGAATGCCATTCCTTTGAACCCAATAATCACCGTCATGCTCCTGGATTAGGAGATATATTTGGCCGCAACATCGCGAGTACAAGCTATAAAAACTACACGAGCGCGCTTGCGTCAATCCAAAAGAAATGGACGAAAGAAAATCTTACTGCATTTTTGCTTGATCCTCAGTCATTTGCACCTGGAACAAATATGCCTGCGACCGGCATGAATGATGACTGGTCATTACCCGCATTAGTAAGCATTATTGAACAACTAAAAAGCGATAATGCTGAATAATGAATTTCTGCTATACGCAATCAGCAACGGTCGTAAACATCTTCAGAACAGAATCAATCAGATGTCAGGGTACTGGACAATATCTTGCGCACATTTTTGAGGCGATGGCCCCTGGTTGAAATACTTTAATCACGAAGCTGAATCGCACAACCAAGTGATCACTATCGTGAATGGCGATGGTCTACGTGCGAAGGTGCAGCGTGTAGGGGTTCGACGGAATATTGGCCATCGGTATCTGACATGATGGTCGACAGTCTCAAACTACGACTTAGTTCAGTTGGATTGCAGTTGGATTGCATTTGGCGAATACCTGTCATCCAGTTTCAGTGTGTGTATTTTGTGACGCAGTCGGCTACAAATATCGCGGTTTTATTCATGGTCGTCAGTATTTGTAAAAATTCCAAACCGTATCGGAGTTCGTTGCTGATTTTGCTGCATACTTGTATAACATCCTGATCACTTTCGGCTTACTGTCAACGTCGTTACGTTACATAGTGGCCCTTGCGCATTGCTGATCAGTTTGTACCATGCCTTCCGTTTGATGTGCAGGTTTCACCGGGCTGACAATGTATCTATTACAAAAAACTTCTGGTCGTCTTCGAATCGGGGCTCTGGTTCCCGCTGTAGGGTTGCAGCTGTTTGTTGCCGGTTGTATTTCGACTAATTTTCAAAGTCCGGCTCTTAATCCGTATGTTGGGGTCACCGCTGGTGCGAGCCGTCTTGAGCTGGATGTTGACAGTGATGATGTTACGCTTGCTGATGCGAGCGACACCGCTGCCACCATTCTGGCCGGTAGTTACAGTTCACTAGGTGGTTGGCGCCTGGGTGGTGAGGTGCAGCTGTCGGATCTTGGTTCAGCTGTGCTCAATTCTGGCGACCGGGTGGGTTATCAAACGGCATCTGCAGCTGTGTTGGCCAGTCTGTTTCCACATCGTTCCGGGTTTAACGCCTATGTTAAAGCAGGTATAGGTGCACTACGAAATGATGCGCCTGCCAATCCAGCGATAGACCTTGTCACCGACAACACGATTAATTTGGTCACCGGTATTGGTGCTGAGTATGTATTCAACAGCGGGATCGGTATCCGCCTCGAATATACGGGTCATGATCAAGATGTGCAGTTTGGTACGTTGGGTGTCACCTATAGTTTTGGTGCGCCACGACAACGACATATTCCCCCGCCAATCGTGCAGCGAAACGAAACACCCGAACAACCCGTAGTTGTTGTCCGCGCGCCTGACAGGACTGAGCCAGTTGTCGATGCACAGGTACCTGTGCCCGCAGATACGCCAGTTGTCAGGGATTTGCCTGTGATTTCACCGATACCTACCGAATCCTCAACACCATCCGCCACACCTTCGCAACCGCCGCTGCCATCCGGCACGAGTGAAGTTGAAACAGATGCCGGGCTCATTGTTACAGACCCGGACAGCGCTGACTTCGAAATCGATGTGGATGTAATCGAAACAGAAACCGAGGTTGAAGTTGAAGATCCAGACAGTCTGCCTGTCGTAACGCCTTCGCCGGAAGCTCGTGATGCCTCTAATGAATTGCCGGTCGTTGTTGAAATTGCCGACGATAGTGATGCGATAGTAGTCGCAGACATTGATGCTGACGGGATATCCGATCAGGACGATGTGTGTGACGATACGCTCGACGGTATACCTGTATCAACTACAGGTTGTGATCGGTATAACGGTCTGTTGAATGGTGCTGTATTCGCCACTGGCGAAGTTGCATTGAATGCCCGTATTCGGACTGTGCTTGATGATGTGGTAGACGATCTTGAACGTTTCCCGTTACTCAGCCTTGAGGTTCAGTTGCTGGCAGAGTCTGCGTCAGATCAGGATAAGTTTCTGGCGCGACGCCGAACGATCGAGATTCTGCGATTTTTCCGTGCCCGGGGTATTCCAAATGCCCGCCTTAAAACCCTTGTGCCGACAACCTCGGATGCGGGTTTGCAAAACGAGAGCATTGTGTTCCTGCGAACACTGACAGCCCGGTAGTCGCCATATCCCTCTCTCGCATGACGACGTATAACTATGTGCACTGCGCACCATCGTCAACGCGACATGAATGTTCCGGATGCGTCCTGCGCTTGATAGGCGAGGTTTTCGCCGTTCGTCTTGTTCGATGATTGCTGGCCGGGCAGCGGGGTGTGCAACGTGTCGAGTTATTGTCAATCAATCAGGTTAATAAACTACCTGCCTCGCCACTGGACTGTTGCAGTAAACACAATAATTATTTACTTTCGCCTGCCACATCTACGTCGATTGATGCATTTTCACGCATCGATTGCATCCGGATATTACTGCGTAGCGAGCGGAATCACAAAAGCCGGATTGCACCCTGTAGTTTTGTTACTCCCAACTCTAGCCACGGTATTCAGCATTAGCTAAAAATGTGTGCTGCGACCTTTCTTTTTGATAGGTATAGCAACAATTGCTTTCGGTTCCAGCACTATAATTTTTCACAATACAAGGTATAGTTGGTGGGTAACTTGCTGGTTATCTGCTGTCTGGACGGATGGAAAGTATCAACCCCCAGCCAGATTACTGTTGATGCATGCTTTGGGCACGTGGTTTACAAAAACCGGAGATATGCCGCTGGATATTCAATCCCGCATCCAGCCCCTGCATCAGACTGCCGCCACAAAACGGTGCGTAAAACCCGGGCTGTCAGCCTTGCCTGCATGAATTATGTGCTGGAATTTTCGTGTGCCTTGCGAGTTGCGAACAATGGGCCATTCGATATCTAAAACGTGATAACCAAAACTCGACAACTGAAAGACGGCACCTGACATCCACTGTACATTTTGCGTACTACCTGAACGTATAAACCAATTTATTTAACAGTATTTCTACCCGCTAAGTCGGGTGTACGAGGCATTTCATGAACGAGCCTGCGCCAAAGTTGACAAGCCGACTGGATCTTTCCGTTTACGGCATAAACGATGTCACGGAAATTGTACACAACCCGTCGTTTGATCAACTGTTTAAAGAAGAAACTGCAGATGGGTTGCAAGGCTTCGAGCGGGGTGTATTGACAAACACAGGCGCAATTGCGGTAGACACAGGAAAATTTACTGGCCGTTCTCCTAAAGACAAGTACATCGTTCGGGATGATGTGACGCGTGATACGTTGTGGTGGGCATCTGATACGGCTATCAACGACAACAAACCGATCGAGCAGGATGTATGGAACGACCTGCGCTCTACTGTCGCAGAACAATTGTCGGGCAAGCGATTATTTGTAGTGGATACCTTTTGTGGTGCCAACAAAGATACTCGTATCAGTGTGCGCTTTGTCATGGAAGTCGCCTGGCAGGCACACTTTGTCACTAATATGTTTATCCGCCCGTCCACAGAAGAGCTTGCCGAATACGAACCGGATTTTGTCGTATTAAATGGTGCAAAGACTGTCAATAAAAACTGGCAGAAGCACGGACTTAATTCTGAAAATTTCGTCGCTTTTAATCTGACCGAAAAAATGCAGTTGATCGGTGGAAGTTGGTATGGCGGTGAAATGAAAAAGGGTGTGTTCGGACTAATGAACTATCTATTGCCGCTGCGCGGAATTGCATCCATGCACTGCTCAGCCAACGTCGGTGATAAGGATGATACCGCCGTTTTCTTTGGATTGTCAGGCACCGGTAAAACGACACTGTCTACTGATCCAAAGCGTCGTTTGATCGGCGACGATGAACATGGTTGGGATGACGAGGGCGTTTTCAATTTCGAAGGTGGTTGTTATGCAAAAACAATCAACCTGAGCGAAGAGGCTGAACCCGATATTTACGGTGCTATTCGTCGCGATGCATTGCTTGAAAATGTGGTCGTTAAGGATAACGGTGAAATTGATTTTTATGATGGCAGTAAGACTGAAAATGCAAGGGTCACGTATCCCATCTACCATATTGAAAACAGTGTTCAGCCAGTATCCAAGGCGGGACCTGCAAAACGTGTGATTTTCCTGTCAGCCGATGCGTTTGGTGTATTGCCGCCAGTGTCGCGTCTGACGCCGGAACAAACCCAGTACCATTTTCTGAGCGGCTTTACGGCGAAACTGGCTGGCACTGAGCTCGGTGTTACTGAGCCGACGCCGACTTTTTCAGCTTGCTTCGGCAAGGCATTTTTGACGTTACATCCGACGAAATACGCAGAGATTTTAATCAAGCGTATGCAAGCGTCCGGTGCAAAGGCCTATCTGGTCAATACCGGTTGGAATGGTTCAGGAAAGCGGATCTCCATCAAGGAAACACGTGCAATTATTGATGCGATTGTTGATGGATCGATTGACTCGGCTGAAGGGAAAACTGTGCCGGTGTTTAACCTTGATGTGCCGACTGCTCTACCAGGTGTTGACAGCGCGATACTTGATCCGAGAGACACGTATGCCAGCGCGGACGAATGGGAATCCAAGGCGCGTGAACTTGCCGGACTATTTATCGACAATTTCAAAGAGTACACCGACAACCCCCAGGGTCAGTCACTGGTCTCTGCCGGGCCACAGCTATAGAGCCCGGTTTGTTTGTTTATCAGGGGTATTCTTTCTTACAGTTTATTTCACGTAAAAACGTTCTGAGTGTACCCGCAGGATCAGGTCAGCAGATAACAGATGCGTGATGTGGATCGCTGATGTGGATGCGCTGATGTGGACGTACAGGTGCTGTGCATCCAGTTGCCGTACTTACTTCAGGAAAGTTAAGTTCAGGAAAATTAAGGAAAGCATATGTTGTAAGTGCTTTTTTTTACTTCGTTTTTTTAACGTTGTTGTAGTTCGTTATCAAGTTCGCGCAAGCGGGCGTTGAGACGCAATTGATCGCTGGTACCGCTGTTGACGCTACGAAGTGCCAACACCAGTTGTGCCCGGGCTCTTCCGAGTTCGTTCAGATCGGTGAAATAACGGGCGAGCGCTTCATGGCTGGCGCTTTCGTTGCCCATCTGCTGCTCCACATTTGCGAGATCCCTGTAAGCGAAACTGTCGGGCTTGACCGATGTTTTAAGGTATTTGCGAAGAACATTTTGCGCCTGATCGGGTTTTTCCTGTTCAAGAAATTGCGTTACCTGCATATTGACTACCGAGTAATTCTGCGGAAAAACACTTGCCAGCAATGACAAGCGAGATTTGCTTTTATCTGTTTGTCCAGACGCGAACCAGGCTCTGCTAGCCAGCAGCTGTACATTGAGATTGTCAGGAAATTCTTCAAGCAACGGTTCGATCCGCTCTACAGCGTTTTTATAGCGGCGTTTCTGTAAATCGAGCATCGTCAGTGCATAAGTCGCTTCGATTTGTCTGCCCTTGTCAGGTGAATCCAACAAGGCCTTGTAGTTGCGTTCAAGCTGGCCGCTATCGCGGGTTGTCACTACCCGAATACGTGCTTTGAAAATCGCGAACGCGGCAATCGTATCTACTGAGTTATTACTGCGCGGCAGCGACTCTGCGCGGTTACCTGCTTCTGCTATGCGGGTGTTGTCGAGTGGGTGCGTGCGCAGGTATTCAATCTGACTGATGCCGCTTGCGTTCAGGTTGTTCTTACGACGGAGTATCTGAAAGGCCTCTGCCATAGCCGCGGGACGATAGTCTGCGTCCGCCAGAATCTCAATACCGATACGGTCAGCTTCGTACTCATTTGTGCGAGTGAAATTTATGATGGATTGTTGACTCGCAGCCAGCCCCGCAGCTAAAGCAGCCTGGCCAGCTTGAGGGTCCGACTGGCCGATGATGATTGCCGCCAGTACCGCAGCGACAGCAGTTAAACGATTGCGTTTGCTGCTGGCAACCGAGCGAGCGTGATGGCGTTGAGTGATGTGCGCGATTTCGTGTCCAACGACAGCCGCCAGTTGGTCTTCTACGTCCATGGCCTCTATAAGACCGGAGTTTATGCCTATGAAGCCTCCGGGAATTGCAAAAGCGTTTATTGCCGGATTTTGTATAACGAAAAAAGTGAACTGGTGGTTTTCCGGGTTATCGACATTGGTTGCCAGACGCGCGCCCAATGATTTCATGTACTCATTAACCTGGATATCTCGCACCATGGGTACGCGTGCGCGGATTTGGCGCATAAAACTCTTACCGATCTCTCTCTCGAGAGCAGGAGAAAGTGCTGCGTCTGCAGGTTCGCCAATCTGCGGTAGGTTCTGCCGTGCCGCCAGGTTGCCGCTGGTCATCAATAGTGACAGTGCCATCGCACTGGCGCACGCAACCACAGCAATATTCAACGCGCGTGAGCTTGTTAGTGAGCGGCGAAAAGCCCACAGCAACGGCGATAACACAGACATACGCATCGGTCTGTGTTGTCGGTCGGTGTTGGCCTTAGGTTGAGTGATACGTGGATCTCCAGTGGTCGGAACAGTTGCTTTACTCTGTCACAATAGCGGTTCCGGATGTAAAAATCGAAGATATAGTGCATACAGCACATGCCGGCAGGGCCGTGTGCCGCAATATAGCTTCATTTCGTTACACGTAAGGTACTATCAGTTGCAGCGTCGGATTCTGACATTTCTGAAATTCTGTGCTGTCAGGTTGCTGACTATGCGTCCGGCGTGCCGCTCGGCTCCAATAAACCTTCGCATATACCCTCTATCACTTTTGGTTAATACCATTTTCACCTGTTCAGACACTTTATTGCCTGAGGGGTTTAATTTGTACCGCGGGCAAGGCTGTGATCTGTTCCGCAATGTTCTGAAATCGACTGTATTGCCGGTTGCCGCCATGGGTGCTTAATAAATCCGTCAAATTCTCGTACACATTGGATAACAAGCGGTTAGCTGGTTGTCGACCCTGAAAGGTTCGGATTTTAAGACATATCGGTGATACATATTGGTGTACTGACCCGGATGCGATCTGGATACCGCAACCGGTCGTTCAGACACTTTGGCCTGACCTCAGGGCGGCGGCAAAATGTCACTCAATGCCATTAGACAGTGATGTGCGTCCCATGTTTCGTATTCCTGTTGAAAACCTGTGCAAATCCCAATGCAGCGTTATACAATCGACTCGTTGCAACGCTCGGACACAATCCGGCTGGCAGCAAACTTATCACGTACTGTTCGATCAACGGGTGCGATGAATTGGGTACTACCTGAGTGACCCAAATAAACCCAGTGAAAATGCGAGAAGTGCCAGAAAGGTCTGCATGTGTACGGTCTGTGCCACTTACCCAAGTGCGCGGGTTGTCTCAAGGTCTGATGACACCGCTGAAGCTCCAGTGAATGATCGAGCAGCCATTTCCGGCTCTCGTGGCCGCTGCAAGTTTTTCGGCCGCACCATTGCCATGAGTTTGTGAACACTTATGTGTCTCACATTCGCATGTGATGTCGTAGCGGACGAAGCAGACAGGCCCTTGGCAGTTTGATAGCGCGTCCAGACACTTTCAGTTCGGCAGCCTGTGTGTCGAATTAGCGGGTTAGTGTGTTGTTTAACAGCATACGCTTGCCAATTCGAGTCCATGTGCTTGGCGAATTGCCTTTGTGTGTATTTGGCGGAAGCGTAGTCGCAGGTATAGCGGGCTACAGTCTTCACGTCATGCCTCGCAGTTTCTTCGTGGGTTCTTTTTGTAAGTTTTTTTGTGTGATGAGTGGCTGTGTCCGGAGCAAACTTTTATCCGTACCCGCCACTGTCTGATCGAAGGTTGAATCCGGTTGCGACGGGCAGTCTTGAAAGATGCTGATTCGGCGAACTGTTTTGAGGGCGAAAGAAGTGGAACTATCCGGCGGTGAGATTTTAATACAGGCTCTGAAAGAGGAGGAAGTTGAATTTATATTCGGCTACCCCGGTGGAGCCGTGCTGCATATATACGATGCCATTTACCAGCAGAATTCGATCAAGCACATTCTGGTCAGACACGAACAGGGTGCAACGCATGCTGCTGACGGTTATGCCAGGGCAACAGGAAAACCCGGTGTTGTGTTGGTGACATCCGGTCCGGGTGCCACCAATGCCGTAACCGGTATAGCAACCGCGTTCATGGATTCGATTCCGATGGTCATTCTGACGGGACAGGTAACCAGCCGGTTTATCGGTAGCGATGCCTTTCAGGAAGTCGATTGTATTGGCATCACACGCCCCTGCGTTAAGCATAATTTTCTGGTTGAGTCACTGGAGAGCTTATCCGACACGCTTAAGAAGGCCTTTCACGTGGCAACCACCGGAAGACCGGGGCCCGTCGTAGTGGATATCCCGAAAGACTTTACAGCACCCGGCGTCAAGACTGAATTTGATTACTCTGTGCCTGTTGAGATGCGCTCTTACAGCCCGCCTACTACCGGTCATCCCGGGCAGATTCGTAAAGCGGTTGATCTGATCATGTCGGCCAAAAGGCCAATGATTTATTCTGGCGGTGGGGTTGTCTTGGGCGATGCTTCCGAATCTTTTCGCGAGTTTTGTCGGAAGTTGAGCTACCCGGTGACGAATACACTGATGGGCTTGGGTGCTTTTCCCGCAACAGACAAACAATTTGTCGGCATGCTGGGTATGCATGGCACTTATGAAGCTAACATGGCAATGCATGGATGCGATGTGCTAATTGCAGTCGGAGCACGCTTTGATGACCGTGTGACCGGTGAAGTCAAACGTTTCTGTCCTAACGCGCAGATTGTTCATATCGATGTGGATCCTGCATCGATATCCAAAACCGTAACAGTAGATATTCCAATTGTCGGTGATGTTGGGCAGGTACTTGAAGCGATGAACCGTCAGATTGAAGAAGCTGACCGTGAGATAGACCGTGCTGCGATTGACCTATGGTGGAGTGAAATCGAAAAATGGCGTGGTACAAATTGCCTCCAATATGATAAGAGCGATTCGGTTATAAAGCCGCAATATGTAGTTGAGAAGCTGTATGAGGTAACCAAAGGGGATGCTTACCTGACTTCTGATGTTGGCCAACATCAAATGTGGGCTGCGCAGTTCTATCACTTCGATAAACCCAGGCGCTGGATAAATTCCGGTGGGCTCGGCACCATGGGTTTTGGTTTGCCGGCTGCTATCGGCGTTCAACTGGCGTTCCCGGACGAAATTGTTGCCTGCATCACAGGTGAAGCCAGCATACAGATGTGCATACAGGAGTTATCAACCTGCCTGCAATACGATCTCCCGATCAAGATTATAAATCTTAATAATCGCTATATGGGTATGGTTCGGCAGTGGCAGGAATTCAGCTACGAAAAACGTTACTCGCACTCCTACATGGATGCGTTGCCAGACTTTGTCCGCCTGACAGAAAGTTACGGTCATGTCGGCATGTTGATCGATAAGCCGGGTGACGTTGAATCTGCGATGCAGGAAGCATTCGCCATGAAAGACAAGCTGGTGTTCCTGGATTTCATCACCGATCAGACTGAGAATGTCTACCCGATGATCGAAGCTGGCAAAGGACAGGACGAAATGCGGCTCCACCCGGCACAAAACAGGGAGTTGGCATAATGCGGCACGTAATTGCGGTTCTGCTTGAGAATGAATCCGGTGCGTTGTCGCGTGTCGCCGGATTGTTCAGCGCGCGAGGTTATAATATAGAGTCGCTGACGGTGGCGCCTACGCACGATCCGACGATGTCACGTATGACTATTGTGACTTACGGAACAGAGCGGGTCGTTGAGCAAATCACGAAGCAACTCAACAAGTTGGTTGACGTCGTACGATTGACAGATTTAACCGAATCACATTTTCTGGAGCGCGAGATTATGTTGATCAAATTACGCGCTGTTGAACAATCGCGTTCTGAGATTAAACGTGTCGCTGATATATTCAGAGGGCGTATTCTTGATGTTACAGAAACAAGTTATATCGTCGAGATGACAGGTGATGCTGAAAAACTCGATGCATTCATGAAGTCTGTTGGAAAAGATAACATCATAGAAGTCGTGCGATCCGGAGCCACTGGAATTGCGCGTGGTGAAAAAAGCCTGAGAATCTGAAACTCAGATAATCATTATTCATATAAACAAATCATCAAAAATATCGATCGGAGAATGCCTCATGACTATGACTGTCTATTACGACAAGGACGCTGATTTGTCACTGATTCAAAGTAGGACTGTAGCCATCATTGGCTATGGTTCGCAAGGCCATGCGCATGCCAATAATTTAAAAGATTCCGGTGTCAACGTTGTTGTCGGACTACGCGAAGGATCGTCGTCAGCACGTAAAGCTGAAGCTGCGGGACTGAAGGTTGCCGCTATTCCTGAAGCAGTTAAAGCAGCTGACCTGGTCATGATACTGGCTCCTGATGAGCATCAGGCAAAGGTCTACAAAGATCATGTGCATGACAACATGAAACAGGGGGCAGCGCTCGCATTTGCGCACGGCTTCAACATTCATTTTGGCCAGGTTGAACCTCGCGAAGATCTGGATGTGGTCATGATTGCACCCAAAGGTCCCGGTCATCTCGTACGCTCTACTTACGTCGAAGGTGGAGGTGTGCCGACATTGATCGCGGTCTCTCAGGATTCTTCAGGCCAGGCCTCACAGATTGCACTTGCTTATGCGTCAGCGAATGGTGGCGGTCGTGCAGGTGTCATAGAAACCACATTCCAGGAAGAAACCGAAACTGATTTGTTTGGCGAGCAAGTTGTTTTGTGTGGCGGTACAACAGCGCTGGTTCAGGCAGGTTTTGAAACGCTCGTTGAAGCCGGTTATGCGCCGGAGATGGCATACTTTGAATGCCTGCACGAACTTAAACTGATTGTTGATTTAATGTACGAGGGCGGGATCGCCAATATGCGGTACTCGATTTCCAATACCGCCGAATACGGTGATATCAAAACAGGTCCACGTATAGTCACTGATGAAACCCGCGCGGAGATGAAACAAATCCTGAAAGAAATTCAAACGGGTGAGTTCGCGAGAGATTTTATTCAGGAGAACCAGGCTGGTACTGCTACATTGAAAGCCAAGCGCCGTCTCGCTTATGAGCATGAGATTGAAACAGTGGGTTCGCGGTTGCGTGGGATGATGCCGTGGATTCAGGAGTCTGCCAAAGTTAACCGCGACGTTAACTGATAAATCTTATCCTCTAACTGCTATATGCATCATCTGATTCATGTAGCGGTTCAGGATTAGTCCTCCCCGTGGCAGACGAAAACAGCAATACAGCAGATAAGTCCGGTAACGCAAACCAACTCGGACCGGAAGTTCGTGGCCGCGGCATTTATTTGTTACCCAACCTGTTTACAACAGCTGCATTGTTTGCGGGGTTCTATGCGATAGTCTCTGCATACAACGAAAACTATGCAGGTGCAGCGGTGGCGATACTTGTCGCTATGGTGCTGGATGGTTTTGATGGCAGAGTCGCGCGAATGACCAACACGACCAGTGCGTTCGGTGCGGAATATGACAGCATGTCAGACATGGTGTCGTTCGGGGTTGCACCTGCTTTCCTGATGTACGCGTGGTCACTTTCAACCATGCGAATTACTGACTATGGCTACCTGGGATGGGTATGTGCTTTTTTCTATGTTGCTTGTTGTGGTTTGCGGCTGGCCCGGTTCAATGTACAAATAGGTAAAGCGGACAAACGTTTTTTTCAGGGTTTGGCCTGTCCTTCGGCTGCTGCTCTGATAGCTTGTGTTGTATGGGTTATGGATGATCTGGGGGTGCCAGGGCGGGAGACCGAGTTTTTAAGCGTGTTTGTCACTCTGCTAACCGGGCTTTTAATGGTCAGCAACTTTGCGTACTACAGCTTCAAGGAATACCGTGCTTCTCATCGCGTACCTTTTTTTGTGGCTATGGCCTTAGTGTTAGTGTTGGTGTTTGTATCCTTTGATCCTCCCAAAGTATTGCTTATCGGTTTTTTTCTGTATGCGCTGTCGGGTCCTATGCATGCTGCTTTTCGCTGGATAAGAAAGCGTAATCGTTCTCCGCTGGTCAAATAAACCCTGACCGGGTATTCACACTCTGACTAATTTATTGCTTAATCCTGTTGTGGAAACCATTGACGAACAACGGAAAGCGCAACGCCGGGTTCTTTATCTGATTGGCATTCCGTTGTGGCAACGGTTGCAAAGCAAGAGTATCGAGAAACCAGTCAGCAACAGTTCTGAGCCTGTGGTCACATCTTCGGACGCAGTTGCAGAAATCGTTGCTAACTCTTCACCGAAAAACCAGGAAGAGCCTGTTGAGATAATTGTTGGTAAAAACAGTAGTGGAGAAAGTCTTGATGATCCACTTATCGAAACCTTTCCGACGACAATCAACGCGATTTATGACTTGCGAGTAGCCCCTGTTGCTACTAAGAACAGGGCAACATCCACATCGCCGATTCTGCTGATCAGGCTTTCTGATAAACCTTGTGAACCGGCAGCGCAACTTCTACTGGAACGGATGATGAGCGCGATTGATCGAGTAGCGGAGGATTGGGAAATCCATGATCTGATCAAAACGGCTGGCGACAGTGATGCGCTTGGTGTGCCTGCCACTGATTTGAAAAGTTTGTGTGCTGAAAAAAAACCTTCAGCCATAGTGCTGCTTGTTCCCGAGGCACGCCTTCAGGCACTGTCAGATACATTGATCGGCTGCTGTGATCCTATACAGGCATCTGCAGATAACATCGGTCATGTCGGTCATTTGCCCGGCACACGCATATCCTTTTGTTGTCTGGCCGATCCTGACGATTTGTTGGCTGATGGAACGCGCAAACGACAAGCTTGGAATACACTGCAGGGACTGCATCGGGCAACACTACTGCACAATGCATTAACAAGTGACCAATGAGCCGGTGAATCAACTACTGGTTAATCTTCCATATGGGGGATGTGAATTGTCTGAGGTATCTACCGCTAGAGGTAAACTGATTGATTCCGGGTTTCGGTTCAGAAACATGCGTGACGCAGATCTTGAGAGTGTTCTTGCTGTTGAGAAACGCTGCTATGAGTTTCCCTGGACCTGCCGCGTATTTCAGGATTGCCTAAAGGCTGGTTATATTTGCAGATTACTGGAACAGGAGCCTGACCAACAGCTTGTTCCGTCAGAAAGCAGCAAATTGCTGGGCCACGGTATCCTGATGCTGGGGCCGGGTGAGGCTCATATATTGAACTTATGTTTAGTCCCCGAGTGTCGTGGAACGGGTTTGTCGGTAAAACTCCTGCGTTCGCTAGTCGAAACTGCTAAATCCAATCAAGCGAAAGAGGTTTTTCTCGAAGTGCGTGAAAGTAACGAGGCAGCACGTAAGCTGTACGAATCCAATGGATTCAATCAGATCGCCGTACGCAGAGATTACTATGATGCCAGCGATGGCCGAGAAGACGCCTGGGTTTATGCATTAGCGCTGGGCGATCAGTATTGTTAGAGATGCTGTGATTTATTACCGGGCATGCGATAACTGCGTTGAAATCCGGCTTAAATTGCTCATGTATTTGTATACACTTCGCTTGTTCACCGAATCTGCTCGTGGTCCGGCTGCTACGGTTGTTAAATCAGAAGTTTCCTGGATTCTTTATGTCAGGTGTTGCGTTTAGCCGGTATGCCACTATTTCACCTGTAAATGACTGCATAGCATTGTAAAAGCTTCTAAGGTGCCAGAGTGTTTGAATCTGGCGAGCATCAAATTCCCACCTGTGGACCAACATGTCACAACTGGAAGAGATAGAAAAACGCCGGACGTTTGCGATCATTTCGCATCCGGATGCCGGTAAAACCACATTAACAGAGAAACTGTTATTGTTTGGCGGCGCCATTCAGCTGGCCGGTACGGTTAAGGGGCGCAAAGCTGCACGCCATGCTACGTCTGACTGGATGGCCATGGAACAAGAGCGTGGTATCAGTGTTACATCATCAGTGATGCAGTTTCCTTATAAAGATCGCATCGTCAACTTGCTGGATACACCCGGGCACGAGGATTTCTCTGAGGATACTTATCGCACGTTGACCGCTGTCGACTCTGCATTGATGGTTATAGATGTGGCTAAAGGTGTAGAGACACGGACAGAAAAGCTGATGGATGTCTGTCGACTACGCACGACACCGGTTATGACTTTCATAAATAAACTCGATCGTGAGGGGCGCGAACCTATTGAGTTAATGGATGAAGTCGAGGATATGCTGGGTATACGGTGCGCGCCTGTTACCTGGCCTATTGGTATGGGAAAACGCTTTAAAGGCGTCTATCACATGGCTCGGCAGACGGTTCATTTTTATTCTCCAACGCACGGAGGCAAGGTTCAGGAGGGAGAGGTTGTCGAAGGTATTGATAACCCCATGCTTGATGAAATGCTGGGTACGCAGGCAGACGAACTTCGCGAGGAACTCGAACTTGTTGAAGGGGCGAGCAATAGTTTTGATAAAGATGCCTACCTGTCGGGTGAATTGACACCTGTATTTTTTGGTTCGGCAATTAACAACTTTGGTGTTGCAGAGTTACTTGATGATTTCGTTGAATTTGCACCAGAACCGCAGTCACGCCAGACTGTTTCTCGCGAGATCTCAACCGACGAACCCGGTTTCACCGGGTTTGCTTTTAAGATTCAAGCCAATATGGATCCACTGCACCGGGATCGAGTTGCTTTTGTCCGAATATGCTCAGGCAAGTATCACAAAGGCATGAAAGCACGGCATGTACGGATTGGCAAAGATATTCGATTCAATGATGCGCTTACCTTCCTGGCATCTGACCGTGGACATGTTGAGGAAGCCTACGCTGGTGACATTATCGGTTTGCACAATCATGGCACTATTCGCATAGGTGATACGTTCACCGAAGGGGAGGAGTTGGTATTTACCGGCATTCCGAATTTCGCACCGGAACTGTTCCGGCGCGCTGTACTTAAAGATCCATTAAAGATGAAACAACTCAGCAAAGGCCTCGAACAGCTTTGTGAAGAAGGTGCCACTCAGTTGTTTCGACCCATGAATAATAATGATTTGATACTGGGTGCTGTTGGCGTACTCCAGTTTGAAGTTGTCGCTCAACGACTGCGGGATGAATACCGGGTGGAGTGTCAGTTCGAAAATATCGCAATTCAGCAGGCGCGATGGATTCAATGTCAGGATGAAAAAATGCTAGGGGATTTTCGAAAAAAGCTAGTCGCCAATCTGGCAGAAGATCATGCGGGTGAGCTGGTTTATCTGGCACCTACGCGTGTAAATCTGCAGATGAGTCAGGATCGCTGGCCGGACGTTGACTTCAAGGCAACACGTGAACAGGTATTCAACTGACAGAGTTTGACTTAATTCTAAAAATACGAGTTGAAGCTTCATTACGCCAGCTACGTGATTTTCTGATATCAGACTAGAGGCGCCATCTCAAAATTGAGATTGTGCGCTCAGACAAGGCGTGTGGTGCTCGAGCAGGCTAGTAACACGTGTATCAATTCGCTATTGCATTCACACCGGATCTGTTCAGCATTGTTACAATGCAACAAAATTGTCATCTGTTACACGAGGCCGTACACTTTCTATGAGCTATGCCCTGGTCGCAGAACAGATTCTTAATGGTCTGCAGTTCGGCGTCATGCTTTTTTTGATGTCTGCCGGTCTGACGTTGATCTTTGGCGTTATGGGTTTGATCAACCTTGCACATGGCTCGCTGTATATGGTCGGGGCGTTTGCGGCAGCAGCTGTGGCGGGTTTGACCGGTTCATTTCTATTAGCACTGCTTGCTGCACTAATGGCTGCCGCCATTGCCGGTGCGCTTGTTGAGCTGATTGTTATACGACGGCTGTATGACAAAGACCATCTTGATCAGGTGCTGGCAACTTTTGCACTGATACTGATTTTTTCTGAAGGCACGCGCTGGATATTCGGATCTTTTCCGCTCTACCTGGATATACCTGATTACCTGTCAGGGCCGGTCGGCCTGCCCGGTGGCATCCAATACCCCTTGTATCGGATCGCACTGATTGTCGTGGGTTTGTTGATAGCTATTGGACTCGGTGTGGTGATTTCCAGAACCCGTATCGGCATTCAGATACGCGCGGGTGAGAATGACCGCGAGATGATTGCCGCACTTGGTGTGGATATCTCGCGCTTGTACACCTTGGTGTTTGCAGTTGGTGCTGCGCTTGCCGGCCTTGCTGGTGCGCTGGTCGGTGCCATTCAGTCCGTTCAGGTCGGGATGGGTGAGCCTGTGCTGATTCTGGCATTCGTTGTCATCGTTATCGGCGGTATTGGTTCTATCAAAGGAGCCTTGATTGGCAGCTTGCTGGTTGGGTTGGTAGAAACACTTGGAGGAATTTTTCTACCTCAGATTTTTAAACTGGTCATGGATGCATCAGCAGCCACCAGTGTCGGCTCATCACTGTCCTCCATGGCCATCTATATTTTGATGGGCGGTGTTTTGATATGGCGGCCGACCGGATTGTTTGGTGCGCGCTGATGATACGGGAACGCTACGTCAATTTGTGTTTGCTTCTGCTGTTGGTTGCTGTCCCGCTATGGGCTCATTTTTCTGATGAGCCTTTTACAATTACATTAATGACCCGTGTTGTTATCTACGCTTTAGCGGCTGTTGGATTGAACATCGCTCTTGGCTTAGGTGGATTAGTGAGCCTGGGTCATGCGATATTCTTTGGTCTGGGCGGTTACGCGATGGGTATTCTTGCTTTCCATGCTCAGACTTACACACCGATCAGCGAATGGCCGTTTTTGCTGAATGGTACGAAATCGATGCCCATTATCTGGTTGGTTGCGATAGTCGTTAGCGCGGCTGCCGGTCTTATTGTCGGTGCATTGTCGTTACGTACAACAGGCGTTTACTTCATTATGATAACGCTGGCTTTCGCGCAAATGTTCTTCTATTTTTCGATTAGCTGGTCGAACTATGGTGGAGAGGATGGTTTGTCAATCTATCTTCGCAATGACTTCCCCGGGCTCAATACCCTCGACCCCATCCAGTTCTATTCGATTTGTTTTGCGCTGTTGGTGGTTGCGCTTTTGTTTACATCTTTGTTGATGCATTCGGCGTTTGGTCTAGCGTTAAATGCTGCCAGGCAATCGGTGGAACGTGTTGAAACCGTTGGTCTTGACGCAACAAGATTAAAGCTGGTGGCGTTCGTGTTGTCCGGTATGTTAACTGGCCTTGCTGGTGCGTTGTTCGCTGATCTGAATCGCTTTGTCAGTCCCTCAATGTTCAGTTGGCAACTGAGTGGTGAAATTATGGTGTTCGTTATAATCGGGGGTGTTGGTCGTTTGTTTGGACCAGTCGTCGGAGCCATTGTTTTTGTTTTACTGGAACACTGGCTCGGTGGCATCAGCGATTACTGGCACGTCTATTTCGGAATGTTGCTGCTTTGTATCGTGTTGTTCAGTCGTGGCGGCCTGATCGGAATGATTTGCGGCAGGAAAGAAGTAAATGTCTGACGCAATACTATCAACCGATGCTCTGACAAAGAAATTCGGTGCTATCACCGCATGCAATGATGTATCGATAAATTTGATCCCAGGCGAAGTACACGCGATCATCGGACCGAACGGTGCGGGTAAATCGACATTAATTGCGCAGATATGTGGTTCGCTAAAACCAACTTCCGGCACGGTTGAATTTCTGGGACAGGATGTAACCGGGCTTAGTGCCCGCGAGCGTTCACGCAATGGGCTGGGTCGCACATTTCAGATATCTGCTTTGGTTCTTGAAGACACGGTCTTGCAGAATGCGATGCTGGGTGTCCTCGGTACAACCGGTAACCCGTGGAAGTTTTTTCGTCCTATTTTGAAAGATAAGCAACTCCGTCAGAGCGCTGAAGACTGTCTGTCACAGGTCGGGCTTTCCGAGTATCTTCAAAAACGGACGGCTGAATTAAGTCACGGTCAGCGCCGGCAGCTTGAAATAGGTATGGCGCTGACACTCAGTCCCAAAGCATTCATTATGGACGAGCCTATGGCGGGTCTTGGCTATGAGGGATCTATGCAACTCACCGAAATACTCAGAGAACTAAAAAAGCAGGCACCGATTCTATTGGTTGAACATGATATGGACGCAGTATTCTCACTCGCAGATCGCGTTAGTGTTCTGGTCAATGGCAAAGTGATTACAACAGGTACGGTTGATGAGATTCGTAACGATCGCGCCGTAAGAGAGGCTTATCTGGGGCAGGATGCATGAACCAGTTGAGCCTGACTAATCTCAGTGCGTTCTACGGCGCAAGTCAGGCCTTGTTTGATGTCAGTCTGACTGTTGACGCGGGTGAAGTCGTTGCGCTGATGGGCCGTAATGGTATGGGTAAGAGTACGACCATTCGCTGTATCTGCCAGTTAATGCGTAGCTCGGGTGCCGTTACGTTCAATACCACTGATCTGACTCGCTTGACGAGCTATCAGGTAGCGCGTCTCGGGATAGGTCTGGTGCCGGAAGGCAGACGTTGTTTTGCGGATCTGACTGTCTATGAAAATCTGATAGCTGCAGCGCGAACCGGCTACTGGACGTTTGATACGGTCAACGATCTTTTTCCCCGCCTTGGCGAGCGCCGCAATCAAAAAGCTACCTTACTCTCCGGTGGTGAACAGCAAATGCTCGCAATTGGGCGTGCACTGATGACCAATCCGAAAATTTTGTTGCTTGATGAAGCAACGGAAGGACTGGCACCGATCATTCGACAGGAAATATGGGAGGCTATAAAAGCGCTCAAATCGAAAACCGGATTATCTATTCTGGTGATCGACAAGTCTGTTAATGAGTTGCGTGGGGTTTGCGACAGTGCCGTGCTGCTGGAAAGAGGGCGTACTGTATGGAGTGGCGCGATGACTCAACTAACCACGGAGCTAACCGAAAAGTTTGTGGGTGTGTCAACCTGATATGTTACGTTAAGCTTGATCTCCCGGAGGAGGTACCTGTCCTACAGTTATTTATCCTGTGCCAGGTGTTTTTCGAATACGGTATTACAGTTTGCTGAATAAGGGGAGGCAGATTTTTTCTGGAGTTGATTATGCTTGATAAAGTTGCAGAAAATAACGGGTTGAATGACAGCAGAAACAAGCCCAGGCAATTCGATTTTATGTCTGATATCGAATGGCAGACGCGAATCGATCTGGCAGCCGCCTATCGACTCGTTCATCATCATGGTTGGACATCTCAGGTTTACAACCACATCACTGCGCGCATCCTAGGTACTGAGGCCCTTTTAATTAACCCGTTTGGCCATGCTTACGATGAGATCAAACCGGATAATCTTGTCAAAATTGATATTGATGGTAACAAGCTGGACGACAATCCTTACCCGATTAATCAGGCGGGCTATACCATCCATTCTGCGGTGCACGCTGCACGGCCCGATCTTCAATGTGTGCTACACACGCATTCGCAAAATGCGACTGCGATTTGTTGTCTCGAAGAGGGATTTATCCCCTTGACGCAAATGGGGTGTATGTTCCATGAGCGTATTGCCACTCACGAGTTTCAGGGTATTGCGCTGGATCTGGCGGAACGAACATCGATTGTGAACGACCTGGGGGCAGATAAGCACACCATGCTTTTGTACAACCATGGCATCCTGATTTGTGGTCCAAGCATCGCTCATGCGTTTACACGCCTGTATCACTTTGAGGACTGTGCCGGTGTGCAGCTAAAGGCAATGGCTGCGGTCGCAGGTGGTGCAGTACTAAAACAGCCCGACCCCGATGCCGTGCGAAAAACCCGCGAACAGTTTGAGAGCGGTGCTGCTCAGGGTGGCGCTGATGTTTTACTGCCTGAGTGGCCTGCCTATTTGCGCATGCTGGACCGGCTTGATCCGAATTGGTGTTTGGCGGTGTAGACCTGATGACGTCGTCCTCTCGAGCCGCGGCCGGTATTCGTTGCACGGCGCAGAACCCGTGCCCGGGACGATAAGATCAACCCGAAAGACCTGGTGGGTAAAAGTGCGCTTTCCAGGCATCGAGACGGGGATTCATGATCTTGAACCATAGCGGTGGCAGAAAGGCTATGATCACCATCCACGGGTAACCAAAAGGTAGTTGAGGTGCTTCCTCCGGCGTGTAGCTCTGCAACGTCGGGAAACGCCGCTGTGGTTTGTAGTGATGGTCCGAGTGTCTTTGCAGGTTGATTAACAACCAATTGGACGCTTGGTGCGCAGCATTCCATGAGTGATGCGGTCGCGTCGATTCGTAACGACCGTTAGGCTGCATTTTTCGCATTAGGCCATAGTGTTCCAGGTAGTCGACAATCTCTAACAGGAGAATCGCAACAGCTGCCTGCAGCATAAATATAACCAGCCCCAACCAACCGCCGATAAGTATAGACAGAACCAGTAAACAAACAGTGATCACAGCATATCTGCATAAAGCGTTATGCACTGACCAGAACGGTAAGCCCTTGCGCGAGAGCATATCTTTCTCGATCTTCCATGCGCTACACAGTGTTTGAACGAGCACCCGCGGCAGAAATTTATAAATGCTCTCACCTTCGCGGGCGGTCGCCGGATCAGCTGGAGTAGCAACATGGATGTGATGGCCGTAGACATGTTCTATACACCAGTGGCCGTACAACGTGGAGCACATTAGCAACTCCCCCAGGCGTCGCTCAAAGCGTGGTTTCTGATGGATTAATTCGTGTGCATAAGTAATTCCGATGCCACCGGTGGCAATGCCAACCACAACAGCCATGGCCAGCTTTTCCCACAAGGCTAAATGGTTACTGTTTGCGGCTATCGCGATTAAACCGAAAATCATCACAAGCTGTACTGGCACCCAGGCCCAGGTAAGTGCGCGATGCCAAAAGAGATCACTGACATCTGTCTCGGCGGGTAGATGCGACTCATTGAGTTTCATCAGGTAGTCAAGTGAGGGTATGGCGACGAATGCGTAGACAGGTGCAGCCAGCATCCAAATGCCGCCCATTAAAACGCCGCTTGCAGCAAATGGTAGAAACAAAAACGAAATCGCGAAGGGAAGAGCATTCAAGTTCATAAACTCCCTGCTTTGGTTTCACTCGCTTTCGGTAACTTCAATCATAGTCTCTGCGTAGTGGCTGACACATACAGTGTACGCCACCGCCGGCCCAGGTGAATTGGGTCATGTCAGGGTCGTACACCGTCAGTCCTTCTGCGCGCATTTTGTTGTTTAGATCGGTGGCACCGAGCGTCGATAGAACTTTTTCATTGCCGAGTGAAACAACATTGCAACCCAGCGCCAATGTTTCTTCAAAGGTAGCCGGGATTATGTCTATTTGCATGTCGCGTAACCATTGCACAACATCATCTTCCGTCGTCTCAAGGCAAACAGCTGCACAGTTTTTTGTCAGCATGCAGACCATCAAGTCGATGTGCACATAAAAAGGGTCTATTGGAGCAAGTTTAATTTCCCAGCCTTCATTGATAAACCATCCAGCTACTTGTTCGGCAGCTATTTGCTCACTCCGCTTACCTGTGTAACCAACCAGGGCAACACCGGGCTTGATGATATTGAAATCACCGCCTTCGAAGTTTCCAGTCGAAACCATGTCGTAGATTGGAATATCGTTTTCAAGGTAGAAGCGAAGAGCCGGTGCATATTCTCCGCGTCTGCGCGGGTTCGCCAACTGGCAGATTACAGCGCCATAGGGTGTCATAAATGAAGAGTCGCGTGCGAACACCTGGTAAGGCGTACCTTCATCTGCCGGCAGGAAGTGGCAGTTAGTTCCGGCCGACTCGTAAGCGTCGATCATTTCTGCATACTGACGTTTGGCAAGTCCCGGATCGTATTGCCTTCCCTTGCGTAACGATTCCCGAACCAGCGAACTGTATTCAGCGTTTTCTTCTCCAATCCATTGAAATGTATCGATCGATCCGAGTAAAACATCGTTTAATGGACCGGTCTCCGACCGTAAATACCAGTCGGACATTTCCGGTGTGTTGCCAGCCGTTTGTCGAGTCCGTAAAGAGTGCATGGATATTTGCTCAGGACGTGTTTAAAAGTGGAATTCGCTCAGTATACGTAATTCGCCACCTGATAGTAGAGTGACCGGCGTGCATCCGGTGGCCGGGTGACGGCGATCCATTGTCGTGCCACTGTGAGTTCCGTTATTTACTCTGATGAACAACATCCGCAAGCTTGTCTCTGTTTTCAGTTGCATGAAATTGTTACACTGTGCACAAAATTATGTTTGTAATCCGTTGAAACAAAATCCAGTAGAGGCAGGAGTACGTGTACATGAAGAATTTTGTGGTTTCTCGATGGGCAACGGGCCTGGTTCTGGCTGGCTGCCTTCTGTATGGTGCGGCCACTCAGGCGGGTGTTCTCAGTGCCATGAACGGGCGCTCAGCCGATTTCACCCGACTACCTGATCTTTCGCTTGAAGCCGGTTTCAACTCCGGAGAATTTGAAAGCGTTGACTATCAAAATATCGGTTTACGGGTGAATTACCGATTGAGTCCAGGCATTATATTGCTGGGAGACTTGAATTTATCGGAAGTCGGTAACGACGATGCTGTGTCTTTTGGTTTCGGTGCCTATTACGCGTTGGCGGGTGTTTTTGAGAACATCGATGCGGCTTTGAAAGGTGCTTTTCACACCGGAGATTTCGATGGCGGGGATCTGGATGTTTTGGAGATCGATTTTCTTTTCAGCGGGCTAACACCGATTTCCAGCAATGGCCTGTTGTGGTACGCAAATATCGGCCTGCACCGTCTTGACGCCAATTCAGACAGTGAAACCGAATTGCTACTGGGAGGCGGTTTGGTGCTGCCGGTATCAAGCGGCGAAGCCTTTTTCGGTATCGATTTGATTGATGATCTATCAATTGGAATTGGATACCGTTACTTCTACAACTAGATTCCACAACTGTTTTTTATCCAGCCACCTGATCGCCGGGCAGGAACGTCCGGCGGTTGTCTCATTAAGGTCAGTTTAGTCCGCCGTATCTCTGCAGCAGGCTGCTCGTTCTCGGCACGGGCCGGCCGCATCTCGTCAGTTGTATCGATCTACGTGCTCCTCAGTCGCGGTTTTGGGTATGATGTGGCTTTCCGCGATGCGACTCGTGCCTGGGTTAATGAGTACGAAAACAGATGTTGTTGTCATAGGTGCTGGCCCGGTTGGTCTGTTCTCGGTTTTCGAGTTGGGTCTACAGGGTATTTCCTGTCACGTGCTGGATTCTCTTCCTGCGGCAGGCGGTCAATGTACCGAGTTATATCCGGATAAGCCTATTTACGACATTCCTGCTATTCCTGTTTGCACAGGACAGGAGCTGGTTGAACGGTTGATCGAGCAGGCCAGCCCGTTTTCACCTGTGTACCATTTTAATAGCGAGGTGACCGTTCTTCAGAAACTGGAAAGCGGTGAGTTTCTGGTGGAAACTGCCGGTCAGTCTATTACCTGCAGGGCAGTGTTAATCGCAGCCGGAGCCGGCTCTTTCACACCTGTGCGCGTCCGCGTGGACGGTATTGCGGCATACGAAAATTCGCAACTGTTTTATCGCGTAACCGACCCGACACAACATCACGGCAAGCACCTGATCGTATTGGGTGGAGGTGACTCCGCGCTGGATTGGTCATTAGCGCTGGCCGAACACGCAGCGTCACTGACGCTGGTCAATCGCACAGAACGATTCAGAGCTGTGGATGCGAGCGTAGAAGCGCTTCGAAATCTCGAGAGTGAAGGTAAAGTCACTATTCATTTTGGCGCTGCATCAGGTTTTACGGAGAATAATGGTCAGCTCTCTGAATTGAAAATTACGCTGCGCGAAGACAAATCGGAAATAACGCTGCCGCTTGATCATTTGCTGGTATTTTTTGGCCTATCACCCAAGTTGGGTCCTGTGGAGTCGTGGGGTTTGGATTTTGAACGACGACTAGTGGCAGTTAATATGTCGACGTTCGAAACCAGTACGCCGGGAATTTACGCAATTGGTGACATCAACACGTATGCTGGCAAAAAGAAATTGATTCTCAGTGGTTTTCACGAGGCAGCGCTTGCAGCGTTCGCGATAAAGTCGCAATTTGAACCTGACGCCAAGGTGCACGTGCAGTACACGACAACCAGTTCTGTATTGCAGGAACGTCTTGGAGTTGATCAAAAGCAGTAAGTAATTAAACCATGTATTACTCCTGCAAAAAATTAGCACGTGTCCAATAAACCGGTGCAATCGCTACAGCCGTTGTTGAGTCTCAAAGGCATCAGTAAATCCTTTCCGGGTTGCCTGGCTAACGATTCAATCGATCTTGATATTCAGCAAAACGAAATCCATGCATTGCTGGGTCAAAATGGTGCTGGTAAGAGTACGCTTGTAAAAATAATGTATGGCCTGTTGCAACCTGACAAGGGTGAAATGACCTGGCAGGGCAATCCATTGACCGTACGTTCGCCGGCCCATGCTCGACGACTGGGCATTGCCATGGTTTTCCAGCATTTTTCATTGTTTGATTCATTGACGGTTCTGGAGAATATCAAACTCGGGTTGGTGGGAAGTGACAACCATCAGTCTTCCCGTCAATTGCGCGAAGAAGTCTTGTCGCTCTCTGAACGCTACGGTCTGCCCCTGGCACCCGACAAGCACACCTATACATTGTCAGTAGGCGAGAAACAACGCATTGAAATTTTGCGTTGCCTTTTACAGTCGCCTCAACTTTTAATTATGGATGAGCCGACGTCGGTGTTAACACCGCAGGAAGTGGATGCGCTATTTGTGACTTTGCGCAATCTTCGTGATGACGGTGTGGCGATTCTCTACATCAGTCACAAGCTCCAGGAAATTCGTAGTCTGTGCGACCGGGCAACAATTCTGCGTAACGGGGTCAAGGTAGCTGTAGCCGATCCCACCAAGGAATCCGCCACAAGTCTCGCTCGCCTGATGATTGGTGATTCAGCGGATCGTGAGTTTACTGACTCTCAGCCGAGCCAGTCCTTAACCGGCACAACCCTGAAAGTACGTAATTTGTCGCTTTGGCCCAACAACAATTTCGCAATCAATCTGCATGATATTAATTTCGACGTAGTGCCAGGCGAAATTCTGGGTATTGCAGGTGTTGCCGGTAACGGGCAGGACGAGTTGATGCAGGTGCTTAGTGGGGAAACGCCGGTTGATCGGGATGTTTTGCAATTGAATTTCAACGTTTGTGCAGATGCTGAGTTGTCTGTTTCGAAGAGCATTACAAAAAAAATTGGTCATCTGAAACCCGGAGCACGGCGCAAGCTCGGGCTTGGTGTGATACCCGAAGAGCGCCTTGGTCAGGCGACCGTGCCTTCCATGTCGCTGGCTGAGAATACGTTACTGACTGGATTCAGACGCTTGCCTTTGGCACCTGGCGGTTGGATAAAAAAACGCCGCTTGCGTAATTTTACCGGGCAGTTGCTTGAAAACTATAACGTAGTCTATGGCGATCTGAATGATGCGGTTACAAGTTTATCCGGCGGTAATCTGCAAAAGCTGATTGTTGGTCGTGAGATCGAACAGCAGCCATCAGTTTTGATTGTTTCGCAGCCGACATGGGGCGTTGATGCCGGTGCTGCAGCGCAAATCAGACACAAGTTGCGCGAAATGGCCGCTGATGGCGTGGCGGTACTGGTTATTTCCCAGGATCTGGATGAGTTGCTTGAAGTCAGCACACATATTATGGCGATATGTGCTGGCAGAACTTCACGCGTCTATCCGAGTGCTGAATTGGATGCAGCTACCATTGGCATTTTGATGGGTGGCGACACAATAGAATCCACGCATAAAGTTGATGCAGCACCGGTTTTGGATGGCGATCATGATGCGTCTGTATAAACGTAGCCAGCCGAGCAAATTCTGGATCTATGCAGCGCCATTACTCGCTGTTGTGCTGACTTTTCTTAGTGGTTTGCTGTTGTTCGCTCTTGTTGGTGTGTCGGTTCCTGATGCGGTCTATGCCTTTTTTGTCGAGCCGTTGAGTGACCGTTACGCACTCGCCGAACTCGGTGTCAAAGCAGCACCTTTGATCATGATCGGTGTTGCTTTATCAGTCGGATTTCGCGCGGGTGTTTGGAACATAGGTGCCGAAGGTCAACTGATTGTTGGTGCAATTGCCGGTTCTGCGGTCGCCTTGAAGTTCTATGAGGTTGATGCGATTTGGGTGTTGCCCTTGATGTGTGCTGCAGGCGTTGCAGGTGGTATGTTCTGGGCAGCGATACCTGCTTTGCTGCGTTCGGTGACCAACGCCAGTGAGATACTCACCAGTCTGATGTTGACATACGTTGCTGCGCTGTTGCTCAGCTACATGGTCCACGGTCCTATGCGCGATCCGGATGGATTTAATTTTCCGGAGTCCCGGCTCTTCCACGATGCGGCGACCTTGCCGCTGTTGCTTGACGGTACCCGTTTGCATGTCGGGTTCGCTGCGGCCCTGATAATCGTATTGGTGGTCTGGATATTTATGTCGCGAACGATGGCCGGTTTTTCGTTGCTCGTCGCCGGGGCGGCACCACGCGCAGGTGTGTTTGCGGGTTTCGGCAAACACCGTGCTGTCTGGTTTTCGTTGTTGTTTGCTGGCGGTGTCGCAGGTCTCGCGGGTTTGTTTGAAGTTGCGGGCCCTATTGGCCAGCTATTGCCTGGCATCTCTCCAGGGTATGGGTTCTCTGCAATCATTGTTGCCTTCGTTGGCAGGTTACATCCGGTTGGTGCCATGTTCGCTGGATTGTTGTTGGCCTGGTCATATCTTGGTGGAGAAGCCGCCCAGATTAGTCTTAATCTGCCAGTTGCCGTAACCAATGTATTTCAGGGTTTATTGCTGTTTTATCTTTTAGCAGCTGATGTGCTGATACTTTATCGGTTTACACCAGAAGTTGTTACACCAGCATCCGGTTCCCTGAACACAGATACTGTATCGTAATGATCAAGGGGCTTAGCGATGTACGTTCCGATTGGTTGTTTACAATGACTCGGATGTACTTGTTAGGTGTAAGAGCTTTTCACAATTTTTATTTGACTCTGTCATGACTTCAGATGCCTGGGTACTGACTGCGCTGACGATAATTACTGCAGCGACACCACTTGTTTATGCTGCGATTGGTGAGCTGGTGGTCGAGAAGTCCGGTGTTCTTAATCTTGGTGTTGAGGGAATGATGCTCGCCGGTGCAGTAGCGAGTTTTGCAGTGGCGCATGTGACCGGACTGGGATACCTGGGGGCATTGGCAGGTGCTGTTGCGGGGACAACACTTGCCGCTCTGTTTGCACTTTTGACGCTGGGTTTCCAGGCATCGCAGGTTGCAGCTGGCCTTTCCTTAACCATCTTTGGTACCGGGCTGACTGCACTCCTGGGTCAACCTCTAGTGGGTATCGCTTTTAAAGGGGTACCGGAATTTGCCATTCCCGTTCTTGCAGAAGTGCCGGTCATCGGACAGCTGTTTTTTCGTCATGACCTGTTCGTCTATGGATCTTTCATACTGGTGCCTGCAGTTGCCTGGTTTCTTTACCGAACCAATGCCGGCTTGACACTGCGCGCTGTGGGTGATTCACATGATGCAGCACATGCTCTGGGCATTCAGGTTCTGCGCTGGCGTCTGGCTGCAATCCTGTTCGGGGGCTGTTGTGCCGGTATAGCGGGTAGTTATCTGGCACTGTCCTATTCACCTATGTGGGTAGAGAATATGACAGCTGGTCGTGGCTGGATAGCGCTTGCGCTGGTTGTATTCGCGACATGGCGCCCCGGTCGACTGTTGCTTGGAGCCTATTTGTTCGGCGCCATAAGCATCCTGCAGTTGCATGGACAGGCTGTTGGCCTCGAAATACCGTCGCAATTCATGTCAATGTTGCCTTATTTAGCGACAATAATAGTTTTAGTGCTGACTTCGATGGATCGCGGTAAAATAAGCTTGCACGCGCCACGCTGTATAGGACAGCCGTTTTATCCAGCCAGTTGATCACTTACCTGCTCGGGTTATTTTGTATCGCTGCCATTCTGCAATATGTAGTTCTGCAACGTGCGAGTTGTCAGGTGTTTAAAAGCGTTGCATCGTGTACTTAGTTAGTATGAATAGCTGGTTGAATTTAATTTTTTTTGCTTTGCTCGTTTTATAAGTTTAAGTGTATTCAGATATTTACCGGGGGATTTCCGCATGTTCAATTTTAAGCCAAAACACATTTTGCAATCACTTCTATTGGTGATGGCGCTTGGGTCTACTGTACTGTCTGCTGCTACAGACGATGCTTTCAAAGTGGGTTTTGTTTATGTTGGACCCGTGAGTGACTATGGGTGGACATACCGCCATGATGTCGGTCGAAAAGCTATTGAAGCGGAATTCGGTGATAAGGTAACTACGACATTTGTCGAAAGTGTCGATGAAGGTGCAGATGCCGAGCGAGTGCTGCGAAAGCTTGCCCAGGATGGCCACGATTTGATCTTCACCACATCGTTCGGGTACATGAACGCAACAGTCAAGGTTGCCAAGTCATTTCCGGATGTTAAGTTTGAACATGCAACCGGCTACAAACGTGCAGAAAATGTATCCACTTACAGTGCTCGATTTTACGAAGGCAGGGCAGTACTCGGTACTATTGCCGGGATGATGACCGAGACTAATACAATCGGTTACATCGCATCCTTTCCGATACCGGAAGTTGTAAGAGGAATTAACGCAACGGCAATTGCGATGCGTAAAGTAAATCCTGATGCGCAGATCAAGGTAGTCTGGGTTAACACCTGGTACGATCCGGCAAAAGAAGCAGATGCTGCCAAAACCCTCATTGATCAGGGTGCTGACATCGTGATGCAACATACAGATTCACCAGCGCCACTTCAGGTCGCAGAAGAGCGTGGTGTGCTTGGTTTCGGTCAGGCTTCTGATATGAAAACCTTTGCACCCAAAGCACAATTGCAAACTATTATTGATGACTGGAACGGCTATTACGTAGATCGTACACGTGCGGCAATGGAAGGTAGCTGGGAATCAGTAGATACCTGGCAGGGTATCAAAGAGGGAATGGTTGGTTTTGGTGATTACAATACGGTGATTTCCGATGATGTCAAAGCGGCTGCAGAAATTGTCAGAAGCGGTATTGTAGGCGGTACTATCCATCCTTTTCAGGGTCCTATTCGCAACCAGTCGGGTGAGGAGGTTGTAGCTGAAGGTAATGTACTTTCGGATGAGGTTTTATTAGGCATGGACTATTACGTGGAAGGGATAGTGGGTTCTTTGCCTAAGTAGACTGCTTGAGATCGATTCAGATCATCTGCCCCGGCTGTTTACGGGGCAGTAGTTATAAACCACACCGATACTCCATAGTGACACTCCATACCGATACTCCATACCGACATTCCACACGACATTCCACACCGATACCTAAGCACGATCAATTGCATGGTCGAACGCACATAGTAGTCCATTAGAAGCGATTGTAACTATCAGGTTAATTCTTGTGATCAAAACTGTATTGATTCTGTTGTTATCGCTGGCATGTGCTGTGATATGCGTGTTTACATTGATGTACGCCTTTCAGCGAAAATTGCTCTACCCCGCCCCTAAAGGGCAGCTACCGTTGCAGTTGCCGGCACATGTTTCTCAAATAGAGTTTGAGAACGGTTATGGGTTATTGATGTTGCCATCGAGCACTGATGCATCTCCGGCGATTGTTTTTTTACATGGTAATGGAGAGTGGGCGTCGCAATGGGTGGAAGGTTTTCAACCGTTGGTAGATGCTGGTTTTGTTGTGATGCTGGTTGAATATCCGGGTTATGCCGGTGCGCCTGGTAAACCGTCGCTGGATACTATGGCGCAGGTGATGCGTGATGCTTTTGACGAACTGGCCGCCCGGCCGGAGGTTGACGCATCAGCAATTATTTCACATGGTCGTTCGTTAGGTGGTGGTGGTGCCAGTTTGCTGGCAGCCAGTCGGCCGGTTGCTGCTCTTGTGCTTGAATCCACGTTCTCCACGTTGCAAAAACTCGTTGGAGAACTGCACTATCCGTCGACCTTTTTGAAAGACAAATACGACAACCAATCGATAGTTGCGTCGCTTGATATACCGGTATTTATATACCACGGCACAGAAGATGAACTTATAGGAGTACATCATGCGCGCGAGCTGGATGCCGTTGCTAAAAATTCGGAACTTATCTTGCAACAATGCGATCACAACAACTGCCCGCGTCCGTGGTCTGAGATGACAAGGTTTCTGTCTGTTAACCAGGTGGCGGGTGTGCCTCGGCTAGACTAGTTGTTAATTGTTGCTCAATAATGCGAGCTGAAATGCCTTTATTGTCAAGACTTATATGAGTGGTTTGTGCGGATTCGTCTGTACAAATACCTTATCAGGAAATAAAGTCGTAAAAGTCAGAAGCCGGTATTTGAGTCGTTAGTAAAATTATGAGGTCAGGTGAATCGTGACATCCTCGGTAACCCACAAAGAAAGTAGTAGATCAGTGCCAGGTACAAAAAAACTCTGGAAGAGTTTGTTTGTTGCCGCTGCGTCGAGTTTGATGGCGCCAACGCTTGCAGTGGCTGGCCTGTGTGACGGTTTGATCGATCATAAAAAGGAAGTTTCAGTACCCCTTGTTGCCAAGCCTCCTTTTAGAAAATATTACCGTGAGCCCGCTTTCGGTACCAAGGTGATGCGTATCACTGACAGTCGCGAACACGGTGTCTTCAAACCTGTATACAGCACTGTACAAGCCTGGAATATCGATGAGAGTTTCATGGTGTTGTATCGCTCGATCAAAGGGGATCAAGGCCATTACCTGCTGGACGGTCGAACCTACGAAATAAAAAAGAAGCTCAATTTATATCCATCTGATCTCGAAGATATATTCTGGAGTCACAGTGATCCGAATATTCTCTATTACTCAAGTAAGTCAGCACGTCAGCAAGGTAAATTGTTCAAATACAACGTGGCGACAGATGGTAAATCGCTAGTTAAAGATTTTAAATCTGTTTGTCGTGGTTCAATGGCAGTTGTAGGTCAGGATGTCCAGATGCAATCGCTCAACGATGATCTGTTTGGTTTTCGTTGCCTGAACACCCGTTCGAGCGAGAAGCGTTATACAGCCTTCACTTACCGCATCAGTACGGGCGAAGTAAGTCAACTTAAGATGGGGCCGGGTACTGATTGGAATAACTGGTCTGCACCGATGGCAGGTCCGAGTGGAGAGCGAGTCTATTTACAGGGGCGGGTACTAACACCTGATCTGCAAAAAGTTGTTCATAAGCTTGATATGGGTAAGATCGGAGAACATAGCAATATAGGTCGCACCTACAATGGTCAGGATGCCGTCTTTTCTGTCACCTTTAACAAGTCACCGCGTGGTTGCAATGGCGATAAAGACAAAGGGATCGGGCACCTGGTTGAGTTTAATATGGAAACCGGTAAATGCCGCACTATCGTTGGCGAGTCTCATGGCTATCCGTATTCGACCAGCGCAACTCATGTGTCGGCCCAGGCATATAACAATCCCGGCTGGGTGGCGATGTCGAGCGTGGGCTATCCGAAACAAATGAAATTTTTAGAGAACGAAAAACCTGCTGATGTGTTCTTTTCAGAGATTTATCTGATAAATACAGATCCTGATAATAAAGTCGTCTGTCGTGTTGCGCATCACCGGTCAAAAGGTAAGCTGGCAGACAATGGCGACTACCCGGCTTACTTCGGTGAGCCGCACGTAACGATTAGTCCTAGCGGAACCCGGCTATTGTTTGGATCTGACTGGTATGACTCTGGTGCCGTAGATACTTACGTGGTTGAACTGCCAGCTTACAAGCAATAACAAGTTCTATAAAAAGGTTTTATAAAACGTGGTTAGATATCAAATTCTGACCACACAGGGCAATGATCAGACGGTTTTTCCATCGCTCTGATATCGTAATCAATTCCCGAATCAGACAATTTTTTAGTCAGTGACGGCGTGGCAAGTATGTGATCGATTCTCAAACCTCGTTTTGGATCACGGTCGAATCCTTTGCTGCGGTAGTCAAACCAGCTAAACAGATTGTTCTCATCCGGGTACTTCACTCTATATGTGTCTTTAAGACCCCAGTCGCATATAGTCTGTAACCACTCTCGCTCCTCGGGCAAAAAGGATGTGGCACCCGTTCGCAACCAGCGCTTGGCGTTGTCTGTACCAATACCAATGTCTTCATCAACTGGTGCAACATTGAAATCACCCATGACAATCAACTGCTTCTTATTGCTGTAGTGTTCATCGAGTAACGATTTCAAGTCACTGTAGAATTTTTCTTTGGCTGGAAATTTAACCGGATGATCACGATTTTCACCTTGAGGAAAATAGCCATTAATGACAGAGACTTTCTTGCCTGATGAAGTTGTTATGTCAATCGAGATTATCCGTTTCTGTGCTTCATCGTCATCATTCGGGTAGCCTTTGCGCACGCTATCGGGTGTCGTTTTACTCATTACCGCAACACCGTAATGTGTTTTTTGACCAAAGTATTCCACATGGTAGCCAAGTGACTGAATGTCATCGATCGGGAAGTCCTGATCTGTAACCTTGGTTTCCTGCAGTCCGATTACTTCAGGGTCATGTTTTTCAATCAGTGCGGCTAGTTGATGCTTGCGCAGACGTACACTGTTGACATTGAACGAGATGAATTTCATGGCTGATAGCTCGTAATCAGATGTTGAACATTACACGGATCGCAACCAGTTGGGCCTGGGTGTTACCGAGCTGTTCAATACAATCATCCTTGTGTTTTCTTAGTGCGTCAATTTCATCTTCACGGACGGACGGGTTTACCTTTCGCAGTTCAACGAGTCGTGCGATCTCTGCATCAAGTTCCTGCTGTACCGATTCGCGGGCTTGAGCGACTACCTGGTCAACGCTCGCTGCAGCCAGCTTTTCACTATGGTCGATCAGAAAACGAAACGTATCCTGCTGGCTCATTAAAATGGTACGTAGTTTTTGTATATCGACTCGTTGACGTTCAGCGTCAGTATCCAGCTGATCACGCGAACCCGTGTAGTCTTTGCGGTTTGAGCCGAGTAGGTAGTGATTCAAATCTGAAGACAGATAGCGTGACAGGCCGAGTGCTTGGGGTGCTATACACTCGTGAAGATAAACTGTTTCTATCAAGGCTATTCCGCGCGGAAAGCGCGGGGAACGGATAGCCGATACATGTGTTTGTCCGAGATTTTCATCGAGCACCAAATCCATCACATCCTGCACCATCGGATGATCCCAGGTGAGAAATGTAATTTCCTCACGCTCCAAAGCCAGCTCGCGGCTGAAGCACAGCGTTAGGCCTTCGGCTGACAGATGTGGAAAGCTGTCGAGATGCATGTTGTCGCTTGGTCGTGCTATCCAGCTGCCATTGGTTTGTTCTTCATAGTCAATGCCGAAACAATCGAATACAGATGCCATAAAGTCGCGCAGGCTGTAGTCGAGCTCAACACGACGGAATACATCAAGGTGTTCCTCGATACGGTTGATACGGTTTGAATTCAATTCGAGCAGTCTGTCGCGACCGCTTTCAAGTGCAGATTCAAGTTCCTTAGCTATGTTTCCAGACTCCTCGATCAAGGCATTGAGTTGCTCTGTGCCAGATGGATCGAGTAGTTTGTCATCCTCACCACGATCGGCAGTCACTGACAGTAACGCTTGCAGAGAATCTTCAACCTGCGTGCGTACACGTGAACCTATCCGGCAACTTTGCTCAAATGCATTTAACCCCTCGTGATACCAGCGTGATAAAACGTGAGATCGAGAACCTTCGATAACCGGTACGTGTATCTCGATATCGTGTTGTTGTCCGATGCGATCCAGTCGACCGATACGTTGTTCCAGTAGATCCGGGTTATCGGGGAGTTCGAGCAATACCAGATTATGTAAGTACTGGAAATTTCGTCCTTCACTTCCTATTTCCGAACATACCAGCAGACGGCACCCTTCTTCAGTATCGGCAAACCAGGCTGCAGCACGGTCACGTTCAACAATACTCATACCTTCATGAAAAACAGCGCATTGTGTACCTGTTTCGCGTAGTCGCTCTCGAATCGCTTCAACTGATGTTTGATGCGCGCAGATAACCAGTGCCTTATCAGGTTTTATCTGTTGCAGAAACCCATTCAGCCAGTCGGCTTCGAGTTGCATTGCTAGTGTGGTCGAAGCCCCAGTTGAATCTTCAGCCAACCCGTCAGTCAGGTTGAGACGAGCATCGTGAAAATTTCGATTTGGAAATCCACTGATAGTGCGTCTGGTGTTTCGAAACAGTACCCGTCCTGTGCCGTGCCGGTCGATCAGTAGTCCGATCAATCGATCGGTTTCTTCGCTAAGTGCCCGCGAGGCCGTATTCCCAAGTAGCGATCTTTTGTCGTCAGAAAGCGTTTCACCGACAGTGGATTCGAGTAAATCGATATCTGCTTTGTCGAGTTCTTCGTCACCGAGTAAACGGTTTGCAAGTGATGCCACATGGGTAAAGGCTGACTCATCAGATTCAAATTGCTCTAACGAGCTGTAACGTACAGGGTCCAGAAGCTTCAATCGGGCAAAGTGACTGTTACGCCCCAACTGTTCAGGCGTGGCTGTCAATAACAATACTGATGGTGTTTTTGCAGTAAGTTTTACCACCGTTTTATATGCGTCGGATGGTTGTTCATCATCCCAACGCAGGTGGTGAGCCTCGTCAACTACCAGACAATCCCAGCCAGCCAGGGTGGCAGCATCCAGTGCCTCTTCGTTGTTAACCAGTAAATCCAGACTACACAAAACCAGTTGTTCTGAAAGGAATGGATTGCTGTCAGGGTCCGATTCCTTTTCTGCTTTGTAGCGAGGCTCATCCATAATGTGGAAATGCAAATTGAACTTGCGTAGCATTTCGACAAGCCATTGATGTATTAACGATTCGGGCACGACCAGCAAAACACGTTGTATCTGACCTTGTGTCAGCTGCTTATGTAAAATTAAGCCAGCTTCGATGGTTTTACCCAAACCAACTTCATCGGCAAGTAGCACTCGAGGACGTAGTCTGTTGCCTACCTCTGTTGCGATGTAGATCTGGTGCGGAATAATTGAAACACGTGCACCCGAAATTCCACGAATTATTGAACGCTGTTGCTCCAGTCGGTGGTGGTATACGTCGTTGCGCAGGCGAAACCAGCGGTAGCTATCCAGCTGGCCTGCAAACAGGCGGTCGCGTGGCGTATTGAATCGCAGTCGATGATCGAGATCGAATTCTTCCAGCGTAACCGCAGTACCATCGTCTTTGTGGCCGTGGTAAATCAAATAGCCTGAATCATCAACCACTCGCTCAATGGCCATCTCCCATTGCTCTTCGCTCTTTATCCGATCACCGGGAGCGAATTTAATGCGGGTTAGTGGTGGATTGTCGCGAGCATAGATTCTGGTTTCTCCGCTTGCCGGAAACATAAGTTTCAGCTGACGAAGTTCGATCTCGATCAGGGTGCCCAGACCAAGGCTTGCTTCATTGTCTGCAAGCCATCTTTGACCTTCCCGGAATACGGGATCAGTGGAATTTGTCACAGTTTATTGTAAGCTTTTTTAACTTCTTCGACGATGATTGCGATGCCGTTTTCAACGACATGATCTTCCATTGCGTAACTGATTCTTATGCACTCGTGACAGTGCTGCCAGTCAATATTCAGTCCGGGGAAAAAATAATGGCCGGGCACAACGATAACACCGCGTGCTTTAAGGCGCTCGTACAACTCCTGTGTGGTAATCGGCAGATCACGAAACCACAGCCATAGAAATATGGCGCCTTCAGCTTCATGTGCATAAACCGGTAACTCTGCAAACGA
The DNA here is from genome assembly GCA_937951345.1 of uncultured Granulosicoccaceae bacterium. Taxonomy (GTDB): domain Bacteria; phylum Pseudomonadota; class Gammaproteobacteria; order Granulosicoccales; family Granulosicoccaceae; genus CALFCE01. The sequence continues at coordinate 41,946 of CALFCF010000009.1, forward strand.
ATCATCGATCCATTGCAGTGTGCGTTTTGCCTTGCGCGCATAGAACGGCCTGATGTGCTGCTGGCTCAGTGTCAGAATATCCCCGTTTTCAAACAGTGGTGAGATCAATGATGGTCCGAAGCTTCCCGGGGTCAGATTAGTAACTGCGTTCATGCGGGAAATGACTTGAATGACTTCGGGTGCCGCTATCAGTATACCGGTACGAAGCGCGGGCAGCCCGAGTTTTGACAGGCTCAGACTCAGGATAATATTCGGGTGCCACTTTAACCTTACTTTGCGATGGATGATGTCGGGGAACGGTTCACCGTAAGCACCATCAATGATCAGCGGGACACCTGCTTCAAGTGCCATTTTGTCCAGTGTGTCAAACTCATCGTCAGTAATAACGTTGCCGGTGGGATTGGTAGGTCTTGATACACAGAGTGCTCCAATGTCGCCGTCAATTGTGATTGCATCAAGATCAATGCGATATTTGAAGCGATGGTTACCCGTCTCTTCGATCAAGGGTTTGCGCGAGACAAAGAAGTTGTCACCGATTGCAACGTCGCGATAGCCAATGTACTCCGGGGTCATGGGTAGCAGGATGCGCCGATACGTGCCTTCGGCGGTACCAGCCAGCATATTAAACAGCAGAAAAAACGCATTTTGACTACCGTTGGTCAGCGCTATATTGGTATCGCTCAGACCCCAGTCGTATCGCTCATTAAATAAATTGACTAGTGCGCTAATCAGTCGTTGGTTGCCAACCGGCTCACCATAGCGGCCAACTGAAGAAAAAAACTGTTGGTGGTCATCTATCAGCGCCTGCGCTGCCTGACGATAGCTGTCAATGACCGCGTCTATTTTTCCCGGATTGCCGCCACCAAGCATCATTATGTCGTTGGTGCTGCCTGCCAGAGAGGCAAGGTCCTCCATCAATACGGCAATACCGGTAGGTTCGCGGAAGCGGCTTCCGAAATCAGTAAAACGCATGTTATGCACGAAGGTTAGAGCAATCGCTGCATGGAATGCAGCGATTGCGAGCAACAGCTTTCAGGTAGGTATTTTACGCGAGTTTTGTCTGGCGCGTACTGTGCTAAACAGGGTGTGTTTCAAGTGCCTGACAAGTGGGTGTCTTGCAATCTGTGTCGCGTCGATCTGATGCTTAAAGACAATTTGCGTAGTGCGGAGATTACGGGCTCTTCCACCTCCAACTGCGCGAACACGACAGCCGGGTCTGACGTGAACAATTCTATTCTGTCGAGATGTCGACTGAAGTAACGGTTGTTGTTGTTGCCTACGGTCATGACAGTCTGGTAGCTACGGTCGCGCAGCAAGTCTACTGCCGTAGAGTCGAAGGTGCCGAATGGATAGGCGAAAGTCGTTGGATCCACCAGATCTTCAACCCCGGAAGGGTCCAGCTGGCGCTGGAGTTCGTTTGCGTCACAATTTGCCAGATTGTAGTGATCCCGAGTGTGAAAACCGAGCGTTATCCCTGCATCGCGCATTTCAAACAGTGCTTCGCGCGATGCGTAAAGCGAGTGATTGCTGTCCGCCGGAATCATTTGCCGGATACGTGCACACAGCTCTTTGATATTCGATGGAGCAAAGCGCGTCTTTATCGCATGGATAATTTGTGGTGGTGAATCCAGTCCCAGTAGATCAGGAAACTGGTGGCACACTTCAAGTGACTCGCGCGGGTAACGTAACAATGCGCTATTTACTTCGTTTACCCAAACCAGTTGGTTGTTGACGGCGCAGGTAATCACATAAACCGTGGCAGGCATACGGTACTTACGCAACAACGGGAACGCATTGTCGTAAACGGATTTATAAGCGTCATCGAAGGTTATCAGTAGCGGGTTTTCAGGAAGCCGTTTTGCATGCAGATCTGAAACAGAAACAACATTGTAATGGTCTCTGACGTATCGCAGGTTGGCTTCAAACATTGCTGAAGACACTGATACACCGAGACGATCGGTGTAGTCACTGACATGATCTTCTACCGCATGGTAGAGGAGAACGCGAGGCGCCTGCTTGCGCAGAGCAATAATTTTTTTGGCCAGGCCCAGGCGATACAGTACGATGCCGCTGGCACGTAGAATACGTCTGATAAAAGTGTTTGGGTGTTGGTACATTGATTCTGCCTGACTACGCGAATTTTCTGTGTGCTGTTGTATCCTTGCTGACGACTATCCTGTCAAGCACACGAATATATTCGCTCTCCTGTACCTTTCTGTTGTTTCATCACGAGGAATCATCTCTCGACTACTCCCCAGCCCATTGATGTAACATTTGTTTCACTTGCTTCTCAGCAGCTACCGTTCTATCCATCCAGCGGAATTCCTGTCCCAACGATAAATCCTGCTGCTGAAATTCGATTTGATTCTCTAGCGCCGCTTTGACTGCATCGATATAAATTGCTGTTCCTGCTTTTACACCTTTGGCAAACAGATGCGCTTCGGTATCACCTTTTTCGTAATCAACTTTAGCCGTGGAAACAATGCCACCACCGTCGACTTCGGCCACCAGCTCGTGAACCGTTACACCCAATTTATCTTTTTGATTGTAGTAGACAGGCCAGAACAATGTACTGTCACCACGATAGTAAGGTGACAGTCCTGTATGCATATTTAACGTGTATTTTTGCGCCAAATTTGCGACGCGGTTGGCAATCAGCATGGTTCCGTATACCACGATGACCTCAGGTCGTTGTTCTTCCAGTAATTCAACACAGTCTGGTGCGTTGTGACCTGCAACCTGCTTTACACGTTGACCGCCAGGCATTTTGAGCGGGTCGGATCCATTGAATAACAATTCGCTCAGGATATTGTCATCAGCAGGATTTTGACGGTTGTATACGCTGCGCCTTAGTCTCTCTGCATACTGTCCACGTTTCAGCGTGCGCTTGATTTTCTCGGTTAGCGAACGCTTTGCGGGTTCAGTGGTAATAACCTGCTTAATCTCTTCTGGAAATGCTTTTAGAAACTGATCGACGAGATAGCGGTGTTCCGGATTACCTTCGCTGCTTCGTCCGCCTACCAGAATTGCGATGCTCATGTCTAAAATTTACCGTCTACAGGATTGTTCGCGATACACTGATACTGTAGTTGATCCGAACTAACTGTGATCTCTATCATTGTAATATTTGATGCCGCAGTATCTCTCGGGTTCTGTCTCGCGCTTCCTAAAGGGGGTAACGGCATTTCAAGGGAGAGATTCAATGTCGGTGCGGCGTTTCGCAGGTTTTATGCTGCACATGCTGAGCTTATCCAGCATTCATGCAACATTGATCCGGCAATTGCGGTTTTAGGTTATTGCCAGCAGTTGCGATTGCTTTGAATCGCTGCGATTACTTTGTGAACCAATTCTTAAATATTCCGTGAGCGTATTAACATTACTTCACGGATGCGTTTGCCAGAGTTTCTGAAATCATGACAACCCAATCCAATACGGCGATTCTGTGGCTCAGACAGGATTTGCGTGTCGCTGATAATCCAGCATTGCGCGCCTGTTGTGATAATGCATCAAGACTCGCGATTGTTTTCATTGACGATCCCACCGAACAAACTGTGTCGACTCTCGGCGCTGCCAGTCGTGTTTGGTTACATCATTCGTTACAAAAACTGGATGACGAACTGCGGCGACGAGGTCAACGTTTGTTACTGATGCGCGGTGAAAGCCATAAGGTGTTAAATGCGCTTATTAAAGGATGTAACGCTGATTTTTTAGCCTGGAATCGATGCTACGATCCGGCGTCTCGTGCGCGTGATACCAAGATTAAACAGAAACTCGGTGAACTGGTTGAAGTCAAGAGCTTCAATGGCATTCTGAATGCCGAACCCTGGGAGATGCTGAAAAGTGATGGCACTCCCTATCGTGTTTACACACCATTTTATCGTCGTGTTGCGAGTGAATTCCCACCGACAAGACCGCTTGCAGCACCAAAGACTTTGCCGGGACCTGTTGATCAGACTGAGCTTGATGCACTGGCTAAACCTGCAAGTGTGCACACACTCGAGGAACTCAAATTGCTCCCGAGCACTGATTGGCACACTGGTATGATGCGCACGTGGTTCGTTGGTGAATCTGCTGCAATGAAAAAACTTAAAGTATTTTTGCGGCAACACGTGGACAATTATGGCGAAGCTCGAAATTTGCCAGCACAGTCAGGAACATCGCGAATGTCAGCACATTTGCATTTTGGCGAGATAAGCCCGCGTCAGATATTGCATCGGATATTCGATCATGCCGATGGTGAGCTTGAACCAGGATCGGGTGCTGAAATTTTTGCCAAAGAAATTGTATGGCGCGAATTTGCTTATCATTTGCTTTATTACTTTCCCGATACGGTTGATCAGCCAATGGATAGTCGCTTCGCAAAGTTCCCTTGGCCGACTTTGCAGACCGATCATTTACAGCGATGGCAACGTGGAATGACCGGTGTGCCTATCGTCGATGCGGGAATGCGTGAATTGTGGCAAACCGGTTGGATGCACAATCGCGTTCGAATGATCGTTGCATCCTATCTGATCAAAAACCTGTTGATACCCTGGCAGCAGGGGGAGAGCTGGTTTCGAGACACATTGGTGGATGCTGATCTCGCCAGCAACGTGATGGGCTGGCAATGGACGGCAGGCTCCGGGGCGGATGCAGCTCCGTATTTTCGAGTGTTCAATCCTGTATTACAGGGAGAGAAGTTTGACCGTGACGGTGAGTACGTCAAACGATGGGTACCTGAACTGGCAGATGTGCCTGTGAAATTTATACACAAACCATGGGAGCTCGCATCTGAATTGCGTGAAAACTTTTCCTACCCGCACCCGCTGGTCGACCTGAAGGTCAGTCGACAACGTGCGCTGGAGGCTTTTGACAAGATAAAGCGACCGGCATGATGTTTTTAGCCTGTCTGAATCACAGCCGGATACTGCCTAAGACCCTGGAGCTCAGAGTGGCTTGTCTGGATTCGCACATTCCTATGTTTCAAATCAGTATTTGGACAAAAGCCCGCGCAACTTATCAGTTAGCTGATAGTCGAATAAAAACGCATCCAAGCGTCAGATCGTAAAATCAGGAGAGCAGCATGTTATTAGAACCTGGCCGTTCCATAATCCGTAACGAAACGGGGTATCAATCCAAACGTTACCCGTCAGCGCAACGCAAGCGCTCAGGTCGAAACATGTTCTTTCACGCAGGTATAGCAATAGCTTTCTCGCTTCTGGTTCTCACGCTTGTTGTTGTGGATGGACAGCTGCGTGGAGGTTCTCAGGCTGTTGCTGGCGAGCCGCTGGCAGAGAGCCCTGTGGTTATGGAGCTGTTCACTTCGCAGGGTTGCTATAGCTGTCCGCCAGCTGATGCACTGTTTGGTGAGTTGATTGCGGAGAACCCTAACCTGATTGCATTAGAGTTTCATGTCGATTACTGGGATGATCTGGTTTATGGCTCTCACGGCCAATGGAAAGACCCGTTCTCCAGTCGTGATAACAGTTTGCGACAGCATGCTTATAACCAGCAGCGTATTGAAGGACGACGCGGTGTGTACACGCCGCAATTGGTGGTCAACGGACGCTACGCAGCGGTGGGTTCACAGCGCAGATACGTTAATCACGGGATTAAATCGGTGCAACGACCAGCGATCGATGTGACGGTTGAACATGATGTGGCGGCTGACTCGGATACAACTCGTGGTTTGCAGATAAAGCTCGCTGGCGGCAGCGAATACGTTCCGCAAGATGCGCATATCTGGTTAGCAGTATTCGACATCGAGAAAACCACCGAGATTCCTGCCGGAGAGAATCACGACAAAACATTGACAAACCATCATGTCGTTCGTCAGTTTGAACAGGTGACGCCGAGAGGTGGGTATGCGGCACTGACGGCTTCGGGTACTGATAACTTGATAGAAATTGATACAAAGGTGCAATTGTCAGATGGTCAAGGCTGTGCGGTTCTGGTGCAGCGGCGCTCTCCCGGCCCCATCTATGGCGCCAGCTACTGCCCGGCGTCATTATGGAAAAAATCCGGTTGACCTGATTTTTTAGCGGCAGCCCGAACGCTTTGCAGCGGACCGGGCAAAATGGTGGTTGGGTAGCGTTCGGATACATTAAATTCGCGGCGATAACACACGCTACCCAACGCCATCGTAATGCGTGTTTCCTTTCAAATTGACGCTGTGCTGCTATTGTCTTAAGTCGACCAGCGATAATACCTGACTCGCAGTCAGGTTGAACGGCCAACGCACAGATTGTGTTGTTGTCCTCAGCCTGTTGCGAACGTTGCCCGTGATTCCGATATCTTTGTTGCACAATCGTCCCATGCGTGACACGAATTCGCGATTTGTTTCCCGAAGCCTGCACACCAGACGCATTCGCTCGCGCCGCATTTCCACATTGTGGTTGGTTTTTGCGCTCACCTTGACGTTACCGATAGCCAGTGTTGCTACTGCTAGTGATCGACCACTGTTCGACTATTCCGGATCGCCGTTGTCGCGCCTTTTTGTTGACCTGCAGCTGGGGGTTCAGGCGGTCAGTCATTCCGATGTGGACTTCAATCCGACGATCACCAGCGTAGGCGTAGGTTTCTGGTTGTTCGACAACATAGGCATTGATTTTTTTCTTGATGCTACTGCCAGCGATGATACTGAGGAGGCGTTTACGCTTGAGATTGACCAGGCATCCGGTTTTGGTTTGCGATTGCAGTCGCCGCCTCGTCGCGGACTATCGTTGCATGTAAATCTCGGCTACGTTACTTATCGAATAGTTCAACTTGAGCAGGATGCACGTGGCTCGCGAGAGGTTGTTGAGAACTTCGCTGGCGCCCGTCTTGGCATCGGCGTCGCGCAACGACTGCGAGCGTTTGAAAATATTCTTATCACTGGTGAGTACCGTAACTATCTAAGCGATGACGAACTACAAGCTGACACGCTGGCTGTCGGTTTGCGGGTGAATTTCAAATGAGACGCTGGTTTACGAACACGCGAGGCATAAGATGGCGCGGTTTGCTGGCAGGCTTTTGCCTGCTGTCACTGGCTGCCTGCGAGGGTGATCCACGCGTCCTGCAGGAAGCGGTACTTGCCAGCAACACTAATCTTTCAGGACTCACGATCGCTTTTAATGATCAGGCAGATGCGCAGGCGATCCTGAACATTGGTGAGCAATTACAATTTTCCTTTTCAGCAACAAATCTGAATGGTCAGCCAGTATCGATTGAAAATAATGATCGACGCTGGATTAGCAGCAATACGGCAGTTGGCACGGTGTCGGATAGCGGCATTTTTATCGCCCGTGGTAACGGGACAGCACTGATCAGTTTGCGTATCGGCGGAATATTCTCATCCAATTCTTTGCAGGTAACCGTCTCAAATGCAGAGCTTGTTTCGATTGCCCGCATTGCCGGACCGGATACGGTATCGGAATGCAGTAGTCCTTCGTTTACTGCAATCGGTTCGTTTTCTGATGGCTCTGAGCGGTCGTTGTCGGAACTGGCCTGGCAGTTGGCCGAGCTTGACGACGGCATGGCAGGTGACGCGAGCATTATTAGTCAGAATGCAGAGTCAGCCACGATTGCCGTGCGTAGCGCAGGTACCTTTCGTCTGCAGGCGACTCAGGATGGCTTCAGTACCGTTGCTGATATCCCGGTAGTTGCAGACCTTGCGACACTTGAAATAACGCCGCTACCCGTTAACCCGCCGATTGAAGTCGGACAGTCCATACAACTTCTGGCTACCGCCAACAGTAGCGATGGGTCTGGCGCTCCCAGGGCTGTGGGTAATGTGGTTAGATGGAGTTTGGTGGAGCAGGTTCAAGGCTCAGCAGTCGCGAGCGTACAACCGGCTGCCAACGGTGTATCGGCTCAGCTACTTGGCTTACGTTCAGGCGCCGGCACGTTGCTGGCGGTCTGTGGTTCGTTAAATCAGAGTGTGACATTTACTGTCGATGAAGCGCGTTTTGATAATCTGCTCATCGTGCAGGTGTTTGACAACAGCGATACAGAGGTTGATCTGACCGACGGCGAAATCTCGATTGCGCAAGGAGAAATCATTACCGTAACTGCCTCCGGGCGTAGTGATGGTGGCGGAACCTCGGAACGTCGGGATATCACCGCAGTTACGGACTTTCGTGTAATCGCCGGCGATGACGATGTTGTCGATATTGAACTGGGTAGTGAAGTTGAAATAACCGGTGAAGAGGCGGGTACCGTCACAATAGAAGCAGCAGTCAATGGCGACAGTGCAACGTTTCAGGTGACGGTCAACTAGCTGGATAGCCAAAAAGCTTATTCAGTCGGATTGTCGAGTACCGGCAGCAGATCGCTCTCCAGAAACGCCTGTGCGACAGATTCCGGTTCGTCGGTTTCCATTGCATCAATCTGCAGCGGCCCCGCGATTCGCTCGCAACCGATATCTTCCAATGCAGCATCCATTGCCAAACCACCTGCGCAGAACGTTTCGTAGGAGCTATCGCCAAGCACAATCACTGTGTATCGGGTTCCCGCCATTCGTGGTGGTGCTTCGCGCAGGGTGTTGTAGAAAGGTACCAATTCATCCGGTAACTCGCCAACCCCCGTGGTCGATGTAATAACCAACAGAACATCGGGCAGGTCGGCAGCTATGGCTGTGGCATCGGGTGCTTCATCACGTTCAACCTGAAATTCATGCTGTTGAAGCTGCTCAATAACGTGGTCAGCGACTCCGTGAGCCGCGCCGAAAACCGACCCCACCAGGACTTTAATTTTCATCATGGCACCTTAAATTACCGGACTATGGAATTCTTTCTGCAGTTCGCTATCGTAAAAGGTTAGCAGCAGGTTGTACTCGTTGTGTGCTTGCGCGTTCTGTCGTGCTTAGCGGGTATCAATTGTCTAGAATAACGGTTGTGGCAGAGGAATTGTGTTAACCGGATGTTGCATTTGGCAGGTGTCCGGTATAGCACGCCGGTATAGCCCGGTTTGTCGCTGCCGCAACAGCAAATTTTTAATTAGCAAAATCAACACGCAAACACACTGAAGTCCGGACGGAACTTGTGAGTCAAGAACAATCAATCGATCAACAAGCGCAGGGTAGCAATAACGGCGATGACACGCTGTCACATACCATTGATTCATCCACCGGTTCCGGTGGCAATGCATATGATGAGATTAACCGGGTAAAGCGCCGCCTGGAGGAGCGCATTATCGGGCAGCAACGCCTGGTCACCCGTATGTTTGTTGCCTTGTTAACTGATGGTCATTTGTTGGTGGAAGGAGCGCCGGGTCTGGCGAAAACCCGCGCGATCAAGGAATTGTCGAATTTGATTGAAGCTGATTACCAGCGCGTACAGTTCACTCCCGACTTATTACCTGCAGATATTACCGGCACTGAAATTTATCGTCCGGCAGATGGTAGTTTCAAGTTTCAACCCGGCCCGATCTTCAACAATCTGATCCTGGCTGATGAGATCAATCGCGCGCCCGCGAAAGTGCAGTCAGCGCTACTCGAGGCGATGGCTGAAAGTCAGGTTTCAGTCGGACAACAAACATATGGTTTGCCGCCTTTGTTTATGGTTATGGCGACGCAAAATCCGATCGAGCAGGAAGGCACGTATCCTTTACCGGAGGCACAACTCGATCGTTTTCTTATGCATGTCCGTGTTGATTATCCGGATGCTGAACATGAGCAGGCGATTCTTGCGCTAGTTCGTGACGAGGCGCGTATTGATGCGGGTCTGAACGCTGATAACCAATCCAACGCACCCGGCAGCGCACAGCCCCTGTCTCAGACGGTCTTGTTTGAAGCGCGTAGACAAGTGCTCGACGTTCATATTAGTCCGTCGATGGAGTCGTATCTGTTGAGATTCGTCACCGCGTCCCGTGAACCCGGTGCTTTGTCACCTGACTTATCGCGCTGGATAGCCTTTGGGGCAAGTCCACGCGGCACACTGGCGCTGGATGCCTGCGCGCGCGCTCATGCGTGGCTTGCAGGTAGAGATTATGTTTCGCCGGATGATGTGCAGTCAGTAGTGCATGAAGTGTTACGCCATCGCATCCTGCTGTCGTTTGAAGCTGAGGCTGATGCAATCACGGCAGATACAGTCATCGATCAATTGTTATCCCATATCGCAGTACCCTAAGAGCGTGACTATCAATCCGTCGGTTGCAACATCGATTGAGGAGCTATTGAGTCTGCGCATCGACGCGCTGCGTCTGGCACGTGCTTCGAAAAAACGAGTGCAACGCCAACAAACCGGACCAAGGGCATCCCGTTCTTTGGGACGTGGTCTCGACTTTGCCGAATCCAGAATTTATCAACCGGGCGATGACGTACGGAACATGGATTGGAACGTGACCGCACGTTCCGGTGTTGCGCACAGCAAGTTATTTGTTGAGGAACGTGAAAAACCCACGCTGTTACTGGTCGACCTGAGTCCCGGTATGTGGTTTGCCACCCGCGGCATGTTCAAATCGTTACTCGTAATACGCATGGCTGCTTTGATGGCCTGGAGTGCTGTCAGCAGTAATGATCGGGTCGGTGGCATCGTCACCACAGGTAACTGGCAACGTGAGGTGCCAGCTGAACCCGGGCGTCGGGGGGTGATGGCATTGTTACGGCATTTGGTGGAGGCGCGCGATCACTTGAGCGCAAATGTGCAGGGTGCTGACAAGGAAACAGTTAACCGGTCTGCGGAACAATTCAGCCGGAGTTTGCAACAGTTACAAAAAATGTCGCGCGCCGGTGGTGATGTTGTTGTGCTCAGCGATTTTACATCGCTGGATACAGTGCAGAGCGATGCTGGCAAGGGGGGCAGCGGTCCGGATAGTGTCGGTAAACTGGGTCGCTCTGCAGTCCAGACACGCCTTACGTCGTTAGCACAGTCTGCTAGTTTGACACTCGTGCATGCCTATGACCCGATCGAGCAAGTGTTGCCACTCGGCGGGCGTCTGGAAGTGCTGCAAAACGGTGTGCGCTCACAACTTGCACAGGGAACCCGGCATTCAAACCAGCATGCTGAGCGATTTGCGTTGCGCACCGAACTTTTGCAATCTCTGGCAGCCGCCAGTGGTCGGGTTGGATTGCTGCAGATCAGTACGGCAGAACAACCGGTTGATGCATTGCAACGTTTGTTGCAACGAGCATTGTGAGTATTTTCGAATCAAGCCTGCTCTATTCACGAAGGCGAAAACAGTGACACTGAAAACTAAGCAATTTGCAGTTAGAAAAGCAGTTTTAGCGTCGCTGTGGGTGTTCGCACACTGTTTTCTATTCACCACCAGTGCCAGTCTACCGTCGCAGCTCACTCGATTGAGCTCAACCCGTAGATTTCTACGAATGTCGCTCAATCGTGCGACCTGCTTAGGTAGCCAGACTCTGGTGGCGAACCCTTCATGAATAGAGCAGTCTAGAATATTGGATTTGTGAGCACGTTGAACACATGAATCCGGAATCGCTTTCTCTGTTATCGCAATTGCGTGATATTCACCAACCTGACACAGGTGGGTTCGCGATCGCACCTGTGTGGTTTGTGCTTGCGTTAATGTTGGTCATTGCTTTGTTGCTGTTGCGCAGTCTGATTGCACGCTTTTTTCACCAACGTGCGGCTGAGCGCTGGCGAAGCGACGCACGCCAAGAATTGAGTTCAATACGTGGCCGTCAGCAGCAACAGGACCTAAGTGTTACGGTGGCGGAATGCTCCGGGCTGTTACGACGGATTGCGCTTGCGGTAAAACCCCGCTCCGAGGTTGCTGCGTTAACCGGTCACCAGTGGCTACAAGTTCTTGATCAGATGCACGGTTCGAACACTTTCAGTGAATCATATGCCTCGTTGCTGCTGGAATTTACCTATCGTAAACCTCGCGCCGGGACTCACTCTGCTAATACGACACCTGAAGCGGCAGACGTAGCAATCCAATCTGGACAACAAAGTACAGAGGCGCAACGTGTGCTCGATTTACTCGGGGTAACGGGCGAACTGATAGAGCGTGCAGCACCTTCTGTAAGCAAGCCGCTCGACGGTACAGCGAGCTGATTATGTCAACACTGATTGCTGCTGTTACAGAGTTACCGCAACAATTACAGGTCTCGTGGCAGTTACTGGTGTCTGCATTATCGAATTTTTGGTCGGGTTCGACCGATGATGCAATTTCTCTGGAATGGGTGGTTCCGCATGTACTGTGGTTTATCCCATTGCCGTTGCTGGTTTTCTGGTTGTTACGTCATCGGCGAACGGCACTTACTGCGTTGCGCCTGCCGGTTGATCTTGTTTTAAATACTGAAGCTTCAGGTGAGCGACACGGTAACCGTCCAGGCTGGTTGTTGCTTGCATTTACTGGCTGGCTGTTGCTGTTGATGGCAACTGCACGACCCACATGGGTTGGGCCACCACTTGATACCCCGGTTTCCGGGCGTGACCTGCTTTTGGCGATTGATATCTCAGGCAGTATGCGGGAGAACGATCTTTATCAGGGTAATCAGTCATATTCCCGTATTGACGTGGTACGTCAGGTAGCCAGCGAGTTTGTCGAACGTCGTGCGGGTGACCGCATTGGTTTAATCATGTTCGGTTCAAACGCTTATGTACAGGCTCCATTGACGCTGGACCACCGAACTGTTGCCCATTTTATTCGCGAAGCCGTTGTCGGGCTAGCCGGACGTTCTACTGCTATTGGTGATGCTATCGGCCTGGGTGTTAAACGACTCAGGAACCGACCGGTTGATTCGCGCATCATGCTGCTACTGACCGATGGTTCGAATTCAGCAGGCGTAGTTGAACCACTGGACGCTGCACGTGTTGCTGCCCAGAACAATGTCAAAATACATACTATTGGTGTCGGCGCTGACCGCGAAGAACAGTCATTGTTCGGCTTGCGCGTTCGTGCATCCGCAAGTGATCTCGATGAGAAGACTCTGATACAGGTTGCCGAAACCACTGGTGGTCAATATTTTCGGGCGCGTGATGTTGCCGATCTTCGACGCGTATACACATTGATAGACGAACTGGAACCTATTGAATCGGAGGAAGAAAATTTTCGTGTCCGCCATGAACTGTTCATGTGGCCGTTAGGTTTGGCACTTCTGCTCAGTATGTTAATGACGATTTTGTGGCACGGACGAACAGCGCTCAAAAGTGAACCGCAATCGAAACTGTAACTATGGGTGAGCTGATTCTGTTACGGCCTTTCTGGATACTTCTGTATCTGCCTGCGATCTGGATTTTCGTTAGGCTATGGAAAAACACAGCGCAACGCTCTGACTGGCATCTGCATATTGATAGTGCACTGCGTGAACACGTACTGGAAGACCCTGCAGGATCAAGCAGCCGTTGGCCGCAAATAGTGGGATTTCTGGTTTGGGTCGTTGCGATAACAGTATTGGCCGGTCCTGTGTGGGAAAAGCAATCAGTGCCGGCTGTTCAGGCCAACACGGCTCAGGTTATCGCGCTTGATGTATCACAATCGATGGATTCTGATGATCAGAAACCGTCACGCATGGTTCGTGCAAAATTCAAATTGCAGGATATGTTCGACCAGGCTGAAGGCGTCGAGATCGCGTTACTGGTGTTCAGTGAGGTTGCGTACACTGTGAGTCCTTTAACCAATGATGTGGCTACACTGGAAGCGTTTTTACCTGCGATCGATACCTCCGTCGTGCCGGTCCAGGGAAGTCGTTTAGCGCCGGCAATTAATAAAGCCGTTGAACTTATGCAACAGGCTAGTCGAACACAGGGTTCCATTGTTCTGGTCACCGATGCGTCTGTTAGCGCATCCGATATTGCTGCGGCCCAGCGCGCACGCGCCAATGGATTTCAGGTTTCTGTACTTGCTGTTGCAACTGTAGAGGGTGCGCCCATACGCCTGGCAGACGGCAGTCTGTTACAGGATAGCAGCGGGCGTATAGCGGTCGCACGGCTCGATGCTGGCGGGTTGGCGGACGTGGCTACTGCCGGAGGTGGTGTTTATGCGCCTTTATCCATAGACAGTACAGACATACGTACCATAGCAGCTTTAGGTAGCGCAGGGCTCAGTGACGAAGTTGAATTGAATAACCCGGTTAAAGCGGAATTTATCGTCTGGGTGGAACGATTACCCTGGCTGTTACTGCCGTTAAGCCTGGTTAGTTTGTTGGTGTTCAGACGCGGGGTGTTTGCGTGAATCGCGTACGTTACCCGTTCCGATTGCAACGTCTGTTGCTGTTTGTCGCAACTTTTTTGTTTGTTTTCGCGACAGGCTATGCGCAGCAGCAACCTGACGGTCTATCGGTATCCGGGACCTCTGACAACAGCGAAGCGCAAGTTATGCCGGTTGATGATTACACAGTCACCGAGTCGCGTTTAAATCGAGCGATGAACTGGCTGTTAAAAAGTCAAAGGCAACGCCGCGCAGATATGTTGGAGCGTGGTGAGTTTGACTCGTTGACCAATGCAACAGGTAACGAACACTGGCAGGCCGAAGCAGAATACAGAAAAGCCGACTATGAGCAGGCCGCTAATCGATTTTCTACGCTTGCTGATCAAAGTGAGTCTGCGCTCTACAATCAGGCAACTGCTCTTGCTCGCGCCGGGCAGCTTGACGATTCTCTGGCTTTGTACAATGAGATTTTAAGTCGACAGCCCGATCATGCTGATGCATTACACAATCGTGATATCGTTGAGCAACTCAAAGAACAAGCACAGGGCCAAGGTGGTCAGCAACAAAACAGCGACGAAAACAATCAGTCAGATTCGGGTGAACAGGACAATAACCAGGAGTCCAGCGAGAGTGAAGGCGGGCAACAGCAGCAACAGGATCAGCAGCAGGAACAGTCCGGTGATCAACAAAGCGGTCAGCAACAAAGTGGCGATCAACAGGATGGCGAGCAGCAGGATGCCGCAGAGCAGGGGCAGCAGGATCCTGAGGATTCCGGGCAACAGTCAGTAGATCTTGATGCGCTCTCGCAGAATCAGGAACTGACCGAGGAGCAGCAACAGGCGCGGGAGCAACTTGAACAACAAGCGCTTCAGGAATTGTCAACAGCCGAGCCGTTAAGCGAGCAACAGCAGGCAACCGAACAGTGGTTACGCCAAATACCGGATGATCCCTCCGGTTTGCTCAGGCGCAAATTGCAACAAACACATTCAACTGACTATCCGAATATCAGAAATTCGAGTCAACCCTGGTAAGCAAGGTTGTGTAGACGCCAAGACGTGAACATATTTATCAACAATAAGAACTTGCTCTCCAATTTGCTTATAAACGAAAGTAGTTACAACAGTCGTGTCATGCAGTATCTGAACAAAAAAATGCAGCAATATATATTGGTCTTTTTAACGCTGTTTTTTTGCAGTGTTGTAAATGGTGCATCGCTTGACGCCAGTGTTAATCGTACAGTTGTATCCAGCGGTGAATCACTGACACTGACATTGGTAGCAGATGGTGTAACCGGTCAACCTGATCTATCGCCACTTGAAGGTGACTTTGAAGTTTTGGGTACATCTACGCGACGCGAAGTTACGATTGTCAATGGTGAACTTTCTGACTTGCAAAGCTGGGATGTCGAGCTCATGCCCCAGCGCATAGGAAAGATTGTTATACCTGCGCTGAACCTTGAAGGGAGTAGCAGTCAACCGGTTGAGATTGAAGTAGTTGAAGGCACTGCCGGTACGGCCGAGGGAAAAACTCGCGACACTTTTGTTGAGATCGAAGTCGATACTGAATCGCCGTTTGTTCAATCGCAGGTTTTGTATACGATACGTTTTTATAGCGCGATAAGAATCAATGAAGCTGATTTGACTGCGCCGTCTTCTGAAAGCTTGACGATCAGAAGACTGGGGGAGGATACCGGTTATTTCCAACAGCGAAACGGCCGTCGATACCAGGTTATTGAGCGACGCTACGCGATGTTTCCGCGTGAAAGTGGCACGATCATTATCCCGCCAACATCTCTCAAACTCGTTGTACCTGATGTTAATGATCCCAGCGGTGGTTTTTTTGGACGAGTGAGTCGGGTTTCTGTGCTGTCGGAATCGGTAGAGCTTGCCGTACGTGCGCGCCCTGAATCTGATTCCACAACCGCTACCGGAAACTGGTGGTTGCCGTCGGCAGCGGTGCAGCTTGAAGCAGTCTGGGAAGATCCGCCTGCTGAATTTCGTGTGGGTGAACCTATCACCCGGCGCGTGACGCTGACAGCCCGTGGCGTGACCGGCGAACAGCTGCCGGAACTAACTCAACCGACGTTTGACGGTCTGAAAATTTACGGTGACAAACCTGAATTGATTGAAGAGCCAGCAGCCGATGCGCTAAATGCTCGCCGGATTGACAAATACGCGGTCATACCGCAACAACCGGGCGAAATAACGCTCCCGGAAATTCGTGTTGGCTGGTTTGACACAGTCTCCGAAACGTACCGGGAGGCAACGGTTGAGGCAGAGACAATACAGGTGGTGAGTAATGGTGCAGCGGGAGGTGACGAGCGTGTAGCCGACAACTCGTCGAGTAACGCTTCAAACCGCTCTTCAAATAACGCAACAGTCACTGACCAGAACAACAATACAGAGGATACGGACGCGATTGGCCTTTTACCCGGCAGCGACTCTGGTGGTTTGTCAGACTCCGCATCATCCGCCACTGACAGCACAGCGGGCGGTACAAACCCTGATAACGCCTCTGGAGTAGGTGGTCGCGATGCTGTGGCGGGGTTCTGGAAAAAACTAGCGTTGGGTTTAACTGTAGCCTGGTTCATTACATTGGGCATTGCTGTATGGCTTGCCATGCGCTGGCGTAAACTGCAGCGCGATGTAAAAACGATTGGCACAAACCCATCTCATCAAGAACAAACGAGCCGACAGGCAATGCAGGAGTTAAAACAAAACATAGCTGGCGATACATCGCTCACTCACATTGCTGCATCAATACTGGCTTGGGCGCGCACGCGCTGGCCAAATGATCCTCCGCGTTCACTGCAAGCTCTGGCTGAACGCTACCCATCAAGTGAAAGCCCGGTCGCGGGGCAACTGCAGGGCATCGAAAAAGCGTTGTATAGCGCAGACCCACAAACCGTCTCTGCCGTCACTAGCAGCGATTTGATGCATCAATTGCCGCGTTTGCTTGAATCTTCGGCAACAGATGAATCATTTGTGGAGACTGACGGATTGTCACCAAAGGCGAGCCAACAGATCTCTGCGTTGTGGGGTAAGCCTGCCGTGTCGGCGGAAAATCGCCTGCCGCAGCTTTGATCACGCATGTGTTTTTATCATACGTGTGTAGCGGCAGTACCTTGCTGGTAAGGCGGTTGCTGGAGCGCATTAAACTACCGAACGTCAAGTCGCGGTAAAGCGAACAAAAGCCTGTCTGTACATTCAGCTGCAGATGAGGCTGCGTTTGCACTTGCTGGTACTGTCGTAACTTAAGTTATGCCACGTTTTATATAACCGATTTAAAGCTCAATAGTGCACCACGCAGTCGACGTTTTTACATGTGCTCAAGTGGTTGTCGTAACTGCATCGTACAAGTATCTATCCAGCCGAAAATTCAATCCAGCAGGGCGTTTTTCGTCTGCATGAAATGCCGTAATGGCCGTTATCTGTTGTGTGTAGAAACGCACTCAGACAATGCTGTTTACTTCTCCAACAAGCTGTTCCGACCGGGCTCCGCTTTATCTGCATGTGGCTGTGTTCGGTGTGCTTATATTGCTGGCTACGATGCCGGGTACGCTGCGCGCCGCAGATGCGGTTCCCGGTGAGGAGTTTTGTGATGCATTTATTGATCGAATAACGTTTTCAGGGAATAAGAAAACGCGGGATATTGTGCTGTTGGAACAGCTCGATTTCTCTGCCGGCGATAGATGCTCACTTGACCCTGTTGTCGATGGGATCCAAAGCATCATGGATCTCAGATTGTTTCGGTCGGTTGCTGCATCCTTCACTCGTCAAGCAGGTGTAACCACGCTCGATTACCAGGTCGTTGAAAAAATCTATTTTCTTCCCATTCCGCGTTTCAGCCGTACCTCTGATGGCGAGTTGCGCTATGGCGGTCAATTACGTTGGGATAATTTTCGTGGAAGAAATCACCGGTTAAAACTAACTGCGGAGCGTCGTGAAGAAGATGACGGCAGTGGTCCGGGTGGTGACCACTATGAGATTGAATATGACATCCTTCGATTTTTCGGTTCAGACACGGGCGTGTCCGCTGATTTCGTGTATCAGAGAAAACTTCGGCAACTTGAGCTGGATGGTGTTGAATATGGAACCGCCGATAGCAACGACAGTCGTGTCAGGCTACTGCTGTCGCGTTGGGTGAATCAAGGAGGTGTCACTCAGGGCTTGCGCTACACTTTTGGGTTGCGAATACAGCGTCGCGATCAGCAACTCCTTAGTGGCACCATGGGACCCTTCGTTGACGGCTTGGACGTTGGGTTAGGCATCGGGGTGATAAAACGCGATGTGCGCGACGAGCTTTTCCGGCTTAATGGGTACGAGTGGGGTGCACGGTTTGAACTGTCTTCCAATGTTTTCGGTTCGGGATTCGACTACAACCGAACGGATGTATTCTTTCGCCGTTACATGCCTCTCAGAGGTTTGAGCTTACGCAACCTGAACTATCAGCTGCGTTTGGGTTTCAGCAACGACGGGCCATTCGGAACACGCTTGTACTCGTTGGGTGGCGGTGAGAATCACCGCAGTCGCGAAAAGCGCTCCAAGACAGGTGACGTGCTGGTGCTGGCCAACATCGAGTACCTTGCAGGGTGGCCCGGTAATCAGGCGTTGCGTTGGGTGTTGTTTAGCGACATCGGAAATGTCTACCGGCACAATGCCATCAACCTGCTTAATCAGAAATTCGGGGTGGGTGCAGGCATCCGCTGGAAACTGCTGTCATTCTCAAATACTGACCTGCGGCTGGATGCTGCATGGGATCATCGCGAGCGTTCTTTTCGCTATTTCTTTTCGACAAATCTGACATTTTGAGTCGCTGGCAAGGACGGAAACGGCATGAGTAAGGAAAGCAGCCCGATTTATTGCAGTCGTGTCACCTTTTATTCTGCAGATTTCGTCAGAATATCGTTAGAAAAAAATTTGCACGATTGTTGTAAACTATTGCGTTGCTACCTGCCATCTGTCCAGCGATTTGTCCAGTGGTGTCTGCGACCGATGATGCCGGGTCCCCGTGCACTTGAATCCATCTACAATCATCCATCAGTGTATTTGTCGATCTTTGCAGGTGTAAATCTTTCGTATCTTGTTCACGATGTTCTTATCTCCGGAGTAATCCATGCCCGAAGCTGCCCCTAACTCATCAGTGAGTGAATCGTCCTCACCGCTGGATCTCGTGCACTGGCGTGTCACCAAAGACCGTGATGATATTCTCTGGGTCGTCTGTGACCGTGCCAATGAATCAACCAATTCATTGAGCCAGGCAGTGTTGTCTGAATTCAACGATATTCTCGACTATGCCTCTGCGCAAAAGCTCAACGGCATGGTGATTTCATCCGCCAAGAAGAACGGGTTTATTGCCGGCGCTGATATCCGCGAGTTTGAGTCCTTCGATGACGCATCTGAGGTAACCGCTTTGATCACCCGGGGTCACGAGATGCTGTTCCGCCTGGAGAACATGTCGTGCCACACAGTCGCCGCTGTGCATGGTTTCTGTCTGGGTGGTGGTTTGGAATTAGCGATGGCCTGTGACTACATCATCGCTGCCAATGCTGACAACACGCGCATTGGTCTGCCTGAAGTGCAGCTGGGTATCTTTCCGGGTTTGGGCGGTTCAGTGCGCCTGACCGAGCGCGTTGGCGGTATGAAAGGTATGCAGGTGATGCTGACCGGTCGCCCACTTCGTGCCAAGGCCGCGCGCGCCATGGGAGTCGTTGACGAACTGGTTGAAGAAACCGGTAGCCTGCGCTGGGCGGCACGGCGTGCGGTGATGAAAAAACGTAAACCGCGTAAACTTTCAATGGTGGATCGGCTGTCCAATAAAGCACCCGCGCGTAAGTTGCTGGCGAAAACCATGCGCAAAAAGACCGCAGAAAAAGCCAACCCGAAACACTACCCGGCACCTTTTGCACTGATCGATTTATGGGAAGAACATCGCGATGATCGCAAAGCGATGTTCCGCGCAGAGGCAGAAGCTGTTGGTAAGTTGATGGTGTCAGATACGGCAAAAAGTCTGCGGCGAATTTTTTATATGACTGAACGGCTCAAGGGTATGGGCAAGGTCGACGGTCTCGATTTCGATGTTAAGCGTGTGCATGTGGTCGGTGCCGGTGTCATGGGTGGTGATATCGCTGCATGGTGTGTTACGCAAGGCATGGACGTGACGTTGCAGGACCGTGAAATGAAATACATAGAACCTGCACTTAAGCGCGCTAAAAAACTTTTTCGTAGACGGCTTAAAACACGAGCTGCTTCAGGAGCGGCTGAAGCGCGGTTGGTGCCAGATGTCGATGCGAAAGGAGTCGAGCGTGCAGACGTTGTGATCGAAGCCATTTATGAAGATCGCGATGCAAAACAAGCGTTGTACCGGGAGCTGGAGCCGCGTATGGCACCACATGCCGTGCTGGCTACCAATACGTCGGCAATTCCACTTGAGGAACTTTCCACCGCGCTTGAAAACCCGGCGCGCCTGATAGGCCTGCATTTCTTTAACCCGGTCGCAAAGATGCAATTGGTCGAAGTGGTGCACGCACCAAACACAGATCAGTCTTTTATCGATAAAGGTACTGCCTTCTGCACGCAGATAAACCGCTTCCCGATCCCTACCAAGAGTTCGCCCGGGTTTCTGGTGAATCGCGTCCTGGCGCCGTACCTGATGGAAGCCATGACAATGTACCTTGAGGGTGAAAGCAAAGAAACACTGGATGCAGCTGCGGTCGATTTCGGTATGCCAATGGGGCCGATAGAGCTGGCAGATGTTGTCGGTCTGGATGTTTGCAGTAAAGTAGCCGAGACGCTGGCGGGTGACGGTGTTGAAAAGCAACGTGAAATGCTTGATGGCATGCTGGCGAAAAAACATTTTGGTAAAAAATCGGGCCAGGGATTCTACGAATGGAAAAACGGAAAACCGGTAAAAGCCACCACTGATGATGATCAGAATCGTTACCCGGCGCTTGCGGAACGTCTATTGAAACCTTTCCTCGATGAATGCAAAAAGTGCTCGAACGAGAGCATTGTTGCTGATGACGATCTGCTGGATGCCGGCATTATCTTCGGTACCGGTTTCGCACCGTTTTACGGTGGTCCAATGAACTATCTAGAGAACTACAGCGGCCAAAGCAGTGCTGCCGGAGCCAAATCATGAATTCCAGTCAATCCCGCCCGGTTGCAATAGTTGGTGGTGTGCGCATACCGTTTTGTCGCTCCAACACCAGCTATGCTGATCAGACCAACTACACGATGTTGACCACCGTACTGCGTGGACTCGTGGATAAATACAACCTTCAGGGCGAGGTGATGGGTGAAGTGAATGCCGGCGCGGTGATGACTCACAGTGCTGACTGGAACCTTGCGCGTGAAATTGTACTTGGCACTGATTTGTCACCGGCAACACCGGGCACCACGATGCAGCAGGCCTGCGGAACCAGCCTGCAGGGTGCGATGATATCTGCCGCAAAAATTGCAACCGGGCAAATCGACTGTGCCATTGCTGCAGGCTCTGACACGACCAGTGACGTGCCGATTGTTTTTGGAAAGAAGTTTTCCAAACGCCTTATCGGTCTGGGAAAAGCCCGTTCGATGTCTGCCAAACTGAAAATCTTCAAAGGTTTCTCTCCAAAAGAGCTGGCGCCCAATCCGCCTTCAGTGTCAGAACCGCGCACATTGTTGAGTATGGGGCAACATTGCGAGTTGATGGCTCAGGAATGGCAAATCGAGCGCCAGGCGCAGGATCAGCTGGCGATGGAAAGTCATCTAAAAGCCGCAGCTGCTTACGATGAAGGATTCTTTGATGATTTGTTGGTGCCTTGTGCCGGTGTAACGCGTGATAACAACATGCGGCCTGACAGCAATATGGAAGTTTTATCCGGTTTACGAAACGCCTATGAACGATCAGAAAAAGGCACACTGTCCGCTGGTAACAGCACACCCCTCACTGACGGTGCAGCCGGAGTTTTATTGTGCAGTGAAGAATGGGCGCGCGAACGAGGGCTGCCGGTGCTTGCCTATCTGACACATGCACAAACGGCTGCAGTTGATTTTGTTGCTGGTGATGGATTGCTGATGGGGCCAACGCTTGCCGTTGCCAATATGCTAAAAAAAGCGTCGATGTCGTTACAGGACTTTGATGTCTACGAAATTCACGAAGCCTTTGCCGCTCAAGTGCTTTGTACCTTGAAAGCCTGGGAGACGGATGCGTATTGCCGTGATCATCTTGGTCTCGACGGTGCTCTAGGCAGCATTGATCGGGAGCGAATGAACATCAAAGGCAGCAGTCTGGCAGTCGGTCACCCGTTTGCTGCGACCGGTGCCCGGATCGTCGGTACACTTGCTAAAATCCTGGAGCAGCGTGGCGGTGGCAAGGGGCTGATCTCTGTCTGTACTGCCGGTGGTATGGGAGTCTGCGCGACTTTGGAGCGATGACAATATGCGCCGGATGCCGGAACAGAGTTTGCGATGATCAGGGTTATTTGCATTTCGGGGAGCTCGCGAAAACATGCATTTTTTGACCTGTAAAAATAGTGTTCGCCTATCTGGAACACATCTGTTCTCTTTTGGTAATAGCTGGCGCTTACGCAGTTCTTGTGTGCGTTATGTAGGTTTACTGGCTGCTTTCCTGTATTTGCTGCCTGCAACTTTGTCGGCACACGAGGGGGCGGATAGTCAACCAACTTATGATCGATACAGCGTCAGCGCATCTGCCAATGGTGAAGTCGCCAATGATCTGATGGCCGCATCCCTGGCAGTCGAGCATGAAGACCGGGATTCGGCAACGCTTGCCAATCGTGTTAATGCTGACATGGCCTGGGCACTGGAACAGGTACGCCAGTTTCCCGCGGTGAATGCCCGATCAGGTAATTACAGCACCTGGCCGCAGTATTCCAAAAAGCGTGATGACAACGGTCCTCGTATCATAGGCTGGCGTTCGCGACAGGTGTTGCAACTGGAAAGCGATGATTTTCCGGCGATGCGCAAGGCGATAAAGGCACTTCAGGAGAAACTGCAAATGCGCGGTTTATCGTTGCGCCCGAAACCGGAAACGCGTGACGCCCGCGAAGAAGACTTAATCGCTGATGCACTGAATGCGTTTCAGCAACGTGCCTCGTTGGTGCAGGCAACCATGGGCGCCAGTGGCTTTCGAGTGGTCAACGTGGATATCAACACAGATTCGCGTGGTGGCAGGCCACCTGTTATGCATCGCATGGAGGCCGATGTTTCGTCTATGAAGGTTGCGACCGAGCCGGCGATCGCTGCAGGGACGAGCCGTATAACGGTGCACGTACACGGACGAATTCAATTGCAGTAAATAAACCGGAACAGGCTATAGCACAGACTCGTAGCTGTGAGCTGCCTGAAGTTTTTTCGCAGGTTAAATATTTCGACCGGTGGTTCCAGCAATACCGGCTAGGCCGACAGTCACTATGAACATAGAAATCCAACGGGTTGATTATCGGGATTCCAATGCCTGTGAAGAGCTGATCCAGTTACTTGACAACTACGCACGCGAT
Source organism: uncultured Granulosicoccaceae bacterium (assembly GCA_937951345.1). GTDB lineage: Bacteria > Pseudomonadota > Gammaproteobacteria > Granulosicoccales > Granulosicoccaceae > CALFCE01. The sequence goes on from CALFCF010000009.1 coordinate 65,524, forward strand.
CCAATGGGAGGCGGGCAACCACTCGGCGACTATGCACGTACAAATCTGGCGGCCAGACTCGCTCAAATAGATGGTGCGTTATCGTTGCTGGCTAGAATTGACGGGCAGGCGGTCGGCTTTTCCAACTGTTTTCAAGGTTTTTCCACGTTCGCCTGTGCACCGGTGCTCAATGTGCACGACATCGCGGTTGAGCAGGCCAGTCGCGGCCGTGGAATCGCCGCACGATTGCTTGAGGAAATAGCGGCGATAGCCAGTGAGCGAGGATGTTGTAAAGTCACACTGGAAGTTTTAAAAGGTAACGCTGCGGCCAAGAGCGTTTACCTTCGCGCCGGTTTCAGACCTGCAGGTGATGGCGAATCGCATGGTCCGTACGAGTTTTGGGATCGTCAACTGTAATACAAGCCTTTAGTACAAGTTTTTAGTACAAGTTAAAACGGCGAGCTCGATTTCCGATATCTTATCTGTGTTTTTGTTTTTAACGGGGTAGTCAGATCATGCAACGTTCTGAACACGAGCCTTTCCTTCAGGCGGCCATCGAACAGGCTCGGGCCGGTCTCGGACAGAGAGGCATACCGATTGGTTCTGTGCTGGTGCTGGACGGTGAGATTGTCGGGCGCGGACACAACCAGCGCGTCCAGCACGATAGTGCCATCCGCCATGCGGAAATGGACTGTCTGGAACAGGCTGGACGGCTAACAGCAACGGATTACCGACGCTCGGTGATTTACTCAACGCTGTCACCGTGCGATATGTGCAGTGGCGCCATACTCCTCTATGGCATCCCGCACGTGGTTGTTGGTGAGAATAAAACCTTTCGTGGTCCGGAAGACTACGTTCGCTCGCGGGGGGTGCGCGTTGATGTACTCGACGATGCTGAATGTATTCAGTTAATGGAGGATTTTATCCGCGCACATCCAACACTCTGGAACGAAGATATCGGTGAATAGAGGCATATTGGTAGCGTATTGGTAGTGCACGGGCAGTTAATCGCGGTGCAGCGAGCGTTCACAGCACCAAACTGGATGCACTAAGCCGAATCTCGGATACGGCTAAAGGTGCATGGATATGGATTCCAAAGCGACTGATAAGTCAGCGTATACGACCGATCTGTGATCACCGCACAACTATCAGTCTGGCTCAGGTATTACACTGCCCGACTGGCCGGGACAGGCTACAATTCGAATATAACGAACACTGGATTAACAGGTAACGAGGGTTTTAAATGAAGGTTCTGGTAGCAGTCAAGCGAGTGCTTGATTACAACGTCAAAGCCCGTGTCAAAGCTGACAAATCAGGCATTGAGCTGGCCAACGTAAAAATGTCGATGAATCCGTTCGATGAAATAGCGATCGAGGAGGCATTGCGCATCAAGGAAGCCGGTAAGGCAGAAGAAGTTATCGCGGTTTCTATTGGCCCGAGCCAGAGTCAGGAAACTATTCGCACGGCGCTGGCCATGGGTGCAGACCGTGGCATTCTGATCGAGACTGATGACGAGGTACAGCCACTGGCAGTAGCAAAGTTATTAAAGCATGTAGCCGAGAAAGAAGAGCCCGGGCTTCTGATTGTCGGTAAGCAGGCTATTGATGACGATGCCAACCAGACCGGTCAGATGTACTCGGCAATCACCGGCTGGCCGCAAGCTACGTTTGCATCAAAGGTTGAGTTTGAAGGTGACGGGCTGAAAGTAACACGTGAAGTGGACAGTGGTCTCGAATCGATCCAGGTAGCGATGCCGGCTGTTATCACGACCGATCTTCGGCTCAATGAACCACGATATGCCAAGCTGCCGAATATTATGAAAGCAAAGAAAAAACCACTTGAAGTGATAGCACTTGCTGATACCGGTGTAAGTATAGAGACAGGTTTGAAAACGGTTGAAGTTAATGAGCCTGAAGAACGCGAAGCCGGCATCATCGTTAAAAGTGTTGATGAGCTGGTAGACAGGTTACGCAATGAAGCCAAGGTCATCTGATATCCGCGCGTTGGTCATTCCAGCAATTTGCGTGAAACTTCCAGGCCATACGACCTGAATCGATTCAGTCGAATATATCAAACAAACCGAACAGTTAAGGTTGATACAGTCATCTCAGCAAAAGATCTGAAACGTATCAGCCACTATAAAAATTTATGAGAGTCTTTTTATGAGTACTTTGATTCTTGCCGAACACGAAGACGGTGCACTTCGACCGGCCACCCTGAACGTTGTCAGTGCTGCATCACAGATTGGCGGTGAAGTAACTCTTTTGGTCGCAGGGCAGGGGGTGGAAGCTGTTGCCAGCGCCGCCGCATCTGTAGCTGGTGTGGCGAAAGTTCTGCATGCTGATGACGCGGCCTATGCCAATGAGATAGCTGAAAATCTCGCTGATTTAGTACTGTCACAAGCAGATAGTCATGAGCACATACTGTTTGCTGCTACCGCCAGTGGAAAAAATGTCATGCCAAGAGTTGCAGCGATGCTCGACGTTGCCGGTATTTCCGATGTCACTGAAGTTCGCTCAAGCGATACATTTGTTCGCCCCATTTACGCCGGTAATGCGATTGCAACGGTGCAATCGTCTGATGCAAAAAAAGTTGTATCAGTGCGTACAACTTCTTTTGAAGCAGCAGCAGAAAGCGGTGGTAGTGCCGCGGTTGAATCGATCGCTACAACTGCAGCGTCCGACAAAGTCAGTTTTATCGGACAGGAGCTGTCTCAGTCTGACCGTCCGGAACTGACCAGTGCCAAAATAGTCGTTTCCGGTGGTCGTGGTATGCAGGATGGCTCCAACTTCAAAATGCTGGATGACATTGCCGAGAAACTCAACGCAGCAGTGGGTGCATCGCGGGCTGCAGTGGATGCGGGCTTCGTGCCGAACGAGTACCAGGTGGGTCAGACGGGTAAAGTTGTGGCACCCGATCTCTATATTGCCGTCGGTATTTCCGGTGCAATACAGCATCTGGCCGGTATGAAAGATAGCAAGGTTATTGCAGCGATTAACAAAGACGAAGAAGCACCGATTTTCCAGGTTGCCGACTATGGCCTCGTTGAAGATCTTTTCGATGCCTTGCCGGAGTTAAACAAAGCGCTGGATGGTTGAACCTGAATTGTTTTTCAACCGTTCGTATATTCACTATCCTAAGGAACGCTTTATTAATCAGGCCTGAAATTTAGGCCGGGAGTACAGGATTGACCTATCAGGCGCCGGTTAGAGAAATTGAATTCATGTTGAACAAGGTTGTAGGCCTTGATCAGATAAATTCGTTGCCGGGATTCGAGGAAGCCACCGAAGATCTGGTCGGTGCGATCCTTGAGGAATCCTCGAAATTTTGCGGTGAAGTTCTTGCGCCACTGAATCGTGTAGGTGATGTACAGGGGAGTGTCTGGTCAGAGGACGGTGTAACAACACCTGATGGCTGGCAAGATGCTTACCAACAGTTCTGCGAGAATGGCTGGGGCGCATTGTCATTCCCTACGCAGTACGGTGGTCAGGGGCTGCCGATGAGTGTCTCTGCTGCAGTGCAGGAGATGTGGCATGCGTCGAACATGTCATTCGGTTTGTGTCCTTTACTCACTCAGGGTGCCGTTGATGCACTGCACCACCATGCTTCAGACGAATTGAAGGATATCTACATTAGCAAAATGGTGGAGGGCACCTGGACCGGCACCATGAACCTGACTGAGCCGCAGGCCGGAACTGACCTGGCCGCGGTTCGCACAAGTGCAGAACCCGATGGTGATCACTACCGGATTAAAGGCCAGAAGATCTACATTACCTACGGTGAACATGATCTGTCGGAGAACATAGTTCATCTGGTACTGGCCCGGCTGCCGGATGCACCTCCCGGTGTCAAAGGCATTTCGCTCTTTGTTGTTCCTAAATTCCTGGTCAATGCTGATGGCAGCATCGGCGAGCGTAATGACGTTAAGTGTGTATCGATCGAACATAAGCTCGGTATCAACGCCAGCCCGACCTGTGTCATGTCATACGGCGATAATGACGGTGCGATTGGTTACCTGGTCGGTAAAGAGCACCATGGATTGATGTACATGTTCACAATGATGAATCAGGCACGTCATGCGGTCGGTGTGGAAGGCTATGCGATTGCATCCGGTGCTTATCAAAAAGCGTTGCAGTACGCCAAAGACCGCGAGCAGGGTAAAACGCTGCTTGGTAAGTCTGAGGATGATCAGGGCATCATCAACCATCCGGATGTTCGACGTTTGCTGATGTCGATGCGATCCGGGATCGATGCGATGCGCGGGTTATCACTTGAATGCGCTGCCAGCTTCGACAAGGCAGCCAGCCATCCGGATCAGACGCAGCGCGAGTTCTTCCAGCGTCGAGGTGAGTTACTTACGCCATTGGTCAAAGGCTGGTCAACTGAATTTGGTTTGGCTCTGTGTTCATCCGGTGTGCAAATCCATGGCGGGATGGGTTTTGTTGAAGAGACCGGTGCTGCTCAGTACTATCGTGATGCGCGCATAACAACAATCTATGAGGGCACCACTGCTATCCAGGCCAATGATTTAATCGGCCGTAAAACAGCGCGTGATGGTGGTCAGGGTATGAGCGAATTGATCGCTGATATTCGTGTAACCATCGATGAGCTTGGTAAATCTAACCGGGTTGAGCTGCAAGTGATTGCGCGCAATCTGGCATCTGCGGTGGATGCGCTTGAAGAAACAACCCAGTGGATGCTGGAACAGGAAAATGCGGTATTGCCCGCAGCCGGCTCTGTTGATTATCTGATGATGGGTGGACGCACAGTCGGCGGATGGTTGATGGCACGGAGCGCACTGGCCGCGACCGGTATCACTGATGATACGGAATTTGCTGAAGCGCAAATAGCGCTGGCGCGTTTCTTTGCAGAGCACGAGCTGCCGATAGTTGATGCGGGTCGTCAGCTCGTCATCGAAGGTGGTGAGAGCACGGTCTCTGTACCGGTTCATATGCTGTAAGTGTAAAATTCAGCGATTCTGGTTCGCCGCTTAGGGGGCCTCTGATTTATTAGGCGAGGCAGGCAGGGCAAGGCGAAATTTGGCGAAAAAGCGGAGTGTATATGCGAATACATGGGCATTTTGAGCCGAATTTCAACGCAGCCCTGGCAACGCAGGCAATAAATCAGAGGTTCCTTAGATAAGTCGCGCTCGCGCAACTGGTTTGTTCGTGGATTTATGTGCTTGCACAGTACCGCCGACCACAGCGATGTTTGCCTTGCAAGTGCTATCGCCGTAAAAATCGAGTGTAGTCTTCACAGGGTTTCGTGTTTTAATCTGCAATCGCAGCTCTCGGCATTATCAGTGCGCAAACCTCATTTCTTTTGTTAGTTTCAGGTAAAGCCATGTCATTTGAAAATATACAGATATCTGTTGATCAAGGTGTTGGTGTTATAACACTGCATCGGCCAAAGGCCATGAATGCACTTTGCAGTCCCTTGATGGATGAACTGACCCAGGTACTGGATGACTGGGAACACAATTCGGATGTCCGTGCTGTTGTTGTCACTGGCAACGAAAAGGTGTTCGCCGCGGGTGCGGATATCAAGGAAATGCAAAGCAAGACGTTTGTCGATGTGCATACCGAGAATTTCATCACTGCGGGATGGGAACGGATTACGACCTTTAGAAAACCCGTTATTGCTGCGGTCGCAGGTTATGCGCTTGGCGGTGGTTGCGAGCTCGCGATGATGTGTGATTTTATAATCGCTGCCGATAACGCGCAGTTCGGTCAACCTGAAATCAAGCTGGGCATCATCCCCGGTGCGGGCGGTACCCAAAGGTTAACGCGTGCCATCGGAAAGGCTAAAGCCATGGATTTGTGTCTGACCGGTCGGAATATGGCTGTCGAGGAGGCGGAGCGCGCGGGATTGGTTGCCCGGGTAGTACCGGTGGACGACCTTATGGATGAAGCGTTGAAGGCCGCACGCAGTATCGCGAGTTACTCGATGCCTTCCGTCATGCTGGCTAAAGACAGTATTAATTCAGCTTTGAACACAAGTTTGTCAGAGGGAATGATGATTGAGCGCCGCATGTTTCATTCGTTGTTTGCGACAGATGATCAAAAGGAAGGTATGCAGGCATTTGTCGACAAGCGCAAGCCGGCGTTCAAAGACAAATAAACCGACGCGAGCATCAGACCGTAGTGCCAGCTTATTCTCATTGTTCGAAGTGTTCGAAGTGTTCGAAGTGTTCGAATTGTTCGAATTGGTACTAGTTCGGATAAGCTGGCAAAGAAACCAGTAAAGAATAGTTTAGCTAAAAAGCTCGGTCGGCATTATCAAGAAGAAATCATGAACGGTTCGATTTCTTTAACAACACCGGCGAGCTTTAGCTATTTCGTGATGACCGCTTGATGACCGCTTATTAGTTAGACAAAGTAAGACAAGCAAGTACAAGCAGTGCGTCAACCTGTTCGGTAACAAGTACCGCAACAAGTTCGAATTACCGCAACAAGTTCGACAACAATTACAGCTGGCTTTTTCCTCAATGTATCCCTGGCTAGCATTCGCAAGGCCGATACTTCCCTGACCAGCATATAGCCGTCGTCGCGACTTGATCGTTTCAGGGTAAACCGTTTCCGGAAAACAATCCTGCGTTAGTCGCTACGAATCAGTTGCCGGGAACCGTGATAGCTTAACTGCCTGAATCGTTGTCTGTTCGAGTAGGTATATTGTGCTTTTTCTCTTTGACGAATTGCACAATCTGATCCCAATACCGACCACATACCCAGCCGATAATCAGTGCAAGTAAAAATGAAGACATAGATGTAACTCCTGAATTATCTGTGGTGTTGCATCAAGCTGGTGAACGTCCCTGGCACATCGCATTTTTGTTTGAAACAACGCCGAAATCCAAACAGAAAAACTGCCTTGTAGATTGAACATAAGACACGCCTTGGCAGGAAAATTATCGCTCGCTGCAAATCACGTCAGGCACCTCGCGCTGACGTTTCCAGTTTTTATACTAATGGCCCGATGTCATCGATTCAACAGCAGTGTGTTGATCGACGCAGTTGTTTACACCGGAATTTGCAGATTTCGCCGGGTTGAAACCTTTTGCAAGTGTTTACAGATCAAAAGCTTTCGGCTTACATGTTGGGGTAATTCGGACCACCACCACCTTCAGGTGTACACCACGTAATGTTCTGGCTGGGGTCTTTGATATCACAGGTTTTACAGTGTACGCAGTTTTGTGCATTAATCTGGAACCGTGGCGTACCCTTGTCGTCGACCACTTCATAGACGCCAGCCGGGCAGTAGCGTTGTGCTGGCTCATCCCATTTAGTCAGATTCACCTGTATCGGTACTTCAGGTTTGCCGAGCTGCAGATGCACCGGCTGATCGTCTTCGTGGGAGGTATTGGACAGGAACACAGATGACGGCTTGTCGAAGGTGAGTTTGCCGTCAGGTTTAGGGTAGTCAATCGCTTTGCAGTCAGCGGCAGGTTTCAATGTCGCATGGTCCGGTGTGTCGTCTTTTAACGTGAAAGGAAGGCGGCCTTTAAGAAAATTTACGTCCAGGAAGTTGAATGCACCACCTGCCCATGTGCCGAACTTGTGCACTGCTGGTCCAAAGTTGCGCGAAGCTTTGAGCTCTTCAAACGCCCAGGATGATTCGAATGCCGTTTTGTACTCTGTGAGTTCCTGATGACCTTCAGAGCGAGCGTCCGATCCGCTTAATGCGTCAAACAATACTTCTGCGGCCACCATGCCGGATTTCATGGCTGTGTGTGTGCCTTTGATTTTGGCAAAGTTTAGTGTGCCGGCATCACAACCGACCAACAGTCCACCGGGCATGGTCATTTTCGGCAATGAATTCAAGCCGCCTTTAGCGATGGCTCTGGCACCGTAGCTTATGCGTTCACCGCCTTCGAGCGTCTCTGCAATTTTCGGGTGAGTCTTGAAGCGCTGAAATTCATCGAAGGTACTGAGGTGGGGATTGCTGTAGTTCAAATCGATAATCAGTCCGACTACCACCTGATTGTCTTCCAGATGATACAGAAAGGCGCCTCCGGTACTGCCGGATTCCGACAAAGGCCATCCCAACCCGTGAACAACCAATCCGGGCTGATGACGTGACGGATCCACCTGCCATAGTTCTTTGATACCGATACCGTAGTGCTGGGGCGAGACATCCTGATCGAGTGAGAACTGATTGATTAACTGTTTGCCGAGGCTGCCGCGGCAGCCTTCTGCAAAAACCGTATACTTGGCGTGCAGTTCCATGCCCGGTTCGAAGCCGTCTTTCGGTTCCCCGTCAGCACCCCGTCCCATGTCGCCGGTGGCTACGCCTTTAATGCTACCGTCGTCATTGAAAAGTACCTCGCTTGCGGCAAATCCGGGAAAAACCTCGACACCCAGTGCTTCTGCCTGCTCGCCAAGCCAGCGGGTCACATTCCCCAGACTAACGATATAATTTCCGTCGTTGTGCATGGTCTTGGGTACCAGGGCGTTCGGCATTTTCACCGCCTTCTCGGCGTTCATATAGAAATAGATTTCGTCACCGGTCACAGCCGTGTTCAGCGGTGCACCCTTTTCCTGCCAATCCGGAAATAACTCATTCAGGGCGGTTGGCTCCAGCACCGCACCAGAGAGTATGTGGGCTCCGATTTCCGAACCTTTCTCGATCACGACTACCGACAATTCATGCTCTTTTTCCGCAGCCAATTGCATCAGCTTGCAGGCGGTCGAAAGGCCTGAAGGACCACCACCAACGATGACTACATCGAATTCCATGGATTCGCGTTCTGCCGTCATGGGTTTCTCCGGTTGATTTTGCTTCAAGAATACTGTGGTATACGAAGGATAGTGAATTTCAGCGCCTTCGCCGTGTGCCTCTCGGGTGGCAACGCGCACCATGATGTGTCATTTTACATCGCCGGGTCATTGTAATGGTAATTGCTGCCGGAAACAGTTGATCCCTAAGTGACTTATCAAAGTCCGAAAACGAACTTAAGCGGAATCCAATCTGATGGTGTCTCATTCCAGTTTCTCTTCGGCGCTAGCCTGCTTGTTAACAACTGTGTTGATGGTGGGTGGCTGTGCTACCTCGCCCGCAACGGATGAAGACTCATCCCCATCGCTCGGGCCGGGAATTCGATTGACCGGTGTCGATGCGCCGGATCGCCTGCTGGTACCTGCGATCAGTGGTGTTATCAGGCGGGAAGATGTTGCGGTGGCGGATGCCCGTGTGCTGATCGCCCGAAATCAGGGGGTGGATTCACGCTGTGAAGAGGCGTTAGCTGAGGTTTTGACCAATGCTGACGGAGAGTTCGTGTTTGATGCAATCACTGCAAAACTGGAGATCGGGAAAGTAATAAAAAAACTGGATACGAGTTGGCAGGTGTGTGTCACCGAGAACAATGCTGCTGATGGCAACGAAACTGATGCAAAGCTTATCTGGTACGACCAGCATACCGGCGTGTTGTTTAACCGTGAGCCAACCCGTCTGCTGTGTGATCTCGGTGCCAGCGGTACACGCGCGAAGCGATTTACCGGCGACACAGCAGACCTTGCTTGTCGTTCAACAACCGCTGTTAACGGGTCTCAGATTCAGCTTGATTCGATTAATTAAGTATCCCACGGCAGAGCAGGGGGATACTTAATTCTGGTGAACCGTTGAACAACCATCTGCGTTGCATTAGCTGGCTGGCGTGATGCCGCTTACCCGGACAGATAGCGCGACTTTAACAAACGCTCCAGCCAGGTCATTAGGGTGTTGTCGATGGTTGTTTGAGCTGCCATACCGACTTTCTCGAGAAGATTTTTCTTTTCCTTGTATTTGATTTCAAAAACATCTGCAGTTTCACAGGCACGCATCAGGTATTCATCACTGGTCAGCAAGTCATCGACCATCGAGCGATTCACAGCGTCACTACCCGACCATGTCTCACCGGTGGCCACTTCTTCTATGTCAAGTACACTGCGGTGCTGTTTAACATGAGACTTGAACTGTTCATGGATGATTTCAATGTCTTCAAGGAATTTCTCACGAGCTTCATCGGTATTCTCGCCGAACACAGTCAGTGTGCGCTTGAACTTGCCCGCAGTCAGTAATTCGAAATCCACGTTGTATTCTTTAAGCAGGCGATGGAAGTTTGGAATCTGTGCGACGACCCCGATAGATCCAACAACCGCAAAGGGTGCTGCGATGATTTTGTCTGCAACACAAGCCATCATATAGCCGCCACTGGCAGCAACTTTGTCGATGCAGACAGTAAGTGGTATGCCTTTTTTGCTGACGCGCTCCAGTTGGGAGGCGCCCAGGCCATAGGATGTGACCATACCGCCGCCACTTTCCAGTCTGACCACAATTTCGTCCTCAGCTTTAGCAGTTGTCAGTATCGCCGAGATCTCCTTGCGTAGTGAATTCACCGCATTGCCTCGGATGTCTCCGTCAAAATCAACGACAAAAATAGATTTTCTACCTGGTTCGCTGATACGTGTTTCGCCGTCGCCACGTCGTTTGTCCGCCTCTTTGGCTGCTTTCTTTTCTTCTTTGGCCTTGGCTTTTTTCTCTGCTTTTTCCTGCTTCAGGATCAACTTCAGTTGTGCAGTGTCCAGATTCATTTTTTGTAGTGCATCGCTCATGTCATCGAGCGATTCATTCATGTTGGTGATCTCGATATGACCACCGGATGATCCGCTGCGATGTCTGCCGCCGCCACGCGACAACATAAATATCACTGCAACGACCGCGACAATAGCGATAACGAATGTGAGTAATTTCAGTAGAAAAAGGCCGTATTCAGCCAGCAGACCTGTCAATTTAAACTCCGGATTTTTAAGGCAACCTAATGTGAACTGGAAGTATGCCTTTTTACATCGAAGTCTGCCGGTGTTTTATGAACCAGCAGCGATGGATTTTGCGATTGCTCGAATAGTCGGGGCCGATAGACCAGTCAGAACGCTCCTCGACAGTGGTCCGATCAGCCAGATCGTCATTCATACGGAACCGCTTGAAATTGGTAGAAAAGATTATCAATCCATCTGCGCTGAGATGACGCAGGCACTCGCGGATACAATCACCGTGATGACGCTGAACATCCCAATCATGCTCGTTACGGTTGGAGTTAGAGAAAGTCGGCGGGTCAAGTAGTATCAGATCGAATGTTTCCCTGTTCTGCTTGAGCCAGGTCATCACATCCTCTCTGACCAGTTGATGATTTGTCGACTGGCAATCGTTGAGTGACAGGTTGTCCGCTGCCCAATACAGATAGCGTTTTGATGTGTCAACACTGACGCTGCGGGTGGCTCCTCCCTGAATTGCGTGGGCTGTTGCGCTGGCTGTATAGCAAAACAGGTTCAGGAATCGTTTGCCGTCACTGTGCTTCTGTATGTAGTGTCTGACTTTTCTATGATCGGTAAACAGACCGGTATCCAGATAATCTGATGGATTGATCAATAGTTTGCAGCCATATTCCTCGACAAGCAGGCGCTGATTATTCTGTTGCCGGCGGGTGTATTGCTGCGAGCCTTTTTGCTTTTCACGCAGCTTGACATGGAGGTGCGCGTCATTCAGATCAAGAACAGCTTTGGTATGGCCAAGTGCTGTTGTCAGGCGTGCGGCGGCAGTTTGCGAATCGATGGTTGATGGTGCCCGGTACTCCTGCAAGACAGCATGTAGCTCTTTGGCAGCAGAAAAAGCGCTCGTAGATTCGTTTTTTTTCTTCGGCGTTTTCGCGCTGGATGCGTGGCGGTTGTTTTGAGTGCTGTTTTGGCCACTTTCGGTTTTGATGCCGCGAGGGTCTATGCTCTCGTGCCAGCGTTGACCACCTGACCAGTCGGGACTTACCGGCACACCATTGTAAAGATCAATCGCGACTGCGTATGCCGGTATGTCTGCATCGTAGAGTCTGTACGCGGCTATCGATTCGCGTTTTAACCAGGCGTTCAGCCGTTTTCTGTTTTTCTTCAATCGATTGGCAAAGTCGAGGCCATCGTTCTCTGAAACGGCCGGTTGCTTTGGCAGCTGAGGCTGAGCTTTTGGCGCTGTTGTCGATTGGTTTTTTGTGCCGTGTTGTTGGCGCGCTGTCAACGCACCAGTGACAACACGACAGGCAATACCGCCATTGGAGAACCGCAGAGGTTCAGGTGCCTTATCGTTAGATGTGGCGTTGGATTCCCGGGTTTTGCCGAGGCGCAGCAAATGATGTGGTGATTTATCAGGTATTACCAGTGCTGCTTGCCAGTCTCTGAAACCGTCGTGCAGGATGCGGCTACAATCGCGAAAGAACTGTGTTGGTGTGCGTTTTGAGGACAGTCGTTCACCATACGGCGGGTTGAATACCACCAACCCGGTATTGCCCGTCGGTGCATGCTTTTCAAAAAAATCGCTTTGCCCGATATTAACCAGATGTGTCAGTTCAGCAGCCTGTAGATTCTCGTGAGCGGCTGTCAGCACACTCGGATGGATGTCTGCCCCGCTGATTTGGCATTCACTTTTCTGAAGCAATTCCTTGCCTCGCCGGGCACGATGTTCCACCTCGTTCCTGACTTCCTGCCAGAGTGTCTGGTCGTACTGACGCCAGCCATGGAATCCAAATCGATCCCGAAACAGCCCGGGTGCAACGTCGGCGGCAATCATTGCCGCTTCGATCACAAATGTGCCTGAGCCGCACATGGGGTCATGAAGCGCTTGTCCTTGCCTGGCAAGATCCGGCCAGCCACAGGCGATCAGTGTCGCAGCGGCGAGATTTTCCTTTAACGGTGCAGCCCCCTCACTAAGGCGATAACCACGTTGATGCAAACTACGTCCAGACCAGTCTATCGCCAGACGCAGATTGTCACGAAACAGGTAGGCGTTTATGCGTAGATCGGGGGCCTTACGGTCAACAGAGGGGCGTTCGCCCTGAGACTCTCGAAATTGATCGACAATGGCGTCTTTGGTTTTCTGTGCGCCAAAACCTGAGTGCGTTATCGCTGACCGATCACAGAAAAAATCAATAGAAAAAGTCGTTTCAAGGCTCATGTGACTGGCCCAGTCAACCTCCCTGACACGTTTGTAGAGGTTGTCGGGAGTATCTGCTTGACCACGGTGTATGGGCAGCAATACACGGTTCGCCACCCGTGACTCCAGACAGATTCGGTAGGCGTTGCTGTGGCTGCAGTGAAAGCGCACACCGGCGCCCGCAACCTTTATATCGGTGGCGCCAAGTTGCCCAAGCTCGTCAGCAAGGAGGAATTGCAGACCATGTGGTGCCGTTGCATACATGGCCTGCTGCGTGTCCTGTGGGGTCGGATTTGGCAAGTAACGCTCGCAGGGCTTGGGCGGTGAAATAGCGCTTACGTGAGCACATGGCGCACGTAGTGACGATACAATACAGTAAACTGGCTTATGATCGGTAACCGATGCTTGTGATCAACCGCTGATTATCGGCTAACAGCGTAAATGCGCGGTTAACCGGTTGTACGTTGTCAGTCGGTAAAAACGGGTTGTTCGCAAAAAGCGGATAGATACCTGTGCGTACAATTTGTCGTTCCCGAATTATCTCAAGTATCAAGCAAGTATTGTATAAGTTATGAAACTTACCAGTTACGGCGCTGCAGAAGAAGTCACGGGTTCCTGCCACTTGGTGGAAGTTGGTGACAAAAAGATTTTACTTGATTGCGGGCTCATCCAGGGGCGTGCCAAGGATGAGCGCAGGAATCGGGATCCTTTTCCGTTCGACCCGTCCTCGCTGGATGCTGTTGTGTTGAGTCATGCCCACATCGACCATAGCGGGCGTCTGCCGATTTTGTTCAATCAGGGTTACGAAGGTAAGATTTTCACTCACCCGGCAAGCGCTGACTTGTGCAGCACGTTGCTGAAGGATTCTGCTTATCTGCATCAGCGTGACACCGAATATCGTAACAAACGACGCGCCCGCAAAGGCCGGGCACCGCTCGAGCCCATGTACACGATCGAGGATGTTGAGCGGACAATTAAATGTTTTAAAACAGTGGACTTTGGCGTACCGACCGCTATAACCGGAAATTGCGAAATAACATTGAACGACGCTGGACATATTCTCGGCTCGGCGATGGTCACGCTAAAGCTCGAAGAGAAAGATCAGCGACGAACGCTGGTTTTTTCCGGGGACCTGGGGCATAGAGGTGCGCCGATTCTGCGTGATTTTCATTTGCTCGATGAGGCAGATCTGGTGCTGGTCGAGAGCACCTATGGCAATCGTCTGCATCGGGATTGGAGTGAAACGTTTGACGAGGTCAGTGACATTGTCCGCGAGGTAAAAGGCAGTAAAGGTAACGTGTTGATACCGGCATTTGCGGTTGGCAGAAGCCAGATGATTCTGTACATGTTTGCACGCTATTTTGACCAGTGGGATCTTGGCCAGTGGAAGATTTTCCTGGATAGCCCGATGGCGATTGAAGCGACAAAAACGTACCTGAAACATGTTGATCTATACGATGAAACGGCTGCTGCCTTCTGGAAAGAACATGGACCGGATCTGTCTATGCCGAACTTTTCGTTTTCGCGTACGGCTGCCGAATCGCAGAAAATCAACCAGATGAAATCGGGTGCAATTGTTATTGCCGGCAGTGGCATGTGTACAGGGGGACGAATAAAGCATCATCTGAAACACAATCTCTGGCGCAAGGAATCTCATGTGGTGATTTCCGGGTATCAATCATATGGATCTTTGGGACGAAAGCTGGTTGATGGTGCCAAGTCCGTCAAGCTATGGGGTGATAAAATCAAGGTGCAGGCCAGCATACATACTGTCGGCGGCCTGTCTGCGCATGCAGATCAGCAGGGTATTATGGACTGGTACGCCAATTTCAAAGGCAGGCCGCCGGCGCTTATGGTGCACGGCGAGACAGATGCCATGCAGGTGCTTGCCGGTAGAATACGTAGTGAGCTGGGTGGTCATGCGCATATCGCAAAACCCGGAAAGTCGACTGACCTGCTGAAGCTTGATCGGCTTAAAGCGTAGTCTGGCTGACCGTACCGTGATTAAAACATGGTTGGAAAATCTGGCGTCATCTGACAGCGAATCTGTTCTACCTGAGCTGGATGTCGATAGAATAACCGTACACCTGCTGATCGAAGTTGCCCGTGCGGACTTTGCAATTGAAGAAGGGGAGCTGGCCGCAGTTGCTGATGCCGCCAGTCAGGCATCTTCACTATCGCGCACTGAGATTGACCAGATTGTTGATAATGCTGTGGCTGAGGTTGGCGATAATGTGTCCTATCACGAACATATCGCGTTTATTAATGACAAATTTTCGTTTGATCAAAAACGGGAGTTGCTTGAAAAAATGTGGCAAATTGCGTTTGCGGATGATCAGCTTGATAAATACGAGGAAGCGTTTGTCCGGCGTTTTTCTGATCTGATCTATATGAAGCATCGCGACTTCATACAAGCTAAACATCGTGTGCTCAATACATTGCGTAGTTAATAGCCATTTTTTTTGCTTTAAAGGAATTATCTACTTAGACGGAATGGGTTTTATGGTTGGCATATTTGCTCGGATGGCATTAATGCTGTTACCAGGGACTTTTAATTCATACATACATGTATCTTAGAGAAAACATATGCCAGTGGATTACGTAAAAAAAGCCGCGAGAACATCATCAAGTGATGTGACAGATGTGCGTGCTACCGTGCAGGAAATGCTCGACGAAATTGAAGCGAATGGCGAAGATGCTGCGCGCGAGTACGCTAAGAAGCTGGATAAGTACACTGGCAATATGATCCTGACTGATGAGGAAATTGCTCAGGCTTGTGACAAGGTTTCTGACAGACTTAAATCCGATATTCAGTTCGCTCACGACAATGTCAAACGCTTTGCTGAAGTGCAAAAAGACACACTGCGAGATACTGAAGTGGAAATCGTGCCTGGACTTATAGCAGGTCAAAAAACTATTCCATGTCGTGCTGCCGGTTGTTACGTGCCTGGTGGTCGTTACAGTCATATCGCGTCTGCGATTATGACCGTGACTACTGCAAAGGTAGCGGATGTTGGTCACATTGTTGCGTGCTCACCACCTCGGCCGGATACGGGTATCGCGCCGGCAATTGTTTACGCTGCCCACATTGCAGGTGCAGACACAATATTAGCCATGGGAGGTGTGCAAGCGGTGGCCAGCATGGCGTTTGGACTGTTCGGTTTACCAAAGTCGGACATATTAGTTGGCCCAGGAAATCAATATGTTGCCGAAGCCAAGCGTATTCTTTTCGGTCGTGTGGGCATCGATATGTTCGCTGGTCCGACTGACAGTCTGATACTTGCAGACGAGACGGCTGATGCTGAGATAGTTGCTGCTGATCTTGTGGGTCAGGCAGAGCATGGATATAACTCACCGGTATGGCTGGTGACCAATGACCGGTCACTTGCGGAGACCGTGATGAAGCGTGTGCCACAACTGATCGATGATTTGCCGGATACCAATAAAACCAATGCGGCAGCCGCCTGGGCTGACTACGCTGAAGTGATTGTTTGCGATACCCGCGAAGAGATGGCGCAAACATCTGATGATACAGCGCCGGAACATTTAACCGTGCAGGCGAACGATCTTGACTGGTGGCTGAGTCGTTTAAGTTGTTACGGGTCGTTGTTTCTCGGTGAAGAAACTACAGTTGCCTATGGTGATAAAGCGTCCGGACCCAACCATGTACTGCCAACATCGGGGGCAGCTAAGTACACAGGTGGTTTGTCAGTCCACAAGTACATGAAGGTTGTTACCTGGCAGCGTGCAACCCGTGAGGGTGCCAAATCTGTCGCCGAAGCAACTGCTCGTATATCCCGCCTTGAAGGTATGGAAGGGCATGCACGAACTGCCGATATTCGGCTGAAAAAATACTTTCCTGATGAAAAGTTTGATCTGTCTGTCTGAGCAGGCGGCAATCATGGATTAAAAATCAAATAGTTTTTTTCTGAATCCGGAACTGCTCTTGAGAGTGAAAAAACATTGCCCGATGATTTTGTGTCGGTCGCGCTATCCGCAATTGCGTTTTCCTGTAACCATTGGCGGGCAATGTCCCATTTCTCAATGCAACCTACACTGTGATCGCAACCCGGTGTTACCTGAGCCAGCGCAGCATATAGCGCTGTTGACTTGTCCTGACGAAATTGTGTAGCACAGCCGGAGATTCCGATGCAGAGTGAGAGTAACAGCAGTTTTTTCACGGGTAGCTCGCAAATAGAATGAGTATTAATCCATTGGTGTCAGATTGATTGAATTCGTTGCATGTTTTTTGACGAGAAAAATCTATCGTGATCAGTAAATTCAGCTATTGGACATTTTGTTGTCAGCCTATTTCTTGCTATTAATAAAACGAGCAATCTCCTGCAACGATTCACTGGCTTCCGGGTACTTATCGTAATACTCGAACACGTGCCATAGGCCATCCCAGACACGGCATTCGGCTTCAACACCGCTACGCAGTAGTTGACGGTGCAGTCGTAAACACATACCTAGCAGCAAATCACGCGTACCCGTTGTAATGAATGTGGGTGGTATATTTTGCAATGTGCCGAACAACGGTGACAGAGCCGGTTCAGCCAGATCCCGCCCCGGTGCATAGACAGCGGCGATTTCGGCAATGCGTTCGGGGTGTAATGTCGGGTCTGCGTTAGTTGTAGGTTCAAATAATTGGGTATCGGTTCGCAGGTCCACAGCAGGTGAAAGCAATGCCAGTGCTTTGGCTGGAGGAAGTTGTCGGGCTGCACTTTGTTGTGCGATCAGAAGTGCCAGGTTACCGCCGGCGGATTCACCTGCCAGAAAGAGTGCCTGTGTTTGTTCCTGTGCCAGATGTTCGTACACAGTCATACAGTCGTCGGCAGCAGCAGGCGCAGGATGTTCCGGCGCCAGCCGGTACCAGGGTGCGATAACTTCAAGCGAACAATATTCAGCCAGTGCGCCGATTATCGGTAAATCATCGTACGGACTGCCGCTGATAAAACCGCCGCCGAAAAAATATAACAGGATGCCTGCCGGATCGGTGTTATCGGACGCTACCACTCGATCACATCTGATTCCGTTTATTGTCCATTCTTCGCGTTTCAGGCGATGGCGCTTTATCGCACGTTCTGCAGCCGGGCTCTGGACAGCTGTAATTTTCTCGCGAATTTTTTCTATGGACGAAAAATCGGTGGGCGTGATGTCCGATACCCAGGACGAAAGAAATTCTTTTGCTTCTGGTGAAAGGTCTGGTCCAGACACGGTTACCTCGGGCGTAAATGAGTTCGCTACATTGCTGTCAAATCTGATGTACTTGTACTAATGATGAATCAGGTTGCCATCGGATTTTGCAAACAACAGACAATCTGCGCCATCGATACCCAGCGCCACAGGGTCACCGATATGTAGAGATTGAAGTGCTGGCGGCAGTTCGTCAAAAGGTTTGTTGACGGCAATACGAATAGTTACCCCCGGTGTGTCAGCCATATTTTCGAACAGTGTGGTCGACTGCTGCAGGTCTGCGTTGCTCGTGTTGTTATTCGCATTATTTGGTGAGGATGCATTTACTGCATCGCCTTCATTTGTCGTGTTCAATTTGACGGTGATTTGTGTGGTCTCACCGAGATTTTCAATTGCGAACACCGATGCGCAAAGGTTTTGGGCAGGTTGATCGCCGGATTCACATCGCACATGACTGGCACGAAATCCCAGCGTCACCTGTCCTGTGTGCGTCTGGGGTAGGCCGGTTACACGTAAACCTGATCCACTGAAGACACCGCCGGAAACATAGCCGTTAACCAGATTCATCGGTGGTGAGCCAATAAACCCGGCGACGAATGTATTGGCGGGACGTCTGTACACCGCCTCGGGTGTATCGTGTTGTTGTATGACGCCATCGTTAATCACTACAACGCGATCTGCAAGCGTCATCGCTTCTTGCTGGTCGTGCGTTACGTAGATGGTCGTAGTGCCAAGTTGATGTTGCAGATTTCTGATCTCTGCTCGCATGGAAAGGCGAAGTTGTGCGTCGAGGCTCGAAAGAGGTTCGTCCATAAGAAACAACCGAGGCTCTCTGACCATAGCGCGTGCCAGCGCGACGCGTTGTTGCTGCCCGCCGGAAAGTTGCGACGGCCGCCTGTCAAGAAGTTCTGTCAATTGAACCCGGCTTGCAGCCTGCTGTATACGGGCATGTTGTTTATTCGTTGGAATCTTGCGAACTTTAAGCGGGAAGCAAATATTTTCATAGACTGTCATGCTCGGGTACAAGCCATAGTCCTGGAATACCATTGCGATATCGCGTTCTGCTGGCTGCAGGTGATCGATTCGCTTGCCATCGATGCAGATCTCGCCGGCTGAAAGTGGCTCTAGCCCGGCAATCATACGTAGAGTGGTCGATTTTCCACATCCGGAGGGGCCGACGAAAACGACAAATTCACCTGCCTCTACAGACAGGTTGAGGTTATTAACAGCGGTAAGCTGCCCCCAGAATTTAGTGACGCCATTTAGCGATAGACTTGCCATGCGTCTTAGGGGATGCGGTTGCTTCGTGGATGAAACAGCTTGATAAACACAACAGCTTAAAGGCTGCCAAGTGCTTTTGCCTGCTCTCGCAGTTTAAATTTCTGAATTTTACCTGTTGAGGTTTTCGGAAGGTCAGTAAAGATTACTGTTTTAGGGCATTTAAAATGGGCCATGCGCTCCCGACAGTACGCAATGATTGCCTGCTCGTCTGTTTCGGCACCGCTACGCAAACCAACAAATGCACAGGGTGTTTCACCCCATTTATCGTCCGGTCGGGCTGCCACTGCTGCCTCGGCGATATCCGGATGTGTGTAGAGCAGGTCCTCTATCTCTATTGACGAAATATTTTCGCCACCAGAGATAATGATATCTTTTGAGCGATCGAGTATACGCAGGTAATTGTCGTTATCAATAACGCCAAGGTCACCGCTGTGAAACCATCCACCGTTAAATGCCGCGTCCGTCGCTTCCGGATTTTGCAGGTATCCGCGCATCACAATATTGCCACGAAACATAATCTCGCCAATGGTTTCGCCATCGCGAGGGACTGGTTTCAGGGTTTCCGGGTCCAGTACGTCAAGCCCTTCAAGTAATTGATACCGAACCCCTTGCCGTGCTTTGAGACGGGCACGCTCTGCTGCCGGTAGGATGTCCCATTCTTTTCGCCATGCACAGATAACCGCAGGCCCGTAAGTCTCAGTCAGTCCATAGACATGCGTTACATTGAAGCCGATGGATTCAATTTTCTCCAGCACTGCTGCCGGTGGTGGCGCTGCTGCTGTCATCATATGAACTGTATGCTCGAGTGGCTGTTGCTCTGCCTTGGTAGCATTGCAAATCATACTCATAATAATTGGCGCACCGCACAGGTGCGTGACTCGATGTTCGGCCAGCGCTTTATAAATGTTTGCTGCGCAGATGTCGCGCAGGCAAATGCTGGTGCCGGCTATTGCGGCCAGCGACCACGGAAAACACCACCCGTTGCAGTGGAACATTGGAAGCGTCCAAAGATAGACGCTTTCGTGCGGCATGGTCCAGCCACTGATATTGCTAACGGCATTGAGATAAGCGCCGCGATGATGATAGACCACGCCTTTAGGATTTCCGGTCGTGCCTGATGTGTAGTTCAGCGAGATCGCCTGCCATTCATCAACCGGTAGCGACCATTTAAACTGACTGTCTCCTTCTGCTAGCAGGTCCTCATAGCTAACGCTACCAACAGGTTTTGTTGATAGCACATTGCTCATCTCGGAGTCTTCAATATCTATAACCAGAATTTCATCTTCATCGGATGCACGCTCGATCAACGCGAGTGCGTTTACCGCCACTTCAGAGAATTCTCTGTCAACGATCAGAACGCGACAACCGCCATGTTGCAGAATGTGTGCGATAGTCTTGGCATCGAGGCGGGTATTGATCGTGTTCAACACTGCATCACACATCGGTATTGCATAGTGAACTTCGAACATTTCCGGGATGTTGGGTGCGATAACTGATACTGTGTCACCCATGCCAACGCCACGCGAGGCTAGTGCGCTGGCCAGTCGGGTACAGCGGTTCAGTGTCTCAGCCCAGGTATACCGTCGGGCACCGTGTATTATCGACGGCAAATCCGGGTACACGTCAGCGGCACGCTGCAGGAAGCTGAGCGGGCTTAACGGCGTATAGTTGGCCTGATTTTTATCAAGGTGCGCTTCGTAGCGATTCATCGAATCCAGCCTCCGGTTACAGGGTATTTTAGCATTCGAACGGCTGTATTTTGTTTTCGTACAATCACATTTTTTACATCAGCAGGACGCGTTACTTCTTTTTGGCAACCCGTTGACCTGAATGCATCAAATAAATCAGTAAATGAATAAAGAGCTAAACCATGGGCCGTTGGCTGGTGTCACGGTGATTGAAATGGGGCAACTGATTGCCGGACCTTTTTGTGGCCAGATGCTGGCCTGGTTTGGTGCAACTGTTATCAAGATTGAACCTCCGCGCAAGGGGGATCCGTTACGCAGCTGGCGGGCACTTGATTCCGACGGTACGTCCTATTGGTGGCGTAGTCATGCGCGCAACAAGTTTTCCGTCACCTTAGATCTGAATAAACAGGCTGGTCGTGACCTGGTTACCCAACTATTGATCAAAGCTGATGTACTTGTAGAAAATTTCCGCCCAGGCAAACTTGAATCTTGGGGGCTGGGCCCTGAAGATTTAAAGGTTCACAATCCGGCGCTCGTTATCACGCGGGTATCCGGTTATGGACAGGACGGTCCGTATCGATCGCAACCGGGGTTTGCATCAGCGTGCGAGGCTATTGGTGGCCTTCGATATATCAATGGCTATCCGGATCGTCCACCGGTTCGACCCAACCTCAGTCTCGGAGATACCCTTGCCGGTATGCATGCTGTCATCGGTACTCTGCTTGCGCTTTATAATCGCAATCAATCGGGTGAAGGTAAAGGGCAGGTTGTGGATGTGTCGATAATGGAGTCTGTCTTTAATATGCTCGAAGGTGTTGTGCCGGAATACTCAGGTGCAGGTCTTGTGCGTGAGCCATCGGGGTCCACGTTGACAGGTATTGTGCCGACCAATACATACAAGTGTCGGGATGGCAAGTATGTTGTTATCGGCGGCAACGGGGATTCCATTTTTAAACGATTAATGGTTGCCGTCGGTCGCGTCGACATGGCGGAAGATGAGCGGCTCAGTACAAATCCGGGACGGGTCGCAAACGAAGCGGAGATCGATAATGCATTGCAAGCCTGGGCATCGTTACATAACAGTGCTGACTTGCTTTCGATACTGGCAGATGCTGAGGTACCGGCAGGTCCTATCTATTCGGTTGCTGATATGTTTGAAGACGAGCATTACCGGGCACGAGGGTTATTTGAAAAAGTCAGCTACGAAAAAGAAACAACTGGTGAGTCTGTTAATCACGATACAACGGCTACCGATACCGCGACACTGGAAATCCCGGCGTTACATCCGCGTTTAAGTGATACGCCCGGCCGAACTGAATGGGCAGGTCCACAGTTGGGTGCAGATACCGATTCAATACTCACTTCCATGCTAGGTCTTTCACAAGAAGAACTGCAGAATCTTAAGACGACCGGAGTCATATGATATGCCGCATCTGACCATTCAATACTCAGCCAATGTTGAGGATTCGCTTGATGTTGGCGATTTCTGTCGTGAGATGCACCGTGCCATGCTCTCGACGGATGCATTTCCTCTGGCTGGCATGAGAGTTCGGGCTTTTCGAGCCGACTATTCAGAATTAGGTGATCAGTTGTCGCAAAACGGATTTATCGACATGGTGTTGCGAATCGGTGAAGGCAGAAGCGCGGAAAAGAAACAACAAGTAGGCGAACTGGTTTTTCAAAGTGCAGAGGCTTTTTGCGAACAAGTGCTTAATGCACCTCATTTCGCATTGTCACTTGAAATCGTGGAGATAAATAAAGCGTACAGCTGGAAGAAAAACAGTATGCATCCACGGTTAGTTGCAAAGTCTGGCTGAAAAGTCTTGATTGCAGGTTAGCGGATGGCGAGGTTCAAAACTTATCAGGTCGGTGCCTGATCAATGCGGAGTCTCTATCCGGAATCGTTGTCCGTTGTATCGACTTTGTATCAATGAAAATAAACAGCAATCAAAAACAGAACCGGAGCGAGCCGCTAGCGTAGCACTGGCATGTCAACAATAGTGCGCTACTGATAATGACCGCGACTGCAGCTCGCGTTCGATAGAGCGAGATGCGTCGGTTGTCTGATGGATGGAATAATTTGCTACGATCAGAATGTGAATTAATCGTGACACAATGTTTTACCTGAAGCGGTTTGCGATAAGCTGGCTTTGGTGTAACTTCTGTATTGAGATAAAGGTTGGCCTGCTGCCTGACCGGCAAAATAGCGTCAAAAAGCATGCGCACAGTATTCACAGCACTTCCTATTCAAAGTACTTCCTTATCAACTGATAATTTTCCGGATTTCAGCTCCGGAAAACAGTTGATATGGGTAATGTAAATACACATCAGGCGCAACTAACACTAAATAACCGACAATTAACCAGTTTATGGTTACATACACTTGGTTACATCAACTGTCCGTTAACCGTTCCATATTGCCAATCACTCAAGGTACGGGTATACAACAATCACAACTACCCACAACATACCTTATCGGGACACAGCAAATACAACTCCCGAGACTTGTGAACCTCTGGCAAACCACCCGATTTATCAGTTCCGGCAATAGCCGGGTAGATTCAATCAAGAGTGGTTACTACATTGTCTTCCCTGCTTCCCTCACTCTGGAACAACCCTACCTGAGTCATATCAGGATCCAGGACTTCATAAGAAAGTGGCAACAGGCCTGCGTTGAGTATACACACAAAGTCGCCAACTGCCACGATTCAGTCGCTTGTAGTAATATTAGGTGATATATCGTATTGACAGCCGTCAGCAATCCTGAAGTGATGGGCGCTCAGGCAGTTGTTCGAAAATTCTTTGTAAATCAAGTGTTTCAAAGAATTGACACCTTGGTGTCAGCGAATTTAGTGCTGCCCCGAGGGTTCGGCAATGGCTCAAGCCAACCAAAGTGACTGCATAGACTGTTGCAAGTGCTCGACTAACACACTGATTGGCTTCGGAAAAGGCGGTGCTCTGGCAGGCAGCCGCTTGAAATGACCTTTGTTAGGGTGAAAAAAGGCTTGTTGTTCGTGCATCCCTTCATCTTCGCAAACAAGGTGCAACAGTCTATGCACCCAGTTTGGAAGCCAATCCGGGTTGATTTTTCCTCGAAATACACAAGAGCGGGCAAATACCGCTCTTGTGCTTATCTATTCAGCCGTGACAACACGGCATGTACTTCAGTCTGATGAAGGCTACTGTACGTTTGCTGGATTCACTTGAACTGTGAATGAATCGTCCGGGCCGGTATCAACAGTCCAGTTGTCGAACTGCGTGTTGGATACCGCACCGCCGCGCACCGCACCAATGTGCGTCAGATCATAGCCAAAAGTATCAGCAGCCACATCCTGGTTAAATCCACCGGCACCGTCGTCGGCGATAATAAACGGAGAATTGGTGTCGTTACCGTCTACAACACCATCACGGTTGGTATCGCCGTCGAGGAAACCGTTCAGGAACGCGGAATTGCCGACGAGGCCGTTACCCAGCCCGAGTATGTTGTTCAGATACCAGCCTGCTGTGAAGTTGTCAGTGCGATCGACAAGCTCGCCTGTGAAGTTGATGCCGCCTGCTGGCGAGTTGAAGTCTGTATTGGCAGCGGGTAGGGCATTACCTGCACCGTTGTAGTAAACAATACCGTCGCCATTGGAATTGTTGGCTGCGACAACATTTGTAGCAAAACCAACAGCATCATCGCGAACGACACCGAAGTTGCCATTCGGGCCGGCTTCGTTGGCACAATGGATTCCGTCGATGTAATTCGGTCCCGGTACGCTGATATCGATCTGACTTAAGTCGGCGCCGTCATCAGCTTCAAAACAACCGTTTCGAAAGTTGGCGATCAGCACGTTTGCCATTCGAATCTGATCAGTGTTGTCGGCAAACAAAATTCCGAATTCGTTATCGTCGTCGCCAGCCGATTCGCTGCTTGAGTCGCGACCAATTAGAGACGCGTTAACAATACGGGGGTTGGAATTACCGTTAGTTGTTTCACTGGCGTAGATGCCTGAGCGCCCGCTGGACCCATCGTTGTCCCGGTTGTGAATGACCATAAGATCTTTGATCAAACCGGAGAAATCGCGATACCAGATGCCGTCGCGCTGGGCACCGGTGACTAGTATCCAGGACATGCGTGCATCGCTATTTAGAATATGAATTCCGTCACGCGCTGAGTTGTGCGATTGTACGAATGTGAGTCTGGTATTGGCGTCAACACCGTTTATCACAAGATTGTCGGAATATGTGGTTTCACGGCCTGCGACTGTGACTGTGGTGCTGGCCCCTGCTTCGCTGATGACCACATAGTCGAGGACGTTCTCACCCTGTTCTGCGCCTGCGTTATCTGAGCCAATGAATCCGCGTATGAAAACGCCGCCCCACTCACCGCTTCCGTCTACATCTTCGTCATCAGACAGAAAATACACCGGGTTGGCACCAGTGCCATTGGCAAAAAGTGACGAGCCCGGATTGACGAGAAGATGGTCAGTAGCATCCACATTGTCGCCACGAATGCGTGTACCCGGTTCTATGTTTAGTGCGGCACTGACTGTATCGCTGCCGACTACGAGTCCACCCTCAAGGAACCATTCGATATCAGAGGACAAAGTTGCGTCTTCGAGCAGTACGCCACTGATCTGACATTGATCGGCGCCAAGTTCCAACGCGGTCAGATTTCCAATTGAAGGGCAGTCTGCCTGCACCAGCGTGTCGACGGGTACGACCGGATCCACTGGATTATTTGCTTCTACCGGTGCATTTAACTCTGCGCTGTCACCGTTATTGTCATTATTGTCGCTACAGGCTGTGATTGCGACAGCTGTCGCTGCTGTCAGCAGGTAAGTTGTACTTCTGGAAAATTTCATCTGGAACTGTTTCCTCGTTGTGAAAATACGAAAGAGATCATTTCTTAAAAACACCAGACACTCCGAGCGTAAAAATTGGTTTAAGTTTGCTCTGATAGTGCGAATAAATCTGAAGATCTATATTCGAATTTTTCGTGGAATAAAATCGAGGGTAGTGACCAAATGTGTTTGCCGTCGATAGACGGTTCGTTGTCGCAAACGGGTGTGACGGTTGCCGTGTGAAGTCTTGTAGATCGATGAATGCTAATTGTGGCGCACAAGTGGTTGTGGTCGTGATATTGCTGTTCTCAGAACCACCTTCCGTGCAGATGTATGTCAATTTGTTAAGTTACTGCAGATGGGTTGTCTATCGCGTACAAGTCTTTGGTTTTAACTCCTTTGTCGCCGATCGGGTCGATCTTTATGGCTCCATTTGCATAGTGTTCGCCCCGTCAACCGGGGTCGTTGAGCAGCATCGACTAAGAACAGCTGAATAGTATTATTGGTATTTATTAACAGGTATTGTGATCTACCGGATTAATGGCAGGGAACAACTGTCGATTAGCAACCGGTTTGCAACTGCGTTACCGACTGCGTTGGGGGGGCTTATTTGTAAGCGATCTACTGCTGATCAATGATCAGGCTGCTTGATCGAATCTATCAGCGCGGCGGGTGGCAATAAGCTGTCGAATCATGGCGCGCAGTTTTTCCGGTTCAAACGGTTTTGGCATGTAATCGTCCATACCTGCCTCGGCACATTTCTGTTCGTCACCCTGCATAGCATTTGCCGTTAGTGCGATTATCGGAATATCCCGGTATTCGTCTTCACGAGCGCGAATCGATTTTGTTGTTTGGTAACCATCCATAACCGGCATTTGACAATCCATCAGCACCAGGTCGCAGTGCGTACTTTCAAGATAGGTGATGGCATCCCGACCATTGTCAACACATTGCACGGTGAATCCCATGGATTCAAGTAAACCTTCAGCCACCATTTGGTTTACGTGATTATCTTCGGCGATAAGAATATGGCAATCGCTGTTGTCAAATTCGTAGCCATCGGATAAATCGTCTGCTCCATGCGAGTTCAATGCGGTCACAGTTGCTACGTCTGTCTCGATGTCATTTCCTGTATTGACTTCAACCAAACGCTGGTAGAACGATGAAATTCGAAGTGGCTTTACGATTCCAGCGATACTGGAACCGGCAACACCCGTACGTATGTCCGTTATGTACTGCATCTCGATTACTTTCTGCATCAAGTCCGCGTGATCCGGCTCCAGCAGTTCCATAAATCGAGAGCTGGTTCCATCACCTGTAATGGAATTGACAATTATCATGTCGAACGGTTGTTGGTCATTTCCCGCTTGATCGAGAAGCTCAAGTGCTTCCTTTCCGGATGAAGCCATTGCGAATTGCGCGCGATACATCGAAAGCAGGTTTGCGACGGCATCCTGCGATATTTCAGTAGGGTCGACCACAAGAATGTTCAAGCCCTGCAAATCATAACCAGGCACGGCATCACCACGCTCGGCGAGTGAGTGTTGCAGTGGAACCACCAAATGGAAAATGCTGCCGACACCACTTTGTGACTCAACATCTACTGTTCCACCCATGCCCTCAGACAGTTGTTTACAGATCGCCAAACCCAGTCCTGTGCCACCGAACCGGCGGGTAGTGGAGCCGTCTGCCTGAGCAAATGAGTCGAACACTTTGCCGATAGCTGATTCGTGCATGCCAATGCCGGTGTCAGAAACGTCAAACGCTATCTTGAATCCGTCATCGGTATCTGTTGCACTTACATTTACGGCGACGTGACCTACTTCAGTGAACTTGATTGCGTTACTCACCAGGTTGGTCAGTATCTGGCGGATACGCGTTGGATCGCCGCGTAGATAACGGGGTACAGTTGTTTCAATAATCAATGCCAGTTCTAGCTTTTTACGGTGCGCAGACTCTGCTTGTGCTGCGCAGCATTGCTCCACTAATTCGTGCAGATCGAAATCAATAGATTCGAACTGCATTCGACCTGCTTCAATTTTCGAAAAATCGAGGATGTCGTTTATCAGTTCAAGCAGGCTTCTTCCGGAACTGGCAGCAGTTTGTAAATATTCGTGCTGATTTGCGGACAGGTTTGTTGTTTCGAGTAGTCCCAACATACCCAGTACACCATTTAGTGGCGTCCGTAGTTCGTGACTCATATTGGCAAGAAAGTCGGATTTTGCATCGGCTGTATCGCGTAACTCCATTTCCCGTTTGGTTCGAAACTTCATCAATAAGCCAAACTCGTTCGACCTCTTTGCCAGATTTCTTAGTTCTTTAGCTGCGTTAATTTCCAGCGGTGATACTGATATATTGTCATGAACCAACCGCATGTGACGCTGAATCCGTTCTATTGGATTCAGCACAATGGTATTGAGAATCACGGCGAAAAAAATACCGAGTATTGCGAGTAAACCGAATAACATCAGGTATGTATTGTTCAGGAGCTGCTTAACACGAATTTCTGCCCAGGATGCGTCCCAGACAAGTACTAGTTCTCCCAGATATTCTTTTTTCAGTTCAATTCGTGAGGTTGTAGTAACGATACTCTTTGCGTACTCAAGTCCTTTTAAATCTGATCGACCAGTCTGCTCTATAGCAAGGGGTACATTGATATAAGTTGCGATGATGTTTCCAAGCGGATCATAGAAAGTTGCACCCATGATCTTGTTGTAACTTTCTATGAGAAGGTCAAGCGATGCCTGAATCGCCGCCTCATCCTGTTGCTTCACGGCGGGAGCGGCTATGCTGGATACCAGTTGTGAAAGTTTTCTTGCTTCGTCGCGAATGGTATCGCGTGACTCGGTTGACTCAACGCGTTGCAAAGCATGGGTTGTGAGTACTGCAGCCGAAGCGAACGCCAGACACAGCGCGACAAGCAGTTGTGTCCTCAGTTTTAGATTATTTGAATATTGCTTGAAAGCCATCTATCTGGCCGGAAGTTCCACTCAAAGTTAACGCTGTGTTTTTTTGGTGCGCTGCCTTATTAACTGCGCATAGTAGTATTAGCGTCCTCACAGCGAATTTATGCAGCTTTTCCACTAATTTTTCATGAACTTCCGTGCTGGATGCTCAACTGGCTACGATGTGAAAATTTGACATCAAAATGTTGAACTGATGCACATTACCCCCTCAGTAATCTACAGAGTTATGGCAGAACAGGGTAGTTGGTAAAGGCACGCAGAGCGGTGCCGATAGCAATATTGAGCATGTCGGATTATGGCAGTTGTAAATATGACGCAGTTAAATTCAGAGTCTTTAGTGCATAAAAGCGCGTTGACGGAACAAAGTGACAACGCTCGAGAGATGTGGAGTCTTTCTCTTCTCTATTTGTCGGGTGGTGTAGGGTTTGTTTTGTGGGCAAAGTCCGGTGCTGGCAACTGGATAGGTGCCGCAGTGGTTTGCGTGTTTATCGTGCTGGTTGGATCAATGTCACTCCGGTTGACCTATGTAGAAAGATCTCAGAACAAACGAGCAGATCAACAAGCGAGTGACGGTAGTTTGATAGCAACTGATATGGTGGACGTGTCCAGCGGTCAAATGACAGAAACAGGTGAAATTTGTACAGACACAAATGAATCTATTGCTGATGAAAAAGCTCATTTGGAACAAGTGGCTGGTGAGCTAAACAATCTTGAAGATCAGTTGCTGACGGAAAAAGACGGTAAAAAAAATAAGGCGAATGCCGTATGGATACCGCCTGAAAACCAGGGAGGATAAATATGCTTACACTTGACGAAACTGCGTTGCTAACGCTGCTGTCGCTTGGAAATACGGGTTCACCTGATTTGTTTAACAAAATATTCAAGTTGTTTGAGGACAATTCGCCGGATCTAATCAAAAAAATTCAAAGTGCTTATGCCTCAGGTGACAATGAATCTGTCAGAGCCGCTACTCACAGCCTGAAGTCAAGCGCAGCCTATCTCGGCGGTACTGATTTGTCAGATCATTGTAGAGATATAGAGAAGGCGGCTAAAAATGATAGATTGCAAGAGCTACACGAAGTAATTGTAGGGCTGGATAGCTGTTTCGAACAAACACGATTGTCAATTAACGCATTCGTCGAATTGCACGCTAAGCAGAACAAAGCGGCCTGACAAGCAGTCGCTAGTTTTCCCTGTCGTCTGTTGTATCTGGGGTTTTCCGCTGCCACGTTGGTGTGCGCTTTTCAATAAACGCATCAATTCCCTCGCGCGTGTCATCTGCCATCATATTACAGGCCATTGTATCACCCGCAAATGTGTATGCATCACTTACCTGTTTTTCCAACTGCGCATAAAACATTTGTTTTCCTGTTGAAACCGCAACGCGTGGTTTTTTACAAATTCGCTCACAAAGCACGCTGATTCGTGCATCTAATTCATCATCCGGCACAACATCATTGATCAAGCCCCAGTCTTTAGCTGTGTGCGCGTCAATGAAGTCCCCGGTGAATAACATTTCGAGTGCGCGTTTGCGGCTGACGTTACGTGAGAGAGCTACAGCGGGTGTACTACAGAATAATCCCAGGTTTATACCGGAAACTGCAAATTTCGTACTTTCTGCGGCGACCGCAAGATCACAAGTAGCAACCAGCTGACAGCCTGCAGCAGTTGCCATGCCCTGTACGCGAGCGATTACCGGCTGAGGAATTGATGTGATTGTTTGCATGAACTGACTGCAGCTGGCAAACAGCTGTTTGTAATACGATTCATCGTAAGACTCTCGCATTTCGCGTAAATCGTGCCCGGCGCAATAAGCTTTTCCAGTGGCGGCTAGCACGACAACACGTACGCTTTCGTCGTTTGCAAGTGTGTCGAACTTTGCCTGCAGCGCGGAAAGTAGTTCTTCGTTCAGGGTATTGAATTTCTCAGGGCGATTCAAAGTAACTGTTGCAACGCTGTTGCTGACTTCACACAGTAAGACGGGTTCGGCGAAATTTTCGCTTGAAGATTTATTCGGCATGGATATCTCTGGTTGGTTTTCCGTACATAGAAGTCAGTTCTGAATATACTTCAAATGTCAGTTACATCGTACTAAGCCATAATAGGGGGCAGTGAATCTCGCCAATGATTCTCTCCAACGATTCTGTCCAATGAATCTCGCTATTAAGTTCCGTTAAATATGCCTTGAATATCGCTATTGAAGCACGGGGCGAAAAACTGACAACAACAAGCCACTGTTGCTGTAATAGCTCCGATAGTCCTTTCTACCATCTTGCTAGCCAACTTCCAGCTGACTGGCGACGAATTTCGTCCCAAAATGTTAGCATGAGTCAGGTAATTATGGTTAGGTGCTAACGCTTGAACTATGAATGGATCAACGATAAAACTCTCGCACGCGCAATTTGATGAGATTATGCAGGAGCGATTGCCTTTTGCGGACATGCTCGGGCTTAGACTCGACAGTATTGCAGAAGATCATATTGTTATGCGCTCTTGTGTGGAGCAGCAGCATTTGCGACCTGGAGGCACGGTTGCCGGGCCCGTTATGATGGGACTGGCTGATGCAGCGATTTACGCGTTAATTCTCAGCCGAATAGGTCCGGTGGAGTTAGCTGTAACGACCAATCTATCAATTAATTTTTTGCGCAAGCCTGAACCTGCAGATTTGCTGGCGCGAGCCACCATGCTCAAGTTGGGTAAGCGGCTGGCTATTGCGGAAACGTCCATATACTCGATAACACTCGATTCCGATCCGGTAGCGCATGCAGTTGCTACCTATTCGATACCTCCTGCTGCATAATATCAGTTAGTTGATGTATCAGAAGATAGCGAGAAAACGCCATGGACAATAAACTGATTCATCTTGACGGCATAAAAGCCTGCGTATTTGATGCTTATGGAACGCTGTTTGATGTGCATTCAGCCGTCGGTCGGCACAGGCAGCGCCTGGGTGAACATGCCGACACAGTATCGGCCACCTGGCGTGTGAAGCAGCTTGAATATACATGGCTGCGAAGTCTTATGCGCGAGTATACGGATTTCTGGGCGGTAACCGGAGACGCGCTCGACTACGCGCTTGATACTGCTTCGATTAACGATAAAAACTTACGCGATGATTTGATGCAGGCCTATCTTCAACTTGAACCTTACCCGGAAGTAAAAGGAGTTCTGCAGCAATTGCAGGAGGCAGGTTTACCCTGCGCCATCCTGACCAATGGATCGCCGGATATGATAGATGCAGCTATCAATAGCGCCGGATTGAACGACTTGCTTCAGCATGCGCTTTCAGTTGAAAGTGTGCGCATCTTCAAACCTGATCCGTCGGTTTATCAGTTGGCTGTCGACGCGCTACAGGTCAAACCTCAGGAAATCTGTTTTCAATCTTCTAATTCGTGGGATGCTGTGGGGGCTGCAAATTTCGGATTCCGTGTGGCCTGGATTAATCGATTCGGACAGCGACGAGAACGATTACCGGCTCAACCTGATACAGAACTGGATTCACTGCTACCGCTACCCGGACTTGTGGCAGGTGGTGCGACTTAGCGCATCGCGTGGTATTCATCGAAAATTCTGTGCAATGTAACTCTGCGGAAGATACATCCACGCAAAGTACGTTTTTACAAAATAACGATGTTACTGAATTGCACGTGCAACACAGCGATTGACTAGTTCGGTTACTTCGGTTACTTCGGCTAGCTCGGCTAGTTTGACCAGTGCATACATGGGTTTTTTCTTGTTTTATTTCTTGACTCTGCCGATTCTCCGCGTCGTTCGATTTTCCGTTTCGATTAATGTTCCTGAGCAGATAACAACGCGTTTGCAGTACGTGAACTGCCAGGTCTACCGAGTCGTTTGCTGATAAAACGATTGGCATCGAGTAAACGTTGCATATCGATTCCCGTGTTTAACTGCATCCCGTGCAGCATATAAACGACGTCCTCTGTCGCTACGTTTCCAGTGGCACCTTTAGCATAGGGGCAACCTCCCAAGCCTGCGACTGCTGTATCGATGACTGTTACGCCAAGTGGTAGTACGGCATGAATGTTGGCTAATGCCTGACCGTATGTATCGTGAAAATGTACTGCAATCTGTGACACTGAAATTACATCAGCCACTTGTTTTACCAGGTTGTATGCTGCAGCCGATGTGCCCACTCCTATAGTATCGCCTAGTGAGACTTCGTAGCAGCCCATATCGATGAGCTGTTTCGACATACTGGCAACAGTCGACGGATTTATTTCACCGGCATAGGGGCAACCGAGCACACAGGAAAGGTAGCCGCGTACCTTAATCCCTTTTTCGAGAGCTGCTGACACTACCGGTTGAACCCGCGTAATACTTTCAGCCATTGTGCAATTGATATTCTTCTGACTGAATGCGTCGCTGACCGCCAGAAAAACTGCGATTTCTTCAACCTGCGATGCAACTGCGCCTTCAAGACCCTTGAGATTAGGTACCAATGCCGTATACGTGACACCGTCGTGCCGATCGATATCTCGAAACACTGCATCAGTGTTAGCCATTTGCGGAACCCAGCGGGGCGCGACAAAACTTCCACTTTCTATGGTTCTTAAACCAGCTTCTGATAGCAGATTAATGAGCGTGACCTTGTCGTCAACTGAAACCGGTTCAGACTCGTTTTGCAGACCGTCGCGTGGACCGACCTCCACCAATCGGATCTGTGGTGCCTGGTTGTTTGCTTTTTCATTCATAGCAATATTATCGACTGTCTAGCCTGCTTTATTCATGAAGGGTTCGCCACCAGAGTCTGGCTACCTAAGCAGGTCGCACGATTCAGCGACATTCGTAGAAATCTACGGGTTGAGCTCAATCGAGTGAGCTGCGACGGTAGACGGGCACTGGTGGTGAATAGAAAACAGTGTGCGAATACCCACAGCGACGCTAACACTGCTTTTCTAACTGGAAATGGCTTAGTTTTCATTGTCACTGTTTTCGCCTTCGTGAATAGAGCAGGCTAAGCAAGATAAATTTTTGCGCGGTTGCCGTGCGTAAGCAGGATATTCTACGATTTGATCCGACACCACTCGCAAACTCAAACTCAGGTATTTCAGAATACGTAGCTATTTTGACATTGAACGATTGTCAGTTAGGTAACTGGTGATCGAAGCGTCGCAAATAGTACCAATCGCTTCTGATATTATCGCACCTGATGACGGCACTTATACTAGATACCGACCCGGGAGTTGATGATGCGATGGCCATTGCCATGGCCTGTGCACACCCTGAACTTGACCTGCTGGGGCTGACTACCGTATTTGGTAATGTCCCTGTAGAGCAAGCGACTGTCAATACACTAAGTTTACTGGAGCAGTTCGGTCACCCGGAAGTTCCTGTTATTCCCGGTGCTGCGCAACCTCTTGTTAACGACCCTCTGCCATTTCCAGAATTTGTACACGGCAAAGACGGTTTAGGTAACATCGCTTTGCCGGCTCCATCGTTGCAATCGCGCGACATGACAGCGGCGGAGTTTATTGTCGAAACTAGCCGAACACTGCATGGCAAGGTGACATTGGTAGCGATAGGGCCGTTAACTAATATAGCCATGGCATTACAGTTGGAGCCGGATCTACCATCAATGGTAGCCGGACTCGTTGTAATGGGTGGTGCGCTGGACGAACCGGGAAATGTATCTCCTGTAGCGGAGGCAAATTTTCTGGCAGATCCTCATGCTGCTGATTTGGTATTTGAACGGGACTGGCCGGCAACAATTGTTGGGCTTGATGTCACTCACCGCGTAATGTTGTACGAATCCGACCTGAGCGTTATAGCTCAACGTGGTGGTAGTTATGGATCGCTGCTGCATTCAGCGAGTGGATTTTATATTGACTACTACACATCGACTGGTGCTGCGCGCAATCAACCGGAGCCCGGATGTGCCATGCATGATGCAACTGCACTTGTCTATCTGATCAAGCCGCAACTATTTTCCACAGTTAAGGGGCCTGTTCGAATAGCCCGTGAAGGTATAGCTGCCGGGCAACTGATAATGGATCGAAAAGGCTATACCTATTTGCTGCCACACTGGAAAAACCGCACTCCGACAGCCGTTTGTACGTCTGTTGACGCCGATCGTGCCAAGCAGACCTTCCTGGATGCAGTAACCCGATAACTCTGCCTGACAGTGCGCAGGATCTTTAGCATTTTGCAATGTTTTCTCGGTGTCGGTGTTGCGGCGGTGTATCATTGAGAGCGTCTGTCGATCGCGTTGCAAAATTTAACCTCGGCAGTTTGGCTAGTGTCTACAAGAAGGTTCGCTAGACACTAATTTTCACTAGTTATTAAATCATTCTCATAAACGACGATGACGCGCCCTCTGATCAGCGTTACCCACCGATTGAAATCCGCAACTTTATGGTTTGTTCTTGTTGCGTGCATGGGTCTGGTTGGCTGCGGCTGGGTCGACTCCACCGGGGCTCAAAGTCGTGACCTTCCGGTAGTGACGTTTGAAGCAAATACCGTTGTTGACCTGATCGAGAATGAACCGATGCTGATCGACCCAACAACCCGGTTGGACCCTGATGGCGAGATCCAGGTGTGGCGTTGGTCGGACGAACCCGTCAGTGCCGGTAACTTGTCAGTTTGTCTGGGTACAAACGGTTTCAATCAACAGTTTGTTGCCGACACACTCGAGGATGCATGTGTAGCAGGTAGTTCCTGTAGTGTGCAGTTCACAGAGGAAGTTCGTGAAGTTGGCGGGTTGCCGCGTAGTCAGTTTGTTTTGCTACCACCGGTACTTCGTGCGCCGGTAGGTGTTTCCTACGAGCTTTTTGGTGTGGATGCCAATGGTGTGGAGACATCGAATGAATTTACATTTTGTCTAATCGCAGTTAACGAAGCGCCGGATGCCGTTGATGACGGATTTACGGTGACAGAAAATGAAACACTTGTTGTATCAAGCAGTGGACCCAATCTATTAAGCAATGATACTGACGATGACGATGTCAGTAACCTGCCGCT
Source organism: uncultured Granulosicoccaceae bacterium (assembly GCA_937951345.1). Taxonomy (GTDB): domain Bacteria; phylum Pseudomonadota; class Gammaproteobacteria; order Granulosicoccales; family Granulosicoccaceae; genus CALFCE01. The sequence goes on from CALFCF010000009.1 coordinate 101,386, forward strand.
AAGCGTCATCGTTGAACCGCAGGATGCACCATCCTTCGCAGCTGAATTCACATTGTTCGCTGACGGTGGATTTCGCTATCGACCGCAGACTGGTTTTACTGGTACAGATGATTTCACTTACCTGGTAAGTGACGGGTTCGCTACGAATGATGCGACCGTGACTTTGGTAGTGCGTGCATCAAATCAACCACCTGAATTACTGAGCGATCTACCGGCACTGGAAATTATTGAAGGGGTGCCTGTTGATATCTCGCTCGGTGATTTTTTTGTTGATCCGGAGGGAGCAAATATTTCGTTTAGTGCGACAGATCTCCCCGAAGAATTGTCACTGTCTGAAGCGGGTGACCTTAGCGGTACGGTCAGTGAAGGCCAGACCGGTGATTTTTCGTTCGATATAGAAGTTACCGACGGCTTTGGCGAAATTCTAGTACCGGTCAGTGGGGATATTGAAGTGAATCGTCCACCGGTCGCTCTGGATTTACCGGATTTGATTGTTGACGCTGGAGATACAGTGCGCCTTGATACAGCACGATTTTTTTCTGATCCGGAACAGCAACCACTCTTGTATACGTTACGCGCACCGGTCGGACTGACGTTCAGTATCAACCGTACAACTGGTGTGTTGAGTGGCGTAGCCGCAGATGCAGGTGAAATCATATTAACTATCGCTGCCAGTGATGGTTTCAATGACGAGGTTAGAGCTGAACAACAGCTTGTTGTAACCGCTCCAGTGGTAGTGAATCGACGCCCCACGTATACAGGTTCTCTCGGTAATCAAACCCTTGAAGTAGGGGAGTTGATCACGCCGGTGGTGCCACGCTTTACCGATCCGGACGGCGATAGGCTGAGGTTCTCGCTCGTAGGCACGCGTCCTGCCGGTCTGGCGTTCAATGTAAACACGGGGCGGCTCACTGGCCGTCCGACAGCACCCGGTATATTTCGTAATCTTGCCATTCGCGCGACTGACCCTGACGGGTTGTTTACAACATCTGATCCTTTTACTCTGATAGTCGAACCCGCACCCGATGACGAGTCGGATACGGACGACGAAACAGATGCAGTCTCTGAAGACGACGAAGATGATACTGATGCATCGTCGGGCACTGCACCACTTGCCAATCGCGCTCCCGTTGCAGTTGATATTCCAAACGTAGTTTTTGACGACGACTTTACTTACAACGTAAGCGTGTTTTTCGACGACCCCGACGACGATGAGTTGACCTTCTCGGCAGTCAATTTACCTCCTCGTGTGACCATTTCATTGACCGGTGTCATATCGGGTACCGCCAGTGCTGCTAACGACGGTAATCACTTAATCGTGGTGACCGCCAGTGATGGTCGTGGTGGCTTGGTTTCTGACGGTTTCAGATTGACAATAGATAACTGACTAGCCTGCTTTATTCATGAAGGGTTCGCCACCAGAGTCTGGCTACCTAAGCAGGTCGCACGATTGAGCGACATTCGTAGAAATCTACGGGTTGAGCTCAATCGAGTGAGCTGCGACGGCAGACGGGGACTGGGGGTGAATAGAAAACAGTGTGCGAACACCCACAGCGACGCTAAAACTGCTTTTCTAACTGGAAATTGCTTAGTTTTCATTGTCACTGTTTTCGCCTTCGTGAATAGAGCAGGCTGGCCTGCTTTATTTTTGTTCTTGCGAGTCACTCCCTCGGAACGCTACGTGTTGTCAATTGCCGTCTGCAACGACCGACAGGCTCGCTTTTATCCTGTGGCAATATGCCCGTTGATATGTGTAAGGCTGGATAACCGAATAATGTATCGGATTCGAGCCTTTCCGCTGGTGATAATCAGCATGAAATCTGTTTCGATTCAGGTTATTTAATCTTTGCCGCTCAGTTCAGGGTGAACGCAATATGCCATCAGTATGACCTACTGACGGTTCGCCTTGAGGAATAATGCCGGCTAGAATGACAGATATGTCGTCAACTCAACGGAGTTTTTCTCAACCGGTGGCCGAAGACCAGCAAGCTTTACCCCGGTTTCTACTCGTTAAGCATTCCACGGGCTGGAATGTGGACCGTTGTAGTGCCTGGATGCAAGAGAACGGTGTATCTGCTGACTGGTGTTATCCTGCTAGCGGCGATACTTTTCCTGATCCTACCGGATACACAGGCGTGATCTCATTTGGTGGTGCTGTTAGCGCCAATGATGATAAAACCGAGGACTGGATTCGCCGGGAGCTTGATTTCATCGAATCGTGTATGAAACACGATTTACGGTTTTTCGGTATTTGTCTGGGTGCGCAACTGCTTGCGCGCGTTATGGGTGCGCGTGTAACGCCACATGCTGACGCTATCAGAGAGGTGGGTTTTTGCCGTGTCGATCCTACACCGGCATCCGGCGGGTTTCTGACTGAACCTCTGACTGTTATGCAATGGCATTCAGAGGGTTTCGATATGCCGTCGGGTGCCGTGCATACGGCCAGTGGTGATGTGTTTCCGAATCAGGCTTACCATTTATCGGAACACGTGTTCGGCGTGCAGTTTCATCCGGAGGTGAATCCTGCAACGCTTGCAATCTGGCACGAACGCAATAAAACGCGGCCTGTTAATGTGCTGACCGAACAGCAGCGTCAAAGCCAAATGCAGGATGCGCATCGTTATGATCAATCCATCACGCGCTGGCTCGACTCAGTGCTATCGAACTGGACAGCCAACCCGCTCAGCAATCGGGCCGATTAGCGCTGATCTTGTTTGCTTGCGGTATTACGTCACCTCCCGATAAGACTGCCGGAACAGCAGACAACCGCGGATTTGTAACCCGCGTTGAATGTTGCTGAAATCACTTTGAAATTTTGGTCCCGGATACTCCAATAGCTCCGCTGCTTTTCGCGCCGGAATTTGCCGGGTTACGTTTGCCGTGCGGTAATTAAGCACCGCAACTCTAGGTTGTCGGTACCGTATCCTTTATCCTGTCGTACATGAACTTTGATCAATCGCTGCTTCTGACTTTATTTGTTTGCCTACTGGCAGCAGCGCTCGCCGTTCCGGGCGCGCAACGCCTCGGGCTCGGCCGGGCAGTCGGATTTTTAGCAGGTGGCTTCCTGGTCGGACCCTGGGGACTGGCGCTGGTGCGTGAACCGGATGAGTTACGGGTTCTCGCCGAATTTGCGACTGGTGTGTTGCTGTTTCTGATTGGATTCGAACTACAGCCGGCGTTGTTACAGCGCCTGAAGCACACAATGTTGACACGTGGGCTGCCATTTTGGGTTATTTCGACTCTGGTGTTCACAATGGTCGGGCTTACCAGCGGGCTTGGCTGGGCAAAGGCTGTTGCGGTTGCAATGGCACTTGCGTTGTCTTCTCACGCACTGGTTGCCGAGTTTATTGAATCAAAAAATTTGACTGGTTCGAGCCGGGGTGAATATGTGCTCGCGATGACCACCGCGCATGCACTGCTGTTTCTTCCTCTGTTGATTTTATTGCCTCTACTTGGCTTTGGTAATCCGCTGGCCGAACCCGTCGGGCTTCATAATGTCCTCATTGATATTGTTTTGACTGTGCTTGTCGTGGCCGGTGGCCACTGGGTTTCGAAACACGTGCTGCGCTACATAACCGCGACGCAAGCGCCCGAGATGTTTCTAGCAGCAGTGTTGTTGTTGGTGTTCGGTGTGCTCTTGCTGTTTATTCAATTCGGTTCTTCCGCGCTGCTTGGAGCCTATCTGGCGGGTTGTGTGATGGCCGCTTCTGAATTTCGTCAGGAGCTTGCATCAACCTTACGACCGTGGCGAGGTTTGTTATTGGGTTTTTTCTTTTTCTCTCTGGGATTATCTGTTGATTTCGGTTTATTGTTGCGCTACCCGATGATTGTACTTGCCGTGTTGATCGTGATGTTATCCGTCAAGGTCTTAGTTGCTTTGGCGCTTGGGTATTTACAGGGGCACGGAAGCTCGCGGCCGCACTGGTTAAGTGTTTCTTTGTTGGCGCCTGCCGGGGAGTTATCGTTTGTAGCACTGTCTATCGCAATTGCTTTTCAAGCTGTTGATCGAGAGTTGGGCAGTGGGCTGGTTGTTGTGATTGTACTATCCATGATATTGATGCCGATTGTGCAGATCCTATACAACCGGCGGCGCGCTAGTGCTGTCAGCTTACTGCAGGATATCGAGGAAAACACCGAACCTAATAAGGTCGATGGGCCAAATACCGACCTTCAGGCTTCAGCGGCTGTTTATCCGAATGCCAGGGAGGTACCGTTACTGATTGCGGGGTTCGGTCGTATCGGTCAGACCGTTTGTCGTCTGATGGTTTCAGCCGGTATGGAGCCTGTGCTGGTAGACCATGATCCTGAGAGACTGGCAGACGTTTCCCAAATGGGTTTTCGTACCTACTGTGGTGACGCACTGCGCCCTGAATTACTTGAATTGGCGGGTCTTGGTGGGATGACTGCTATGGTGATTGCGATCGAGAATCACCGACGGTCGATGCAGCTGGTATCAATGGTGAGAGAGCATTTTCCGCATGTGCGTCTGGTTGTACGTAGTTCAGATCGTTACCATCAGGTGGAACTGGCCAGCGCTGGTGTCATTGCATGCCATCGGGAGAATTATGAATCTGCTGTTCTGATGGGCGAGGACGCGTTGTCTGCCATCGGAATTGACTGGGAAGAGTCTGAGCGTATTTCAGAGGCATTTCGTGATCATGAAGCAAGACTGATTGAAACTGAAATCGAAATCGGGCGCTTGAAACTGGAGTCTGGTGAGCCGGTGTATAACCCATCGCTCGCGCTTGGATATACGCAGGTGGAGGCACAACTGAGCACGTTATTGTCACTCGACAATGATGCGTTCGAGCGGGAACTGAAGCTTAAAACAGATCAGGATGACTAGCCTGCTCTATTCACGAAGGCGAAAACAGTGACAATGAAAACTAAGCAATTTGCAGTTAGAAAAGCAGTTTTAGCGTCGCTGTGGGTGTTCGCACACTGTTTTCTATTCACCCCCAGTGCCCGTCTGCCGTCGCAGCTCACTCGATTGAGCTCAACCCGTAGATTTCTACGAATGTCGCTCAATCGTGCGACCTGCTTAGGTAGCCAGACTCTGGTGGCGAACCCTTCATGAATAGAGCAGGCTAGAGGGTCCGAAAATTACATCGGCTATAAAATGATGTTGTAACCTGTGACGGATTGCGAGTGATTGCGGGTTTATAGACGTAAAAATATTTATGCATGAGCACTAACATGGAAACCAATTCAAAAACAGCGACAAAATCTGTAGGCGATGGACCGACGTCTTCCCTTACGGATCTTCTAAAGCAACACAATGTACCTTTATCGACCGTAAAGGCGAACAAGATTCTGCTTGAACTCGGGTTTTTGGCTGAAGCAGAACGCAAGAGCAGTGTTTCAGATAAAACCAAGAAGTACAAAGTTCTCACAGAATCTGGATTGAATTACGGAATCAATCGTGAAAGCCGTCATTCTGATCAGACTTCACCCTACTATTTTGATAACAGTTTTGCTGAGCTGGCCCGGCTACTACTGAACGCTGTTGAGTCTAAATAACTCTTACCTCCTCAGCAGTATGGATGATACATATAAAAAGCTGCTGTTACGCAAGACACCGATAATCGATGTGCGTTCACCCGCTGAGTTTTTTCAGGGGAGTTTGCCTGCTTCAACAAATTTGCCGCTGCTTGATGATAAACAACGACAGCAAGTAGGTACCTGCTACAGAAAGCAAGGTCAGGAAAAGGCCGTTGAACTCGGTCACAGGCTTCTGACTCCAACCATTCGACAACAGCGGTTAGCCGAGTGGATTGCATTTGCGAAGAATCATCCTGATTGTCATTTGATGTGTTTTCGTGGCGGTTTGCGTTCACAATCAGTGCAGGAGGTTCTGGCTGACAACGGTATTAATCTGCCGTTTATATCAGGAGGGTACAAATCAATCCGCAGAGATCTTCTTGATGTAATGCAGCACACGGTGTCTTCGCTTGAAATCATGGTCCTTGCGGGTCGCACAGGAAGTGGAAAAACTCGCTTGTTACATCAACTGCCGTTTACTGTAGATCTGGAGGGTTTGGCACGTCACCGGGGTTCAACCTTCGGAAGGATGCTAACAGATCAACCGTCAACCGCCACTTTTGAGAATGTATTAACCGTCGAATTGGTGGCTGCATTGCAACAACAGAAACAGACCGGGGGTACACGCAAACCACTGGTGCTCGAAGACGAAGCCCGTTTAATCGGGCGTGTTGCTATACCGGAGGTCCTTAAGGATAGACTCGCCATGTCACCGGCCGTAGTACTTGAAGAGCCTCTTGACGTTCGGGTGGCCGTTGCTAGAACAGACTATGTTGATGAACTGTCTCGTCTATATTGTGAACAGGCAATTGATTGCTCCGCTGATCCTGTTGATGTTCATTTGTGCAGGCAAGAAGGACTGGTGGCGTTTGCAGAATGCCACCGCAAGTCGTTGCACAAAATTCGAAAGCGATTGGGTGGTGATCGCTATGCCACGGCGTTGACATTGTTTGACAAAGGATTTGTCCGGCATACTGATACCAATGAAACGGATGGCTACGATGAGTTTATTCGCTACTTGCTGAAGAACTATTACGACCCGATGTATGATTACCAGATGACACGAAAGAATCGCAAAGTGGTATTTCGTGGTGATGCCGATTCGATTAAAGACTGGTTTTCAAGTGACGGATATCAAGCCTGTTAGAATGCTTTTCCACCTCGCAACACACTCTTTGTAATCTAAGGCGACACTATTGTATTTCGATGCAACACGTTCCCATTCTTAAAGACATAATTCTACTTGGTGGTGGTCATACCCATACGCTAGTTGTAAAAAAATGGGGTATGAATCCGTTGCCGGGGGTACGGCTCACGCTGGTATCTCGTGATGTTCTAACCCCATACTCGGGCATGTTGCCCGGTTATATAGCGGGTCATTACACACGGGAGGAGACACATATTGATCTATCCCGATTGTGTCGTTGGTCGGGTGTGCGTTTTATAGAATCGACAGGGTCAGGTGTTGATCCGACGGGTAAAAACCTGCTTCTTGAGGGGCGACCGACGCTTGCCTACGACGTGCTTTCAATTGACACCGGATCAACACCGGATATCGATTCAATACCGGGCGCTGCCGACTACACAGTGCCGGTTAAGCCGGTACACCGATTTGAAGAGAAATGGCTTGGATTGCTTGAGCGTATTGAATCGGAAGGTACACAGACGACTGTCCAGATTGGTGTAGTCGGGGCCGGTGTAGGTGGCCTTGAACTCCTGCTGGCGCTACATCATTCGTTTAGTCAACGATCAGCCCGTATACAACTGCATTGGTTTGTGCGTGGGGACCAACCGTTACGTGCGCAGCCGGAAAGTGTTTCAAAACGCGTGCTTGGGACTTGCCGTGACGCTGGTATCGAAGTTCACATGAACTTTGATGTCGCAGAAGTTAAACCCGATAGCGTCGTGTCGGTGGACGGGAAACAAATATCGCTGGACGAAGTACTGTGGGTCACTGCAGCCCGGGCGCCGGCATGGCCCGCTAAATCAGGTTTTCAAACAGATAAAGCCGGTTTTATCTGCGTCAATCAAAGTCTGCAGTCGTTGTCGCACCCAAACGTTTTTGCCGCAGGTGATATCGCTTCGCTGCCGGCACCAGGTGTGGCTAAGGCCGGTGTCTTTGCAGTACGTCAGGCTCCGGTACTTTTTGAAAACCTTCGGCGTGCAGTTTGTGGGAAACCGTTACGTGATTACCGCCCTCAAAAACACTTTTTGACGCTCATTTCATTGGGTAAACAGGAAGCTATTGCCACTAGAAATGGCTTTGCACTGCATGGCGCATGGGCTTGGCGCTGGAAAGACTGGATCGACAGGCAATTCATGTACAAATTCAGCCGGCTGCCTGAGCGCACGATGAGATCACCGTCGTCCGACGATGTGCCGCGTGAATTGCGTGTGCCAGCCAGCCACAAGACTACCGTAGTCAACAGCACTAACACACACGATCTGATGTTTTGCGGTGGTTGTGGTGCCAAGGTTGGCGCGCAGGTACTTGCAGATGTCATACATCAGTTGCAACCGGTGGTGAACCCATCGGTATCCAGCGACGGGTTGGCTGGTGACACTTGTTTAATAGATCCGGGCAGCAGACGAATCGTGCAATCGGTGGATCAATTTCGCGCCAGCTTTGATGATGGATATTTATTCGGGCGGGTCGCTGCGCTACATGCGTTAAGTGATCTTTATGCCAGTGGGGCGATCCCCGACTCAGCACTGGCGCTGGCTACTTTGCCATTCTCAGATTCGGAAATTCAGAAACGCGATCTCTATCAGATGATGGCTGGTGCTGTAGAAGAACTGAACGCTGCTGGATGCATGCTGGCAGGTGGCCACACGGGTGTTGCTGCAGAAGCCATGTTGGGTTTTACGGTTAACGGGTTTGAGCAGGTAAATAGTCTATCGGGTGATGATTCTGAAGACGATTTGACAGCGAGGCAAGGTGATGTGCTAGTTCTGACTAAAGCGCTGGGCACAGGCGTGGTCATGGCTGCGGATATGCGTAGTCGGGCCAGCGGTGAACAGGTGCGCACAACCTTGCACTCCATGCTTCTCGGAAATCGTGAGGCTGCGTCTGTTGTTGATCGATATCGGGCCCTACTTGCTACTGACATAACCGGGTTCGGTCTGCTCGGTCATCTACAAAACCTGTTGTTGCGTGCCAATCTCGCTGATGAGTTGTATGCCGAGTTGTACCTGAACCGCATTCCCTTTTTGCCCGGTGCATTAGCCCACGCTAAAGACGGTGTTACCAGTAGTCTCTATGTACAAAATGCATTGGCACTTGATTCAACATTGATAGCTGAGGCGGTGCGTGTGGATTACAAAGCGCAATGTGATCTGCTTGTGGATCCGCAAACAAACGGAGGATTGCTGGTATTGTTGCCGGGTGATCAGGCGTCAGAGTGTCTGCAGGAACTTCAGCAACATTACTCTGAAGCCGCGATTATAGGGAGGTTAGTGTCTCGCTCTGATCCGGAGTCACTGCGTTCAATGAGCGGTCGGGTCTCTTTAACAGTAGATAATACAGAGATCCAGAAAAATCGAAACCAAGCGAAAAAATGAAAACACCCCCGCCAGAGCGGCGGGGATGTTAGTAAGGCAGAATTATCGCCACACAAGAGAGGGTTTTGAACCTTTGCTACGTGTTGCGTTATCGACAAAAAACTCCTGATACATGGGTTCAGTACCGGGATCCAGGAACCAAACCACTGCCACTACTGAATCGAACTCGTGAGTCACGTCCATCGAATGGCTGAACTTTCCGTCGAACATGTCTGCAGTGACTGTACAGCTGTCATAGTTTACGTCAAATGCGCTACCACCCTGAGCATAGTCGGTGCAAATCGATACAGAAGCATGTGTGCCTTCTGCGTCTGCAATATCAAAGTCGACATCGATGCTTCTGGATGATGCCAGATTAAAGTCGACATCAACTTCTATATCGCTTGTATTTAGTGGTGCCGCAGCAAGTGGTGCTGCGGCAAGTGGTGTTGTATTTGCCGGTGCCTGTGCTTCGTTTGCCGCGCCGAGTTCCGGCTGATCGAGACCGCCTGTTGACTCACCGCCGCCGCCACAGGCTGCCAGAACCAGTGAAACCCCTGCTGTTAGTATTAACTTTTTCATTTTGTTCTCCTTAGTTTTTGAAGATCAGTTCGGGGTTGGATTGATTCCGGTCATACCAGAAACTGTTCTGCTGTCCGTTCGACTGTGCAAAACCCTGAAACAGTGAGTACGCATGGTTGATATCGTGATATTCGATCGGATAATCCCAGCGAGTACCGATCTCAAGTGCCCAGGGCATGCCTTTAGCTGTCTGGAAGTAATGGCCTTCCTCCGGCATTGAGGCGTCGTCTCCTTCCATCTCGAAAAGAGCAGTATCGAAGGCTTCAGTTGGTTCCTGGTTTTTCAGGTGTATCTCGTAAGATCGTCCCGGTGCTGTGAAGAAATGACCACCGTGCCATGCACCCGGTGTTGCGAACAGGAATGGATCCAACAGCGAACCAACTTCAGCTTGTACCGGCTCATTAAACGGGATTGAAGCCTTGAAGTTCATTTGAATATCGGATCCGCACTCAGGTTCGGTGCGATAGAACATGCACAGCTCGCCGGCACCGACATAGTCCCACATGTTGTATGAAACGATAACGATGGCTTCGTCGCGGCCTTCTTCCAGTGGTTGAAAAGCAGTCACTGGTTTGCCGTTGATTTGCAGTTCCATTTTGTCAAGATTCACTTGCGAGCGCTTGACACCCGGTAGTCGTATTGCGAAACCGTTGTGATAGGCAGCACCAACCGCAGCAATTTCAGCTTTGATATCAACACGGGTAAGTCCGGCATCTTTACGATGTTGAGCGGTACGCATATAGACAACCAGGTCGTTCATATCGTAGTCGCCCTCGATCGGCCAGTTATCTTCGAATGCCAGCGTTGTCCAGCCATCTGCACCGGGATAGTAGGTAACCGTTGCCGCCTGCTCAACCAATTTGACCGGGTGATCTTCTACTTCACCGTCAGGCACACCACCGGTTGGACCGACGTTCGGAATAGATGAGACTCGAAAACGTGACCACGAGTCACCTTCTACTACACCACCCGGGATGAACATGTGAAGTGACTGTTTGCCTTGATTCAAATAGTAGTTGTAGGAAACCTGCTCATCGTCGTCGAACTGACCATTACGATCCAGATCTATCCATGCGTTGAGAAACCCAGGCTTCGATGCTTCAACGATTACTACTGTGTTCTGACCTTCGACGACATTGGTGGCAAACTGCACACCATCATCATCGTCCAGTTTATCGGCGGCATCGTCTGACAACGGGTGAGCGAATGCATCTGATTCACCATCGACAGCGGCGCCAAGGAATAAACCGGGGTCAGCGTCCAGACCGTGTCGTGCACCGTTATCATCCAAGGCTGTGCCGTAAGAGTTTGGTGCATCTCCAAAATCGACTTTAGTTTCAGCGATCATTTCAACCGGGGCGGTGGCGCAGCGCCAGCCATCGTTCACACCGGATGCCGGACCAACAGCAAACTCCTTTAGTTGGTAGTCGCCTGCACCAACCGCAACTCTGAATATGCGACCGTCGTGATTACGGCCAAGATACAAGTTTCCGTTCGGATCAAAATAACCTGCGCCGTAACCGCCACCGCCAACGTTTGACTGGCTTAAGTGTTGCGCAGTGCCGTTCTCAAGATCGATTTCATATAAATTAGCATTGCTGTCCGCTGTGTAGGCTTTGCCGCTTTGTGGGTCTATGGATATATCAGCGACATGCAGGCGCATGGTATCGCCATCGACTATCCTGATCATTTTCAGATAGTCGGGTGATTCCGGGTCGACACTTATTGAGAATAACCCGTGGCAGAACCTGTTCTATAGATGTAGTACTTACCGTTTGACGGATGCATATCGCCAACATAGAAACTGGATGTTCCAGAAATGTTTTCTACCTTAAGCGGTTCGACACTCATATCGGAATGTATGCGCACAACAGTGTCGTGCTCATAACTCCAGCCGTATCCGAAACGGTCGACTGGGTTAAAACCGATACCATTGACAGATTCTGACACTCCCATGTCGTCTGCCAGAATTTTGTAGTCCCCGGTTACGAGATCTACCCCGTAGGTAACCGGCACGGATCCTTGTGTTAAAAATGCTTCTGCCGGGCATTCATTGAATGCCTCGGCTTTCAGCCCCTGCGACAACAGCAAAGCAGGTAGTAGTAGTAGCGATCTTTTCATGGCTCTATCCATAAGTTCGAATAACTCGACAGGTTGTGCTTAACCGACATGCAATATATCGACGACTGAATGAGGCAAATACAGAGTGAATCCGGACTGAGGTCACTAATTAACAATCTGGAGAAAATTCATTTATGTGCGATCGAACACAAAATCAGTAGCCTGATAAAGTGACAGACTTAAAATCTTGTGATCGCGATGAAACGTCTGGTTAGCCCGGACGACAAGCGGTCTGAGCGGAGAAGTGATGGAAAATTGTCAGGCTCTACCTACCGTCGATGAACAGCAGTAAGATTGGCCTGGGTCATTGTTTTTTTAGTCACAGCTAGCTCGACGCATTATGAAATTATCTGAACCCCTGCACAGTCCGCCGGCCGATTCATCCGATAGGCGGCGTGTACCTCCCGTCGTGTGTTACCCGGCGGACTCATTGCGAGCCCCACCACTGGATCACTATCGATTACTTCGAGAACAATCGTTGCCATCGCATCAGATAGTTGTGCCGCCACGCGAGGCGCGTTGCTTTGAAGTACCGTTCGGTAGCTTCTTCAGAATAAGCAGCGTTGAGGGTTCGCAGGTTGGTGATCTGAATCTATGGAGTCGGAAAGATCCATCCGAGTGTTTTTATGCCGGCAAAACCCGGGCCTTGCATGGAACACATTTAAGTACCGGGGACAGTCTTTGGTCGACTTTTCCGAATCTGCGTCGAATGGCGACTATTGTTGCTGATACGCTCGACTGGTATGGCTTCGATGAGTACGGAGGCTCCGTACATGATGTTATCGGTACGCGCTGCGATCCTTATACCCACAATTTGTTAAGCGATGGCGGGCAGTACCATCATTGCTGTCATTCCAATTTGACACGAGCACTTTCTGACTATCTGGGGCAAACACATGATCTGTCCGAACAACTGGTTCACGATGTGTTGAATGTATTTATGTGTACGGGCTTTATGCGTGAAACCGGTCAGTATTTCATGAAAGCAAGTCCGGTCAGACCGGGCGATTACATCGAATTCTTTGCTTGCATTGATCTGGTAGGCGGACTTAGCGCTTGTCCCGGTGGCGATTGCTCTTCAACGCATTCCAGTGATGTTGCACGATGTTACCCGTTACAAGTGGATATATTTACCCCACCTGCCGACATAATTGCCCCACTGGTTTGTGAGCAACCCAACGGGTACGATCGCACCCACGGAATGGATTGAAACCGAAATGTCTGTTGCGATTGACTGGGGTTCGACATCGTTTCGTGCCTATCACTTCTCAGCTGACAATCAGTTGTTAGGCAAGCGTGTTGCTGGTTGCGGTATAAAAGAGGCGAGTGGACTTTCCGGTGCTGCGCGGGAACGCTGGTTCGAAGAACGTCTGCAGGAACACTGCCGGGACTGGATAGATCATGATCGTCAAGCCGGTGATGCAAGTGCTGCAGTGCGTCCGGCTCTGATCTTCTCAGGCATGATAACCAGTCGCAACGGCTGGTTTGAAACGCCTTATGTGAATTGCCCGGTTAGTGTACGTCGCCTGTTTGAGAATGCGCTCAAGTATTCGGTAGCAGGAGTTGAAGCGTTCTTTCTACCGGGTGTTGCTGTGGACGACGGCAGACACTGTGATGTTATGCGTGGCGAAGAGCTACAGCTCATCGGGGTGACAGCCAAAAAAAGGGGCACAGTGTTTGTTTTGCCAGGTACGCATTCGAAATGGGTGCGCTATGACGGTGACACGTTGGCAGGTTTCCAGACACTACCAACAGGTGAACTCTATGCCACTGTACTTGACCACACATTGATAGGTGCATTGGCTGCAGTGTCATCTGAACAACGACCTGATGGTGATGCCGGTGCCATAATTTCCAACGCGCACCCGGAGTTATTCAGGGATACGGTGTTGCTTGGTTTTCAGTCTGAACAGTTCCTCAATGATCTATTCAGTACACGATCCAGAGTATTACTTGAAAAAATGCAGCCAGCTGAGGTTCGAAGGTTTTTATCAGCATTGTTGATAGGACGGGAGTTTCGTGAAGCTACCCGCGCAGTTCTCAAATCAGATTCTATCGACTTGAATAGTAAAATTTCAGATGACTCTATATGGCAGCAACATCTGAATAGCCTGAAAATTCAATTGATCGGTGAACCAACACTTTGTGAGTTGTATGCACAGGCCGCACAGGTGCTGGGAATCGATTCCGCTATTGAAACTGACGATACGGCAGCATCTGGCTTTGCGGAGTTGCTGCGTACGGGTCTCACGAAATGAGTACGCTCGAGAAATGGCAGAGTCGAATAGACGCACTGGGCTTGATCGCTATTCTGCGGGGTTTAAAGCCTCAACAGGCTGTCGAAATTGGCAATGCGCTGGCAGATTGTGGCTTTGGCATTGTCGAAGTGCCATTGAATTCGCCGCAACCCCTGGAAAGTATCAAGCTGCTGAGTCGAAGCTTTGGTGACAAATTGATAGTTGGTGCGGGTACCGTTTTGACAGAGCGTCAGGCTGATGAGGCGGTCGCTGCAGGGGCGGAATTAATTGTTGCTCCGAATTTTGATAAACAAGTGGCTAAGCGATCCGTGCAGGCTGGTGCTATCTACTGCCCGGGTGTGGTCACGCCGACGGAAGCATTTGACGCGCTGTCCACCGGCGCTCTTGCCTTAAAACTTTTTCCGGCAGAAATGATAACGCCTGCTGTTGTCAAAGCGCTGCATGCAGTTTTGCCTGCGGACACTTTGACAATACCGGTAGGCGGCATCGATAAAGACAATATCGCGTCTTACCTGCAGGCAGGTGCCGGTGCATTTGGTATCGGTTCTTCATTGTTCAAGCCGGATCGCTCAACCAGCGACATAAAAGTCAGGGCTGAAGATCTGGTAGCAGCGTTTAATACAGCTCGAAAATGACCCGTCTACAGTTCAAGTGTCGAACTGGCTGCTTCAAGCGTAGCCCCACCTTGTCCACTTTCATGTATAAACGCACCTGACACGGTTTCAAGCAGTGGGAATTCATCGAAGGCCTTCAGGGTCACCTGCTCTACAGGGCCGGCACAGTTGAATTCGTACACAATGTGAAACTCTGAATGGGTTTCGCTCTCACCTTCATGGTCATGTTCTTCATGATCGTGCCCGTCATCATCCTTGTGTTCGTCGTGGTCATGCCCGTCGTCGTCCTTGTGTTCGTCATGATCATGTCCGTCGCCATCCGTGTGCTCGTCATGCTCGTGTTCGTGGCTATCGCCATGGTCATCGGCAGTCCATTCAATGTCTGTGGCAACGTTTTTACACGCACTTGCTGCCGGCAAGCTAATCACCTTCTGCCAGTCGCTAAGAACAGATAACACTCTGTCTCTTTCAGCTTTTTGTTCGTCTGTCGATGGCAAATGCTCGAAACCCAACATGTTAAAGGCAGGCGATTCGAACTCGACAACCAGAAGGCTGCCTTCCTTCGCTACCAATATCTGAGCTGCACCGTGCTCGTGTGCGTCAAGGCCTGACTTTCGATCTGTGTCGCTGGCGATAACCGACACACTCATCAGACTCAGTAGCAGAGCTACAGGCTTAACATGATGGTGTAGGGGATATTTCATAGTGCGGTACCAAGGTAGATGTTGTGTTGTCGATCTGCTGCGATGCCATAAACGTCATCATCGTATTACTTTTCTTAATCAGTCGATCAAGCAGTCGATCAAGCAGTCGAGGATGCAGGCGGACTGTTTAAGCTATCCGTAATCGGTTTTGTGTCGTCGACTTTCTTTCCCTTTCGGTCCTTATCAACGAATATTAGTAGGGCCGGTAAAAATAGAAAATCGACGATCAACGCAATAACAATGGTGACGGCAGTGAGCGCACCCATTTGAGAGTTAACCAGAAAATTCGACTGCGAAATAACCAGAAAACCTGCCATCAATACTATGGTTGTTACGGTAAGCGCAACGCCAACCGTACTGAATGCATAGCGCACGGCATCTTCAGCATCCATGCCACGTTCACGTCGAGCCCGCAGATACTTGGATAAAAAATGGATCGTGTCGTCCACGACTATGCCTAGTGTCATGGCAACCACAACTGAAACCGCTAGTCCTACCTGACCGACAAACACGGCCCACAGGCCGAAAGCCATTAGTGCAGGGGCGATGTTTGGTATCAGGCTTATCAGTCCGAATTTGACAGAACGCAGTGCGAATACCAAAAGTAGCGAGATAAGAACGAGTGCGATCGATGTGCCGGAGAGCATGCTGATGATATTGCGACGGCTGATGTGAGAGAACATGACGGTGGGGCTGGCACCGGCGGTTGCAATTGCTGGTGTGTTGTCTTGCATCCACTGGGTAATGCGATTCTCGAACGCAAGTAGTTCGTTGGTCGACATTGTGTCCAGTGTTGCCGATACGCGTGTGGCAGATTTATCGAATGTTGTTTGATTGTTTAAGTCCAGTCCATAAGGTAGCGACATTTCATACAACAGCGTGTACTGCGCTGCCAGCTCGCGCTCCTCGGGTAACTTGTACCAGTCCTGATTGTCACCGTGCATACTGCGATTCAGGCGGCGCATGGTTTCCGTGAAGGCTGACACATTGCGTACCTCCGGTTGCTCCTCCAGATAGGTTTCGAATCGTTCCACTTGCTGCAGAAACGCAGGATCGCTTACGCCATCAGCTGATCCACTCTCAAGTGAATAGTCGATGAAATACATACCGGTCATCTTTTCGGCGATGCGATCCGTTTCCACCCGGAACGGTATGGTGGTATCGAAGTACTCGACAAACACATCATTCAATTCGTTTCGCGGGGTCATGATAGCTGTGCCAACCATGATAAATAACATTCCCCAGAACAATGGTTTACGGAACTTGATAACGAAGTCGGCGAGGCTGTCCATGATGCGGCTGGAGCGCGATACGCCGACTTTGGTTTTAGCCGGCAGTACGGCAACCAGGGCTGGAAGGATTGTGACGGATAGTAGAAACGCCAGTACAACACCTACAGCCGTGATATTGCCTAAATCGCGAAACGGAGGCGCATCGCTCGCATTCATACTTAGAAATCCAATTGCAGTGGTAATGGATGTCAGCATGATAGGTACAAAATTTATGCGTAGGCTTTCGACGATTGCTGTGTGTTTTTCGCTGCCATTCCTGAGCCCATGATAAAAAGTCACCAAAAAGTGTACGCAGTCAGCCACTGCAAGCGTCAGTATTAGAGTCGGCGCACTCATCGCTGGAGGTGTTAGCGTGATGCCCGCCCAACCTGCAGTTCCCATGGCGCCGAGAATTGACAGAAATACCACGATAACTGTCGAGAGCATGGCAACCGGGCTACGCAGAAACAACAGCACGCCGATGATAATGACCGCGAAGGCTGCAGGTATTAGTGTCGACATGTCTTTAATCGACGCTTCCGGAAACGCCTGATTCATCATTATTACACCGGTTGTCGAATATCGGACGTGCGGGTTTTGCTTTCGCATTTCAGCGAGTAATTCGCGTACAGCATCTACCGTTACTGCTGTGGCAATCTGGGGATCGCGAGCTTCAAGTTCTTCGACTGATAAGGTTGCGCGCTCTTCATCGGTCAGTTCCGGAGGTAGCTGTATGGTTATATTTATGCCGGTCGCGTCGCCACCCTCTGATAGCAATCGGTTCATCAATTGTGGTTGCGCGAACGCTATCTGTTGGATGGCATCGAGTGTCTCAGCGTCAAGGTCTCCGGCTTCCTCGACAAGATCAGAGACAATCAGGTCATCTTCTTCACCGTAGATGTGCTGATAGTTGGTAAGAGAATCAACGCGAACCGTGAAAGGCAGCTGCCATGCAGCTTCGGTAAATGCATGAACAGCCTCCAGTGTTTGGTTGGTGAACACATTGCCGGACGCTGGTTCGAGCATAACCAGCACGTTATCGCTGCGCGTATAGGATTCCTGTAGTGCTTCAAATGCGACCAGCTGTGGATTGTCAGGGCTGAACCAGACACGGTAGTCATTGGTGAAGCCAAGGAACCGTCCGCCGGAGGCGAGCATCAGAATACCCGCCAGACTTGCAAACAGGACCAGCCAGCGGAGTTTTATCAGGAGTTTTGCATAACCAACTATCATGCGCGGGTTCCTTCAATCCATCGATGTGAGACAACAGGTTCTGTCTGAACGTGAAACGCGCTGGTGGCTGGAACGGATGAATGTACCGGCAAACGGTGAGTATCCACTGTAAAAGTGTTGTTCATAAAACGGGAATCGCGATGACGGAGCAAGGACGGAGGACACCCGTTAAAACCTCTGAACCTTGATTTTATTCAATTTGTCGAAAAATGACAACTTGTCAAAAAGTGCAGTCGAATGTCGATTTATGCTGGTACAGCTGTGGATTGTGGATGAAATAGCCGCAGTTTTTATCCTGTCGCTACTATTGAATTGTGTTGCTGGCGTAGCAGGTTAAAATTCCGGCTGTTGAGAAAAGGTGTCAGCATGTGGTCTGAAAAAAAAGAGGATCAATCCGATCAACCGAAAGTTGTCGGGCGTGGATCGCCGCCGGTGAGTACCGCCGATGTTATGTTGATACAGGAAACCTTGCAGGTCAGGGGGCTATACAAGGGCGAAGTAGACGGTATACCGGGGGCGAAAACACTAGGTGCTGTCCGTTCATTCAAAAAGCTGAGTAATATCCCTGTCAACAACAATCTCGATGAAGAGTTTGTCAGATTTGTTCGCCGGGAACTCTAATCTCCCGACCTGCATGACTGTCTCCGGTTGTTTAAGCAAAAAGATTGGCGATCGGCAATCTGTCAGGTAATCAACAGGTGAACAAGACCTGCGAGCAACGACAAAATCGCTCCGCAACTTAAATAGAAGCGAAGTCGGGCAAACCATCGGTCAATCCTGCCATTGAGCATGGCCTGTCGATCACGATGGTATTGCAGAACGAATCCGCCTAGCAGCAGTATCAGGGCAATCGGCTGGTTGATCAGCCAATGGAGCAGCAGTGCTGCCCAACCGATCAAGCTGGGCAGAACTGAAAAGTTAAGCTCAGTCCAGTTAATGCGATGATCGTTTGGATGAACGCACAAGCCCCAACGTATGCCGCCGAGAAAACTGAGGATAACGGCGCCATAAGCAACCAGTGCAGTTGCCAATTCAAACTGGTATTGGCCGGATAGGATCCAGAGAGTCGCTGCGGGTACGACAAACGGAATAAGTCCCGCAAACCCTAGTACTGCTGCCGGCAGCGGAATCGTTGATGGCCCGGTGGTTTTAATGCCTGGCGACTTTGACAGATTGGACGGTTGATCGATCATGATGCGCGTTACGAACTAATTAAAAGTTTAAAAGATTAAAAGGTTAAGGAACCTCTGATTTATCGCCTGCGTTGCCAGGGCTGTGTTGAAATTCGGCTCAAAATGCTCATGTATTTGCATATACACTCCGCTTTTTCGCCAAATTTCGCCTTGCCCTGCCTGCCTCGCCTAATAAATCAGAGGTTCCTTAACTTATTGACTGACCGAAGTGTTTAATCGGTTTTAACAATGAAGGTTCTGTTATAAATTCTGTTTTAAAAAAGTCAGCTTTAAATGGATCTGAACTAACCTGGGGAACCTCTGATTTATTGCCTGCGTTGCCAGGGCTGCGTTGAAATTCGGCTCAAAATGCTCATGTATTCGCATATACACTCCGCTTTTTCGCCAAATTTCGTCTTGCCCTGCCTGCCTCGTCTAATAAATCAGAGGTTCCCTAGATTGTAAAAGGTTAGCCTTCCCGGATAATCCGGATCATAGCTGTATCGACCTGGGTTGCGGCGACTAGTGTAGCCTGCCGACACGCACGAGTACATGATGAAACAGGCAGTGCAGTCTGATAAGCCACAACGCATGCAATCCAATGCCGTACAGAATAATCAGGAACTGCCGGTTGATTATTATCTGATCAATTTCCAGCAACTTATACACTTTGTGCTAGAGGCGTATGACGATCTGCTGAGTGCTGACGAAAAATCTTTTGCTGGTGATTTTCTTGCTCTCTCTGCACCGGCGCGCATGCTTTATGTTCGCCTGCTTTGCCGAAAACACAATGCCTTTCGACTGGATAAGTTGCAGTATTCTGAGATTGGTAACCTCAATGATGCATCAGCCGAACTCGAGTCAGCAGGTTTCGTTATCTTGAATCCGCTTTTTTCGGTAGATCAGGCATCTCGTCTATTCACCAAGCCGGAGCTAATACAACACATACAATCTCATGCGGAGTTTTCACGGGGTTCACCGGAGTCACCACGCATCTCTGGCTTGAAGCAATTAAAGCGCGATGAACTTGAGAACATCTGGCAAAGCATGCAAAGCCCTGTCACCGATGTGTTGAAAAAATCCGAATCCGGTGTTCGTGACCAAGCGCTTGACCAGGCATGGCTGCGTTCGATTGATCCGCAACAGGAAAATCTGTGTGGCACTGCGTTAGTGGATATTTCGAAGATTGCAACGACGGTTGTCGTTAACCGGTCGGAACACTTTGACGTGTTCAGGCTTTGCTTCTTCGGTAATCTTTATCAGGATATGACAGATTTTGTTCTGCGCGATCTGGGTCTGATGCGATACGAAAGTTATGTTATCGATCAGAATAATCGTCCTTTTGAAACGCGAAAGCAGTTAATAGCTCATCTGGATTATTTCAGGATATCAGCGGTTGTATCTGGTGTGAACGAACTAACAACAAACGACATTCTGGTCGTGGAGGCATTGTTACCGGAATCCACTGACAACCATTTGGAACGACGGCTGGACCGGCTACGTATTGCCTTTGCGCGCCAGCTTGAACGTTTGGATGAGTTTGAGCATGCAGAAAAACTGTACAACAAATGTACCCGTGCGCCTGCACGCGAACGTCGGGTTCGTATGTTGATGAAACAGGAGCAATGGCAGAGCGCTTTTGCACTTTGCCAGGACGTGCTGAATTGCGTGGTGAGTGACGAAGAAGCTCAGATTCTATCCGGGCTGGCAGCAAGGATTGCACGCAAGTGCGATATACCGTTTGCTGATCCATGGGCGTATAAACCGCCGCTTGAGCACGCAAAGCTGATTAACGCTGGCGACTCTGTAGAGCAACAAGCTGCAGAACACTATCGGCAGTGTGGTTCTTGTTTTTATACTGAGAATACACTTATCGATGGTGTTTTTGGGTTGGCTTTCTGGGATGTTATTTTTGCACCGGTACGCGGTGCGTTTTTTAATCCTTTTCAGGTCGGACCGGCAGATTTCCATCAGTTGGAATTCAGCCTCTTACGTCGCGACCTGATTGATGAGAAATTCCATCAACTTGAACAGCCGGGTGAATTGAAGCGTCAGGTTGATCTGTTCTTTCAGCAAAAGCAGGGCATTGTGAACCCTATGGTGAACTGGCGTTACCTTTCAGAGGAATTGCTACAGCTAGCGATTGATCGTATTCCGGTAGTTGATTGGTTAGCCATTTTTAGACGGTTTCTACTCGATACTCGTTCCAATCGCAGTGGTTTGCCGGACTTGATCGTATTTCCGGATAAACCCTCTATGGACGGATGCCGTTACCGTCTGGTGGAGGTTAAAGGCCCTGGGGATTCGCTTCAGAAAAATCAGATTCGCTGGATGCGTTTCTTTGCCGAGCAGGGGATTGATCACGCTGTTTGCCACGTAAGCTGGTCCGATGAAAAATCTCCAGACCATGAATGAGACGTTGTCGGTCGGTGTAAAAGAGCTGATTCAGTTCGCTTGCAGCACGGGTGACTTGGTTCGTGAGGGCCCTGCAGGCCCGACCGCACGGGAAGGGATTGCTGCGCACAAAAGAATACAGGCTGAGCGTCACAAGGACGAGGAGGTTGAAGTTGCATTGAGTACGCATTACATCAAGGATGATGTTTCCATAAAAATCAGTGGTCGTGTAGATCTGATAAACAAGACTGACACTCCACCGATACTCACGGAAATAAAAAGTACCTATGTGGCGCTGGAACATCTGTCTGAATCGGTGGTGACTCAATACTGGAATCAGTTGAGAATCTATGCCGCATTGTTTCTGCTCAACCGCGATAACGATGAAGATGTGACTTTGGATGCGCAAAGCGACGATTGTCATCTGCGGTTGTTGATCATCAATCTGCGTAACAGCGAGGTACAAACGGCATTTTTGAAGGAATCTCGTGCGCAGCTTATAGCCTTTCTGGATGATGCGATAACCACCTGGCTTGCCTGGCAAAAGCGTCTTGCCAGACACCGTGAAGCCATGCGGTTGTCAGCTACAACTCTGAAATTTCCGTTTCCGGATTATCGACAGGGTCAGTACCAAATGGCTGCAAATGTTTATCGCAGTCTGCGCGATGGCGATCATTTAATGTGCGAAGCACCAACGGGTACCGGAAAATCGATCTCAGCCGTCTTCCCGGCATGCAAGGCTCTGGCTGAACAGCATGTGCAGCAGATTTGTTATCTGACCGCTAAAAATTCCGGTAAACAAGCTGCTGCTGCGGCGTTGGCACTGTTGCGACAATCTGGCTTTGATGTTGTTGCGTTGACGATCTCGTCGAAACGGCTGACATGTCACTGTCAAAATTCCACTTGTGAGCTGATGCCTGATGGCCGTTGCCCGCGTACAGTCGGGTTTTATGATCGATTACCTGAAGCCAGAGAAGATCTGCTGGATCGCCGCTTACTGGATGGGGATACGATTGATCGGGTAGCTCACCAGCACAATGTCTGTCCGTTTGAATTGTCGCTGCAGATGGTTCGTTATGCAGATTTTGTAATTTGTGATTACAACTATGTTTTCGATCCGTTGGTTAAACTTATTTCATTAATCGATAACGCTGACACTATCGGATTTCTGGTAGATGAAGCGCATAATCTGGCGGACCGTTCCAGAGCGATGTATTCCGCCAGATTAAACACTGCTCAGCTGCGAGAGATCGTGGCGATATGTGAAAACGAGCTAGCCAGTATCGCCAGTGCCGCAAAATCGTTAGATCGAAAGCTCTCGTCAATTGCCTCATCGTTTGAGTCTTTACCTGCATCCACCAACGAACTGCCTGGCGGATTGATGAAACAGCTTGATAAAGCTGTCCAGGCAATTCTGGAAAGCGAAGTAGCAGCTGCTTCTCTGCCCAGTGAGCAAAAGTTCAAAGTCTGGGAAGTTTTAAGAGAGTTGATGCGTAGTCAGGTTATCGGGACTATGTTTGATCACCAGCATCGTTTGTTTGTTGACGAATTCAAGTCCGGTCGACGAAGAAATATCCAGCTCGATTTATCCTGTATTGATGCGAGTAGATTCGTCGGCAAAACATTTGAGCAACTACACGCCGCTGTCGTCTTTTCAGCTACTTTGCGTCCATACCATTTTCATATGGACATGCTGGGCTTGCCCGAAACGGTTACAGCATTGTCTTTACCGCCAGTTTACAAGCCGGAGCAGACGGGGTGTTATCTTTGTACCTGGATTGATACACGATTCCATTCGCGCCAGAAATCCGGAGAGGATCTTGTGCAACTGATTCATTCAGTGATTAATGCTCGATCGGGTAACTATCTTGTGTTCTTTCCGTCCTACCAGTACATGCAAACCATTGCCGCGGCTTTTGGCACACGTTTTCCGGGGACTAGAATCCTCGTTCAGGACAGAGATTCCAGCTCAAGTGAGCGGGAATCATTTCTGAAAAATTTTGAAAAAGCAGGCTGCACATTGGGTTTTGCAATCATGGCAGGCGTCTATGGCGAAGGGCTTGACTATCAGGGTGATGCATTGATCGGAACGATCATCGTGGGAACGGGTTTACCTGGCTATGATCTTAAAATGCAGGAGCGTAAAGACAGTCTTGATACTGAGGGATACAATGGCTTCGACTATGCATACCGGTTTCCCGGGTTTGTGCGTGTGCTACAGGCAGCGGGCCGCGTAATCCGCTCAGAGTCTGATAAGGGTGTTGTGATACTGGTTGATCCTAGATTCAATACTCAGTTTTACAGGCGAATGTTTCCATCCAACTGGCAAGCCACCCAGTGCGATCAGCAGGACGCTCTGGATCATCAGCTCTGTGAGTTTTGGTGCGGCTCGAAACGTGAATCCGCAATCACCTAATTAAAACTACTGCCGTTGCCAATTTAAAAATCGATTGAAAAAACGAGCGAATAACGAACAAAGGCGGCATTGGCCGCCTTTGTCGCCTAACCGGTTATCCGGTTTGCGCTACAGATAAATCTGTGTAGAGATCTACCTTGCTATTTGCGAGTAGATCGCGTTCTGCGTGAAACCGGCTTACGTCGTGTAGTCGCCTTGCGAACCGGTTTTTTAGTAGCAGCCTTACGCTTGGTAGCGGTCTTCTTGCGAGCAACAGTCTTCTTGGCAGCCTTGCGAACCGGCTTTTTGGTAGCAGCCTTACGTTTGGTAGCGGTCTTTTTGCGTGCAACAGTCTTCTTGGCAGCCTTGCGAACTGGCTTTTTAGTAGCAGCCTTACGCTTGGTAGCGGTCTTTTTGCGTGCAACAGTCTTTTTGGTAGCAGACTTACGGACCGGCTTCTTCTTGGTGGTCGCCTTTTTCTTTGTGGCAGAGCGTTTCTTAGCGGCTGCCTTTCCAGCTGCTTTCTTTTTTCCTACTGTACGCCGCGTTGTCGATTTAGGAGACTTTCGCGTAACAGTCTTTTTGGAAATTTTTGATTTCACGAGGTGTTCCTCAATTGTCTGTTCAAGTGCCGAAGCACAAAGCAAATATCGTACACATAAGCAAAAAAGTTTAGAAAAAAGTGTGAACGCGTGTGCTTTTTGGTTTACGTGTTTACCACTCAGAAAACTTCCCGGAGCAATACAAATGCCTGGACACGATCAACTGTGTGATTGTTCGAGGTCTTTTTTTGATTCTACAAAGTCAGCAAATGCCTTCTCGTTACACTGCTTCTGTTTGTTGTACCGATCGGTTCCACGGTGATAATCCTGATCTAGCCTGCTCTATTCATGAAGGGTTCGCCACCAGAGTCTGGCTGCCTAAGCAGGTCGCACGATTGAGCGAAATTCGTAGAAATCTACGGGTTGAGCTCAATCGAGTGAGCTGCGACGGCAGACGGGCACTGGGAGTGAATAGAAAACAGTGCGCGAATACCCGCAGCGAAGCTAAAATTGCTTTTCTAACTGGAAATGGCTTAGTTTTCATTGTCACTGTTTTCGCCTTCGTGAATAGAGCAGGCTAGGTGACGCAATCGGTGAGATGTTGAACCCGACACCTGTGTGAACATGCCGCCACTTTGATATAGTTTATTGTCAGAAAAACTTCTATCAGAGAGCTGTACAAAACCTTTTATGCCGGTTGCAGGCAGTTTTTTGCTGCTTCACGGCAGATCGATCGTACTTATTGGGACACAAAACAATGCGCGTAGGCTTTATTGGGTTAGGAAATGTCGGTGGCAAGCTCGCCGGAAGCGTAGCAAGAAATGGCCATGAACTGTTTGTTCATGATCTCGATCGAGGTGCGGCTGAATCGTTTGTAAGCAACGGCGCATCCTGGGCGGATTCGCCGGCAGCGTTGACAGAAGCTGTGGAGATTGTCATCACCTGCCTACCCAGCCCGGAAGCATCCGCGCAGGTGCTTGAATCGGAAGCAGGTGTTTTATCGGCTTTGCGCGAAGGGCAGATTTGGGCGGAAATGAGTACAACGGACGCAGGCGAAATTCAGCGATTGGCTGAGAAGGTGCAGGCCAAAGGTGCAGATGCCATTGAATGTCCTGTCAGTGGCGGTTGCCATCGCGCTGCCACCGGAAATATTTCAATATTTGCCGGTTGCTCGCGACCTGTGTTTGAACGCATGTTGCCATTGCTGACTACACTGGGGCGCCGCGTTTTGCACACCGGTAATCTGGGTTCGGCATCACAGTTGAAAGTGCTGACCAATTATCTGGCTACAGCAAACCTGGTGACATTGTGCGAAGCGTTAGTTACGGCAAAAGGTGCAGGTCTTGATCTGAACACCGCCTATGAGGCAATTCGTATTTCATCAGGAAATTCGTTTGTCCATGAAACCGAGAGCCAGGTCATCTTGAATGGTAGTCGCGACATCAGTTTCACGATGGACCTGGTGTCCAAGGATATCGGATTGTTCCAGAAAATGGCTGACGACAATAATATACCGCTTGAAATATCGCCTGCACTAATAGACATATTCAAGGACGGAGAGAGCCGTTACGGGAGCCGTGAGTTTTCGCCCAATATAATTCGTAGACTTGAGGATGCGACGGGTCTGGATATACGGGCGAACGGCTTTCCGGCTGAAATAGTTGACGATGAGCCCGAGGAACCCGGCTATGAGGTTACAACTGGTGGCATTTGAATTGCATTACACTGGATCATAGTATAGTTTACAATGTGTAACATTTGAATTTGTGCCAACCGGGACGTGGCTTTTTGAGTCGATAAGCGAAGGTATGTGTGCAGATTGTGGGTTCATAGTTAATCGTCAGATGATTACGGCATCTGCACGATGCGGTTTGATTTAGCGCAGCTGGCAAGATGTCGAGCCAGTTGTTTCATGGACGAAATCTACGGTCGGTTGACTGAAGATTTCTTTAGCATTTGTTCCACCACAGTTGTTGCTGTGACTAAAAAGGGGGAAGAGGTTAAATGCTTATTCTCAGTCGCCGGGCCGGCGAATCAATTATTCTGAACGAAAATATTACGTTGACTGTTGTCAGTATCAAGGGCAAACAGGTGCGCATAGGTATTGATGCACCTGATGAAGTCAGTGTGCATCGGGAAGAAGTCTTTCAACGTATTCTGGATGGCGAAGCTACTGGCTACACGCCTGCCGAGAAAAGACAAGACCCGAGTTTACGCTCCGAGTCACCACAAAAACATCATGATAACCCTGATGAGGATCATGACGACAATGGTGATCAATCATCCGAGGCTTATGGTTTAGCTGCCTCTGGTGGAAGCGAGAGAGTGGCAAACGACACTAGCAGGTTAAGCGGTGCCAGCAATGATGCTGGCAAGGCGAATAACGTGACTATTTTGCATCGTAGAAGACGCACACCTGTGGAATGACAGTCTCCTGATTGTTTCGGTCTTTTACGTAGTCGTCTATTAGCTGTTTCGTAGTTACTTCTTGATGTCTCGGGCTTTGCTGTGAAATTATTTTGCGGTTAGTTTTCAACAGCCTGGTTGATAGAAGGTATTAATTAATCAGGTGTTGATACTAGTTGAAGCAGACAACCATCGAAGCAGATAATTTTCGGGGCTGATGATTGTCGGAGCGGAGAATGCCGCTCCTTCCCATCTCACGCGGATAGCAACGTTTATCTTCTATCTAACCGCACTATCAGACCGTTCTGTCCTACCGAACCTTCGACCGAACTTTTCGACCGTAAGTCACCAGAGCCTCGGGTTTGGACTCGCGGTGACTACCGTTAACAATGCGCTTACAGCGTAATTCTATCAGCCTGGTTTAAATCTGATGCATCTGCTGTGTTGTCATTGGTTACGACAGCAAAATGCTCGTTCGTCTCACCCAGATAACGATCTGCAACGCTCACCAGATCATCGATGGTTACATTGAGTATTCGCTCGCGCAATTTCTTTCGCATTTCGGCATCTCTTCCGAAGAGTTTCCCCTGAAATGTTGCTCTTGCTTTACCGGCAGGAGACCCTGGTTTGTCTATCGCACTGACGACATTCAGGATACCTTCCTCAACCTGTCGCCATTCATGTTTGTTATCGGTCATCCAGGTGACTGAATCGCGAAAATCTGCAAGGGTTTCGTCCAGTCTCGGATCTCGATAGGAATAAAACCTGAACGATGCACTGTCGGAGTCGTAGCTGGCACCGCCGCCATAGGCGCCACCGGCTTCACGAATGCAGCGGTGCAGATACCCGTTACGTAGAACTGGCCCCAGCACGGCAAGTGCGGCCGCATCTTCATGTGCCGCAGAAACAACCGGGAAGGCAGAGGCGACGAAGTTAACTTCGGTACTGGTTGTCCATACCTGTTTCGAGCGCGCTGACTGGAAATCAATCTCAAAGGGTTTTTCAATGTCAGCAGTCGTGCGTGTTCCGAATATATCCACCGTCCGTTTTGCGAGTGTCTGGATGTTATCCTGCTCGGCAACAATCAAGTGCTGTGCAACACCGCCTGTCACTATGTTATGTAAACGCTCAAATCGTTTTGCGATTTCTTTCAGATGGTCGACATTGTCAAGCTGATCATCCAGCGCTTTTAACGACTTGATGCCTTGCAAGCCGTTTAGACGATGAGACATGGCAGCAACAGGATTGATACCACTGGCGGCAGCTGTCATAGCAAGGCTGTGCCCACTACCGGTAACACTCTGCTCGCGTGCCGCCCGGGTCTGGGCAAAGAGTTCTCTGATTCGGCTGTGCTCATCGAATCGAACTGATGTCAGTGTGTCGTTCATTAAGTCAAGCAAAGCTTCATGGTTGCGCAGCAATGCTTTGCCTGTTAACACAAAGTAGGTCTTGAGTTTGGTGGCATCGTCCACCTGGCTGCGTTTCAGTGAATAAGCGCCAAAAGAGCCGGTTACCGCTGACTGCAGTGACTGGGTCTCCAGATAGTTGCGGTTACCACTGCCAAGCTCGCCCAGAAAACTTGTGTAAAACGGTAATATGCTGAGTAACTCTTCGTCGAGTTCTGGTAATTCAATCAGCAGATCCTGATAAACGAGTCCGTTCGTTCCCTGTTCGTACAGGTGAAGTTTGCCCGCTTCGCTATCTTGTTCAGTTCCGGTAGGGATTTGCGCAGAAATATCGGCTGGTACATCCTCAAGGGTTACTTTGGGCAGTATTTCCGGATCATCTTCCTGGGTTTGACGTACTGAGAGTTGTTGTGCCAGATCAACTACCTGTTGCTTCTCACTGTCGGTCATACCCGCTTTGCGCAACTTCAATCGTTCTGCTTCAGCACGCTGGCGAACTTCACTGATTCGCGTGTCCGGGTTGAGTGTTAATCGGACAAAATGGCGGTTGTCGAGAAATAATTCACGCACTGTCTGCTGAACGAAATCTTCAGATTTGCACGCTTCTCTTAGACGTTCCAAAGCCGGGTCGAGGTCCAGCACATCCATTGTATTGCCATGAAGCATGGCACTGGATAGGCCGCCTAGTAGCAACTGCAAACCGAAAGGCATGCCATCACCACGAATTTCGCGCTGACTGATTTCAAGCTGGTGCAGTATCGCATCCACCGATGCTTTAGGAACCCCGTTCTCGGCAACATCTTCAAGCACAGTGAGAATCAGCTGTTCAACAGCGTCGGCTTGTGCAGGTGAGGATCCTTCCATGCCGCAGCAAAACAACATTTCCCGGTTACCGTCCTCGATACCGCAAAGTGGTGATGGGGAACTACCGAGTTCTGTGGTTTCAAGTGCCTTAAGTAAAGGTGAGGCGCTGTTATCAAGCAGAACATCTACAACCAGATGTGCGCGTAAGCGTTGATCAAGATCAATGCTTTCACCAAGTAGCCATGCACAAACAATGTGTGTGTTGCTATCAATATCGGTTTCGTCAGATGCGTATGCTTCCTGTACACGTACCGGCGCATGGTAGCGATGTGTGGGTGCTACCTGTATGGTTCTGTCGAGTGGTTCGAATCTGCTTAGTACATGGTTTTCGAAACGCTCCTGTAGCTCAACCGCAGGTATATCGCCGAATGTCATCAAGACCGCATTAGAGGGATGGTAGTGCGTGTCATAGAATGATTTGAGTTGATCGTAAGTCAAATCAAGAATCACTTCCGGGTCACCGCCACTGTTGTAATGGTAGGTATTGTTGGGATAGACATATTTCGTCAGTGTCTGCCACAGTGTACTTGTCGGTGCGCTCATCGCCCCTTTCATTTCGTTGAACACAACGCCCTTGTAAACCAAATCTGAATCCGGGTTGTCGCTGTCTTCGAATTCAACCCGATGTCCTTCCTGAGCAAAATCTAATTCATGCAGACGCGAGAAAAATACTGCGTCCAGATACACATCCAGCAGGTTGAAATAATCCTTGCGGTTTTGCGTGGAAAACGGGTAAGCGGTCCAGTCGGTCGACGTGAACGCATTCATAAATGTGTTCAATGAGCGCCGGATCATCATAAAAAACGGATCACGTACCGGGTATTTTTCACTGCCGCAAAGTACCGTGTGCTCAAGAATATGAGCAACTCCGGTTGAGTCTGTGGGCACAGTCCGTAATCCGACCAGGAACACATTTTCCGGGTTGTCTGCTGCAAGATGGAAATGCGGCGTACCGATTTGTGTGTGTCGGTACTCGGTAACATCGATATTCAGTGAGCTGATTCGTCGATGATTGACCTTTTCAAATGCTGAATGCGCCAGCGCCTTGTTCATTTGTTATGCCTTCGGTTATTTCCAACAATTGTGATCACAAACTTATAGCAACCACCTATAACGACAACGGATTGCTGATTGTTCGTATTTGTAGCGTAGTTGCGGCGTAATTGCAGCGTAATTGCAGCGTAGTTGCCGTGTATGCGTTTCCTGTTTCACTACCTTTTTGAATATCGGTCGCGTTCCCGCACCGCTAGTATGAACGCGGTCTTTGTGCTTTTTTGTACGCTCGATTCGGTGTATCAGAGCATCATCTCAAAAAACTAATCGAGCCGATATGCTTTTCGGGGAGGCTGGCAGAGAAATTATCGGATTGAGACGGGCTGCATCAAGGCTCCGGCTGGCCGGATATCCAACTTTGCGACGTCACCACCAAAGAACAACCCGATACGAGCAGCACCCCGTCGCGTATCTGGTGGGTTAATGGTGGGTCAATGTTGGGTCAATATGGCTGCTTCTAATCAGTGTCTAGCCGATGTTTTACTACTGTGTTTGAGCAGTACCCATAAAGGACGGATTACTGACCGTCAGATCCAGATTGGATACACGTCGCATAGGGTGATTCCAACCCCATTTGGTGTCGCGCGTGCCGCCGTCGTCGTCGTCATTTATCTGCACTTCTATGCCAAACGGCTGCCCCGCTACAATACCGAATTCGGCCATCGGTATTTGGACCTCGTAGACGTCCTGTCGTTCAGTCGGCGAGGAAATTCCCAGAGGTCCTGTTCTTATGCCGACTGAGAACCTTATGCCCATGGGGATCGGAGCGCTGTTGAGGCCGCGTTCTATTCGCCCTGCGGTTGTAAAAGAGTTATTTGCTGCGCCGTTTGCATCCAGTAGTGCTATGCGGAAATAGCGATCATCAGGGTCTCCATAGAGGGTGAGATTGCTATTGTTGCCATCGATAAAAATTTCAATACTGTCGTCGTCTGCCAGTGGTGCCGAGTCCCCAAAACGGGTGCCGGTATCTTCAACCAGAACCAGCAAATACAGAAATGTACCATCGTGCACCGCAGCCCAGGCGTGAAACGGGTTGCTTGGATTGCCTGTGTTGCTGATCATCAGCGAGTCCACAAACAAATCAGTTCCAGCACCATTGGCACCGGGTGAATTTGCCGTGGCACCACCCCATTCGCCGACGAGGCGGAGTTCATCCGGCGCGTACACAGCACCGCTACCGTCGATGACCGGTGCAATAGCAGGATCAATGAATGGGACGATCACACTGACGTCCGGGGGCCCGGGATCCGGTAGCGGCGAACTTTCTGCGTCGAGTGGATTACTTCCTGCGAGGCGCTCTTCGAGGTTGGAAAAACCGTCGCCATCGTCGTCGAAGCTGGTCTCGTAATCCATTGCACCAAGCTCCACAGCCACAGCCTGATTACCAACCGGTACGGTGCCGCTGAAGGTCGCGATCAACAGCGAGGTATTTTGAAAGTCCTCACGCCAGTCGACACCGATCACAACCTCGGTATTTACAGGCACATCAATTGTTCCGGAGAATGCGGTGTCGCTTACTCTTGGCGGAGTAAAGGAGTTTTGCTGACCGTTGGCGGTGATCGTTACAGTTGGAAAAAGCTCGTCACTATTTAGATTGCGCAGCTGCAGCAGAGCATCCGGGATCTCAAGCGCAAAACCTGTGCTACCTGGTTCGTTGCTGCCTGTCGTAACAATCGACGCAGTGCCAGTAACGTCAGGCTGCGGGTTGTCTGACTGCCCGGACAGCTCGCTGCAACCGGAAATCGCCAATAACAGCAAAATCCATGTAGCCGTCAGTACCGCAGGCAATTTCAATTCTGCGGCTCGTGATGAATGTTTTTCCGGGGTGTGCAGAATCACGCCGTCGAATAAACCGTATGTTGTATTCAGTCGACAACGCTGTCGATTGCCTGACGCCGCTCTGATGCATTGCGTAATCATGGATAGCGCGCTCAAGGACTGTTAACCGTTATGGTTAGAGGGACGGTTTGTCCGTTGCCGCCACCTCCACCACCGCTACCACCACCGGCTGCACCTGCGACCAAGCCAAGAAGGGCGATACCGACTGCAAGATGCCAGAGTTTAAAACCACCGCTTGAACTGGGTGTCGGTGTTTCGCTGCCGCTTGTAGTAGTGGTGCTTGAACCGGCGGTTGTTTGATCGGTCTGATTGACAGGTGCTGTTCTCAGTTGACGTACGATTGGCTCGAAGGCAAAACCTTCCACCGTTCTGTTGCCGGCTACATCGCGGGCCTGGATGTAATATTCAATATCGCGTGTGTCATTTTCCTCTGGTGAAACAGTCGCGATGTAGTACGAACTGCCACCGATAGATTCCATCAGAATGCTGTTGTAGGCCTGTTGCCCGTTAAAGCGAAAATACAAAAACACGTCCTGCACCTGGCTGTCATCTGACACCAGTGAGGTGAATACCTGCTCCTGTCCAGCTATCCCGCGCGGTATCACTTCCAGTTCGATCACTGGAGGATTGCCGTCAATCGTTGAATTGCTCGACTGCGCCATTGCATCGCTCATCACCCCGGGGTTGGCGGATAAGAAGAGGGCTAGCGACAGGGTCGACAGGACGGATGACAGGCTGGAGGTAGCCGTGAGGGTGAACGCAACTAACCCTGTCAATGACGATCGAATCGAACAAAACCGGGATTGCATTACAGTTGACTCCACTTGTCTGAGTTTATCGCTGAGGATTGCTGACAGTATGACGCATTCAATTCCGGCATCTCGTGAAAATCACGCAAGCTAGGGTTGGCAGTTGTGAACAAGTATTGTTTAACGGTTGGTTTGTCCATGGTGCGTTTTACTGCGCGCGGCCGTCGAAAGCGGTACGGACTGAAGTTTGTTGTATAAAAAATTACCATCTTGTAGGGCTCTGGCACGCATACTGATGCTGTAGTCCTATTTTGTGACTGTGGCAGTATAGCCAAAACCAACCGCTAGTACGTAAAAGCCTGCACCGTATTTTATGATTGTTAATCGGATTCGGACTCGTGGCACGAACAGATAAATCCGGTCGCCCGACAGTGAGGCGTTTTTTTTCACTGCTGCTGCTTACAACCCTCTGTTGGTGGCTGTGGTCATTTCTATGGCCATCCCATCATATCTGGTACAACGCGCAAATCATCACCATGGATGAGCAACGTCCGGTTGCCACGGCTGTTGCCTGGCGTCGGGGTGTTATCTCAGCGATCGGGAGCGATCAGGGTGTGTTGGCGGAAAAACGCTGGTACAGCACAGTGCGTGATCTTGATGGTCAGGTGGTGACACCAGGATTTGTCGATGCTCACAGTCATTTTCCCGCAAGCGGCATCAATAACGTAACCGTAGACCTCAGTAGTCCTCCGCTTGGCGATGTCGTCGGTCTTCGTGGTCTCTACACCCGGTTGCGCGTCGCCGTCCAGAGCGACCCGTCGTCGCGTGACTGGTTAATTGGCTTTAACTACGATCAGGCGTCATTGCGTGAAGGCTTACATCCGAATCGCCAGGCACTCGATCAAATATCCAGCGAACGTCCCATTTATGCGTACCACAGTTCCGGTCACATGGGTGTGGCCAACAGCGCGGCGCTCGAGCAACTCGGCCTGTCTGCCGAGGCGTACCCGGACGGTTTATTACAGGAACATCTTGCGCCATCGCTTGGTCAGTTGATCGGTCGTTTCAGTTGGTTGGATCTGATGCGTTCCTATCGCTCCGCGCAGCGCGAATATCTGTCTGCAGGTGTGACAACAGTTAACAGCGGTGCTGCTTCAGTGGCACTGACAGTGGGTTTACGCATTGCGTCTGCATTGCAACTGTTGCCGATGCGAACAGTGGTAAACCCGTTGCATGTTGTCGACAACAACACTGACAAGGACGCCGACAAGAACAGCCGGACTGACAGTGGAAATATAAAAGCTTATGCCCGCTTGAGGAATTTTAATTCCAACCGTTTCAGGGTGGGTGCAACCAAGCTGATAGTTGACGGAAGTCCACAGGGATTTACTGCTTTTTTAACACGGGATTTTGTTGATCCTCCAGCCGGTTCGATTAAAGGTACATCCACCCGTGGATCGCCACTACTGGCATTTGAGATGCTCGTAAATAGTATTCGTCACTATTCCGGGGCAGGCCTGCAGTTGGCTCTGCATGGTAATGGCGATGCGGCAATCGATATGATTCTTGATGCTATCGAAGTTGCCGGACTTGATGCCGCGGATGATCACCGGACACTGGTGATACATGCTCAGACAGCAAGGCAGGATCAGGTTGATCGTATGGCAGTGCTTGGTGTGTTGCCGAGTTTTTTCGTGTCGCATGTTTATTACTGGGGCGACTGGCATGCAGCGCGGGTGGTCGGCGATAAACGTGCTCAGCATTTGAGTCCGACAGGTTGGGCGCGTGACAATGATCTGCGTTTTTCACTACACAGTGATGCACCGGTGACGCCAGTCAACCCATTGGCTATTCTTCAGTTTGCCGCTGAAAGAAAAACGGCGAGTGGTCGCTTGCTTGGTACTGAGCACCGTCTGTCCGTAAGGCAGGCCTTGCGCGCAGTCACTATAGATGCAGCATGGCAACATTTTCTGTCGGACAGCATTGGGTCGCTGGCTGAAGGTAAATTCGCTGACCTTGTGGTTTTATCGGCTAATCCGTTTGAAGTCGAAAATAGCGCACTATCTGATATCGAAGTCTTAGAAACAGTCATTGACGGCAAAGTTGAATTTGATAGGCATGATCACTGATTTACGCACAAGGGCAGGTATCGGTAGATGAGCGCAGTGGTTTTACTATTTGCGCTTATCGCCGGACTGTTGACAAGGGCTGTTGGATACCCGCCATTAATCGGCTATTTGCTGGTGGGTTTTATCTGCAGTGCGTTTGCTTTAGGTTCTGCTGAAGCGCTTGCGCCGTTCGCCGACTTCGGCGTGACGATGCTGCTGTTTACTATCGGACTAAAATTGCGTTTTTCTGTGCTGGCGAAACCCTACATAGGGGGTGCTGCACTGTTACATATGTTGATTGTTGTACCGCTGACCGCTGCACTGATTATGCTGGTTGGCTTGTTCTACACTCCACTGGCTTCCGATAACTGGCTTGCTCCCTGGACACTGGCCTTTGCCTTGTCGTTTTCAAGCACTGTGTTTGCCATCAAAATTTTTGCTGAAAGGGGTGAGGAGAATTCGTTTCACGCCTCCATCGCAATCGGTGTGCTGGTAATCCAGGACGTTTTGGCAGTTGTCTACCTGGTCCTTGTCTCCGGTGATTTACCCTCTGTCTGGATTCTGTTGATATTGCTCGTGCCGTTCTTGCATCGGCTCTGGAGTCCTGCGGTTTCACGTCTTCTTGCGATAGCAGGGCATGGTGAATTGCAATTGCTACTGGGAATTGTTATCGCCTTTTGTTCTTATGAATTGTTCGAACTGATGAATCTCAAAGGTGGTTTGGGCGCACTTGTAGCCGGTGCAATTGTTGGATTTGCGGATTCGAGTCGATCGAATGAACTGTACAGTCGTTTGACTAACATCAAAAATTTGTTTCTTATCGCATTCTTTTTGCAGATCGGTTACTACGGCTTTCCACAGCTCTCTATGCTGGTGGTTGCACTCGTTCTGCTGCTGCTCTTACTATTGCGGCCACTTATTTATTTCTCGTTATTCACCGTAATGCGTTTGCGTGCGCGTACAGCGGTTCTCTCCGGTGTCAGCTTATCAACTTATAGCGAGTTTGGACTGATAGTGGCAGCGATAGCCGCTAGTGAAGGAATCATCAGTAATGAATGGTTGGTCACGCTGGCGCTGGCAATAGCCTTGTCGTTCGTGCTGAGTACACCGGTAAATAAAGCCATCCACGGTTTGTACAGAAAGTATTCATCACATCTTAAAGGCTACGAAAAAAAACGTTTACCAGAGGAGCAGTCAGAGCAACTTGGAGATGCAGATATTGTGGTTCTGGGTATGGGGCGTGTAGGTTATGGCGCCTATCAATATCTGTATCAACGCTACGGTGATAGCGTAGTCGGTATAGAGGAAAACTATGACCGAGCTCTTGAGTTGCGTTCTCAGGGTGTAAATTGTGTTCACGGCGACGCATCTGATCGTGATTTCTGGGAACAGACCGGCGTTCACAAGCGCACCATGTTACTGGTCAGTCTGAGCAATCACCGAGAGAATATGCATGTGATTTCAATGGCGCGTGCATTGAAATTCGCTGGTACTCTGGCAGCGACTGCGCGCTTTGAGGATGAAAGACAGAAACTCGAGGATGCCGGTTGTATCGCGTTCAATGTATATGCTGACGTGGGCTGGGGTTTCGCTGAGCACGTCGACTCAGGTGGGCATGACCTGGTAGTTCGCTAGCCTGCTCTATTCATGAAGGGTTCGCCTTCGTGAATAGGGCAGGCTAGAGCCGTTCTGTTGTGAGGGCGGTAGCGAAAGACGCCTATTGAGGCAATCAAGACGAGATAATCAAGGGAAGTTAAACAATTCAAATTCTGACTGATAGAGTTTCAGGTTAGTAAAATTTCAAACCAGTAAGAGATCAGGTTAAAAGATCAGCCAAATACAAAAGCTTGATCATCGGTTACGCTTTGCGTTATACCATTCCTTTAGTAGCTTAAGCGTACCTCTGCGACTGCGAATTGCCCATGCCGGTCGCCAGGCTAGATCAGTGATGAGATCCTGGCGTTCAGCACCTGTTGCTGACTCCAATTCCTGCAATCGATCAGAAACCTCATCATCGCTCAGATGGGGATAGTGTCTTGCACGTTGTCTGTGTTTCATCGGCTCAAGTCTGCACCTTCGCTCCACCCGACGGCCCGGGTGACCTTCTTTGCATTTTAATTGCTCGTCTTAGCACCGGCAAATATCGTTTGTACTAAGCTAAATTACTCTTAAACAGTGTTACCGTAACCCTGTAGCATCAGGTGTTTACGACAGGTTATACTCGAGTAATTGCAATTTTCCCGCTGCCCGCCATGTCAGAATCTACTGAACGCCTGCCATCGACTTTAAGGGCGGCGCATTATCTCCGGTTTGCGCGCGATAAACTGCTCGGGCGCAATACTGAGATGACGTTTGAACTGGCCTCTCGGTCAGTGGTTCTGGATATCTCGAGTTCGCGGGAAATTCGCCGTGCCCATGCACTGCATCATGAAATCAACTTTATCGAACGCATTAGTGAGCATCTGTGCTCCGATGATGTCGTTTTTGATATCGGTGCAAATATCGGTGTTTTGACGTTGCTGATGGCCAGGCAGCTAGAAAACAGCAGTGCGCGAATTTATAGCTTTGAACCGGAGCCGCGTAACTTTAACAAGCTTGTTCGAAATGTTTCACTCAATCAGTTGCAGTCCATGATCCAACCCCGGCAACTGGCGCTGGGTGCTGAAAAGGGTACTGTAGCGCTGCATGTCAGAGGTACTGTAGGAGAGGGCCGTCATTCGATCGCAGAAAGCAAAGGAGCAACAGATTCGATTTCGGTTGAACTCTCAACCTGCGAGGCATTCGCTCACGACGAAGAGGCTTTTCCTGATCTGTTGAAGATCGATGTTGAAGGTGCTGAAGGGCAAGTATTGCAAGGTCTGACAGGGTTGTTACAAACACACCCTCCGAGAGATATTTTTCTTGAAGTACATACCAAAGGAGATAGCGATAACATGCCGGATGGTACAAAAATCAATGATTGGTTTGTTCAAAACAACTACGATCTGATTTGGCATGTTGAACGACGTTCAGGTGAACATCGTCACTATCGCCACAAGTCCATACCTTTGGCAAACGCTCCGGCAGCTACAGTTTCGAAAGTCTCGGGTTGAGCTGAGGCACGCGGTTGATGTCGAATCCGTTGGATTACTGGCAATTTTTCCAGACTATGCGCCGTACTGGCAGCCGTGTGGATTTTCCGTTCAGGAATATACGCGCTGCAAACAATGTACAGTTTGGTCGCAATGTCCGTATTCGCAAGCATGCTTGGTTTTCTTTGGCGCCGGAATGCAGGGTCTCCATTGGGGATAACACGCGGATTGGGCGCTATTTTGTGTTATCAGGTGCAGGTACAAACATCACCATCGAGAACGATGTGTTGATGTCAGAACGGGTATTCATAACGGAAAGCAACCACGAGTTTGAAGATATCAGCCAGCCGGTGCAGGGTCATACTGTATCTTGTGGCCCGGTACATATCGGCGCGGAAACCTGGATTGGAATCGGGGTCTGTATCATGCCGAATGTACGTATCGGTAAACACTGCGTCATTGGTGCGAACAGTACGGTCACTCGTGATATCCCTGACTATAGCGTTGCTGCAGGATCACCGGCCATCGTTCGCCGGCAATATGATTTTGACCAGGAGCGATGGATTGGTGCCTGAACGGACCAACCTGCTCACCGAAGACGACTGATCTATGATCAATTCTGATCTGATATTTACGACATATTTCACCGGTAAGCCGGACCCTCAAAAGCGCAGTCGTGGAACCTTTAATTTATTAAAGCGATTCAAAACCTGGCATCGTAGTAACAAAGGCGGTGCAAAGGCTGAAAAACATGGCGTAGCTGGAATTGATGAATTCGACCGGATTCAAATCTGGTATGACAGTCTTATCACTGTCGGCTGCCACGGGGTGATTTTTCACGATGGACTGAGTGATTGGTTTACGAGTAAGTATACCTGCGAGCAGGTAACTTTTGTGCCCTATCAGTTGCGAACCAGGCGTTCTCTGAACGATGAGCGGTATTATTGCTATCTCGATTACCTCAGGCAGTATCCGCAAATCCGGCGTGTCATTCTTTGTGATTTGTTTGATATAGAGTTTTTTCGAAATCCTTTCGAACTGTTTGATGATTCTCGTTACGACATATATTGTGGTGGCGATGAGGGCGAGTACAATGACAAGTTGAATCGTGACAAGATGATTTCGACTTTTGGTGCACCGCACTATGAGTCCAAAATCAAACTTAATGCGGGCACCGCTGGTGGCAATCGGGAGCAAATTGAAAAATTACTGCTCGAGATGACCCAAACGTTTGATCGGCTGAGTGACAGCGGTATGATGAACAACGTCAACATGGCTGTTTTTAACAAGTGTGTATACGATTTGTTTGACGAGTCCCGAATTATGTGGGGAAGACCGTTGAACAGTCGGTTTAAGGCTTACGAATCAAGCGGTGATTTTGCCATTCGTCATAAGTGATAGTTGTTTTTGTCGGGATTGGGTTGAGAATTTATGTTCGTACGATATTTTGATCTGGGTGTTTTTAAAGGTGGCGAATTGTCACGTATGAACAAAATGCTGACTGAACACCCGCTAGTTAGTGACTATGAACTTTACGGCTTCGAAGCACATCCCCGGCTAGCGCGTCATTGCCGCTTGAAGTTCATGTTTAACAAGAAAGTCCAGATCGTAAACACGGCTCTTGGCGACAGCGAAGGGCACTGCACCCTCTACTTGAACCGCAATCTGGTTGGCTCATCAATATACCAGGGTAAGAACAACGTTATAAAGGGCCGTGAAATAACGGTACCCAAACAACGCTTCTCTCAGTGGTTGAAACAAAACGGGATCGACCGGGACCAGGGTGTCGTCAATATCATCAAATCCAATATCGAAGGGGCGGAGTGGGAAGTCTGGCAGGATCTGCTGAAAGAACAGCTCACGGATCTTTTTGACCTGTGGTTTGCCTCGAAAGAAGGCTACGATGGCTGGGCGATTGATCTATTGAAAATCGACGGAATGGAAGAAAAGGCTGCGCTTCTGGAAGATAGCTTCCGCCAACAGGGCATTTACGTTCATCGCTTCAGTAGTTTTGACAAGAATATTCCTAATTCAGATGTCAAAGGCATCCTTGACCAAATGCTCAAGGAACGTTCTGAACAAACTGCACCGTCCCCGAAAACACCAGCGGATGTGGTCTGATTCAGTATGTAGTTCGAGCAACGTCAGGTTAAGTCTGGAATGTCTGTTGTGAATGCCGACTTAAAGGCGTGGTTCTACAAGCAGTTGTATTGCCGCCTGATTGGTACTGTACTGCCGCTTACCTGGTTTGGCCCCAAGCCTCCCGAGCCCCGGGAACTTAGTCAATCAATCGCAAAGCCAACGCTTGAGATAGTCAGTCATTGCTGGCAGTACGCGCATTTGCTGATTTTTCAGTTAAGTTCACTGGTTAACTACCCGCCGCGCAATATCAACGTAATCTATCACCTGTTTTATGCTGAAGAGGACCGCGATACAGTAGAACTCATTCGAAGATTTGCAGAACTTTCTGTGCCTAATGTCGAATGGCGCTTTTCAGCACTGCCACGTGACGCATTGTTTCGCCGGGCTATTGGGCGCAACAAAGCTGCTATCGAAACGACTGCAGACTGGGTCTGGTTTGCTGATTGCGATCTGATTTTTCATGATGGTTGTATGGATTCGGTCGCAGCAAGCTTAGCCGGCAAGCAGTTTCGACTTGCGTACCCATCGACGGAACAAATAACCGAACTTCTGCCTGCCAATCACGCCCTGGTTGCCGGTAAACCATCAGTGCAGGGTATTGTCGACATTGACGCCGGCATGTTTTTTACCAACCCGATTACCAAGGCAAAAGGTGCGTTTCAGATTGTTCATGGTGATGTGGCACGACATTGCGGTTATTGCAAAGATCTCAAGTTCTATCAACAACCGACAAAGCGTTGGCGTAAGACCTTTGAAGATACGGCTTTTCGGCGATTAATCGACGATGAGGGATTACCCGTGTCGATTCTTGCCTTGCACAGAATTCGGCATCAGCAAAAAGGGCGATATGCGGATTCAGCAATCAGTGGTGTGCGGGGATACCTCAGACAACGCCAGGAACAAAACACGTAGTTTTGTCGAGTGAACGCCGGCTGAATTGATTTTCGACTGAAATTTTCCCGTATTTGCGCAGGCTGTTACATCAATCGTTTAGCTGCAGGCAGACTGCAGCACGCTCCAGCCGGGCTAACGCCAGTCCACAACGCGCAAGGTGATGGTGTGGATTCCCGATGTCTTCGGCTGTTAAATCTGAATCGCTATTATGTTCGATAGCGGCATTCAGATCTGATTTCCACCCCGACAAATGATAGTGACCGGGTTTGTACTTCGAGGGCATCAATCCATCGAGCATACGGGCTGCCAATCGACCGGTTGATAAACGCGAACGATTTGCCGTAGGCGACAGCCCGTTTTGTCGTAACCACAGAAAATCAAAACAACGACCCCATTGAATGTCTTCAACTGTGATTGCCTGGCTTACAAGGTGCGGTAAGGCGTAGTACCTGCCGGCCAAACATTTTCCTGCCCGGGCACGTTTTACATGAGAGGCCAGAAAATCCCACCTGGGAATATTGTTGCTGTGCAGGAAAACGATATAGTCGTTTTCCATTTGATCCAGCAAAACGGGTAATGCCGGCCTTGATTGGTTAGATTGATCAGATAGGTTGATGTGGCGTACTGCGAGGTTCCCGATTGGATTCTGCAGCAAACTTTCAACTATCTGCGGGTCAGTTTTGTCTTCGGCACTTACAAGCAACACCTCAAAATCAGTGAAAGTCTGTCTCGCCAACGCCCAGAGGGTGTTGTTCACCCACTCGGACTTATGCTCGGATGTCACAATGACGGATAGTTTCAACTGCGTGATCTCAATAGGGTTTTGTGCCGCAAAGTCTGCGTCAAACCGGTATTATACAGTGCTGTAATTTGAAGGCTTGGATGTCAACGCCCTGTCTGGTGGCGAACCCTTCATGAATAGAGCAGGCTAGCTGATGAGTAGCCCGTGTCACACTTTTCAAGCTGTAGCTTTTGTTGAACAGAAAAATACATGACTGATAAATGGCAATTCTGGATAGATCGGGGTGGAACATTCACTGATGTTGTTGCTCGCGCTCCTGAAGGTTCGCTGGTTACCCGTAAACTACTATCAGAGAATCCTGAACATTATCGTGATGCAGCTGTGCATGCGATACGCGATCTTCTTGGTCTAAAAGCCGAGCAGCTGATACCCCCGCACAGCATAGAAGCGGTAAAAATGGGCACGACGGTCGCAACCAATGCTCTACTGGAGCGTAAAGGCGATAGAACATTGCTGGTTATTACTGCTGGATTTGGTGATCTGCTGCGTATTGGATATCAGGCGCGTCCAACGTTGTTCGACCTGCACATTGAGCTACCGGAATTACTTTATGAGTCGGTTGTAGAAGTATCCGAACGGCTGGATGCCCGGGGCACCGTGTTGCACGAGATTGATGAAGACGCTGCTCGCACTGCACTGCAAAATGCTTATGACAGCGGAATTCGCAGCGTCGCTATTGCGCTTCTGCACAGTTATATCAACCCGGCACACGAAGAGCGCCTCGCTGCGATCGCCGAGCAAACAGGGTTCACTCAAATTTCAGTTTCCAGTCACGCATCGCCGCTGATGAAGCTCGTCAGTCGTGGTGATACTGCGGTAACAGATGCCTATTTGTCTCCAATATTGCGCCGTTATGTTGAGCAGATGCGAGATGCGCTTGATGCAGATCGCGACGGTGTTGGCAGGCTGCTATTTATGCAGTCCAACGGCGGTTTGACCGACGCCAGTCTGTTTCAAGGTAAAGATGCGATTTTATCGGGACCTGCCGGTGGCGTAGTTGGCATGGTCAAGACCGGCCAGCAGGCGGGCTTCGATCACTTGATCGGTTTTGATATGGGCGGTACATCGACAGATGTCTGTCATTATGCCGGGCAGTACGAACGCAGTTTCGAGACGGAGGTTGCCGGTGTTCGAATGCGAGCGCCGATGATGAATATACATACGGTTGCAGCCGGAGGTGGCTCAATACTCAAATTCAGTGAAGGGCGGTTTCAGGTCGGGCCTGACAGTGCCGGCGCTAACCCTGGGCCGGCATGCTACAGGCGCGGAGGTCCTCTTACGGTAACTGATTGCAATGTCATGCTGGGCAAGCTGCAACCACATCACTTCCCGCATGTCTTTGGAGAAAATGTTGATCAGCCACTGGATGCGGACATAGTTGAAGAGAAGTTTCTGCAGCTGGCTAAAGATATAGCTGAGCAAACTGGTCAGCCACTGATGTCTCCTGATCAGGTTGCCAGCGGATTTCTTCGCATTGCAATCGACAATATGGCCAATGCAATAAAGAAAATTTCAGTGCAGCGTGGTTACGACATCACACGTTACACGCTCAATTGTTTCGGTGGTGCCGGTGGGCAGCATGCCTGTGGAGTTGCAGATGCGTTAGGTATCAAACGCATTCTGTTGCATCCCTATGCAGGAGTGTTGTCAGCTTACGGTATGGGGCTGGCTGAAATTCGTGCACTGCGTGAGCGTCAGTTCGAGAAGATCCTCGACCATGCTGATGTGGTTCTGTCTGCTGCAACAGCACTTGAGCGTATGGCGGCCGATGCCACAGCTGAGGTTGCTGCACAAAATATTGATGTTGACGTGATAACCGTGTTGCGCCGTGCTCACATCCGTTACCCGGGTTCGTTTGTACCGTTAGAAGTGGACTTTGGTACAACAGATCAGATTCGACAACGCTTTGAGTCTGCTCATCAGGCGCGCTACGGATTCTCTGCGGGTGATCGGGAGCTGGTGATAGAAGCATTGAGTGTTGAGGCAATAGGGACGGCTGAGCCACTGGCTGAGGCTACGCTGGCATCTACAGATAAGCCTCCGCAACCACTGGACTCGGTCATGATGGTAACTGATGGCAAACGCCTCGCTACTCCATTGTTTGAGCGCAGTCATTTACTGCCCGGTCAGTTCGTTGATGGTC
Source organism: uncultured Granulosicoccaceae bacterium (assembly GCA_937951345.1). Lineage (GTDB taxonomy): Bacteria > Pseudomonadota > Gammaproteobacteria > Granulosicoccales > Granulosicoccaceae > CALFCE01. The sequence goes on from CALFCF010000009.1 coordinate 145,230, forward strand.
CTGCTGTTATTCGTGAAGACACGGGTACCACTGTAGTCGAAATGGGTTGGCAGGCGTCGATCGATGCACACGGGCAGTTGATTCTTGAGCGCATCGGAGAATTGAAACAAGCTGTTTCAATCGGTACGACAGCGGACCCTGTGATGCTTGAGGTGTTCAACAATTTGTTTATGAATATTGCTGAGCAAATGGGCGCAACACTTGCCAACACCGCCTATTCGGTAAATATAAAAGAGCGGCTTGATTTTTCATGTGCTTTGTTTGATACCGATGGGAAGCTGGTCGCAAACGCACCACATGTGCCTGTCCACCTCGGGTCCATGAGTGAGTCGATACTGACAGTAATTCAGCTGAACAGTGACTCGATGAACCCGGGTGATGCGTATGTGCTTAATGCGCCCTTTAATGGTGGAACCCATCTGCCGGACGTAACCGTGGTGACACCGGTATGGGACGACGCTGGTACAAAGGTACTTTTTTATGTGGCGTCGCGTGGACATCATGCCGACATCGGTGGCCGTACACCCGGGTCAGCACCTCCTGACAGTCAGCATATCGATGACGAAGGAGTACTGATTGATAACTTTCAACTGTTGGACGGCGGGCACTTCAGAGAAACCGAAACTCGCCAGTTGCTCGCCTCAGGCAAATACCCCTGCCGTAACATCGACGAGAATATTGCCGATCTGAAAGCGCAGGTAGCCGCCAATGAAACAGGTGCACGTGAAGTCAGGCGAATGGTGTCGTTATTCGGGCTGGATGTCGTTCAGGCCTACATGCAACATGTTCAGGATAATGCAGAAGCCTGTGTCAGGGAGGTCATCACTGCGTTAAACGATGGCAGCTATAGTTATGAACTTGATTCCGGTGCGCGTATCAACGTCGCAGTTAAGGTTGATCGTACTGCGCGCACAGCAATTATTGATTTCACTGGCACCTCTGAAAAAAGTCCATTCAATTACAACGCACCGTTTGCTGTTTGCCGTGCAGTAGTGCTCTATGTATTCAGGACACTAGTTGATAATCCGATACCGCTAAACGAGGGTTGTTTCAAACCGCTGACTATCATCGCCCCTGAAGGCAGCATGATTAATGCAGCCTATCCGTCGGCTGTAATTGCCGGCAACACAGAAGTCAGCCAGGCCATGTGCAATGCCTTGTTCGGAGCGCTGGGTGTCATCGCGGGCAGTCAGGCGACCATGAATAATTTTGTATGGGGCAATGATCGTCTACAAAACTATGAAACTATATGTGGCGGTTCAGGTGCCGGGCCGACGTTCGACGGATGTTCTGCGGTTCAAACCCATATGACCAATACCCGCAGTACAGATCCGGAAGTGCTGGAGTGGCGCTTTCCTGTACGTATGGAGGAATTTTCCATCCGCCATGGCTCGGGTGGTCGCGGTCGCTTCACCGGGGGAAGTGGGATAACGCGAAAAATCAAATTTCTGGAACCGATGACAGTTACCGTCATCGGCGGCCACAGACGCGTACCGCCGTTTGGTGCTGACGGTGGCGAACCCGGTGACGTGGGCAAGGAGTGGGTTGAACGGGCAGATGGCAGCCATGTCCCGCTGGCTGGTATTGATGCTGTAGAGGTCGACGTCGATGATGTTTTCGTGATGCAGACACCCGGAGGCGGAGGCTACGGTAGTTGACTGGCGGCCTGACTGATGCGATTCCACCGGAGCAACAACGGGAGAGTGGCGCATTGCCGGGTCTGGTTAACAGCATCGCGACAAATAATTGTTGGTGTAAAAGTCTGGTCAAATCGCTAGAATGTCGGTGAAGGGTACATATTTAGTACCAAAAATTAGAACCAAAAATAAACCGCATATATACCGGTTGCGTGTATGTATCCAGACAATCTTCTGTACAGGCAGCCTCCTGTGCAGTCAACACACTGTTGCGTAACACGACGCCGTGCACGATCTAGCCTGCTCTATTCACGAAGGCGAAAACAGTGTGCGAATACCCGCAGCGACGCTAAAACTGCTTTTCTAACTGGAAATGGCTTAGTTTTCATTGTCACTGTTTTCGCCTTCGTGAATAGAGCAGGCTAGGATGTTAGGAAAATGAATTCTCCTGAACCTGATCGTTCTCCCGCCGATTCAGAACAATCGTTGCGTCTATTGTTTGTCGTCGACAGCACATTCCCGACACTCGGTGGTGCAGAAACACAGGCTCGTAGGCTGGCAGCAGCTTTGCGCGAGCGTGGGCACTCAGTGAGTTTCGTTGCGCCACGCGTTGTGCCTGGTCAATCGCTCGAGGACACCATTGACGGATTCTCGGTTGTTCGCATCGATTACCCGCATGTCAAGTTGTTCGGCGGTATTTGGATGACGATTAAATTCGGAAAATACTTGTTGCGTGAAGCGCACAAGTACGATGCAGTCCATGTACACATAACACGCTTGTTTGCAGCCGCCGCCGCTGCACTGAGACCTCGTTTTAAAAAACCGGTTATCGCGAAGATTTCCGGCTATTTTGAATTTAACGGTGGCATCCTCGATCAGTCCAAGCGTTGGTTGCCGGTAAACTTTGCCATTCGACGCGCGCTCAGAAACCTCGATTATTTCCAAACCATCAGCCTGGAGACGCGCGCTAAACTGTTGGAAGCAGGTTATAGCGAATCACAGATACAGTTCGTTCCGAACGGAATCGACATTCCTCCAAGGCGTCGATTAGAACAACGGGATCCGAGCAAACCTGTCGTGTTCGGCTACTGCGGGAGGCTGCGGCATGTCAAAGGTGTGCATGTGCTCTTGGATGCGTTTGCAGCTTTGGTGAAAAACAATCCGGAGCGTACTATTCAGCTGCATCTGGTTGGTGATGGTAACGAGCGGGATAACCTGAAAAAGCAGTGTGCCGATCACGGGATTAACAGTCAGGTTTTTTTCCTGGGTCAGATGGAGGATACGGCAGTAGCCTATTCAAACTTTGATTTCTACGTACAACCTTCTTTCGCTGAAGGTTTACCCAATGCGGTTATGGAGGCAATGATTGCGCGCTTGCCGGTTGTGGCGACAGCCGTCGGCGGCAACTCTGATCTGGTCAGAGATGGTAAAACCGGTTTACTGTTTGAGGCAGGAGACATTAATGCATTGACTGTCTGTATGCAGCGCTGCATCGATGATCCTGAAACTCTGTCTGTACTAGCTGAAGCCGCTGATGACTTGATTCGGACAACCTACAGTTTTGACAAAGTCGTCGAGCAAGTCGTTGGTCTTTACCGCAAGCAACCCTTGAGTCACTAGGTTGACCCATTGCACAACGTAACGCATCACTGCATTTTCTGATGCAACTCTTTAAACCGGTCAGCTCAGAGCCTGTGTCCGGTGTGCCTGATATGTTCCATCTTCGTAACTGCTTCGACCCTCAACAGGTTTTTGATTTAACGCAATTGGTCGTTGATCGTTCACCTTTTCGACACATGCAAACACCCCGCGGTTACACTATGGCTGCAGCGATCACCAATTGCGGTGTAGTCGGGTGGGTCTCGGACAGACGGGGTTACCGGTATGAACCGATCGACCCTGAAACGGGGACAGCGTGGCCGGAAATGCCACCGTTGTTGTTTTCGTTGGCGCAAATGGCTGCACAGCGTTGCGGTTTCGATGATTTCGCGCCTGATGCCTGTCTGATAAATCGTTATGCGCCGGGTAAAGGAATGTCTGCGCATCAGGACCGTGATGAAAACGATTTCACCCAGCCGATTGTCTCGTTGTCGCTCGGCTTGCCAGCACGGTTTTTTGTACAAGGTTCTGATGGCAAGGGTCGATCGACACCGATCGACCTTGCAAGTGGAGATGTTGTTGTATGGGGAGGTGCCTCACGGCTTTTCTATCACGGTGTCCGACCTTTGAAACCCGGTATTGATCCGGTAACCGGATCCTGCCGAATTAACCTGACTTTTCGTAAAGCGGGATAATCTTTTTTTGCCGGGAGACAGGCACTTGTTGCCAGACAATGTAAAGGGTGCTTTTATACTGGTAGCCGCTGCTGGATTTTTCTCGTGTATGGTTGCCGTGATTAAGCTTGCCGGTGAGCACTTACATGTAACCCAGATTCTGCTGCTGCGCCAGCTCGGTATGGCGCTCATCATGTTACCGCTTTGGCTCACCAAACCTGTTGATTCTTTTCGAACCCGTCGTTTTGGGTTGCTTGCTGCCCGTCTGACGCTCGGTTCGATCGCAATGGTATGCGGCTTCACTGCATTTATACATTTACCGCTGGCTGATGCTACTGCTATCGGTTTTGCCAAGAGTTTTTTCGTGACAATCTTTGCCGTGATTTTTCTCGGTGAAGTTGTTGGAACCTATCGCTGGAGTGCGGTTGTTGTCGGTTTTGTTGGCGTTCTGATTATGCTGCAACCCGGCGCTGACGCTTTCAGTGTGTATGGATTACTTGCGATCATCGGAGCCGCCGCCGCTGGTGGTGTAATGGTTATCATTCGGCATTTAACGCGCACAGAATCCGTACAGGTGATTATGTCCTTTCATGTTGTCGGTGTTGCCTTTGTCATGCTTCTGCCAGCTCTTATGAACTGGCAACCTCTGACACCCTACCTGTGGTTGTTGATCACCATACTCGCGATTACTGCTTACCTTGGGCAGCGGCTTAATGTTCTTGCCTATTCGCTGGGTGAGGCGTCACTACTGGCCTCGCTCGATTACATACGGCTGCTCTATGCGGTGTTGCTAGGGTGGTGGTTGTTTGATCAGCTACCCGGGTCGGCTACATTGTTTGGCGCTTCTGTCATAGTTGCAGCTGCAATTTTTACTGTTTATCGTGAGGCGCGCCGCAAACAGGTCGTTTCTCGTGCGCCGGTAGAAACTGCCTGACGCTGCCGGCATTGGGGTTGGCAGGTTTAGGTGTCATAATGCCGCGGTAAACTAAAGAACCCGTCAGCCAATCAGCTATTAGCAGGGGATTTAACGGAATTGTCAGTATGAGCAAACAATCCAAACCGGTTATATTTGATAAAAACCCCGGTCGTAACGCCCAGACCTATGGTATCGCTCGCGTACTTGAAACCGACCTTGACCTGATTCACAAGCCTTCTGTCGGTGTCGTAGGAACGAAGGGTGACAGCCAGTGTTACCTTGGTGTACAGACCAAAGTAGAAGCTATCCATCGTTGTTTACGTGATCATCTCGGCGTAAGCGCCGGCAAAGCACAGTTACGCCTGGTGCAACCTGAATTTACCGTTGCAACTTCTGATGGTATGCGTAACGGCACCCGCGAGATGCGCTACTCGCTGATTGGAAGAGAAGTTACGCACGACACGCTGTGTGAACATCTAAGTGCCAGTGGCCTTGAGGGTACTATCGCTGTAGTGGCCTGTGACAAACCACCGGTTGGCACACTAGCCGGATTGCTCGAGCACAACCGACCGGCCATCATCATGTCGGATGGTCCGATTCGTCCCGGTCGTGACTCATCTAATGGCGAACCGATAGATATCATCACCGGCTTTCAAGTAGCTGCTCACCCGGATACTGATTACAAACAACGAATTGCGCGGGAAGCCTGCCCCGGATACGGCAGTTGTGGCGGCATGTTCACCTACAACACAATGCAGACGTTCATTGGTGTGGTCGGTATGCAACCGCTGCATATGGTTGCACCGCCATCGGATGATCCGCGCCGGCTTTCCGAATTCCCTGATCAACTCGTCAAATACCTGCTGACAATGATCGAAAACGGAGTTGCACCGCGCGATATCGTAACTCGTGACTCTATTCGCAATGCAGTTATCGTTGCCATGGCGGTCGGTGGCTCCACCAACGTTCTGTTGCACGCACCGGAGATTTCGCGTGCTGCCGGTTTTCGTAGTTTTGCTGACGACATCATGTCTCCAGACGAATTCAACCATCTCTCTCAGTATGTTGTACCTGTGCTGACAGATGCACGGCCGTATGGAAAATATTCAATGGTCGACATTGATGAGAAGGGTGGGGTGCAAGTGATTGTTAAAACTCTGCTGGAAGCAGGGTTGTTAAATGGTGACACGTTAACCTGTACCGGTGAGACGCTGGCTGAACAGGTGCAACGGCTGGAAACCAATGATCCGGATGGCACGGTTGTTTACAGCGTTAGCCAACCTTATAAACCTACCGGTGGCTTGCGTGTTCTCGGTGGTAATTTGTCCCCTGAGTACAGTGCCGTATTGAAACTTGCCGGTGTCGAAGGGGGGCTGGAAGATAACCGATTTGTCGGTAAAGCCCGAGTCTTTGAAGGGGAGCAGGCGCTGCTCGATGCGCTCGAAAACGCGCCTGATAGCTTTGAGAACAACGACATGGTCATCGTGCGTTACGAGGGTCCCAGTGGCGCACCGGGAATGCCTGAAATGCTGGATTCCACTTCACGCATAACCACACTGTGCAGGGACAAAGATATTGTGGTTGGATTGATGACCGATGCACGATTCTCAGGTGGTTCTGTCGGGTTGGTTATCGGTCATGTCGGACCCGAAGCCGCGCTTGGTGGACCAATCGCCTTTGTCGAAAACGGCGATGAAATTGTTGTTGACCTCAACACCAATGAACTCAACTGCACGGCGCTTGAAAACGCAGATACCGTTGCGTCGCGACGTGCAAAGTGGGATTCGGTAGTTGCCGGGAACGGCGGGCTACACCCTAATTGCGGTGAGGTAAATTCACGTCTCTTGAACAGAATGCGCCGTTCTGCGGTGTCTGCTGTTCAGGGTGCAGGTATGCATCCTGATCGCGAACTTTGGGTGCCGAACCCGCGTGATCCTGAGGATTCAGGCTTCAGGCCGGGTAATCGGTTCAGAGACACGCCCGGAAACGCGTAACGGTTGTTTTTCCGGTAACAGTTGTGGTCTGTTATGGTCAGTTCTGGGCGGACTGGTTATAAGCGCTGTTAGCTGAAAGTCAGCAGGTTCCGGATTTCGATCACACCGTCCACTGTTGCCGCTACGTTTTCTGCAAGCTGACGTTCAAGTGGTGTATCCACAGATCCGCGCAGCGTAACGATGCCGTTGTTTGACGTCACAGCTACGCGCGTCGCATCGATTCGGGACTCATCTGCAATGGCGTGCAGAATTTTGCGTTGCAGTTGCATGTCCTGCTGGCTGGTAGATTGTACCAGGATCGGCGTATTGTTCGCGTTGCCGGTTGTTGGTTTGGTTGTTGGTTTGGTTGTCGCGCAACCTGTCATAAAAAGACAGACCATCATTATTGAAGGCCAGATAATCTTTTTAACTGCTGAGGATGGCGATGGATGCATATAATTGTTTATCAGGCAATTGTTTATCAGGCAATTGATTATCAGGCTTTGATAATTTTCTAAGTTTACGTTCTTGTTTTATTCAATAAAAAATATAAATTTAGTAGGTAAACCGTTAACTATGAATAAATTTTATTGTTAGTGATCGGCGGTTGAACTAACGGTGTTGCAAATCTTGTTGTGCGTCTCACGCTTTCTGGGTGTTATTGCATTTGAGTTCAATTGAATTTATTTTCGATCGAATTTATTTTCAATTGAACTTATTTCCAATCGAATTTATTTAAACTCATTTGTATTTATTTGGTTTCAAGTATGTTCGATTGTTGGTCCGTTTAGTTACAACACGCCAGTATCAACATACCGGTAAAAGACCATTCCCTTGTTAACACAAACTAACACAAACGCATTTTAGTAATACAAATGTTTTCAACTGAACGGCCAACAGTCGCCTGTTGAAAATGACAAGCAGCACACGAACGCTGTTGTCTCGACTAAAAGCGACAAAACACGCAAAAATTTCTGCCGCTGCAAGCGATCTCACCAACAAGCATATATATTTACCACGTTATACTCAACTGTGCGAAGGATTGGAAATCTCGGTCCCCACTTGCAATGGCTACCTAAATGCACGGATTCGCGCGAGATCCAGATGAAAAACGGCGTAAAAATCTTACTTCTTTTGCTGGTTTTGACCGGTGTAACGGGAGCTGCACTGCTCAGTATTGATAATTTGAATGGTAAGGCTTGCCCGGCTGTTGCATCGATACCTGTGTGCTATGTGGTGTTGGCGGCCTATTTATTGATCCTGATTGGCGTCATGCGCGCGGGCGCCAGCGGTGTGCTGTCTCGCCAGCCACCCGGATTTTTGGGCTCAATCAGTCTGTTTAGTTTGTTCGGCCTGGGATGGTGGATAGCGTTCGCAATCGCTTTGGTCGCATCGTTCGCAGAAGCCTCGAGCGAGACGCCGGTTTGCCCGCAGTCCACTGCCTCCACTGCCGAAGCCGCTAGCTGGCTGGCGTCCGTTCCTCGTTGTTATCTTTCTGCGCTGTTGTTGTTGCTAATTTTGCTTTTCTACTGGTTGCTCAACAGACTGAACAGGTAGCCTGTTTGAACCTTTGTTTGAATGTTGTTTGATCCTAAAGTATCTGCTCTCTTAAATCTTCCATGGCGGATTTAAAGTAGCCTGGCACGACTCTTAAGGTGCGCGGAACTGTAAAAACAGAACAACTGAGGATATCTGGATAACCAGGCCTGAATAACAGAGTCTGAATAACAGAGTAAACAGGAGCCAAAAATCGCTAGGCGACGACTTCTGTTGCTATCGACTTAAGCGCGTTACTCATTGTCTCAAACAGTTCATCGCAACCTGTTACACCGTGAAACGATTTCAGGTGCAACGGATCGACCCAGCTGAGTGCGGTTCTTCCGTTGGCACTTGCGCTTGCCATCATTTTCATCGGTAGATCGAGCGCCATGCTGTTCGACGCTTGCATCAGTGGTGTGCCGAGTTTTGGATTGCCGAATATTACAACCTGTGTCGCCGGTAACTCCAGATCCACTTTTTTTGCATTGGCGGAATGATCGATACGGGCGGCAACGCCTAATCCTCTATCAGTTAGTGCTGCGACCAATTTATCCATCAATTGGTCGACATCGTGAGTACTTTCTATCGTGTAAATGCCGTTGCTAAGTTCAGGATTTTCGCCAGTCATTTTTGCTATCACTCAAATTGGATAAATGCTACTACAGAAAACAGTAGCACTTATCAGACAGATATTCGAACCCGTGGTTCAGTTGCAAGGGCCGTTTCGGTACAACCTCGCGCTCAGGTATCGAAGGCTCATGGTTAAATATAGCCGTTGCTAAGCCTTTGTTAACAAACGCTTTAACTGAATTTAGTGGGTGATAGCTTGAGGTTAGCGAATTAGCCCTTGAAAGAACTTATTCCAAACAGCTTAAATAGCGGACAAAAATTAATCAGCGCTGTGCCGATAAAAACAAGTCCGGCTATAAGCGCTACCATCCCAACTGTGCCACCCAGTCCGGCACCTAACACCCCCCACAGGGCCAGGGCAGACCCACCGACCAGGCGGATGATTTTATCTGTAGAACCTACGTTGCGTGCAAGTGCCATTATTGTGACCTCAGTGTAGTGTGAAAGGCTGTCAGCTTAAGGGAATCTGACTGTCTGCCTCCGTAACTTAGTCACGTAAATTCGCGTCGTACCCGCGAACGTGCATCACCATCAGTCTACTTTCATTATTCGCGATAGAGGGTCTGCTCTTTCAACCCGGTGATATCGCTTATTTGGATTTCCCCGCGACTTCGTTGTAATAGCCCCAGCTTTTCAAAGGCCGCCAGTCGACGACTGACAACTTCTCGTGCGGTACCTACCTCGATTGCCAATTCCTCGTGTGTTAGCTGCAACTTCATTTTAGATCGAGATAGGTTGTATCGGCTTAAGAGTACTGTAGCCAGTCGTTGGTCGATGGTGGTAGTCGATAGTTCGTTCATGCGATCAATCACGGTTGTCAAGCGTTCACAAAACCCGTTGAACACAAATTGTCTGAATACTTCGGAATGATTCAAGGCGTTAGAAAAATCGGATTTTGCGATAAGACATATATTGAGAGCAGTTTCTGCAGTTGCTTGTACCGAGTAGCTATTGTTACCCAAGAGGCATGCAGTCGTTAACACACACGACTCCCCCGCAGCAATTCGGTAAAGCATCAGTTGCTGGCCATTTTGCGCCAGCATTTCAACCCGAACCTGTCCTGTTTCAACGTATACGAAATGTTTGCAGCTATCCCCTGGCTTAAACAAACTCGTATCAGCCGGTACTTCATTAAACTGCGCATTTTGTGAGGACAATAGTTGCTTAAGTGTTACTTGATCCATGAGCGTCGAAGATATTGGCAGGTGGCGATTTGTCTGAATTAAATTGTGCCAGGAAATCAGAGGTTCCCTAGTTCAAAAAGCTGATCGACAATCTCAAGCGAGGAAAGTACCGAGGTACTTTTTGCTGATAATGAATGTATTCATCTCCATAAAGTCTGATCAATTTACGTTCTTCGAACAGGGTTCCTATGATTAGGTAAAGCGTACCGAAAACAGCGGTCCAAAAACCGAGCTGCGAGGTGGCTCCCCCCCATAGGATAAAAAAAGCCCCCGTATACAATGGGTGACGCATGTGTCTGTTAAAGCCTTCGACTTGCAAGGGCTCGGGCTGAGCGTCAGAGAGCCGCTCGCCAGTCAATAGCTGCGTTATCCCGCTAAATCGACCAAGATCGTAAGCGCGCAGCGCAAAGGCAAGTACGACGATGCCACAGAGCTGCATCATATAGCCGGCAAAGGAGGGGATACTCAGATCAAACACAGCGAAATTACTCGTCGTGAGGACGGCGCCCCCGATCTTATAGACCAGCAGGATCTGGATTACGGCGATCAGGTTATAGGTAAAGCGATAGGCTTTGCCCAGATAAGCCTCCAGGACTTTTTGTACAGATAGCCTGGCAAGCCAGGAATGTAGCGCTGCAAATACCAGCCAGGCCAGTGCATAGACAAGTATACCGTTGCTCATTTGTTGTTTTGACTCTGACCTCAGTCCCGATAGTAATCATATTTTGTGAAATTGTACTGCAACAATATGGGTCCGGTGTTGTCGTAATTCATACAGCCATCGCAGAATATTCCTACGCTGTAGCCAGATCGGTTGTGCCGTATTTTACTAGAAGCCCTCTCAAAATCGAGATTGTGCGCTCAGACAAGGCTGCTCAGACAAGGCCGCCTCAGACAAGGTGTATGGCGCTCGAGCAGCGCAGTTTACACGCAGTAAATGAGCAACTGAGCGTCACTGAGCGGCACACAACGAAGGATCAGCGTACAGGACTCGGCGTCCCCGATCGATTTTGAGACGGCTTCCAAACAATTCAACCCAGAACATACTCAGGTGTTTAAAACGTGAAAAATCTTACCCGAACTCTTTTTGGTGCAGTTTCTTTTGTCGTGCTGATGTTTACCGGTCTGCAAGTATCCAGTGCTGATCAAACGGATAAATCGGCTAAAGCCGTTTTTGCCGGTGGCTGTTTCTGGTGCATGGAAAAAGACTTTGAATCACTGGCAGGTGTGACCGATGTGATTTCAGGTTTCACTGGTGGCAAAACCGAGAACCCTACATACAATGGCGATCATCGTGGACACTATGAAGCGGTAGAGGTTACGTACAATCCTGAACAGGTGACATACGAACAGTTGCTGCAGCACTTCTGGGTTAATGTCGACCCGTTCGATGACAAGGGTCAATTTTGCGATAAAGGCCACGAGTATTTGAGTGCTATTTTCGTTGCTGATGATGACCAGCGTTCGCTTGCAGAAGCATCACTCGCCGTTGTTGAAAAACGATTCGCGGATAAAAAAATTGTTACACCGATATTGCCACTGTCGACATTTTACCCTATTGCAGGCGATGAGAGTTTTCACCAGGACTTTTACAAGAAAAGCCCAATCCGGTACAACAGTTATCGCTGGGCCTGCGGACGTGATCGCCGACTGCGCGATGTCTGGGGTGACGATGCGACTGTATAAAGAAGATGTAAAGACTGTGTAGTGACCATGCGGTGATCGCTCAGTGAGCCGTTTGTAGTCTCTCGTCTCTGACGCTCGTATAACGTTTTCGCGTGTGCAAAGTTACAGGATTTTTGTAGTGGTGATCATAGGTCAAATCCTTCCTGACGCAGATCACCGCAGACGCGATCCATTGATTGTCTGAGCATTGATACCAGCTCGTCTACTTCAGTTCGTGTAATGGTCAGCGGTGGTGACAAGACATTGAGGTTGCCAACCGGTCTGACCAGCAAGCCCAGTTCTTCGGCAGCGTTGGATATACGCTTGCCTATGTTAACTTCTGCGGGCAGTTCTTCACGTGTTTCCTTGTCAGCAACATTCACTACACAGGCCATCAAATGCATGCCGCGAATATCGCCTACCGTTGGCATGTCTTTCAGTGTGCCAACCTGCTCCATAAAGTAGGGTCCTATATCATCACGGACTCGTCCTGGTAAGTTTTCACGTTCCATTATCTCTATATTTTTGAGCGCGGCCGCGCAGGCCACCGGGTGGCCGGAGTATGTATATCCATTGGTGAACAGTCGGTCATACCCGGCTTCTGCGACAACCTCGTAAATAGCATCCGAGACCAGAACAGCCCCGAGTGGCTGATAGCCAGAGGTTATACCTTTGGCTGTCACTATTGCATCCGGTTGGATACCGAAGACATCAAGTGATGCGAACCAGGCACCGACCCGGCCAAAGCCCGTAACTACTTCATCGGCGACGTAAAGAATGCCATGCTGGCGGCAAAGCTCATGTGTTTCAGTGATGTAACGTCGTGGTGGCACGACCACTCCACCGGCGCCAAGAATGGGTTCGGCGAAGTGAGCAGCGATGTTTTCAGGGCCTTCACGCTCTATTGTTTCTGCAAATTCATCGATCAACCATTGTTCGAAGTCTGCTTCACTGACACCTTCGGGTGGACGATAAGAATTGGGCTCACTGACGTAAACAATCAGATCGGTATCGTAGTGAAATTCGGGCATGCGGTCGGCGGGCTTACCGGTCATGGATTGCGTCAGATAAGTTGAGCCGTGATAGGAGCCGCGACGAGTAATTATTTTTTTTCGCGACTTCTGATTTTTGCAACCCCAGTAATAATGTGCAAGGCGCACCATACTGTCGTTGGCTGTCGAACCACCGCAGGTGAGCATGACCCGGTTCAGATCGCCTGGCGACAGCTCAGCGAGTTTGGCACTCAGTAAAGCAGCCGGTGCATTACCGACATCGACAAACGGATTGGCATAGGCGAGTTCACGCGCCTGTTCAGCGATTGCATCAACGATCTCGTCGCGACCGTAACCAACGTTCATACACCATAGTCCACCTACGCCATCCAGATAGCGCTTACCACTGGCATCATAGGTATAGACACCTTCAGCACGCGTCAATATCAACGACCCTTCGTCCTTGAAACTATCGAAATGTGTCCATGGGTGAAAAAAGTGGCGTCGATCACTTTCCCAGACGACATTATCAAAATTATTTTGTGTTTCTACTGCCATGTTTAATCCGTTTTTCCAGATATTTGTTATGTGATCGCTATGTGGTTCTTTTTTTCAATTGCTTTAGCGTGTGGCAAACAGTATAAGCGGTTGAATGGGTATAAACAGCTTATACAAATTAATCGATACCCGAATCGCAATTGCGGAGTCAAATTCCCGGTTAATTGGCCAATCTTGTTTTATTGTTTGGGCAATCTATCAGCAAATGGCTGGTCAATAAGCTGAACTATGGTGTTACTGTTGCGCTCCACTGTACAGAAAACGCGCGGCTTTAAGTTCACTGTGTGACGGTATCCACAGGGCATCCGGCGCACTTTGATAAATTTGACTAACAAAATCCGGATCAACATTGCTGTGACGGAAGATATCCATGTCTTTGCGCTGTTCTTCGTTGGAGTCCAGCCACACTTGAGCACTCTTGCTATCCAGACGATAGGCATGGAATCCGAAGCGGGCCTGTGGGTCTGCCGTTCGTTGATTGCCACTGACAAAAACGAGTGTGCAGGCTGACAGGCATTGCCGGTCAACATGCGTTGTCACATTGTTGCTACGCACAAACTTTGCGAGACCGCGGGCCTCAAAAATATTGCCACCGTCGCTGTCAAGTATCAGGTTGGCCGGCTTTTTTGATGTTGTCGGCAAGTTCGCCAGAAACGCTCTAAAACGACTTGTGGCTCCGATGCCGATGGTGCCTGATAGGCTGTAGATACCTTTCTCTGCATCAACCTCACTATACGTTGGATTCTCATTGGATGGATTAATCCGCAGACCGCGCTCGGCATTGACAGTGACTTCACCGGTACGACCGGTCAGCACATCGGTTAGTGAAATCAACAAATAGATAAAAGCTACAAGTACTGCAGCATTGGCAAACACGACATCGCCGTTTGTCGCGTAGCCACCGGATTGGATACGCTGGTGTCGGTTGAGCGCCACACAAACGGTAAGTGCTAGCCCCAGATAAACTACAAACAGAATAACTAAAACGGTAATCGCCGGTAGCTGGTTCGTAGCTACTAATGGCTGTAGTACCAGTTTTTGCGCAATGAATACACAAGCTGTTGGTAGCAAAAAATTTATTAGTAATGTCCGGCGAATAGAGTGCTGTCCGAACCAGTATGATTTCAAGTAGCTGATGCAGCTATCAGGCTTCATGAGACAGCGGGTCGAAGGTCACACCCTTTCGACATGTGGATGTCCGCCAGCTTTAACCATTGACGTAATCTATCAAGCTCACTTAGTAATGCGTTTTTGGTATCTTCTGTATTCTGTGACTCCCACCAGACTCCCAGAACCTGCAGGCAGTCATTCTCTCTGTCAGCTTTCAGGTCAACGCGTCCGATGATGTTTTCATTATGCAGGAATGGTAGTACGTAGTAGCCATACTGCCGCTGCCTGGCGGGTACATAGATCTCGATGCGATAGTCAAAATCAAATAATCGTTTGAGACGTTGTCGCTGCCATACCAGAGGGTCAAACGGAGTCACCAGACAGGTGTGTCCACATTGTCTTGGTACCCGTGTTCCCGGTATCCAGTAAGCAATCTGTGTCCAACCCCTGACGTCGATCTGTTCAATGCGTTGTTCTTCAACTAAGCGTTGTAAGCCTTTGTCTGAGTCTTTTGCACCGAGTCTGTAGTAGTCGCGGATATCTGCGGCTGTGCCTACGCCTAAAGCCTTGACGCTGCGAAACAACAATTCAGTTTGTGCGTCCTCGCGCGATAACGTACAACTATTCAAAATGTTTGCGGGAATGGTGCGTTCAGTCAAGTCGTATAATCGCTGAAATCCAATGCGTCCCCGCGTTGTCAGCTCGCCAGTCCAGAAAAGATATTCAAGTGCCTGCTTGGTTTTACTCCACTCCCACATACCCGGTCCACGTTCATGACGTTCCAGTTCGCGCGATGTCAACGGTCCGTTGTTTTTTACAGCAGTCAGGATTTCTCTAACGAATGCCGGTTGCTGTTGGACAATTGCTGCGCATTGTTTGTACATGCCCTTGTGTTGTCGTGCATCCTGCATACGCCAGTGCAATTCCGGGTATAAATGTATAGGCATTAATGAACATTCATGCCCCCAGTACTCGAAGAATTGCCGTTTCGCCGGCGTTTGGTGGGCAGGGTCAAATAGATGCTTGTCTATGCTGTTGCGTTCGTAACATCCTGCGCGGGAGTACAGAGGCATGTAGTGTGAACGTATTATGGTGTTGATCGCATCGATTTGCAGCGTGCCCATCGCGTGCAAATGCTTTTTCAGTAACCGCCAATCCGGGTTCTTTGCAGGTTTTGAGGCTGCGTCGCTTGAAGTAGGTACATTTTGCCTGTTGCCAAAGCCCAATGAATGCAAGACAACGCGGCGGGCCTGCTCTATTGAAAGTGTTCGCAGACCGGATACACAACCATTGGTTTTCGACGATTGTTTTCGTTGTGCCGGCATCGACTCGTTGTTTCGACTTACTGGCCGAGACGATACTGTTTGAGTACGTCCCGATTAACCGATAGACCGAGACCGGGTGCATCACTGATAGTTACTTGTCCATTGTTCAGAGTTACCGGATTTTCGGTCAGATCGTTTCGAAACGGGTGAGATGACGTATCGTATTCCAGCAGCGGTTCAGTAGGAAACAGCGAATGATGCGTTGTTGGCAAGGCTGCGATTAACTGCAAAGACGCAGCTTGCGCGATCGCGCTACCCCAGACATGCGGGTTCACTCTAATACCAAACGCCTGTGCCATAGCTGTGATGTGTCTGGCGGCTGTAAACCCGCCACAGGAACAAAGGTCGGGTTGTGCGATATCAAATGCGCCGCGGGTGAAACACTCACGAAATCCGTAAGCACTGTGTTCGTTTTCTCCACCGGCTATCGGTATGTTTAGTGATTCACGAAGATAGCAGTAGCTGTCTATATCCTCAGGTACCACCGGTTCTTCAAACCACAAGAGCCCGGTATCAGCCAGTGCATCACCCAATGAACGGGCTTCAGAGCGGCCGTAAGCGTGATTCACATCGACCATCAATTCAGCAGACGTACCGTCGATCGCCCGGACGATGCTCTCCATAACAGCAATATCATCGTCAACGCCAAACCCGAGTTTGACTTTCATTTTGCGAAAGCCGTTGTCGATGTGTCGTAGTGCTTCATCTGCCAGTCGGTCAGCTTCTCCCTGACCACTGATTCGATAAAAGCCGGTCGCGTAGGGTTCCACCGCGTCACGAAACCGCCCGCCTAGCAGGGTCGCTACGGGTTGCTGATAGAACTGACCGGCGATATCCCAGCATGCGATATCAATAGCGCTTATGGCCGACAAAACCGACCCCTTGCGCCCATAGTCACGGGTGTGGTTATACATCTTCCACCACAAAACTTCGGGCTGCAGTGGGTCTGCATCCAGGGTCAGTGGTTGAAGCGCATGTTCAATTACAGCAGCGGCGATCGCTGGAGACTCCAGGCCCTGGGAAAAGGCCTCGCCCCAACCGCTGATACCTGTATCAGTTTTAACTTCAACCAACGTCGCTGAGCGTTGATGGACCCAGCCCTGCGAAAATGCAAAGGGCGTGTCGAGCCGGCTGGATATCGGGTGAATTTCTATGTCAGTGATCCGCATGCTTTTATTCTCTATGCTCAGGTGCAGCTTTGCAATCAGATGCGAATTTTAGCTCTTGGCCCAGCTGATTCCTGACGGGATGTCGCGCACGGGAGACCAAATGTATGAATCTGTGCTTACGGTAAACTTAATTTGCACCTGGAGGCACTATTATTTCACTGATGGTTAAATTCAATGCAGGGTTTACGGCGTTCGGTCGCTCCGTCACGATTGCGATCGTATTCGCTTCGGCGCTCTTTTTGCCGGGCATACACTTACATGGGAATGAGACGGCGGGCGAATTGTCTGTGGTTAGCGCGCCCACGGATTGCGTTATTCTGTTGCATGGTCTGGCTCGCAACGCAAACTCGATGAACAAGCTGGGAGAGCGCCTGATTGATGCCGGCTATCGTGTTGCCAACATTGACTACCCTTCGCGGGAATATACAGTTGAAGCGCTCGCACCTGTTGCAATAAGAGATGGGCTCAGCGAATGCGAAAGTGACAAGCCGGGGTATCAGTCAAGCCGGATTCATTTCGTCACGCATTCGATGGGCGGTATCCTGGTACGCGAATTTCTTTCCCGCAATCAGTTATCTGTCCTCGGGCGCGTTGTAATGCTGGCACCACCCAACAACGGTAGTGAAGTTGTTGATAATTTACGCGATGTGCCGGGTTTTGAATGGCTAAACGGCCCCGCCGGTCGCCAGCTCGGTACGGACAATGATAGTGTGCCGCATAGACTCGGTGCCGCTGACTTTGATGTGGGCGTTATTGCCGGAACACGTAGCATTAATGTTTTGTTGTCTATCTATCTACCGGACCCGGATGATGGCAAGGTTTCTGTTGACAGTGCACGTCTAACGGGTATGTGTGATTTTCTTACACTGCCGGTGTCTCACCCGTTCATCATGCGCAATGAAACGGTTATCGAACAGGTTATCGAGTATTTGCAACGCGGGCGATTTAATCACGCCGATAGCGAGCAGCCTGACGTTACGCCAGCGCATTGCTAGTTAAAACTTGACAGATACTGGTTATATAAATTGGGTTTTCCGATTTGTTAGCTGTCACACCTGAACTCCCTTCGAATGGGATCAGTGTGTTCACCCACTGTTGGTGTCCTGTTGTTGTCAACATCCTGTGGCTGACAAGCAAGTAGATTTTGCAGTTGCGCTGATGCGGGTAGCGACAACTCCAATCCGCTAGCTGTTGACAGTGTTGCTGTTGTCAGCGCGCGGTGTTGCAATAAATCTGCAGTGGAATTCAATGCACCATAAGCAATACCTGCATCGGCAAGCCTTTGCCTGAATGCTGCTGCAGTCAGTGGCTTTATGCAGTGCTGGATTTCAATATCCAGTGCCTGGCGGTTACTGACGCGGTTTATGTTTGAATCAAACTGTGCATCCGTGGCCATTGCCGGCATTTGAAATACTTGTTCGCATAATCTGACCCATTCGCGCTCGTTCTGTATGGCGATTAGGGTTTCCTTGCTGTCACCGGTGGCGTAAGCACCGTAGGGTGCGATTGACGGATGATGCAAACCAACCCGGCCGGGTGCGCCGTTACCGTAGCGCTCGTGAACAAATGGGACCGTCATCCACTCCGCCGCCACATCAAACAGCGATACGTGCAGAGCGCGACCTTCGCCGCTTGTTGCACGTGCCAGCAACGCCTCAAGGATAAGCGCATGTGCGGTCATGCCGGCGCCGATGTCACAGATCGATACGCCAATTCGCCCGGGTTCCTGTTTACCGCCGGAAACACCGACCAAACCCGCTTCTGCCTGAACCAGTAAATCGTAAGCTTTGAGTCCGGCGACCTGTGGCGAGTCGCCGTAACCGGATATATCGCAAGTGATCAGACGCGAATGCTGTGCGCGCAGCTCTGCCGGATCGAGGCCGGCTCTGGCCAACGCACCTGGTGCGAGGTTTTGTACCAGTACATCTGTGTGGGCGATAATTTGTTTGAGCAGTTGCTGGTCATCCCTGGATTTTATATCCAGTACGATGGACTCCTTGCCCTGATTTAACCAGTTGAAGTACGAGCTTTCACCACGCGCAGCATCATCATACAAACGCGCGAAATCACCCTCGGCGCGTTCTACTTTGATCACGCGTGCGCCAGCCTGACATAGTCGTGAAGTGCACAACGGTGCGGCGACCGCCTGTTCTATGGCAACGACGAGCAAGCCTTCCAACGGAAGCGCCATCAAATAGATCCTGTGTTGACTCAAATGGATTCATGCCGGTTTTTCCCAATTTTGCCGACATTGCTTAGATTCTGTGACGACCTTCTAACCAGGCAGTTGGAATCAGATGATTATGATGCGATACCGCAGCCGCTCATGCAACAGCCGCGCTTTGGCATGCCAGCAATGGATTACCTGCCAGTCGACAGGTGAGGGGGATTTGTGTGCGAACCGAAACCTATTCGAATCGTGAGTGGCGGGCAATAAAAAGGCGTCTTTAACAGACGCCTTTGGATATTTGCCCTGACTTACAGCTGTCAGTCGAGTTTTCTAACCGCTGTTTTTAACTATTGCGGTCAGATTCGATTTGTTCGGCTAACTTGTTAAGCTTTTCTGCATATTCGTAGTAAACCTGAACATCGTTTTTGCGCAGCTTTACGCGTGCACTGTAGTCACCGGCAATCAGTGAATCAATATGTCGGTTAAATGGCTGCAGTGGACCGAGAAGCTTATGGGTATAGGTGATACAAACAACCGCCAACAGCACGATGTATATGACGAACAGGACAAGGCTGTAGCGCAACAGGTGTACCAGCTGCACATCCATGATTTCTGAGTAATAATCTGCTGAGTCACCACCCTGATAGAGATTGTTGAACAGATCACTGAACGCGAAGTACAGGAATGTACCGAGTAGGATAGCCACGACCACGGTAGACCCCAGCATGTACAGCAACATCTTGAATTGTAGAAACGGTTGAATGATAGCGTTCAACGCTCGACGCTTATGCTTCCCGTTTGTGGTGGCCTGACTTTTGGCAATAGCTTCCATTGTGTTCCTGCAGGTACTATTTGTTGGTTCTTGTGTGGAATATCGGCAAGATCAAGCAAGAACCTTAGTGGTGCTTTAGTAGCAGCAGAAGTGGGCGCCAGGCAATATAATTGCCGAACCGATTCACACTCTAATCAGCAGCAATGGAGAACTACCGCACATGCTATACGACCTTGGTGATTTAAAAGTGGCTATTCCGGATTCCTGTTATGCGGCACCAGGTGCAGTAATAATCGGTAATGTGTCGTTCGGGGATTATTGCAGTATCTGGTTTAACGCTGTGATAAGAGGGGATAATGATGCAATTGTCATTGGTGAAGGTACAAATATTCAGGAGTGCAGCGTGCTGCATGTGGACACAGGCTATCCGTTGACACTGGGCAAAAATGTCACGGTCGGACACAAGGCAATGCTGCATGGCTGCAGCATCGGTGATGGCAGCCTGATTGGAATGAATGCTGTCGTGTTAAATGGCGCAGAGATAGGCGAGCAATGTTTGATTGGCGCAAATGCATTGGTCACCGAAGGTGCCAGGATTCCCGCGCGGTCGCTGGTATTGGGCTCTCCGGCAAAAGTGATTAAAACACTGGGGCCGGAGCAGGTCGCAGAAGTCGAGTCACTGGCCCATCATTATCAGAAAAAAATCCCTTTATACAAAAGTCAGCTGAAACCTGCGAGTGTATAAGAGCCGGCCAAATTATAAATTTTCTGGTTGCTTCAGGGTTGAATACAAAGGTTTACTGGGTAACTAAGCGAGTTACCATTGCCTTGTATGAAATCGATTACGTATCCCAGAGCAACTGGGCTCGCAAGTGCCGGTGTATGGATGCTATAAACAGATTGCTCGGCTATGCTGCCGATAGTGTCGGAAGCTACTTCAACAATAAATACACTGCAACTGTCCGGCTCTGAAGCGCTTGTAGCTACAGCTGCTACATTTGTGACATCTTCGGTACTCTCGTATTGACTATGATCACATGTAGCTGACAAAGACGTACCGACGTCGGAGCGGTTTGTGATGGTACTGCATGCTGCCACATCACCTGCACCCACTGATCGCCAGATGACATTGCTGTTTTCCACACCAAGATCCCGTTGCAGTACCGACAAGTCTACGTTTCGGGTGGATTCCGCAGTCAAGTCGAGTTGCGAAATATCGGCGTTTCCTGACAGGCTCAATAGTAGGGGTCCGGGTTGGTCTGGCTCACCAGCGGATTCAACCCAACCGCAAGCGTTGACCATAGTTACAGCCAAAATCATTGTAGAGAATTGAAGTTTCGCCTTAAGGCAGAGACTGTTCTTCGACGGCATGGATTATCCTGCTTGATCGTGAATGACACGTAAATCAACTAAGTGGCATAACATACTGAAAAAAGTGTGCCGAATGACGCCTCTGAAGCAGCCACACCACGCGGGTTAATGCACAATGCCCGGCTGGATTTATGCACGTTCCGGGCTAGAACGAGAGACAACTGCCATCTGGAGTGTCGAACGAGTAGGGTTATCCGTGCTTACATTGAAAATAAAACAAGTGAATGTTGCAGAACTGACGCCTGATCTGTCAGCAGTTATCGCCTGTAAAGGTTAGTGGAGAAACAGTTCAATATGTCCAATGCTGATGAAAGTCGCAAGCAACCGCCAGGTAGCTCCGACGAACAACGTGACATTGTCCGTTCCGGAACACGTCGCAGACGCCGCCGGGCCGTACCGGATACGACGGTGCCTTCTCCCTGTGTTGCGGTGTGTGAATACGATGGTGAGGGGTTATGCAAAGGTTGCTTGCGAAATGCTGATGAAATTCGTGAGTGGATAATCATGTCGCGCGAACAAAAGCTTGCGGTGTTGGAGCTATTAAAGGAACGGCGCCAACAGCAGCATCCACAGCAATAATTAATTCATTATTTTTTCGAAATTAACTACTCAACAAAACCGCAGATTGCGGAAACGAAAATTCGATTTCACCTATCCTCAGTGCGTGTCGCAGTGCACACTTCCATGACATCTCCGGTGACTTGACGTATTTTTGACGTGGATTTTTACAATCCTCTTGTGACGGTTTAGTAAAAGCCGCTAGTTGACGGAGGATATACGCCTCGTTTGTGCGTAAAATTCACGCAAAGATAATTAAACAATGACTGAGACCTTGGGCTCGGCGTACAACTGCGTTGATCTGAACAGCTATTGTTTTTCAATGAGTACGCGCATGAACAACAATTTTGATATTTCCCGTCTGCAATTATTGTCAGCACGGGTACTGCCGCTTGTTTTTATTCTGATCTTAAACAGTTGTTCCGGCTCTGGTGGTTCAACCGATGGCAATGTAGCGTCCACAGACACAGCAGCATCAGTGATAGCTGATGATGCTGCACTCACCGGTGACGATTCAAGTAGTGCCACTGATCAATCCGCCGACAGTGTGCCGGACCCGTTGATACAAAATTCCACGCGAGTGACATTCGATGTCCAGGTTCCCGCCATTCAATCGGATGCGCTTCAGTTGAATCTGGCCTGGGGTGATCAGGAGTTTTTCGCTGATTGGGTTGGTGATGAATTCTGGGCTGCCGTAGCCGACCTTCCGACGCGAACAGAATCGCAATTGAGTGTGACTTTTTTTGATCGTAATGGTGAGATCACACTCGCGAGTTTTGAAACTGATTTTGTCACCGGCACTAATACATCAGAGTCACTCCGGATAACCGTCGATCAATTCGATAGCGGTCGTTGGGACGATGATGGCGACGGAATCAGCAATCTTGACGAGTTGATCGACGGTACCTACACGAGTGGGCTCCGGGTATTGTTATTCAGCGAAACGCAGGGTTTTCGTCATGATTCAATTCCTGCTGCATTGTCAGCACTGGAAGAATTGGCTGCGACTGCCGGGATTGACACAGTTCGAGCTGATGATTCAACGGGTATCTTTACACAAAGCAACCTGGCTAATTACGATGCGGTTGTCTGGGCACTAACTTCGGGTGATGTACTGGATGAGCAGGAGCAAGCAGCCTTCGAAGCCTACATCGCTGCTGGTGGTGGATATGCCGGTATACATGCTGCGAGTGATACAGAGTACAACTGGCCCTGGTATGGCGGTCTGGTCGGTGCTTATTTTGCCCGCCACCCGGAAATTCAGACTGCCACTCAAATTGTGGAGAACGGAACGCATCCTTCGACTGCACATCTTGAGTCAATCTGGACACGTACTGATGAATGGTATGATTTTCAATCCAACCCTCGTGGGCGTGTCAATGTTCTACTGACGCTGGATGAATCAACGTACAACGGTGGTGGAATGGGCGCGGACCATCCCATCGCCTGGTATCACGAATATATGGGTGGTCGATCATGGTACACGGGTGGTGGACACACAACGCAGAGTTACAGTGAACCTGATTTCCGGGCGCACCTGTTAGGCGGTCTGAGCTACGCTATCGGGCTTGATCAGTAGCAAAATGCTTGATGCGATAAATCAAAGGGGTGCGATATGTGGTTGATACTAACTTTGCTGGTCGCGCTGGTAAGCGCAGTGGTGTGCCATCGACTAGCGCGTCAACGGCAGCGTGACCCTGTGTTCTGGGGCGTTATGGGCGCATTGTTCGGGCCGTTTGCAATCCCGTTTGTGTTTTTTGCCCGATCTTCCGGCAGCCGCTGATCAACCTTCCGCAGTTGCTTTTGCGCGGCTGCTCTAGTCTCACAAAAAAGCCTCACAAAAAACGCCTTACAAAAAATTCTAACAAACGAGTCTTGCAAATAACGGCTCACCGAAAACAGTAGATTGGTTCCGGCACAGATTTACTGGTAAGAGTTAATTATAAGAAATATCCATATCAGGCGTATTGGTTATGGATTGATACACCACGCAATAACGCTCTGTCAGTTTAATGAGTGTCTCTATCTGTTCCTCGTCGGCATCAGTATCCAGATCAAATTTCAAACGGATGTTACTGAATCCCACAGGTGCTTCTTTGGCAACACCTAATGTGCCGCGAAAGTCCAGATCGCCCTCGGCCGAGATTGTGGCATCGCGTAATTCAACGCCGATTGCAGTCGCCACGGCGTTCAAGGTCACACCGGCACAGGCGACCAACGCCTCGAGCAGCATGTCACCTGAACATAGCGAGGTTCCGTCGCCGCCGGTTGCCGGATGTAAACCGGCTTCCGCAATTGCCGCACCTGTATCGACCTTGCAAGTGATGCCTTCACCAATTTTACCGCTTGCTTTAAGCGTAATGACAGCAGCATCAGGATCGTCCTTATATTGCTGTTTAATGGGAGCTTGAATATTTTTTAGCGTTAGCGCGTCCATATAAGTTCTTGTATAAAAGTAATAGGTTCAATATTTCTGATTTTAAGCGTTCAGGGAAATTGTTGCATCCATCGGAGGTACTTCATCCGAATCACTGATGGCCGACTCGAAGGCTTTCAAACGTTTGTGAATGGACATCAAATCAATAATCGTGGTCCATGAATTTACCAGGAACTGAAATGAGTTTTCCACCTGGCTAAACGCCTGATTTATCTGCTGGTACACGCCCCAGGTAATCGCACCTGCCAGGATTGTTGGACCGAGTGCGATCAGAGGAATGAAATTAGCGCCTTGTAGATAGGCGAAACGGAATATATTGAAATACAGATAATTAAAATACAGTCGGAAATAATTCTTCCTGACATCGCCAAACAGAGACTGCACAGTCGGCGGTTTACAATGCTCTGCATCGTCTTCACCGTATACCAGCTCTTTGCGGTAGGCGGCTTCGACACGCTGGTTGTGAAACTCTAGTCCCGGTAAGCGTATACCTACCAGAGCCAGCAGAACGGTGCCGGCTGCTGCGGAAATCAAAGCGACAAAAACCAGTGAGCCGTTCACTGGTCCGATCAGCGGTAGCTCCGTAACGCGTTGCGACAATTGCCACAGCAAAGGCAAAAAGGCCAGCAGTGTCATTATGGAGCTGACAAACGCTGACCCCAGGCCTTCCATAATACTGGCGAAACGCATGGTATCTTCCTGTACACGTTGCGCAGCACCTTCGACGTGACGCAGCTTCGCCCAGTTGTTCATATAGTATTCGTTCATCGCTGTACGCCAGCGAAAAACGTAGTGACTAGTGAAAAACGAGAACACCACGCGCACTAAGATAGTAGCCATTAGCACGTAGAAGACAGTCAGCATGCTGCCGTAGTACTGATCAGCAGTAACGGAACCCGGGTCTTGCAATGATTGTTGTACCAGATCAAAAAATTCGCCGTACCAGTTATTCAACCAGACGCTGATTTGCACCAGAAAGTAGGTCACAACCAGAATGATTGCTGATCCGACGACTGACCAGATGTACCATTTGTTGCGGCCGTAGAACAGCCAACCAAGGCAGAAGAGTACTGCTGCACCGACGATGTACTGATAGACCCAGACCTTGGTTGTTGTAAAAAAGGGCGGTCTTTCACCTTCAGCCACTTCTGCCGGTGGTATTTTTATCAGGCTCAATGTATCGGCGAGTCCTGAGGCGAAGCCGTACCAGACGGCCAGCATCATTGCGAACCAGGCGAATGCTGACCAGAAAAAGATTTTTGGGTTCGGAAAGAATGACTTCAGCATATTGGCATCCGGGCAGCTTGGCTCATCGGTGTTGGATATTGATGTTCTTTTCTACTTAATGTTCAGGAGTCTAGCCTGCAGTTTGCGTTGCGGCTACGCCTGGTGACAGTTATGAGTCTTCGGGGTCTCTGTGTTGCAGTGCGATGCCCCGAGACTACGGATTGATCACAACCGGTTTGGGGTATATCTGTTTATGACAACCCCTGCAGCGGGTAGTTTCCTCTCCTGGCACTGCCTGTTTTGCGCGGATCAGGTACAATAGCGCCGAGATTCACCGGGCATCACGCGCAGACCTCGCGCGTGAATACACGCCCAAAACCACGCTCTCAATCAGGTAATCCAATGGCTCAGTACGTCTACACAATGAACCGCGTCAGCAAGGTGGTTCCACCGAAGCGCGAGATCCTCAAGAACGTCTCCCTGTCATTTTTCCCCGGTGCAAAAATCGGCGTGCTTGGACTTAACGGAGCCGGTAAATCGACGTTGCTGAAGATCATGGCCGGGATTGACACCGACTTTGAAGGTGAGGCACGACCCATGCCGGGGATCAAAATCGGTTATCTGGAACAGGAGCCGGAACTGGATCCGGATAAGACCGTACGTGAGGTTGTTGAAGAGGCAGTCGATGATTTAAAACAAACGCAACAGCGTCTGGACGAGGTATATGCGGCTTATGCGGAACCTGATGCCGATTTCGAAGCACTCTCTGCAGAGCAAGCCAAGCTTGAAGCTGTTTTGCAGGCGGCAGATGCGCACAGCATAAGCCATCAGATGGATGTTGCAGCTGACGCGTTACGCCTGCCGGAGTGGGACGCCAAAATAAAGCCGCTCTCGGGTGGTGAGAAGCGTCGAGTGGCTTTGTGTCGTTTGTTGCTGTCAGCGCCTGACATGTTGCTGCTTGATGAGCCTACCAACCATCTGGATGCCGATTCGGTTGCCTGGCTTGAACATTTTCTGCATGACTTTCCCGGTACCGTGGTGGCCATTACCCACGACCGCTACTTTCTGGACAATGTTGCCGGTTGGATTCTGGAACTCGACCGTGGCGTGGGCATCCCGTATCAAGGCAATTATTCAGGCTGGCTGGAGGCCAAAGCAGAACGACTCGAGCAGGAACAGCGACAGGAGTCTGCGCACGCCAAAGCCATGAAAGCTGAACTTGCATGGGTACGTAAGGGCGCCAAAGGCAGACAGTCAAAGTCAAAAGCACGTCTTGCACGGTTCGAGGAAATGCAGTCGCAGGAATTTCAAAAACGCAGTGAAACCAACGAGATCTACATACCGGCCGGCGAACGCCTGGGCGATAAGGTGATTGAGTTTCACGGTGTAAGCAAAGCTTTTGGTGATCGCAATTTAATCGATGACCTGACAATCACTATCCCTAAGGGTGCGATTGTCGGGGTGATCGGTGGTAATGGTGCAGGTAAAACGACGCTCTTTAGAATGATAACCGGTGTTGAACAACCGGATAGTGGTGAAATTGTTAGAGGAGAAACCGTCAAAGTCGCCTATGTGGACCAAAGCCGTGATGATCTTGAGGGTGACAAAAGCGTGTTTGAGATCGTATCGGACGGCGCTGATATTATCCAGATAGGCAGCTATGAAATTCAGGCACGTAATTATATCGGGCGTTTTAATTTCAAGGGAAAAGACCAGCAAAAATTCGCCAAAGATTTGAGCGGTGGTGAGCGTGGACGACTGCATCTCGCATTAACACTGAAGCAGGGCGCTAATGTACTGCTGCTTGACGAACCGTCAAATGACCTTGATGTTGAGACTCTGCGTGCGCTTGAAGATGCGCTTTTGGATTTCCCCGGCTCTGCAGTTGTTATATCGCACGATCGCTGGTTCCTTGATCGTATCGCGACACACATACTGGCGTATGAAGATGATTCGCAAATGGTGTTTTTCGCAGGCAATTACACTGAGTACGAGGCTGATCGCCGAGAGCGGCTGGGTGAAGATCTGCAGCCAAAACGTGTCAGGTACAAGAAGCTCGCCTGATATCTGAAGCTCGTCATTTATTATCTCTGTCAGGAACCGTACGACCTTAGCTCCCGGATAACTTCGACATGTTGGATCAAGAGCAACTGCGTTTACAGGGCCTCGATGTATTGCTTGTCGATCACCCGTTGGTGCAGCACAAGCTTACGTTGATGCGCGATGAGCGCGAGTCATCAACACAATTTCGTAGTTTGCTACGAGAAATTTCGTGGCTGCTGTGCTACGAAGTTACTCGCGATCTGCCGTTAGAGACACGTGCCATCAAAACGCCGGTTGAAGCTACTAAAGCACAATTGCTCAGCGGTAAAAAACTCGCTTTTATTTCGATACTGAGAGCCGGTAACGGTATGTTGGATGGCATGCTGGACGTAATCCCGTCAGCACGTGTCGGACATGTGGGTTTGTACCGGGACCATAAAACGCTGCAAGCCATCGAGTATTATTACAAGGTACCCTCTCAACTCGATGAGCGACTGATTATTGTGGTTGATCCGATGCTGGCAACGGCCAACTCTGCTATTGCCGCTATTGATAAGTTGAAATCAGATGGTGCAAAAAATATTCGATTTGTTTGTCTGATAACAGCACCCGAAGGGGTTAGGGCTTTCAATGCTGCTCATCCTGACGTTTCCATTGTTACAGCTGCTGTGGACCATAATCTCAATGAGAAAGGTTACATCGTGCCAGGCCTTGGCGATGCGGGTGACAGAATTTTCGGAACTAAGTAGTAAAGTTAGTAGTCTGGCAATGCAATCAGGTGAAGGGAAACTTAAAAGGTTAGGGTAAGGCTGTTCACCCGGCTATCGTGAAACTTGTGCAAGGGAAGAAGTACCGGTACCACACACATCGCACACAATGCAGGGCGAACAACCGACTCAATAAATACAAACCCACCCTTCAAGCACGTTCAGGCTAAAGGGTGGGGATTAATTCTCGCTACTTAACAATCTCCAGCAATTCAACATCGAATATCAGCGTGGCACCGGGGCCAATGCGAGGACCTGCACCGCGATCACCGTAGGCTAATTCGGACGGGATTACGAAGCGATACTTGCTACCCACCGGCATCAACTGCAAGCCTTCAGTCCAACCGGGAATAACACCTTTCAACGGGAACTCTGCAGGCTCACCGCGTGCAACTGAACTATCGAATTCAGTGCCGTCTTCCAGTGTACCCACATAGTGAACTTTTACGGTGTCATCTATTCCGGGTTTGTCGCCTTCAGCATCGGTTACTACTTCGTACTGTAAACCGCTATCAGTAACTTGTACGCCTTCTCGTTTAGCGTTCTCATCGAGATAGGCTTTGCCTGCTTCTTTTGCAGCAGCGGCCTTTTCGTCCTGCTGGCGTCGTTGATAGTCTTGCAGTGCGGCTCGCGCTTCTTCTATCGTTACCTGAGACTCATCTGCCGTATGCTGCCCAATACCCTGATAAAGCAAATCAAGATTCAAGTCTTCAAAGTTCTGTTGTTTCAGGTTTTCAGAAATAAGTACGCCCAGACTGTAACTTAACTTGTCGTTTTCTGTCTCAAGCACCGGATCGTTAGCCAGAACTTGTCCAACAGGCAATGTCAATGCGCACGCGATTACCAGAGGACGCGCACGTTGTGACAGCAAAGTTTGTATTTTCATAAAGAAACACCTGATAGTTTATTAGGGAGATTCTGGACTTCTCAGCTGGCCCGAGCTTACAAAGTTATGTCGCGTATCGCGTTTTGACATCTTGTTCTGTGTTGAATAGATGCAAAAAATTGATGGATGTAAGTACTATGCGAGAAATGGGCCCGTGCCGGCAAGCAGTTGGTCAAATTAATCGGCAGATCACAACCGCTTGATCAGCAAGCACAAATATTGTGCAATCACTGTGTAATCGCTGGAAATATACGTTCAGTATAGCAGGGTACCCACACACCTACTCTAACGATCATCCAAGCTTAGGGATAGTATGTTGGTAAAAGTTCCACAAGAGGAAAATGGGTGGCGTCTGGCGTGAGGTACAGTTCGGTTTTGCCCGGTGTATGCTCACGGTCTTCGTTACGATGGGTTCAGAAATATTGTCGCCCGGAACACTAACCCGGCGGTTTTGCCAGTGAATTCATTCTCGGTTGCGAGCCCGAGTTCATTATGCCTCGCCAGCTGTTGTTCAGCGGGCGTCGAATGTTCGATTGCCGAATATCAAGCAGGGTATCTGTCGGCCTTGCCTGACCCAGCAACACTTGTTGTGCAGATTGCTCAATGACGCGATCGAGCGTTGGTTTCATGTGTCTGGGATAGGTTGCTACCAAATCGAACTCGTGCCCCTGACACGCAAGTATTCTTTCACGGTGACGTGATCGCAGATCTGAAACCCCAAGTGAGGTTGCTGGCGCCTGCTTTAGACATGTGACCCAGCTGTGCAGAGCGAGCTTGCGTTGTTGTATTTGCGCAGGATCAGGCTCTTGCTGTGTTGCGCAGGCGCTGAGTAACGCAGTGCAGGCGATAACAAAACCAAGTAGCAAATTATTATAGTGAAAACAGCACTTCATCGGACACCGCTGACAGTTTGTGCACTGACAATTTGGGTAGCCCGGTGATCATTTTCAAAGATGTGCTGATGTGGTCTTAACGCTCACAGCAGCGTCCCGTATCAAGCAGTCAATCAATCCGAACGTACCTGGTAACCCTATCGGCTGTGAGCATCCAGTCTTGATTGAGCGCTTATAGATCTTTGACTAAGTCGGAGAATATGTCGTGATATCTGCAGTCGATAAACATGAGAGGCAATAACTTGCATCAATGGCAGTATCGGGTATGTCGGGGGAATGGAAAAACTGTGACGGATAGAAAGTTATGTTAATAGTCGATGTGAAAACCGGTATCTGATCTGGCTTACAATGACAGGTAAGCTACTCCCGCTGTCGGCCCTAACCGGTCCTAGTCGTATTTCTACGAATGATCGCTTTGGAGGATATTGGGCCGTGATCGGAAAGTACTTCAATTGCTACATTTGATTTACCGCTCAGTGTGGAATAGTACGATCCTTCATATCTCATTGGTTACAAGAGTTCCTCGTTAGAAATCATTCAATGAATCTTGTTGGGGTTCTTATGGAAAGACAATACATTTTTTTTAACAAAGGAAGGGCACTTGCCCTCTTCGCTTTTGGTTTGCTGGTTCTCTTCACGAGTGCGGGAATTATGGCTTATTTCCGAACCAACATATACATCGCGGGGACACTACTAGTTCTTATTGCAGCAATTGTTTCATGGGCAGCATTTAAGTTTGATAGGGAGTGAGACATAAAAAGGGACTGTAGCTGTTTCTGCTAAGTGTGGTGTTATTCTTCAAAGCTGACCGTCACCGACATATCGCTGGTTCTGCTTTGGGGAGAGCTTGTGTGAAAACGCGGCGAGGCGTAATATAAATTTTGTTGTAAGTTGTGGAGTCTCCAATGAAGCGATTCGTGGAAGAACATGACCGGACGCAGGCAACGCTGTTTCCAGAACGACTCGACGACTACATATCCCCAGAGAACCCCATACGCGTTATCGACGCCTTCGTAGAGAAGCTCGATCTAGAAGCCATTGGATTTGATCGCGTTAATCCAAAGGTCACTGGCCGTCCTGGCTATCATCCTTCCACTTTACTCAAGCTCTATATCTACGGTTATCTTAACCGTATTCAATCCAGTCGGCGGCTTGAACGGGAGAGCTTGCGCAATGTTGAGTTAATGTGGCTAATTGGCCGATTGGCACCCGATTTCAAGACGATAGCGGACTTTAGAAAGGATAACGGTAAAGCCATTAGGCAAGTATGTCGTGAGTTTGTCGAGATATGCCGTCGGCTTGAGTTGTTTACCCAAGCGATGGTCGCGATCGATGGCAGCAAATTTAAGGCAGTAAATAGCAGGCGCAATAACGATACTAAAAACGTGATGAAAAGGCACATTGACCGGGTCAATAAAACCATTGATAAATATCTAAAGCTACTGGATGAGGCCGATTCGGGGGATCAACGTAATCAGGAGCACACTGTTCCAGATTTAAAAGCAAAGCTGGCAAGCCTGACCGAGGAGATGACGCAATTAAAAGAGCGAGAAAAAGCGGTATTGGCCCATCCAGACAAACAAATATCGAGAACTGACCCAGACTCCCGCTTGTTGCAAAAGGGTCGGATGGGCATGCTGGTTGGATACAACGTTCAGAGTGCTGTTGATACTGAAAACAAACTGATCGTCGCCCACGATGTCACCAATGCGATATCAGACAGGAATCAACTAGCACCAACAACAGAGCTCGTTCAAGCCGCACTGAAGAAAAACGACATTACTGTGTTGGCGGATCGTGGGTATTACAGCGGAGCCGGAATCAACGAATGCTATGAAACTGGCGCAAAAGCTTTGGTGCCAAAGAATTACACGTCGAATAACAAAGCAGCGGGACTGTATGACAAAGCTGATTTTAAATACGATAAAGAGCGCGATGTCTATGTGTGTCCGGCTAATGAAGTACTCAAACGCAGAGGCGTATCGGTAGAGCGAGGTATAAAAGTAACCTCCTATTACGCATCGTATACCGTTTGTGCAGAGTGTCATCTAAAGTCGAAATGCACAGTTGGAAGAGAGCGTCGTGTGCGCCGCCGAGAACACGATGATTTACTGGAGTCAATGGAGAAAGAACTCAATGAAACCCCGGACGCGATGGTTGTGCGAGCGCAGACGGTTGAGCACCCCTTTGGCACGATAAAGACATGGATGGGCAGGCAACACTTTTTAATGAAACGGCTCAAGAATGTGCGCACAGAAATGAGTCTGCATGTTCTGGCTTATAACTTGAAACGAGTGATGAGTATATTAGGTGTAGCAGCGTTGATCGAAGTGATATAAGGCTGGAGGAGTCATATTTGGCTTCACAAAACATTGAAATATGGCCAATCTAAGGTGTTCTTAGATTTAGAAGTTCAGACTTAATCTGACACTTTACTTGAAA